>JAEZEI010000122.1 GCA_023417815.1 Bacteroidota bacterium | reverse complement strand
CGTCTGGAGGCTCCACGACGGAAGTACGCTCGTGCTGAACGTGTTCGATGCGCTCAGCGCCGAGCCGATCGCCCAACATACCGAGGGAGCCCCGAAGCTCTCCATCTCCCCCGGTCTGAGGGGGAGTCAGGCCTGCGTCTTGGGGCCCGCATTCGACGCCACCGTCAGCGCGAGCGTCGTGGAGGGCCCATGCGTGAGTCGATGTCGGGGGCCTGATCACAGAGGGACATGTGCCCGTCTTCGCGCCGAGTGGCAAGGCCACATACTCGGTCACGAGCACCACCTGGGGAATGGCTTCGTGCGCCATCGAGCTCCGCTATGCCTCGGGCACGAGCTCAATCGCGACCGTAACGGGGATCACGTACGGACGCTGGGAAGATGGGAGCAACGTCCGGCCGCAGGCGTCCGCGAGCCTCTACGCCACGTCATGCAGCACCTCGCCGCCCTGGGACGACGACTGCGACCCCTTGCATCCGGATCTCGATTGCATCACGCCGGACGCCGTGTGGTCGCTCGACGCGCCCGGCGCGGTCCAGGAGGGCACTTCGCGTCAACTCGGCGGAGCGCTCGGCGTCGGGCTCGAGACCGCCTTCGGCCTCGCAGTCTTGAGACCACTGGAGACCCGTTACCCTCCCCTGGATCTCAAGGTGCAAGACGGACAGGACGTGGCCGTGCAGACACTCGAGTGCAGCGCCGACACGGACCACCGCGGCCTGAAGCTGACTGCCCAACAGCCAGGCGAGCACAGGCTCTACTTCACCGCCGCCAATATCGAAGACGGGCTGGCGCTGAGCTTCCGAGCGTTTGTCGTGGAGCGCTCGAGCCTACTGGGAAGCGCGGACGGCGCCGTGGTGGACGTGTTCGAACGATCCAGCCTCGATCTCCAGCCAAGGTATTACGCGAGCGACGGCCGCACGCTCTCGGGATACGCCCCGATCGATGTGACGGCCACCGCTACGAACAGTCGGAGCGGCCATGATCCGCAACTTTACACCGGTCTGGCGCCCGCAGAGATCCAGGTCGCCACCACCGTCGCGCCCAGCCACGTGGTTCTCAACGTGGTCGGCGCCGATCGGATCAGCGAGCTCTCCGGGCTCGAGGACGCGACCATTCCGCTCGAAGAGACCTACTGCATCCCGCTGAGCCCAAATGGACCCAGCGGTGCCGCGATCCTCGGAACGCCTCCCACGCGCCCCTCGGTGCGCATCGTGGGCGACGCCCTCTCGCTCTCTCAGGAGACGGACCTGCAAACGGTGTGCGTCTACGCGCGGAGCCCTGGCAGCGGGGTGCTCGAGTTCACCTGGGGACGCGCACCCACGTCGGTGACGCTCACCGCGGAAGCTCCCAAGTAGTCGTCGGACACTCGGCGTTAATGTGCCTCTGGGAGGCAGAGATCCATGATTCGAATTGCTCGAGCGAGTGATGCGAGCGCACTCGCAGAAATCCACCGCCACTCCATTCTAAACCTCTGCAGCAACCACTACTCCGCGGCTCAGATCGCGGCATGGACAGCTCCGTTGTCTGCCGAGGTCTATCGATCCCTGATGGAGCGCGTCGACGTCCTCGTCTACGAGAAGGACATGCACGTGCTCGGACTCGCGCGAGGATGTGGCAGTGGAAGACGAACTAGCCGGTGCAGTTCAAGAACGCCGTGCGAATCACGGCTTCGCCTCCGGGCGGAAGCACCACCGTGTCTTGCTCGCCGTTGGCCTGGTAGGGCACGCCGTTGATGGACATCACCTTGAAGTCGTTGACGTGGATGTGGAACGGGTGCTGTTCGGTGCTCGTGTTACGGATGGTCCACTCTTCCACGCTACCGAGCTTGGGCGTCGCATCGATCCGGTTCATGTCGTACTCAGGCCGGGTCCCGCAGGGAATGGCGAACCCCGAGCAGACGCCGTAGGGGGCTCGTCAGCAGCTGCATCCCGAACCCAGGAACATCGAAGTAGTCGCGCCACACGACGATCTTGCCGTCGCGGACTTCGAACGTGCCGCAGACCCAGAACTTCAGGTCGAGCAACGGGCCGCGGAGCAGGTCGGTGCGCTCCGTGAGCACGATCCCGTTCGCGGCCGCGATATGATGCGTAACGACATCGAAGTGGTCGACGAACCTGGACATCCGCTTCAGGGTCCGCGCGACCTGTGCCTTGCCACGATCGGCGGGCAGCGGGACATTCTGATACACGATGTCATCGCCCATGAAGGCGAGCACGGCGTCGAAGTCGAAGCGCTTGAGCGCCTCCAAGAAGCCCTCGACCAGTTCGCGATCCGCATCGTCCGACATGGCATGCAGCGTAGCAGCACGGCCTGCCAGGGTGAAGCAGTTGCCAGTGCACATACCCGGAGGATGATCAGCAATGGCCATCGCGCGATCGAAGCTCGCTCGGCGGAGCTCGGGCGGGCAGTCCTATGTGCTCGAGGATCTTCTTGGCCACGGCGGCGTCTAAGATGGTGGCGATGTGCCGCAGACGTCCTCCGCAGCGCGGGCACGCGAGCACGTCGAGCTGGAGAGGCCTCGATGTACCCACGGTCATCTGAAAGGCGTCGCCTGTCTGGGCCGGCTTACAGCGCACGCCCCACGAACGAGGCCGTGCGCGAGCTGCGCGGCTGGATGATCACCTCCTCCGGCGTCCCATCGTCCTGCACCTTGCCGTGCTCGAGAAAGACCACGCGGTCGGCGAGCTCGGGCAAGATGGCGAGCTCGTGCGTGACGATCAGCAGCGTCATGTCGCGCATCGCGGAGAGATCGCGCATCACCGCGACCACCTCGCTGACCAGCTCCGGGTCGAGCGCCGAGGTGATCTCGTCGAGCAGGAGGATCTTTGGGTTCATGGCCAACGCCCGGGCGATCGCCACCCGCTGCTGCTGTCCACCCGAGAG
>JAEZEI010000088.1 GCA_023417815.1 Bacteroidota bacterium | reverse complement strand
ATCGCCGGCAACGCGGTGTCGGCGGCGGCGCTGACCAACGGGCCGGCGGTCGGCCTGCAGTTCGTGTCGGGGACCTACGTGCCGATCATGGTGCTGCCCACCTGGATGCTGATCATCGGTTCGCTGTTCCCGGTCAAGTGGATGGCGCAGGGGTTCCGGTCGGTGCTGCTGCCGCCGGAGTTGGCCGCGGTCGAACCGGCGGGCAGTTGGGAGCACTGGCGCATCTTCGCAGTCTTGATGGCCTGGTGCATCGGCGGGCTGATCGGCTGCGTGGCGGTGTTCCGCTGGTCGGACCGGGGCTGACCGGACCCTCAGAATCGGTCCCGCACGAACGCCAGAAACCGACGGCTCGCCGGGGTCACGGCGGTATCCGACCACGCCAGGGCGATATCGCGCTGATAGGTGGTCGGGCTGAGCGCGATCTCCACCGTGCCCGGCGCGGTACGCCCGTCATGGGGTAGCAGTGCGACCCCGAGCCCGCGACCGATGAGTTCGCGGATGGTGGCGAACTCGGTGATCTCCAGAGCCACCGCCGGTGCGAAACCGACCGCCGCGCACCAGTCCTCGGTCAGCCGGCGCAGGTTGTAGCTGGCCGGATTGGCGATGAAGATCTCCTCCCGCAGCTCGGTCAACCTGATCCGGCGCCGGGCGGCCAGCCGATGTCCGGCCGGCAGCACGGCGTGGATCAGCTGTGTGCCGATCACGCTGTGCCGCAGCCCGTCCGGTGCCGGTATCAGCACCGCGACATCGAGTTCCGCGGACCGGAGGTCGGCGGCCAGTTGTGAGCCGTGCGCCTGTTTGAGGTGCAGCCGGATGCCGGGCGCGCGCCGGTGGAACTCCGCGATCAGGGCGGGCAACGCGCCCGCGCCCATCGTGAGCGGAAAGCCGAATCGCACCGTGCCGTGCTCGGCATCGGCGTCGGCGGCAACCGATTCGATGCCGGATTCCAGCGCCCGCAACGGGTCCCGGATCCGTCCGGCCAACCGCACGGCGGCCGGTGTCAACCGCACCGCCCTGCCGTCGGCGACGATCAGCGCCACACCGAGGGTCTTCTGCAACGTGTGGATCCGCCGACTCATCGAGGACTGCGGGATGCCCAGGCGCTCGGCGGCGCGCGTCATGTGACCGTCGCATGCCACGAGCTCGTCGAGCGCGCGCAACTGCGGTGCCAGCAGAGCCGACCATCGATCCATATCCGGATCATAATCTGCAGAACCTTCATTGGACGGATCGATCTGGCGGGCCGATCCTGGGAACATGCCCACCGACACCGACCGCACCACCGCCGATATCGCCCTCATCGGGGGCGGCATCATGTCCGCCACCCTGGGCGCCATGCTCACCGTGCTGCAGCCGGACTGGCGGATCGTGCTCGTCGAACGCGCCGAGGACATCGCGACCGAGAGCAGCCACCCGGGCAACAACGCGGGCACGGGTCACTCCGGGTACTGCGAACTCAACTACATGCCCGATCCCGCGGACGGCAGCTCCGCGGCGTCCATCGCCGGCCAGTTCGAGGTTTCCCGCCGGTGGTGGGCGCAGCTGGTCGAGGCCGGTCTGCTCGATCCCGGCTTCCGCACCTCCGCACCGCACATGACCGTCGTCTTCGGTGATCGCGATATCGCTTATCTGAGGCGACGTTTCGAAACGCTGCGCACCAACCCGGCTTTCGCCGATCTGCAATATTCGCAGGATCCGCGGACCATCGCGGCCTGGGCGCCGCTGGTCATGGCGGGGCGTGATCCGGCGCAGCGGGTCGCGGCGACCAGGCATCCGGCGGGCACGGACATCGACTTCGGCGCGCTCACCCGCGGGCTGACGGCCATCATCGACGGCCCCATCCTGCTGGGTCATGAGGTCCGCACGCTGACGCGCAACCCGAACGGCAGCTGGCGCATCGCCGGCAGGCACGGCAAACGACCATTCGCGCTGAACGCCGATCGCGTCTTCGTCGGCGCCGGGGGCAATGCGCTGCGGTTGCTGCAGCGCGCCGGCCTGCCCGAGGTCCGCGGATACGGCGTGCTGCCGGTCGGCGCGGCGTTCCTGCGCTGCACCGAGCCCGGCATCGTCGGCAGGCACGATGTCAAGGTGTACGGCCGGGCGCCCGTCGGTGCCCCGCCGATGTCGGTGCCGCACTTGGACAAACGCATGATCGACGGTCAGGGTCAGCTGATGTTCGGCCCGTACGCCACCTTCAGCACCAAACTGCTCAAACACGGCAGCCTGACGGACTTCTTCCGCACCGTGCGGCCCCACAATCTGCGTGCGTTGGCCCTGGCCACCGCGCGCAATCTCGCTCTGGTGCGGTACTTGATCGGACAGTTGCTGTCCACCCGGCGCCAGCAGATCGACCAGCTGCGCCGCTATTACCCCGAGGCCCACCCGGGCGACTGGGAACTGATCGCCGCCGGCCAGCGTGCCCAGCTGGTCGCCCCGGATGGCGTGCTGCGGTCGGGCACCGAACTCGTCGTGGCCGCCGACGGCACCGTGGCGGGGTTGCTCGGCGCCTCACCCGGCGCATCGACATCGGTGCCCATCATGATCGAGCTGCTGCAACGCTGTTTCCCGCGGCAGTGGGAGTCGTGGCGGCACCGCGCAGAATTGCCGCTTCTGGCATCCTGACGTCATGACGGATCCGCAGTCCCATCCGCAGTCGCCGGGCGATTCCGGTCCGCAGCCCGGCGGCCAGCCGCCCTACTACCCGCCGCCCCCGCCCCAGCCGGGCGGATACTACGGACAACCCGGCTACGGACAACCCGGCTACGGACAACCGCCCGGTCCCGGGTACGGCCAGCCTGCCGGTCTCGGGTACGACCCGGCGGCCCCCTATGGCCGGCACCCGATCACCGGTGAGCCGTACTCGGACAAGTCCAAGACCATCGCCGGCCTGCTGCAACTGCTCGGCCTGTTCGGCTTCGTCGGAATCGGACGCATCTACGT
>JAEZEI010000038.1 GCA_023417815.1 Bacteroidota bacterium | reverse complement strand
GCGAGGATGGCGAAATTGGTAGACGCACCAGGTTTAGGTCCTGACGCCAGCAATGGTGTGGGGGTTCGAGTCCCCCTCCTCGCACCA
Organism: Bacteroidota bacterium; assembly: GCA_023417815.1. Taxonomy (GTDB): domain Bacteria; phylum Bacteroidota; class Bacteroidia; order Chitinophagales; family Chitinophagaceae; genus Ferruginibacter. The sequence continues at coordinate 3,232 of JAEZEI010000038.1, read as the reverse complement.
CGAATAATTATTTTTTTGGACGATTTTTACAATGGCAACTGCAGTCGAAACCCTGGGTAAACTCGAGCGTCGCTTGACGATCTCCTTTCCGGTCGCTGACGTCCGTACCGAAGTCGAAAAGCGCCTGAAGCAGCAGGCCAAGACGGCGCGTGCGCCGGGCTTCCGTCCAGGCAAGGTGCCTCTGAAGATGGTCGCCGCCCAGTACGGTTACCAGATCGAGACCGACGTGCTCAACGACAAGGTCGGCCGCGCCTTCAACGAGGCCGCCGCCGAGAACGAGCTGCGTGTTGCCGGTTTCCCAAAAATCGAGCCGAAGCAAGATGCACCTGAAGGCACGCTGTCGTTCGACGCGACCTTCGAAGTCTATCCTGAAGTCGTGATCGGGGACCTGGCGGCCGTGGAAGTCGAGACCGTCGCCACCGACGTGACCGACGTCGAGATCGACAAGACCATCGACATCCTGCGCAAGCAGCGCGTGCACTACCACGTCAAGGGCGAAGAGGGCGAGCACGGCACCGGCGGCGAGCCTGTCGCGGCCAACGGCGACCGCGTGACGGTCGACTTCGTCGGCACCCTCGACGGCGTCGAGTTCGCCGGCGGCAAGGCCGACAACTACGCGTTCGTGCTCGGCGAAGGCCGCATGCTGCCGGAATTCGAAGCGGCCACCATCGGCCTGAAAGTCGGCGAGAGCAAGACCTTCCCGCTGGCCTTCCCCGAGGACTACCATGGCAAGGACGTGGCCGGCAAGACCGCCGAGTTCACCATCACCCTGAAGAAGCTGGAATGGGCGCACCTGCCCGAAGTCGACGCCGAGTTCGCCAAGTCGCTGGGTATCGAGGACGGCTCGGTCGAGAAGATGCGCGAAGACATCAAGGTCAACCTGGAGCGCGAAGTGCGCGCCCGCGTCAAGGCGCGCAACAAGGAAGCCGTGATGGACGCCCTGGTCAAGTCGACCGAACTGGACGTGCCGCAAGTGATGATCGAGCAGGATTCCGAGCGCCTGGCCGAGATGACCCGCCAGGACATGGCCCAGCGCGGCATGGATGTGTCGAAGCTGCCATTCCCGGCCGAGATGTTCAAGGACAAGGCTGAGCGCCGTGTGCGCCTGGGTCTGATCCTGTCGCAACTGGTCGCCGACAACAACCTGCAAGCGACGCAAGAGCAGGTGAAGGCCCAGATCGAAGACTTCTCGCAAAGCTACGAAGACCCGAAAGAAGTGCTCAAGTACTACTTCAGCGACCGTCGCCGCCTGGGCGAAGTCGAGGCTCTTGTATTGGAAGAAAACGTCGTCAACTATGTACTCGGCAAGGCGAAAGTGTCGACCAAGACCATCGCTTTCGATGAACTGATGGGCAGCGTCCCGCAGGCCTGAACGTAGAACTTGCCGGCCTCTTGGCCGGCATTTTTTTCCATGGCCTTTTTATAAGGAACGAGACAGGTATGATTCGTAATCCGGCATTGGATACACAAGCACTCGGCATGGTGCCGATGGTGATCGAACAGAGCGGCCGCGGCGAGCGCGCCTATGACATCTATTCGCGCCTCTTGAAAGAGCGCGTGATCTTCCTGGTCGGTCCTGTCAACGACCAGATGGCGAACCTGATCGTCGCCCAGTTGCTGTTCCTGGAAAGCGAGAATCCGGACAAGGATATTTCGCTGTACATCAACTCCCCTGGCGGCTCGGTCTCGGCCGGCCTGGCGATCTTCGACACGATGAACTTCATCAAGCCCGATGTCTCGACCCTGTGCACGGGCCTGGCCGCGTCGATGGGCGCCTTCCTGCTCGCCGCCGGCGCCAAGGGCAAGCGCTTCTCGCTGCCGAACTCGCGCATCATGATCCACCAGCCTTCGGGCGGATCGCAGGGCATGGCCTCGGACATCGAAATCCAGGCCAAGGAAATCCTGTACCTGCGCGAGCGCCTGGCGCGCATCATGGCCGACAATACCGGCCAGAGCATCGAGCAGATCCACAAGGACACCGACCGCGACCGCTTCATGTCGAGCGAGGAAGCGGTTGAGTATGGCATGATCGACAAGGTCCTGACCAACCGCGGCTAAGCCCGCGCCTCCCGACGAGGTGTTGGGAAAAACGCCCGGACGCGATCACGTTCGGGCGTTTGTCTTTTATTTCGGGTAGCATGTTCATACCGGCGCGAATTGCGTGGCAACAGCGGCCTGTCAAATTCGCACCTGTTGCACGCACTTGTTCGCTTCTCGTATAAGCGTTATATTCACAGCAATTCAATAGAGTCCTGCCCCCATGTCAGACAAAAAATCCTCCAGCGGCGAAAAACTTCTGTACTGCTCGTTCTGTGGAAAGAGCCAGCACGAAGTCAAGAAGCTGATCGCGGGACCGTCGGTGTTCATCTGCGATGAATGCATCGACCTGTGCAACGACATCATCCGCGATGAAACGTCGAACGTCGAAACGGTGGCGGGCGCCAAGTCCGACCTGCCGACGCCACATGAAATCACCGAACTGCTCGACCAGTACGTGATCGGCCAGCAAACGGCCAAGCGTATCCTGTCGGTGGCGGTGTACAACCATTACAAGCGGCTCAAACACCTGGGCAAGAAAGACGAAGTCGAGTTGGCCAAGAGCAATATCTTGCTCGTGGGTCCGACCGGTTCGGGCAAGACGCTGCTGGCCCAGACCCTGGCGCGCATGCTCAATGTGCCGTTCGTGATCGCCGACGCGACCACGCTGACCGAAGCCGGCTATGTCGGCGAAGACGTCGAGAACATCATCCAGAAGCTGCTGCAAAGCTGCAACTACGAGGTCGAGAAAGCCCAGCGCGGCATCGTCTACATCGACGAGATCGACAAGATTTCGCGCAAGTCCGACAATCCGTCGATCACCCGCGACGTCTCTGGCGAGGGCGTGCAGCAGGCGCTGCTCAAGCTGATCGAAGGCACGATGGCCTCGGTGCCGCCGCAGGGCGGGCGCAAGCACCCGAACCAGGATTTCGTGCAGATCGACACGACCAACATCATGTTCATCTGCGGTGGCGCCTTCGATGGCCTGGCCAAGGTGATCCAGAACCGCTCGGTCAAGAGCGGCATCGGTTTCGGCGCCACGGTCAAGAGCCAGAACGACGACTACAATGCCGAGATCCTGCTCGAGGCCGAACCCGAAGACCTGATCAAGTTCGGCCTGATCCCCGAACTGGTGGGCCGCCTGCCGGTCGTGGCCGCGCTGGCGGAACTGACCGAGGAAGCGCTGATCCAGATC
>JAEZEI010000132.1 GCA_023417815.1 Bacteroidota bacterium | reverse complement strand
GAGCGCCCGCGCGCTCCGCGTCGACGTGCTCGGCATCAAGGCGATGCGCGACATGTCCGCGGCCTTCCGCGCGTCGAAGGAGAAGCTCCCCCTCGCGGTGCTCTTCGAGCTCGCGAGCTCGACGCGTTCGAGCGATGCGAAGACGTGGGTCGAGGTCACGCAGGAGCTCGCCCGAAGAGGAGTGCGCGGCGAGGTGCTCGTCGATGCGATGGGCACGCGCAGCAAGGCCGACGTCGAGGCCGCGGCCAAGGACGCGTTCGCAGGCGGCATGGACGACGCCGACGAGGCGCTCAGCGTGGCGCGTCACGTCGTCGAGGCGGGCAGCCACGAGCTCGCAGCGCAGCTCTATCGCGCGACGTGCAAGTGGGCGCCGAATCGCCCGGAGGCCTGGGCCGGGCTCGCGCGAGAGGTCGCCGCGGCATCCAAGGATCCGAACGACAAGCAGCTCGTGCTCGTCGCTCTGCGTCGCGCACGCGAGCTCTCGCCGGGCGACGCCAAGTACCGCGCCGAGCTCGCGATGCGGATCGGCAAGCCGGCGGCCGGCAGCCCCGCGCAGAAGGAGCCGGGCCTCGACGACGAACGTTATCTCGTGAAGAGCGAGGTCATCCTCGCGCGTCGCCAGGGCGTGCCCGCCGGCGCCCCGGACGTCGCCGATCGCGAGCTGCACTGGCTCCGCGCCGTCCGGATGCACAAGGACAATCGCGTCTCGCAGCTCATTCAGTACGCACGCGAGATCGTGATCGCGCCGCGCAGCCAGCAGGAGCTGTTCGAGCCGATCCCGCCCGAAGGCGACCTGACGGAGATCCTCCGGGCTCGCGTCCACCGCAAGGGCGGCGGCGTCGCCTTCCCCGTCGAGGAGCACAACGACGGTGCACGACCGCGGATCCGCTGGCCGGAGCTCGAGCCGGGCGACACCGTCGAGGTCGCGGTCCGTCAGTGGACGAGCACCGCGGTCGGCGGGCGTGGCGACGCGCCGTACTACTTCATGGACTACGGCGGCTCGTCCGCGAGCCATCCTCTCATCTACAACGAGGTGATCGTCGAGACGCCGCCGGGGCACCCGCTCTACGTCGACATCATCAACGACAAGCTCGCGCCCTACAAACGCATCGAGAAAGACGACAAGGAGCGCGGGCTGCACGTCCTCCAGCTCATCTGGGACAAGCCGCTCGTCGTGCCGGAGGAGCCGCTCGCCCCGCACACGTCGGAGATCGCGCCGGTGATCGTCGGCTCGACGTTCAAGAACTGGGCAGACTTCCGCAAGTGGTACGCCGAGGCGATCCGCGGGTTCACCGAGCCGGACGAGGAGGTCCGTCGCCTCGCCGCGGAGCTGACCAAGGGCAAGCGCACGCGCGAGGAGAAGCTCCGCGCGCTCTTCGAGTTCGTCGCCGACGACATCCGCTACGTGAACTACGTCTCGGGTGAATGGTGGCTCCCGAACCGCCCGCAGCAGCTCCTCGCCCGCCGCGAAGGTGACTGCGACGACAAGGCGATCCTGCTCATCACGCTCCTCCGCTCGATCGGGATCGAGGCGCAGGAGGTCATGGTGCAGACGCGCCTGACCGGTCAGCCCTCCGTGCTGCTCGCGAAGAACGCGGCCGTGCCGATGTTCGATCACGGCATCGCCTTCCTTCCTGGTCCGAACGGCGGGATGTACCTCGACGCGACGAGCCCGCAGTCGCGGCTCGGTCCGATCCCGTCGATGGACGCGCGCGCCGTCGCGCTGCGAATGGACAACGGGCCCGCCGAGATCGTGCAGCTCCCTCCGAGCTCACCGGACGATCACGGCGCCGACGTGAGCTGGCAGCTGACGATTGCGCCCGACGGCTCGGGCGAGCTCACCGGCGAAGAGCGCCACTCGGGCGACGGAGCGTTCTGGCTGCGCACGAACCTTTCGCAAGCCGAAGCCCGGGCGCAATACGTCGAGGACGCCCTCGTCGCGCCGTGGTTCTCGACGGTCGATCTCGACAAGTCGATCGACTTCAAGGGCGATCTCCCGAACGGCCAGGCGCTCGTGAAGTACAAGGCGCGCTCCCGTGCGATGGCGCGTCGCGAGGGCAAGGACCTGGTCCTGCCGCTGTCGCCATCGGCGACGTACGGCTCGCAGCTCGCGCCGCTGCCGACGCGCACGCTGCCGGTGCTCTTGCCTTCCTACTTCGCGCCGAGCCACCAGAACCGCACCGTCCGCGCGGTCGCGCCGCCAGGAATGGCGTGGGGCGAGCTCCCGCCGGGCGGCGAAGCCAACGGAGGCGAGTTCGGCAAGGCTCGTCTCGAGATCAACCGCGACGCCCGCGATCCGCGGGTGCTCGTCATCAAGCGGAGCGTCGTCTTCGACCAGCACCTGATCCCCGTCGCGAAGTACGCGGCGTGGCGCGCGTGGGTGCAGCAGGTCGACTCGCTCATGCACAAAGAAGTGCGCCTGGTGGAGGCCAAGTGACGACGCCGATGAGAGCCCTACGTCCCGCCATTCTCGCCCTCGTCGCCGCGGGTCTCGCTGCGTGCGGCGGCGGCAACAAGCAGGTCAACGCACCGCGCGGTCTCGCGGATCTCTCGATGCCACTCGCGGCGGCGTTCCGTGAAGAGGCCATCGGAGATCCGGCCAAGGCGATCGACCTCTACATCACGGCGCTGAAGACCGCCGCGTCGTCGCCCGACAACCCTTCGAGCATCGCCATCGCGATGGCGTCGCTCGATGCCCTGGTCCATCACGACGTGACGGCCTTCGCCGATGTGACGTCTTCGAGCGCGCTCGCGGACCGCGTGGATCCGGTGGCGCTCAGGAAGAACGGCGGAACGGTCGACGAT
>JAEZEI010000090.1 GCA_023417815.1 Bacteroidota bacterium | reverse complement strand
CTACTGCGGCGCGGCAGCGGGGCCCCCTCGAGCGGGCGGCCCGGATATAGCACGTGCCCTCCCCCGCACGAGTCCCCGCCGGTCGAAGCGGGCGGTTCAGGCCGCGACCAAAAGCAAGGACGCACGCCCGGGGGGCCCACTCCCCTTACTAGCCCCGGGGATGGTAGCGGCCGTGCACGCTGCGCAGCCGGTCGGTGAGGACGTGGGTGTAGACCTGGGTCGTCGAGATGTCGGCGTGGCCCAGCATGGACTGCACGGCACGCAGATCGGCGCCCGCCTCGAGCAGGTGGGTGGCGAAGGAATGACGTAGCTTATGTGGGCTGACTGGCTTCACGATGCCGGCCGCCAGGGCATAGCGTCGGATGTTCTTCCAAAAGCCCTGACGGGTCATCCCCTCGCCCTTCGCGGTCACAAACAGGCGCGGCTCCGCGTCTGTGGCCCAGGCCCCCCGTACTTTGGAGAGGTAGCGTTCGATCCAGACCACCGCGGCATCCCCGAGTGGGACCAAGCGCTGCTTGTCCCCCTTGCCACGAGCCAGGACCAGCCCCCGGTCGAGCATCACGTCCGCCCGGCGTAGCCCGACCAATTCGGAGACGCGGAGGCCGCTCGCGTACATCGTGTACAGCATGGCCCGGTCGCGTAATCCTGTGGGTTCTTCGGCGTCGGGCGCGGCGAGCAGCCGCTCGATCTCGTCCCGCGTGAGCACCACGGGCAAGCGCGCGCGTTTGCGCGGCGCGTCGAGGAGTTCAGTGGGATCGCTCTCCAGCTGTCCCTCTGCCCGCAGATAACGGCACAGCCCGCGCAGGGCGGAGAGATAACGCGCTTGGGAGCGCGCCCCCACCCCGCGCCGAGACAGCGTCGCGAGAAAGTCGGCGATCTGCTCGGCGGTGATGCTCTGATTCACACCCCCGTGTGCCTCGAGGTGCGAGACGAACTCGCGCAGATCGTGCGCGTAGGCCTCCTGGGTGTTGACACTCAAGCCGCGCTCCACGCGCAGGTGCTCGAGGTAGTCATCCACCGCAAACGAGAACTCTTGTCCGCGCACGTGGCCAGCTTGCCACGGTGAGCACATGCGCCCCAAATAACGCGCGATTTTGCGCGCCGTTGCCCCCTCTCGTTGTGGTATGGTCGCGCTAGATGTTGTCCCTTGCGCAACTGCGCATCGACGCACTCTTGGCGGTCCTCGTCGGCACTGCGTGCGCGATGCTCGGACTGCGCGCTTGGCTCGTCGCGAGCAAGCGAGCGGTTTTGGCGCGCGACGAAGCAGCGATTCGATCCGTCGAGGCAGAGGCGCGACATCTGCAAGGAATCGAAACGGACGGGGAAGAGATGCCGTCCTGAGTTTGTCTTTGATGCTCGGTTCACAGAAGAACGCGATCGCGTCGGCGTGAGAGGTAGACGGCGTAGACGAAAGCCCCGCAACGAGGCAAAGTTGGAACCAGCGAGGTGAGCCTATGGCACGCTTGATTGGATACATGGCAAACCGCGCGGACCGCCTGCGAGATGCCTTCCACCAGGAACGGCACGCGGTGGCCGGCTTGCCCGCTGATCAACGGGGTGCCTGGGGCATCGGCTTCTATCAGGGCGACGAGGTGTTGCACCGGAAGCAGCCCACGCCGGACGGAGAGCCGATCCACTGGGAAACCATCGCGGAGAATCTCAAGACCGACTGTGCCGTGGCACATCTGCGCCAGGCCACGGTGGGTGGCTTCAGCGTGGACAACACTCACCCCTTCCGCTTTCGGCAGTGGCTGTTTGCGCACGTGGGCACCATCACCGCTTTCGACGAGTTGAGGCCCAAGCTCTCAGCGGAGCTGCCGGACTTCCTGCGGCGAAACATCCGCGGGAGCTCCGATAGTGAGTTGTTCTTTCACCTCATCCTCGCGCGTCTGCACGCAGCGAGTCAGCTGGAGGCGCCGCTCCCGGCGAACCAGGTGGTGTTGGAGGCGGTGAGTTCGGCCGTCCGTACCGTCGACGAGCTCGTGGGCAGTGCGCGCGAAGCGAGCACCTTGAACATCATCTTGAGCAACGGTCGCGCCATGTACGCGCTGCGTCGGGGTGGCCCGTTCGGCTACGTGGAGCGCACTGGATTGCACGATCCGATCGAGCATCACGAGGAGAAGCCGCCGCGGCCGGGATCGCCGTTGCTCCACTACGTCATGCTCGTCTCGGGAGGCAACGAGGTGCCCGCGGGCTACACGGCCCTGGAAGATGGCCAGCTCGCCATCTTCAACCGCGACCTCGCCGTCCAGACGTACACCATCTGAGCGGGACGCGAACGTGGCCCACGAAGACGCGCAAGTGCGGGTCGTACTGTCCACCGTCCCCAACGAACAGGTCGGCGAGCAGATCGCGCGTGCCCTGCTCGAGGAGCAACTGGCGGCCTGTGTGAACATCGTTCCCGGCCTGCGCTCGCTATATCGGTGGCAGGGCGCCGTGCAGGACGACCGCGAGCTCCTGCTCGTGATCAAGACCCGCACGGAGCATTACGAAGCGCTCGAGCAGAGAATCAGGGCGCTCCACCCCTACGAAGTCTGCGAAGTGCTCGCCTTCGACGTGGCGGCGGGCTCGAGGGCGTACCTGGACTGGGTGCTGGGGGAGACCGAGCGGGGGTGAGAGCCCCGAAAGCCCTGGTTAGTTCGCGCACGACTACGACTACGACTGACCATTGGTCGTAAGTAGTTAAGCGATTCCGATCATTTGCGAATTCGCAGTTGCACGGGCGCTTCTCCGAGCGATCTTCGTTCGATGCTGAGCG
>JAEZEI010000128.1 GCA_023417815.1 Bacteroidota bacterium | reverse complement strand
CTGGTGGAAGCAGAGGTATGCATCCGGAAGAGTCCCTTTTCACATCCGTTAACGCATTCATCGACGAGCTAACGACAGAGCGGGGCTTTTCCGTCAATACCGTGGCCGCCTATCGAAACGATCTCAGCCAGTTCGCTGAGTACCTTTCGGCGCCGCCGGCGGATGATCAGCTCGCCCCCCTGGCTTCATGGAGTGGGCTTTCGGCGGAACATCTGGGCCGCTATCTTTCGCACATGTACGAAAAGCAATACGCGGCTTCAACCGTGGCGCGCAAAACCGCCGCGATCAAGTCGTATTGCCATTACCTGACCGGTAGCGGCCAGCTGCGCGAGGATCCTTCGCAGTCGCTGGCGGCCCCGCGGGTCAACCGCTATGTGCCGCGCGCTATTTCCGAGCAGGAAGTCCAGCGGTTGCTGGAACAGCCGCGCAATGCGGCTCGCACGCGCCGTCCGGATGCGCTCCGCGACCTGGCCATGATCGAAACGCTGTATGCCTCCGGGATGCGTGTGAGCGAGCTGGTCGCGCTCGATGTCGACGATGTCGATTTCGATGCCAACCAGGTTGCCTGCCCTGGCAAAGCCGGCCGGCGGCGCCTGGTGCCCCTGCGGTCGCAGGCGCTGGAAGCGATCGACGACTACCTGAAGAACGGCCGCCCGTCACTGGCCGATCCGGACGAAACCGCACTATTCGTGAACCACCGCGGCTCGCGCCTGACCCGCCAGGGCTTCTGGCTGATCCTCAAGGCGTACGCCGAGGAAGCCGAAATCGAGAACATCACCCCGCATACGCTGCGACACTCATTTGCCACCCACGCGCTGCGGGACGGCGCGGAACTGCGTGATGTGCAGCAGCTCCTGGGGCACGTCAGCATATCTACCACCCAGGTCTATCGCTTGGTATCGGTCGACAACGGCAAGCAGGTCGATGTCGATGTGGAATCACTGTTGATCGAAGAACTGGCCGTCGGTTCGGTCGACGGTTGAATTTGTCATAATCTCTGAGCCACGGCGGGACCACGAAGTCGTGGCCCCGCCGATTGCATGTCTGGAAGAAAGTAGGGGACTGATGAGCGCACCCACCGCCGAGCGAGCCGCAACCATGGAGAAGATCGTCGCGTTGTGCAAGCGACGCGGTTTCGTCTTTCCGGGTTCCGATATCTACGGCGGTCTGGCGAACACGTGGGATTACGGTCCGCTGGGTGTCGAGCTCAAGAACAACATCAAACAGCTCTGGTGGAAGACCTTCGTCCACCGGCGGCGGGATATCGTTGGGCTCGATGCCGGAATTCTCATGTACCCGCGGGTTTGGGAAGCCTCCGGTCACGTGGTCAATTTCAACGACCCGTTGGTCGATTGCAAGACTTGCAAGGCGCGTTTCCGGGCCGATCATCTGATCGAGGAGAAACTGGGCAAGGACGCCGCTGGTCTGACACCCGACCAGATGAGCGAGGTGATCCGCGAGGCGAACCCTACCTGCCCGAAATGCGGTAACCGCACGCTGACCGACGCGCGCCAGTTCAACATGATGTTCAAGACCACCATCGGACCGGTCTCTGAAACCGGGGTGGAGGTCTACCTGCGGCCGGAAACCGCGCAGGCGATGTTCGTGCAGTTCAAGAACATCGTCGCCACCTCGCGGGTGAAGCTGCCGTTTGGTATCGGCCAGATCGGGAAGTCGTTCCGAAACGAGATCACCCCGGGCAACTTCATCTTCCGCGACATCGAATTCGAGCAGATGGAGATCGAGTACTTCGTCAAGCCAGAAACGGCGTCTGAGGCGTTCGAATCCTGGATCGCGGCAATGCAGGCCTGGGTTGATTCCCTCGGGCTCTCCAGCGAGCACGTGCGCATTCGAGAGCACGAAAAGGCCGAGCTCTCACATTACTCCGATCGCACGATCGACTTCGAGTACCTCTTTCCCGGCCCGATGGGCTGGAAAGAGCTCTATGGACTTGCGAATCGCACCGATTTCGATTTGCGCCAGCATCAGGAGTTCAGCGGCGAAGATCTGACCTATTTCGACCAGGAAGCGGCGACCCGGTACCTGCCGTATGTCATCGAGCCGACCTTCGGGGTCGACCGCACCATTCTTGTGGTGTTGCTCGATGCCTACGACGAAGAAGCAACCACCGATGTCAACGGCAAGGCGGATACCCGCATCGTGCTGCGGCTCGATCCCAAGGTGGCGCCGTACAAGGCAGCGATCCTGCCGCTGATGAAAAAACCGGAGCTCACCGAGGTCGCTCGCGGCATCTTCGATCGCCTGCAGGAAGCGACCGAATTCCTGGTCGATTACGACGAAACCGGCAATATCGGGAAGCGCTACCGGCGGCAAGACGAAGTGGGAACGCCTTTCTGCTTTACCGTCGATCCCGACTCGCTGACTGATGGCAAAGTGACCGTGCGCGATCGCGACACAACCGCGCAGGAGCGCATCGCGATCGACGACGTGGTGTCCTATGTTGTTTCCAGGGTGAAATAACCGGGCGGGGCACTCAGGAACG
>JAEZEI010000028.1 GCA_023417815.1 Bacteroidota bacterium | reverse complement strand
CGGCCACACGCGCGCGCTCTGTGCGGTTGAGCGCCACGTAGCGCGCCAGGTGTTCCGGGTCGTCCAGCGCCGCGCCCGCCGCGGCGAGCGCCACGGAGCTCACGTTGAAGGGCGCGCGTACGCGGTCCAGGTAGTCGATCAGCTTGGGACGGGCGATGCCGTAGCCCACGCGCAGCGCGGCGAGACCGTACGCCTTCGAGAAGGTGCGCAGAATGATCAGGTTGGGATGCACCGCGCGCAGCTCGGTCGCGCTCGCAAAGTCCGGCGCGTCCACGAACTCGACATAGGCTTCGTCGATCACCACCAGCGCATCGCCCGGCACCGCGGCGAGCAGGCGCGCGAGATCGCTGCGACCGAGGTAGGCGCCCGTGGGGTTGTTGGGATTGGCCAGAAACAACAGCCCGGTATCCGGCCGCAAGGCCCGCAACATGCTGTCCACGTCGTAGTGCACGTGATCCACGAGTGGCACCTCGCTGCTCGGGATGTTCGCGGCCAGCGTGCTGCTCCGATAACAGACGAAGGAGGGATCGGGGTAGACCGCGTGACGGATCGATCCTGCGAAGGAGCGACAGATGAGGTCGATGAGCTCGTTGGAGCCGTTGCCGAGGATCACCTCGTTCGCAGAAGCGCCGTGATGTCGCGCCAGAGCCTCGCGCAGCGCCGTGCCATCGGGATAGCGGTTTGCGCCCGCGAGCGCGCGCGACGCGGCCTCGAGCGCGCGGGGCGAAGGCCCGAGGGGGCTCTCGTTGCTCGCGAGCTTGACGGCGTCGCGGATGCCGAGCTCGCGCTCGAGCTGCTCGAGTGGCTTGCCCGGGACGTACGGCGAGAGGCGCTCGATGTTGGGCGAAACGACGAGGGGAAACTCGCGCATGGGCCCACTCTACTACGGTTGGATCGCGCCCGCGCGACGATCCGCACGGTCCTCAGTGTGGGAGCATTTTCTTGAGACGCGCCAGCGTGGTGAGCGCCTCGAGGGGCGTCATGTGGTCGAGCTCCAGCTCGCGCAGCGTGGCCTCCACTTCGGACTTCGGCGGTTGGGCCACGAACATCTCGAGCTGCGGTTTGTCCGCGCTCTGTCCGGCGTTCCCGAGCGGACCGTGACCTGCCTCGAGCTGCGACAAGACCTGGCGCGCGCGCGCCAACACCACTTGCGGTACACCCGCCAGCTTGGCGACGGCGACACCGTAACTGCGGTTCGCGCCCCCTTCGATCAGCTTGTGGAGGAACACCACCCCACCCTGGAACTCGCGCGCAGCGACGTTCACGTTTCGCACGCCTGTGCGCGTGCCGGCGAGCTCGCACAGCTCGTGGTAGTGCGTGGCGAACATGGCGCGGCATCCGATGCCGTCGTGGAGATGCTCGGCGATGGCCCAGGCGATGGCGAGTCCGTCATAGGTGCTCGTGCCACGCCCGATCTCGTCGAGGATCACCAAGGAGCGCCGGGTGGCGCCGCGCAGGATGCTCGCGGCCTCCTGCATCTCCACCATGAACGTGCTCTGCCCCTGGGCCAGGTTGTCGCTCGCGCCAACGCGCGTGTAAATCCGATCCACGACCCCGATGCGCGCCTCGCGGGCGGGCACGAAGCCTCCCGCCTGGGCCATCAGCACGGCCACCGCCACCTGGCGCATCAGGGTGGACTTGCCCGCCATGTTGGGGCCCGTGATCACCATCAGGCGCTTCTCATCGGCGTCGAGGGATACGTCGTTTGGGACGAACGTGCCCGAGGCCGCGAGGCGCTCCACCACCGGATGTCGCAGATCCCGGAAGTCGACCTTGAGCGAGTCCTCCACGTTGGGCCGCACGTAGTCGTAGCGGTGCGCCACCTCGGCGAAGCTCGCGTGCACGTCGAGATCGGCGACGCTCCCGGCCAGTGCGAACAGCCGACTCGCGTGCTGGGCCACGCGCTTGCGCAGGGTCTCGAAGAACTCCTGCTCCAGCGCCTTGAGCTGCACGTCCGCGGTCTCGATCTTGCGCTCGAGCTCCTCGAGCTCGTCGGTGACGTAGCGCTCGCCGTTGGCGATGGTCTGCTTGCGTCGATAGTCGGCAGGGACGCTGCCCAGGTTCGAGCGTGTGATCTCGATGTAGTAGCCGAACACGCGCGTGTAGCGGATCTTCAGCGAACTGATGCCGGTGCGCTTGCGCTCCCGCTCCTCGAGCGCGAGCAACACGTCCTTGCTCGAGGAGGCCAGGCTGCGCAGCTCATCCACGCGCGGCTCGGCGCCCTCGCGCAGGATGCCTCCCTGGGCTGCGCTCAACGGAAGGTCGTCGGCCAAGTTGCGCTCGAGATCCTCCAGCACCTCGTCGCACAGGTCCTGCGGCGCCAGCGCGCGCAGGGCGTCCCCGAGCAGCTCCCCCTCGTGGTAGGCGAGCAGCGTGTGGATCTCCCGGCACTCACGCAGGGCGCCCCGAATGGCCCCCAGGTCGCGCGGGTGGGCGATGCCCTGGGCCGCACGCGTAGCGAGACGCTCGATGTCGCCGATGGACGCAAGCGACTTGCGCAGAGCCTCACGCACGGGCGCATCGTTCAACAGCGCTTCGACGATGTCGTGGCGCCTGCGAATCGCAGTCACGTCGGTCAGCGGCGCAAGCAGGCGCCGCCGCAACGCGCGCGCGCCCATGGGTGTTGCCGTCTGGTCGAGTAAGCCCAAGAG
>JAEZEI010000073.1 GCA_023417815.1 Bacteroidota bacterium | reverse complement strand
CATCTTCCTCAGCCACGGACACGTCGACCACCTCGGCGGCCTGTTCGGGTTGCTCGGTGTGCGCGGCATGATGGCCAAGCCCGCGCCGCCGCGCGTGTACCTGCCCGCCGAGATCGCCGACGACCTCACGACCGTGCTGGACGCGGCGACCCGTCTGCAGCGCTTCCCCCTCGACGTGCAGCTCGTGCCCATGCGCCCGGGCGACGAGCAGCTGGTCGCCAACAACCTACGCGTGCGCGCCTTTCGCACGCATCATCCGGTGCCTTCACTCGGCTACCAGTTCTTTCGGCGCGTGAGCAAACTGAAGAGCGAGTACCTCGGGCTGCCCGGGCAAGAGATCGCCCAGCGCAAGGCGCGCGGCGAGGACCTGTTCGTTCAGGCCGAGCGGCTCGAGCTCTGCTACGCCACGGACACGCTGCTGCGGGTGATCGACAAGAACCCCTCCATGCTGCAGAGCCGCGTGCTCGTAATGGAGTGCACCTTCTACGACGAACGCAAGTCGCTGGCCGACGCCCACCCCCGCTGCCACGTGCACCTCGACGAAATCGTGGCCGCCGCCGACCGCTTCGAGAACGAGCACATCGTGCTCATGCACACGAGCCAAATCTACTCCCCACGCGAGGCCCGCGAGATCCTCGCCCGACGCTGTCCCGCCCACCTGCACCAACGCATCCAACTCCTCGCCCCCCAACGCGGAACCTGGCTCTGACGGGGGACGGAGTATTCGATCTTCGCTAAAGGGGACGGAGTATTCGATCTTCGCTAAAAGGTGCAGAGGGGGGAGGGAGCCAGTCCTGATCGTGGCCGTGGCCGCTTCCCGTGGGCGTGGCCCGCCCCCGTGGCCTTGGCCGCGCTGTTCCGGTAGGGACGGGCCTTTCGGCCCGCCCCCCGGTCAGATCCGGACGTGCGGATTTCCCGCATCCGGCTCCCGCATTCGGTCTAGGGCGGGGCGAAGCGCGACAGCGGGTGGGCTTGAGTGATTCGGGGTCTCGGTAGCGAGAACCGCGCGTCCTCCCGGGGCTGGATTTGTCGTTCGGTTTTCACTTCGCAACTCACCTGCTTCCTGATGCCGGCTTTCATCGGCGCTTGCCGTGATTCGGGAACGACATCATGGCCGTCCGGACGCGCGCCCCCCCGACCATCAGGGATCGAGGGAGCTTCGTGAGTCTGGCCAAATGCGGTCGAGCTAGTCAACGCCGTGTTCGGCCGCTACGGCGCTCGTTCACGGCGTTGATCACGGCCACGGCACTGTTCCCGTTCACGAGCGCGGCCAGGACTAACCACGGTAGGACTACGGGCGCGATCACGCCCACGCCACGGCGGCCTTTACGGGCTCGGCCGCCACTTAACGAAGATCGAATACTCCGTCCCCTTTAACGAAGATCGAATACTCCGTCCCCGGCTAGCGCGGGAGTTTGCTGAAGTGGTGGTAGTCCTGCATGTCGGGGAAGTGGCCGCCCCAGTGCCAGCCGAAGGCGAGGAAGGCGTCCAGGATGGGGCCGGGGTCGGCGATCATGCCGGCGCGGAGGTGCGTGCGCTCGAGGTAGGCCCGGCCGGCGGGAGGGTCCACGCGATCGCCGCGCACCCAGGGGTTCTGCACGGGGTTGAGGTCGATGGCGAGTCCGCGTGCGTGGTGGGAGAGCACGTGGGAGCCCTGGATGCGACGAAAGTTGAAGGCGGAGCTGTTGTTGGCCGCCATGGAAGCCTCGTCGTCGCCGCCAAAGGCGTCCACCCGCTGCATGCGCTCGATGGGGAACCTCAGCGCGAACAGGCGCGCAAAGATCTGCAGCACCTCGTCGGCCACGTCGCGGTGCACCACCAGCTCACCCCTGTGGACGCCCCCATCGAAGCCATGGTGCGTGAGCTCCAGCAGACGCAGCTCGGAGAAGGGCGGACAAGCGGGATCGTCGTGCCAGGAGCGCCCGCGCATGTCCGCCTGCACGGTCTCGGGGATCTCCCATTTGGTGCCTGAAAACAAAGTGTCCACAAAGACAACTTTAGCCGGCGCACGGACTTGGTGTGCTGCGCTGGTTGACTTTCAGCCTCGGGTCGCATCAAGTTTCGACGGAGTCGACGAGCGCGGAGTTCGCGGTCTTTGGGTTTGCTCACGGACCAACACGCGCCCGCTCGAGGCTTGATTCGCGGGCGGCGGAGCCCGCTTCGATGTGCATGGACTCACGCTCCCGGTCGCCTTGTTCCCATCGCGGAACAACGCGGAACCGGGAGGACGCTCGTTGGGGGAAGAATGACGTTGGCCAGGCAGACTTTGCACGCATTGTTGATCTCGTTGTTGCAGGCCGAGCGGCGCGCATCGCCTCTCCTGCGGCCGCGCTGGAATGCGTTGTTTCGTGAGCCATCGGCGGCCCTGTTGCAGTTCTGGATCGCGCGCCGGCGCAAGCACGATGCGCTGAAGCTCGCGGAGGAACGCACCGTAGCGGGCGAAGAGGCGTTCCTCGATTCCATCCTGCACGACATGGGAGAGTTGCTGCGACAGGTGAACGGCGACGCACCCGCACACGAGCCCTCCGGCCCGCTCGAGTCCCTGAGCGACGCCCTCAAGCTCAACTGCAGCCGCAGCAAGTGCCATGGCGCCGTGCGCGCGGAACTACGCATCCACGAGGACCTCCCCGCATCCCTGCAGCACGGTCTGTTCGCGCGCCCGCGCTGCTACCGCGCCTGGGTGCAGTTCTCGACCTGCGGCGCACCGAATGCCCGCGATCTCGAGGCGCTCGCGCCGCTCAACATGAACGTCAAGCTGCTCGGCGTGCCCGGCCCGAAGCTGCTCGACGACGAGCGCCACACGCACGACCTGATCGCCACCAGCGTGCCCACCTCGGTCACACCGGACGTGCGGGCCGACGCGCAACTCCAGGGCGAGCTCCTGCGCGGCACGCCGCTGTTCTACTTCTTCAACCGCACGCAGCCGCACGTGCTCGACTTCCTGATGCACCTCCTGTGGAACCATGCACATCCGAGCCCCCTCGAGTGCGACTACTTCAGCGGCCTCCCCTATCTGCTCGGGGAAGGACAAGCCATGAAGTTCACCTGGCGAAGTCGCGTGCCCGGCCAGAGCCGCATCCCAGGCCTCTTCACGCGCCCTTCCCCCAACTACCTGCGGGAGAACATGGCGCGCACCCTCTCCAACCAGGCCGCGGAGTTCGAGCTCCTGCTCCAGGTTCA
>JAEZEI010000112.1 GCA_023417815.1 Bacteroidota bacterium | reverse complement strand
CAGAACCTGATCGAGGCCTGCTACGACAAGCCGAAGAACCAGAAGCTCGGCCGGGCCTGGGTCGAGCTGCTGGCCCGGGTGGAGGGGCCGGCCGTCCAGGAGCTCAACGTCGTGTTCGCGACCGACTGGTTCACCGAGACCGGCGAGAACCTCTCCGAGGTGGTGTCGGTGCTGGCACCGCCGCCAGCGGACCGGCCGGGAGCCCTGACCGGCGTGGGGATCCAGGTCGTGCCCAGCGGCCCGGGTTTCGTCACCGAGAACAACCTGCGGCTCTTCAACCTGCTCGTGTACTCGGCCGAGCGGCGGCTCTCGATCACCAGCCCGTACTACGGCCCGGACGACTCCCTGCTCTACGCCGTCACGACCGCCGCGCAGCGCGGGGTGGAGGTGGAGCTGTTCGTCAGCGCGACCGCCGACCAGTTCATGGTCGCGCACGCGCAGCGGTCGTACTACGCGGCGCTCCTGGAGGCCGGCGTGCGGATCTGGCTCTACCCGGAGCCGTGGGTGCTGCACGCGAAGCACTTCAGCGTCGACGACCGGGTCGCGGTGATCGGGTCCAGCAACATGGACATGCGCTCGTTCGCGCTCAACTACGAGGTCGTGATGATGATGACCGGCCCGGAGGTGGTGGCCCGGCTCGGTGCGGTGCAGGACACCTACCGGGCGCTGTCGACCGAGCTGACGGGCCAGGCGTGGTCACGACGCCCGCGCCGGCAGCGCTACGTCGACAACCTGATGCGGCTGACCGCGACCCTCCAGAGAGAGGTCGGGGCGTGCCCGCTCGGCCGCCACGGGCGCGGGCTGCGAACGTCGCGACAGCCCCGAGATCAGCACGGCCACCATCACGGTGGGGCCGAGCAGCACGAAGGCCATCAGGCCGATCTGCACCAGGGTCTGGGCGGGCATGGTGCACAGAGTGTCCGGTCGCCGCTGCGGCAAACCTCGGCCGCCGGTGTGCTGGACCACGCCGGAAGTGGGTAGGGGTGCGGCATGGCTCGCTTCTCCGCCGACACCCGCGCCGAGGCCGTCGTGGCCGCCCCCCGGTCGAAGATCTGGGCCGCGCTCACCGATCCCGACCTGGTCGCCGAGCTGACGCCGTTCGTGCGGCGGATCACCGCCGACGGCGACCACTGGCGCTGGGAGCTGTCGGGGCTCTCGGTCCTCGGGGTCGGCGTGTCCCCGGCGTTTACCGAGCAGATGACCTACGACGAGCCGCACCGCATCGCGTTCCGGCACGACCCGCCCGCCGGCGCGACCGAGCGGTCGGCGGTCGAGGGCTGGTACGAGCTCGAGGAGGTCGCGGACGGGACCCGGCTGACCACCGCCCTCGAGATCACCCTCGACCTCCCCCTGCCCCGGGCGTCGGGCCGGGCGGTGCGTGCCGCGATGAACGCCGTCATCGACCAGATGGGCGAGCGGTTCTCGCGGAACCTGCTCGCCCATCTGGGTGCGGAGGAGGTGACTCCCTAGCGACGGCCGCCGACGGGCTCGTCCTCGGGCTCCTCGTCGATGTCGGTCCACGTCATCAGGTGGGCCCGCTCGAGCTGCTCACCCTCCACGTCGACCTTCGGCATCGCCCGGTCCATCCAGCGCGGCAGCCCCCAGGCCTTCTCGCCGAGCAGGTACATCAGGGCCGGGATCAGCGCCATCCGCACGACGAAGGCGTCGAGCAGGACCGCGATCGCGAGCGCGAAGCCCATGGACTTGATGATCGGCTCGTCGATCAAGATGAACGCCGCGAACACCGAGATCATGATCGCCGCCGCCGCGGTGACGACCCGCGCGGAGTTGCGGAAGCCGTCGACGACCGCGTCGCGGGTGCTCATCCCGTGGACGTGCGCCTCGCGCATCCGGGTGACCAGGAAGACCTGGTAGTCCATGGCCAGACCGAAGACCAGACCGATCAGGAAGATCGGCATGAAGCTGACGATCGGCTGGCCCTCCATGATCCCGAAGGCACCCTCCTGGAACACCGCGATGGTGACGCCGAGGGTCGCCAGGACCGACATCAAGAACCCGAAGGTCGCGGTCAGCGGCACCACCAGCGAGCGGAAGACGAGCATCAGCAGCAGGAACGCCAGCCCGACGACCACCAGCAGGTAGATCGGCAGTGCGTCGCTGAGCCGCTCGGAGACGTCGGTGGTGATCGCGGTCAGGCCGGTCACGCCGATCTCGGTGCCGGTCTCCGCCTCGATGTCGGACTGCCCGTCGCGCAGGTCCTGGAGCAGGTCCTGGGTCTCGGTGTCCTCGGCGCCCGAGGTCGGCGTGATGAGGATCTGGGCACCCGTGGCGTCCTCGTTCATCATCACGACCTGAGCGTTCTTCAGGCCCTCCTGTCCTGCGGCCCACTCGGTGACGGCTCCGTACGCCGCCTGCGGCTCGTCGGCCCCGCGGCCGTCGACGACCACGATCATCGGCGCGGCGCGGCCCGGGCCGAAGGCGTCGGCGATCAGGTCGGACGCCGGGCGCGGCGTGGTGTCCGGTGAGGCGGTGCTGTCGGGCGGGAAGGCGAGGTGCAGGTTGCTCAGCGGGAGCGCGAGGG
>JAEZEI010000099.1 GCA_023417815.1 Bacteroidota bacterium | reverse complement strand
GCGTATAGGGGTTCACTAAAACCTGGTACAGCACGTTATAACCTTGTGAAGGCGTTACAGTTTGGCTTGAAGTTGAGCTGTCTACGGTCTTGCTTTCAAGTGTATAAGGGTTAACAGTAACGTTTGAAAGACCGTCGTAACCCTGATCGGGCGTTACAGTCTGGCTCGATGTTGAGCTGTTTACGGTCTTGCTCTGTAATGTATATGGAAGCAAAGTGAATATGCCTATTCCGTCATATCCATCTTCGAATGTTATTGTCTGCTCGATGGTGCTTGAATCCGCGGTTATGTCCTGGTTGTTGCCTGAACCGCCACCCCCTTCAAGCGTGCCGAGCACCTTGCCTATCTTCACGCCCTTGCGGATATTCTCAGGCTTGAGGTTCTTATCTTTGAAGAAAAAATGTAAAGACATATCGAATCTTTTATTTTTAATGTAAAAACCCGGACATGGTGTTTGCCCGGGTTTTCGAAATTAAGTATAGATAAAGTTAGATAAAGTTTAGAATGAATTATTAGTAACGGCGGTACGCGTGCTTCTTTGGGCGTTGTTGATATCGCTTTCGACGACGTACACCCTTTGGTCACCCGCGCTGTATTGACCGTTAAGCTGAGCCTGCTGGTCGGCGTTCTGAGCTTCTCCGAACACAACTCTGTCCGTTATGCCAGACACGTTGGCGGTGACTTCATCGCTTCCGCTCGAACCGCCGAGCTCGCGAATCTGCTTGTTGATGCTCTTAATCTGAGCTGCTCCAGCGACAGCAACAGAAGCGGCTTCGATAGCTCCTATGATAGGTCCCATCGGGAATCCCATCTCCATCGCCGTCGATATTGCGGCCACGATACCGGAAGCTATGTTAGCTACAGCTTGGAATTTCTTCATCTGTAAACTCTTGAGCGCGTATTTCTGTTGTTCCTCTGTGCTGAGACGCTCGTCATTCGCCATTTCGTCGTAATAGTCCGACAAAGCTGAACCCAATGAAGCGACAGCGCTCGCTGTTGCGTTTATGTTGCTGAACATATTCTTAAGATGGGTATGCTCAGCATCTTCCAAGCTTGCAAGATATTCCTCGTGTGCCTGTTCGTAGTCGGCGTCGAGCTGTTTCTTTTGTTCAAGGTATGCCTGATACTCGTCATTGTTCACAGCATGGTCCATACCATTCTGCAAAGCTTGAGATTCCTTGTTGTACATCTTCTCATACTCAGACCACTGGTCCTTGAGGTTCTGCATCGTTGCTTTATACTGCTGACCCTCACCTGCGCCCCAGAATACGTCGAAAATAGTGTTGCTTTCGGCAAGGTACTTTGTCTGAAGCCTCTGCTTCTCGGCATTGTACACGTTCTCAGCCGCCTTTACCTGGTTTTCCACTATCTTGGCGATCTTCTCTGTAATCTTCGCCTCTTGTTCCGGCGGAATCAATGTCGCGGAGAAGTTAAACAGTTCAGTCCATTGCTTACGGAGCCTCTCTTTCTCTGCGTCCGATATATTCATCGAAGCGAGTGTCGTCTCGATAAGCTGATTACCTTCCTCAAGCATTTTGTCCCTGTTGGTGTTGAACTCCTGAGTCTTCTTCAAAAGCCACGCATTGTAGTCGTCTATAGTAGCCGTACCATCTTCAACTTGCTTAAGCATTATGTTATTAGCATTTATGAACATTGTAGACATCGCCCTTATGTTACCTGCCATCATAGTGATAGGCACAGGCCAGTTAGAGTAGTCTACATTGTTGTCCTTGAACAAGTCTTCAATGTTTTCCTGATAGTTAGTTATAGTGTTAGCAAGCTCATCATATTGCGCTTTGAGAAGCTTGTTATTATTACCTGCCTTTTGTAGCAATTCACTTGCGAAAATGTCGAAGTTACGTATAATCGAAGTATAAGACTCCATCATTCTCGCCTCCATCGCTTCGTCTCCAAGCGCCTCACCGAGAACTTCCCTTGCTTTCTTGTCATTCTGGATTTTTTTCTCAATCTTCGCCCATTCCTTAGCGAGTTCATTAAGCAATGAAGTAAGCTCGTTCTGTGAATTCTGTAAAGCAGTGTTTCTCCTGTCGCGCAAAAGCTTTGCCGCGTTGTCATCAATATCCTCGATGTCCTGTACATAAGTATTAACTATCGCCTGATATTTCTCAATAGTGGAACTCATGTCGCGGTTGAGCTCCCTGAGCTGCTTCTGATCGACGTAAGGAAGGTTAGCCTTGATGAACCTCGGGCCGTTGTCCGTGTCCACCCACTCGCCTTCGAGCTTCTTATTGTTCTCGTCGATAGCGTCTTTCAGCCTCTGTATTTCGTTCTCATAGGCTTTCTTGAGCTCCTCAATCTTCTGCTTTGGAGTTATCAAGCCTTGTGCAACCTGGCGCGAAAGCTGTCTCTCGAGCGCTGTGAAAGTCGCGTCGAAAGAAGCGGCGAAATCGGGCATCGTCCAAGAAAGGTCGTTTATCGTGTCATTAAGTCCCTTAATCTCAACGTTGAGCTCCCTTATGCGCTCGGCCCATTTTTCGCACTGCTCTTCGAGTCCCTTCGTCTGGCCGTTTACCTCGTAAAGGTGGAGAAGATACTCTCTTTCTTGTGAAAGCTGCTCTTTTCTCGTCTTGGAGAACTCAAGAGTCTTCTTGTTTATCGACTCCTGCGAAGCACCGAGTTTCTTCATTGCATCGATGTCTTTGTTGAAATAGTCAAGCTCCTGCTCCTGCACGCTCGAATATGTGTACATCGTATCCTTTAGCTCGCGCAAAGTATCGTTGTACTTTTTCGTGCGCTCTCTCGCTTCTTCTGTAGCGTTGGAGAACGATGTTATTGCAGTTATCGCCGCGGTTATCGCTACAAGAACAGCTCCGATCGGGTTTGACGCTATCGCCGCGGTGAGGCTTTGAATTGCGCCTCTAAGCGTCAATGTAGACATTGCAGCTTTCAATTCTGCGAGTGAAAGTGTCTCAGTAGCTACAGATTGCTGCTGTTCAGCAAGAGTACCTTTTTGAATCTCCTTGTTTGTCAGTTTTTGCTGGTCACCGAATGTCTTTGCTGAAATACTTGCCTTAAGTGAATTCTTGATGAAACCAGAGAAACCTTTCAAGCCGGTCATTATGGACATAGCTGCCTGAAGCTGTACGAAAGTCTTCTGCAGACTTTCGGCATTACCTCCAAACAAAGCAACTACGCCGGAAGCGGCTGTGAAACCTCCAGCCAAGCTCGCTGTAGCCTGTGTTGTAGTCTGAAATACGGTATCAAGACCACCTGTAGCAGCACGAAGCTGTTGCTGTGTTTCACTCAGCTGGTCCATTTTGGTTCCCAACTCTCCGAGACAAGCAGAATATTCTTCTGTACCAGGTGTAAGTGTATAAAGCTCATCCTTCAGACCCTTAATCTGCTTACGCAAATCC
>JAEZEI010000059.1 GCA_023417815.1 Bacteroidota bacterium | reverse complement strand
CTCGATCGCCGATCCCCTGGCTCGACTTTTCACTGAGGAACCGGACACGCAATCGGAGGCAAGACCCGCGTGAAGTTGCAGACCCGACCGGTCGACTACCTCGCGCAGCAACGCCTGCTGCAGGGCGGCCTGCCGCCGTTGCTGGCGAGGCTGCTGGCGGCGCGCGGCATCAGCCATTACGAGGACACACGGCTCGAGCTGGCGGCCATGCTGCCGCCGGATTCGCTGCTGGGTCTGGATGCGGGCGCGCGGCTGCTCAGCGACACCATCGACCAGAAGGCGCCGATCCTGGTGGTGGGTGACTACGACTGCGACGGCGCCACTGCCATCGCCGTCGCGGTGCTCGGCTTGCGGTCGATGGGCGCGATCGTCGACTACCTGGTGCCCAACCGCTTCGAGAACGGCTATGGACTGACGCCGGAGGTGGCGGACATGGCCGCGCGCCACCCGCGGATCGGCTGCCCTCGCCTGCTGGTGACGGTCGACAACGGCATCGCCTCCATCGCCGGCGTGGCGCGCGCCCATGCGTTGGGCATGAAGGTGCTCGTCACCGACCACCACCTGCCCGGCGAGCGGCTGCCGGATGCCGAAGTGATCGTGAATCCCAACCAGCCGGGGTGCCGCTTCCCGAGCAAGTGCATCGCCGGCGTCGGCGTCATGTTCTACCTGCTCACGGCGTTGCGGGCGCAGCGCCGCGCGCTCGGCCGCTTCGAGGGCGGCCAGCCGTCGCTCGCACCGCTGCTGGACCTGGTAGCGCTCGGCACGGTCGCCGACGTCGTGCCGCTCGACCGCACCAACCGCATCCTGGTCGCCGCCGGCCTGCAACGCATGCGGGCGGGCCGTTGCCGCCCCGGCATCACCGCGCTGCTGCAGGTGGCGCGGCGCTCGGCGCGCAGCATCGCCGCCGCCTATCTCGGATTCGCGGTGGGGCCGCGGCTCAACGCAGCCGGCCGGCTCGCCGACATGTCGCTCGGCGTCGAATGCCTGCTCGCGGAGGATTTCGGCCGCGCCATGGAACTGGCGGAGCAGCTCGACCAGATCAACCAGGAACGGCGGGCGATCGAGCAGACGATGCGCGACCAGGCGGCCAGCCTGCTGTGCGAGGTCAAGGCCGAGCGGCGGGCACTGGTGGTGCACGATTCCGGCTGGCATCACGGCGTGATCGGCCTGGTGGCGTCGCGCATGAAGGACCTCCACCACCGCCCGTGCATCGCCCTGGCGCCGGAGAACGACGAGATCCTGCGGGGCTCGGGGCGATCGATTGCCGGCGTCCACCTGCGCGACGTGCTCGACCTGGTCGAAAAGCGCAACCCGGGCATGCTGCTCAAGTTCGGCGGGCATGCCATGGCCGCGGGCCTTTCGATGCGCCGTGCCGACCTGCCTCGCTTCGAGGTGGCCTTCGAGTCCGCCGTGGCGACGCTGGCCGATCCCGAAGCCTTCAGCCCGAGCCTGCTGACCGATGGCCCGCTCGACCTGCCCGACATCTGCCTGGAGGTGATCGAGCTGATCGATTCCCAGATATGGGGACAGGGTTTTGCCGCCCCGCTCTTTTCGGGGCGCTTCACCATCGTCTCTCAGCGACTGATCAAGGACCGGCACATGAAGCTCGAACTGGCGCTGGAATCGGAACCGCGCCGTCGGCTGAAGGCGATCTTCTTCGGCCGCGCCGAGGCACTGCCGCCACAGGCAGTGCTGGCCTACCGGCTCCAGCGGGAGGAATACCAGGGGATGGCGGGCGTGTGCCTGCATGTCGAGCATGTCCTCGGTGACCTGACCGCCGCTGCCCGATGACCGCGGGCGCCGGTGCCTGCCGCCCGCATCCTGCCCGGCTGACCGGCCACGCCCTGGTCGCGGCCGTCGTCGCAGTTGCCGCCTTTCTCGCCATGCGTCCCGCCCAGGCCCAGCTGGTGGCCGACTTCGGCTCGACGGACATCCGCAAGGAGATCGTCGCCGAGCATGCGGCGATCGCGCCGGCCGACGGCGATGGCTTCGCGCCGGTACGCTTCAACCCGTCAGGCTCGCCGTGGGTGCAGTTGCTGGCCGGCGTCAACGACTGGGATTGGAGCCGGGTCGGCGAAGTCCGCATGCACGTGCAGAACGCGATGGCCTGGCCGATCACGCTGCAGATCCGCTTCACCGATCGCGACAACAACGAGCTGAACGCCACCGTCGGCCTGCCGCCCGGTGGCCCCCTCACCTTGACTGTTCCGCTGCGACCGACGCAGCCCAAGCGCTGGGGGATGACCGCCGGGCCGCCGGTTCCTTGGCTGCAGGACAAGGCGCCGGTAGCCGTGGCGCTGGCCACCAGCGGCGAGATCGATCGCCAGCGCGTGGCGCGGCTGTCGATCGGCATGCCGCGGCCGCCGACCCAGCAGACCGTGCGGGGCGGCAAGATCTTCATCGATCCGGCCCCGCCGCCCGGCGACCGGCAGGAACGTCTCGCCTACACCGGCATCGTCGATGCCTATGGTCAATACACCCGCGGCGACTGGCCGGAGAAGTTC
>JAEZEI010000020.1 GCA_023417815.1 Bacteroidota bacterium | reverse complement strand
GCTCGATGCGGGAACGAGGGATACATGCACGCAATTACGGCAGGAAACCGAGCACGCCTCGTGCCACGCCCGCTCCGGGCGTGCACGCGTGACGCACAAAGCCGAGACAGCTGTCCCTGGCTTGTCGTTTGCTCTATTTTCCGTGGTTCTTGTGGCGTTTGTCGTGTTTCGCCGCACTCGCTCCGCGCACTGTCCCCATTCTGACGCTCAGGAGAGCCCCCATGCTGCCCAAGAAGATTCTCGTCGCCCACGATTTTTCCGACCCTGCCAATCGCGCGTTGGCCTTCGCGGCTCAGCTCGCTGGGCGGCTGGGCGCCTCGCTGGAGGTGCTGCACGTGCATCCGGACGTCTATGACGGCCACAGCGATCCCGCGCTCGGATTGCCATGGCCGGCGCCGGAACAGGTTGAACGTTACATGCGTTTCCTCGATACGGAGCTCGAGGGAGCGGTGCGTGGGGTGCTCGGGGATCGCAAGGATCTCACGATAAATCGCCACGTCGTGCGCGGTGAGCCCGCCAAGCGCATCGCTCACTGCGCGCAGGAGTTCGGAGTCGACCTGGTCTGCCTCGGGGCGACGGGCAAAGGCGCGGTGGAGCGCATGTTGCTTGGGAGCGTTTCGCAGAGCGTCTTGAGGGCGTGTCATACACCTGTGCTGACGGTGCATTGATCCGCCTCGAGTGCCTCTGACAAGCCCGCAAAGAGCAATCGTCAAACGCACAACTTTGTCGTGGCACGCGCGGTGCAAGTCTGCGCTGCCAAGGAAGGAGGCCCCGTGCACGATACCGACGTTGATTGGGGGCGTTACCGCCACAAAGCGCGCGAAAAACCCCTGCTGAGCGCGGAAGTCGAACGGGCGCTGCTCGAACGCGCACAGGTCGGCGATCAGCGCGCAGTTCATGACCTGGTCGAAAGTCACATGCGACTGGTGGTACAGGTGGCATCTCGCTACGCACGCGAGGGGTTGAGCGCGCACGACCTCGTGAGCGAGGGGGTGCTCGGCTTGATGGAGGCGGTGCGCCGCTTCGATCTCGGCCACGACGCCCGCTTCGCGAGCTACTCGGCCTGGTGGGTGCGCGCCTGCGTACGCCGTTATGCCCTGGCCAACCGCCGCATCGTCGGCGGGCCCTCCACGCGCGGCGCCCGCATCGCTCGGGCCAGGCTGAGGCAAACCGAGCGCATGCTGTCGCAGCGCCATGGCCGCAAACCCACGCGCGCAGAGCTCGCCGAGGAGTTGGGGGTGGCGGAGCATGACGTCGAGCTGGTCGAAGTTTCGCTGAGCTCGCGTGACGTGTCGCTAACCACCGAGGATCCCTCCGGAGCGGGGGGTGGTACCCTCGATCTCGCGGATGACACGGCCTCCCCCGAGCAAGCCGTGGCAGATGCCGAGCACCAGGCGGCCTGCGAGGGCTCCATCAGGATGGCATTGACGGGGCTCTCCGAGCGCGAGCGGGCTGTCGTGCACGAGCAGTTCTTTCGGGAGGACGGCAAGAGCCTTGCGGACGTGGGTCGAGCGCTCGGTGTTTCGCGCCAGCGTGCGGGGCAGATCTTGGCGGGCGCGAGGGACAAGCTACGCGCTCGTCTCGAGGCGGTCGCCTGACGGGGGTATCCAAGCTGGCGACGCGTATCCGCGCGCTGGCTGCATCCGCAAAAACGTCACACCAAGACGCGAATGGGACTCCCGCCTTGTCACAGTGCGTGGGCGGGCGGCGTCGTTCCGTCTTGGAGCATGAAAAAGGGAGGGGATTTTATGGCCACCCATCGCGTTTCGCTTCAGCAACTCACTGGCGCCCCTGGCGCCGAACGACGGGGCAGGCGCGACACTGCGCAAGTCGCGCGCTCGCGCGGCGTGCCCGGCCTCATGTTCTTCATGCTGGCCCCGGTGAGCTTGGCGCTCACGGTGTTCGCGATCAGCTGGATCTCGAAGGTGAGCTTCTGAGATCGGCGCGCTGAAGCTCAGGCTTTCGCGCTCTCGGCCCCAACCTGGGTTCTTCCGGCGGCTCCAGCTACTCCCCGGCTAGGGGCGTGATACACCCGCGTCCATGCGCGACTACGCCGGCAAGACAGTCTGGATCACGGGTGCCTCTTCAGGGATCGGGGCGGCCCTCGCCCACTCGTTCGCTCTCCGCGGCGCCAAGCTGATCCTTTCGGCGCGGCGGGTGGAGCGTCTGGAGCAGGTTGCCCAGCACTGTACGGGGCTCCCTGGCGCTTCCCCCGAAGTGCACATCCTGCCGCTCGACCTCGCGGATCTCGGTTCACTCGAAGCCAAGGCGAACGAGGTCCTCACACGTCATGGCGCGGTCGACGTGATGGTGCACAACGCAGGGGTGGGCCAGCGCGGCTCGGTGCTCGAGACCAGCTTCGAGGTCGAACGGCGCATGCTCGACACCAACTATCTCGGGCCGGTGGCCCTGACCAAGGCCTTGCTTCCCTCGATGGTGGCCAAGAAGCGCGGCACGTTCGTGGTGATCAGCAGCGTGCTCGGTTTGATCAGCGTCAAACACCGCGCGGGCTATGCAGCCTCCAAGCACGCCCTGCACGGCTACTTCAACGGCCTGCGGGCGGAGCTCGGCGAGCACGGTGTCGAGGTGCTGATGGTGTGCCCCGGCCACGTCAATACCGAGTTCTCTCTGCACGCGCTGCGCGCCGACGGGCGGGCCCACGGCGCGGTGGACGAGGGCCAGCAGAAGGGCCTCACGCCCGCGACCTGTGCGGAGCGCACGATGGCCGCGCTGGATCGTGGGAAGCAGGAGATCTACGTCGCCAAGTACGAGACCCTCGGGGTGTACTTGAACCGCTACGCACCGGGGTTGCTGCGCAGCGCGCTCGCCCGCGCCAAGCCACGCTGAGCGCGGCTCGCGGCTTTCGCACGCTTGACTCCTGCCAGGGACGGGGGCTACGCGAGGAGACGATGCGGATCTCGGTCATCCACGTACGGGCGCTGCGACAGCGATTGCGATCATGCGCGATGGTTCACTTGCTCGCGATGGACAGGTTCTCCTGCCCGCGCGAGATGCCGTAGCTGCGCATCTTGTAGCTCAGCGTCCGTACTGGAATGCCGAGCACCTCCGCCGCGCGCGTCACGTTGCCGTGCGTCAAGCGCAGGCCGTTCTCGATGAGCTGCTTTTCGTAGCGGCGGACTCGGCTATGGAATGGGTCCGGCTCTGTTGAGAGCTCGGCGTGAGCCGCGCCCCGAAAAACATCGTGCTCCCCGGATTCGCGCGTGACACGCGTCGAACGCGGGCCGATCTCGCGCGCACATCGCACGCGATCCGGAAGGTGTTGCGGCTGCACCGTCTCCGCGTCCGCGCAAATGACTGCGTGTTCCATCACGTTACGCAGCTCGCGCACGTTTCCTGGAAACCGATACGC
>JAEZEI010000098.1 GCA_023417815.1 Bacteroidota bacterium | reverse complement strand
GATCAGCTGCTCGAGCGGGATCAGGTTGGTGCTGGTCATCTTGTGAGTGGAACCTCTAGTGGATGGATGGCGGCGCCGGATCGGCCGGGATGGGCCTGCCGGTGGCGCGCCGCACAAAGAATTATCGCCAAGCGTTACGCCGGCGTCCGGAAATACTGCTCACTCGCGGCAATCGTGCAACCGCCCCGGCTGCTGCCGCCGTCGCACCGATGACGGCCAGCTCAGAGCAAGATGTGCAACGTTTCGGCCAGCCGCTGGCTCAAGGCCACGATGGTAATCGTAGGGAACGCCCAGCCGCCGGTAGGGAACACAGAGCTGCCGGCGATGTGCAGGTTGTCGATGCCGTGCACACGGCAGTCCCTGTCTACCACGCCTTCGCGCGGATCGTCCGCCATCCGCGTGGTGCCCATGTGGTGGGCCGTGCCGTTCACCTGCGGCGGCTGGCTCTCGTCGTCCAGCCACGGACTCGGTTCGAACCGGCCATTGCAGATGCGCGCGAGCTCTTCGCCAAACACCGCGGCAGCGGCGCGAAATGTGTGGCGATCCAGCGCAGTGAACTGCCAATCGACCCGCGCCTTGCGCTGCCCCAAGGCATCGACGTCATCGGACAGCGTGACGCGGCTCAGCGGATTGGGGGCCTGCTCGAAGTATCCCTGCAGCTCGATGTGCGAGGTGGGAACGGCGGGCCGATCCGCCCGCTTTCGCACCCAGGCGCGGGCGATGTCGCCGACACCCAGGCCCACGCGCAGCAACAGCGTCGCGATGCTCTCCGAAGGCACGGCGGCAACGCCCTCCGGCATGCGCCTATGGAGCATCGCCTGCTGGAGATGCTGCACCATCTCGCGCCCTTCATCCATCACCGGCTTGCGCAGCGCCGCCCGAAGGCCCCGCAATGCATGGATCCCGCCGGGCGCCGGGGCTTCCACCGCGAACGGACGCACGCGACCGTTGAGGATTCGCCGGGCGCGCTGCGCGTGCGGCGACAGGCCTATCTCCGAGTACAACGGTTCATCGGCTTCGCCGTGCGGCGCGTTGTAGGGTTGCAGGAGGCGATCCGGCCAATCGGTAAACAGCTTGCCCAGGCTGCCGCATGGATGATCCATGAAGTAGCGGCCCACCAGGTCGTTCCGGTTGCCCAGGCCCTGAGGTATCACGGAATTCGACAGCAGCAGCAGGCGGGCAGTCTCGATGCCGCCGCACGCCAGCACGTAGTGTCGCGCGCGTACGATGCCGCGGCGGCCTTCGAGCGTGCCGATGCGGGCGTGATCGACCGATCCGCCATCCGCACGCGCTTGCAGCTCGAGCAGGTTCGCGTGCAGCAGCACCGTGATGTTCGTCGCCCGCTCGAGCTCGCTGCGGTAGGTGTCGCCGAACTTGACCGGGATGCTTACGAAGCGCTGGTTGACCAGCTTCTCCTTGTCCAGTGGCAACGGATCGAGTGCAGGCTCGGCGCTGAAGATGCCGTCCACGATCCGATGGGAATCGATCCGGCAGAAGGCGCGCACTTCGTTGTAGTAGTGCTCCAGCTCGGCATGCGAGATCGGCCAGCCGCTGCCGGGCACCCAGTCGCGTTCGAGCAGGTCGCCGCGATCCAGCGGAACGCAACCGCCGCCCCACAACTGGCAGCTGCCGCCGAAGACGCGCATGCGCGAGCTGTAGGCATCCAGCGTGGCGGGTCCCACGGAGGCGCAGGCGTAGAGATCCTGGCTCTCGCGTTCGCCGGCCATTCCGCCGCTTTCCACGATGCACACTCGCGTCGTGGTGCCGAGAAACGCGTGGGCCACCGTGATACCGGCAGCGCCGGCCCCGATGATGCACAAATCCGCTTCGATCTCGGATGGGGTTGCCCCATCGCAGTAGTCGATGATCACGTAGGCTCCCGAGTAAAACGTCCATCTCCGGCACCGGCAACTGCGCAGGAGAGTGTCCCAGAACTCGAGCAAGCGGCGTGGCCTCGGCTTGGCTGACGTTGAAAGTATCTGTGTGTAACGGCCGGGCGACGCCGGGGTCAGTCCTTTGCGCGGCCGGCGGCACCTCGGTCGAACCGGCCGGTTATCAGGCCGCTCGCCGTCCGGCTTGGCTGTGGCTCAGTCGGCGAGGTCGTTCAGCGCCTGCAGCCCGTCCTGCAGGTCGGCGATCAGGTCCTGCGCGTCCTCCAGGCCGCAATGGATCCGGATCAGCGGGCCACCCTGCCACCGATTGACGGTGCGCGACGAGCCGAGGAGCGCCGGCATGATCAGGCTCTCGAAGCCGCCCCAGGAATAGCCGATGGAGAAATGCCGCCGGCCGTTGCACAGGGCGGCGACCTGCTGCTGGCTTGCGGGCTGCAGCTCGAACGACAGCAGCCCGCAGGAACCCAGGAAATCCCGTCGGAAGATTTCGTGGCGAGGATGCTCCGGCAGCCCCGGATGCAGCACCCGCCGGACTTCCGGCCGCTGCTGGAGCCATCGCGCCACCGCCAGGCCGGTTTGCTCGTGGCGCCGCATCCGCACGTCCACCGTCCGCATACCGCGCAGCACCAGCCAGGCATCGTCGCCACCGACGCACAGGCCGGTCTGCTTCACCGCCGCCCACAGGCGGGCGAAATGCTCCTCGCGGATCACCACGGCGCCCATCAGCACATCGGCATGTCCAGCCCAGTACTTGGTCAGGGCGAGCAGCGTCATGTCGACGCCCCAGTCGAAGGGGCGCGCCAGGCACGGCGAGGCGTAAGTGTTGTCGAGCATCGTCAGGATGCCGCGACTGCGGGCCATCGCGCAGATTGCCGGTACGTCCTGGAGCTCGAAGGTGTAGCTGCCGGGGCTCTCCAGGTAGATGATGCGGGTTTCGGGCCGGATGAGATCGGCCAGCCCGCCTGGGCCGTCCACGGCGATCTCCGGCTCGAAGAAGGTGGTCCGCACGCCGAAACGGGCGAGCATGGTGTTGGCGAAGACGCGAGCCGGCCCGTAGACCGAGTCGCTCATCAGCACATGGTCGCCCGGCTGGGTGAAGGCCAGCAGCGCGGTGCTGATGGCGGACAGCCCCGAAGGCATCAGCGCAGCCCGGCAGGCGTGCGGTTTCCCTTCCAGCTCCGCCAGGGCATCCATGAGCGCGAAAGTGGTCTCGGTGCCCGAGGTGCCGTAGGTGGCGCGATGCCTTTCCCCGACCGTCGCCGGCGGCCCCTCGGCGAATGCCGATTCGATCGAATCGAACAGCACCGTCGAGGCGCGCACTACCGGCGGATTGACGACCCCGATCCGGCGGCTGATGCCGCGGCCCGCGGCAAGAATGTCGGCGGCCTTGAGAGGCTGGGGAGACGATGATCGATTCGCGGAGCGGTCCGCTGGCGGGCTGGTGCGCTTGTCTTGGGTCATGAAGGGTGCGGTGGAACGGGATGGATCGGGGCGGAGGCTGCCGGGGGCGGCTAGCTTACCCGCCATTATCCTCGCTCGCCGCCGCAGAGCCTGGCGTCCTCTCCAGCCGACACCAGAACCATTTGCGCCAGTTCGTACCTGCGCACCACTGGGAGTGATTGCTCACTTTTAGTGCAGGACAAACGATCCCGCGCGAAGGAGCGGCCGCCATCCGGAAAGACCCTCGAAACGCGGAAGCATTCTTCTCCCGGGCGACAAT
>JAEZEI010000003.1 GCA_023417815.1 Bacteroidota bacterium | reverse complement strand
CGTTGCAAGCTTGCTTGCATAAGCAGGCGAAATAAAAAAACCGCGCAGCGAAGCTGCGGAGGCTTACAGGTTAGCCCACTCGTGGACATCTGGATCGCGCAGCAATCAAAAATGACATTCTAACCCGCGTTGCAAGCTTGCTTGCATAAGCAGGCGAAATAAAAAAACCGCGCAGCGAAGCTGCGGAGGCTTACAGGTTAGCCCACTCGCGGACATCTGGATCGCGCAGCAATCAAAAAGGACATTCTAACCCGCGTTGCAAGCTTGCTTGAATGGGCGAAAAATGTTTATTGTTTAACGTTCATTGTTCATCGTTCGGGAACATTAAACCCTAAACCATAAACATTACACATCCTCCAACCCCCAACTTCGTACGGACGTTGCATGCAACGTCCCTACCCCTCCCCCCTATACTGCAACATTAAACTCCCGCAATGCATCATTGAGACTGGTCTTTTGGTCGGTGCTTTGTTTTCTTTTGCCGATGATGAGGGCGCAGCTTACGCCATATTCGCCGGCGGGGAATTTCTTCTGGTAGGTGCCTGGGATCACCACGCTGCGTTCGGGTACTTCGCCTTTCATTTCTATTGGCTCGCTGCCGCTAACGTCTATGATCTTCGTGCTTTGGGTGAGCACTACGTTCGCGCCCAGCACGGCTTCTTTTCTAACCCTTACGCCTTCCACCACTATGCACCTGCTGCCGATGAAGCATCCGTCTTCGATGATCACCGGGCTGGCCTGCAGCGGCTCAAGCACACCACCTATTCCTACACCGCCGCTTAAATGAACATGCGCGCCGATCTGTGCGCAGCTTCCCACGGTAGCCCAGGTATCCACCATAGTACCTTCACCAACGTAGGCGCCAATGTTCACGTATGAAGGCATCAGCACCACATTGGGCGCTATGTAGGCTCCATATCTTGCCACAGCATGCGGAACAGCCCGCACTCCCAGTTCCGCATAACCGGACTTTAGCTTCATCTTATCATAAAATTCAAATGGCGGCAGCGTATGGGTCTCCATTTTCTGTATCGCGAAATACATTAATATGGCCTGCTTCACCCATTCATTCACCTGCCATGAATCGCCCGCCGGCTGGGCCGTTCGCAGCGATCCCTTATCCACCTTCTCCAATACATCCCTCACTGCCTGTTCATACTTTTCTTCCTTTAAAAGGTTGCGGTCGGCCCATGCTGCCGCGATCAGTTGCTGCAATTCCATACACGATAATTTTTGTAAAAGTATAATATGCCATGAAACCTCCGTAATGTTTTCAATTAACTTTGGCCCATGCAGAAATTCCTGGTGATACAAACGGCTTTCATTGGCGATGTTGTGCTCAGCACCGCCATTGCAGAAAAGCTCGCAAAGTATTTCCCGGGAGCACAGATCGATTACCTCGTCCGGAAAGGCAATGAAAAACTGCTAAGGCATAATCCCTATATCTTCGAAGTCATTACCTGGGATAAAAAGAAAAACAAGAAGAAAAATCTGCTCAAAATATTGTCGCAGGTAAGGAAAACGAGGTACGACAAAGTGATCAACCTTCAGCGGTATTTTTCCACCGGCTTCCTTACAGCATTTTCAGGCGCGAAAGAGAAGGTTGGTTTTAAAAGCAACCCGCTCAGCTTCCTATTCGACCGTAAGATCATCCATACCATGGGCAACGGGCGGCATGAGGTGGAACGCAACAATGATCTTATAGAACACTTCACCGATAAGGAATTCACCAGGCCACGCATCTACCCTTCTGCCGGTGATCACGAAACCATCAAAGGATTGCTTGGATACAAGTTCGTGACCATGACCCCTTCCAGTGTCTGGTTCACAAAAAAATACCCGGAGGAAAAATGGGTGGAGCTGATGGACAGCATAGACCCGGAAATGAACATCTACCTGCTTGGCGGACCCGACAATGTGCAGGAATGCATAAGGCTGGCATCGGTATCAACCCATCCCGGGATCACCGTGCTTGCAGGTAAACTGGGCTTCCTTCAATCTGCAGCGCTGATGAGGCATGCTGTCATGAATTATACGAACGACAGCGCCCCGCTCCATTTTGCATCTGCCGTGAACGCACCGGTAACCGCAATCTTCTGTTCTACCATACCCGGCTTTGGATACACTCCTTTGTCCGACAGGTCGTTCATTATAGAAACCAGGCAACCTGTAGATTGCAGGCCGTGCGGTACACATGGATATAAGAAATGCCCGCTTGGTCATTTTAATTGTGCACGAACCATTCAGAACCAACAGTTGCTCGAAACACTTTATGCAGATCGACCATGATATAGAGATGTGCCTTGAGGTGCTCCACAAAGGAGGACTCATCCTGTATCCTACTGATACTGTGTGGGGGATCGGCTGCGATGCAACCAATGCAGACGCTGTTGCGAAGATCTATGCGCTAAAGAACAGGAATGAATCCAAGAGCATGATCATCCTTGTTGCAGAAGAAGAAGATATCCTGGATTATGTTGACCGTGATCATATCCCCTATTTCGATTTTATAAAAGGCATCACCAAGCCTGTGACTGTAATATATAATCACGCAATAAACCTTCCTGCTAATCTTGTGAATGCTGATGGCAGCATCGGGATAAGGGTGGTGAAGGATCCCTTTTGTAAACGGCTTATTAAAGCATTCGGTAAACCTGTAGTTTCAACATCCAGTAATATCAGCGGCTATCCTCCACCGCAAGTATTCAGTGATATCGATATCAGCATCAGGAATGGCGTAGACTACGTGGTGGTGCACCGCCAGGATGACCTTCAACCTGCAGAGCCCAGCACTGTCATCCGTTTGAACGACGACGATACAATAGAAATGATCCGTCCCTGAACCTTTCCAACCTCCAACCTCCAAACTGTTGTACCCTTATTTGAGACGCAAATATGCGTCTCTACATTGCCCAACACTAAACTTTAAACAATAAACACTAAACGTCCAACCTCCAACCTCAAACTTCCAACTTCCAACTGAGACGCAAATATGCGTCTCTACATTGCCCTACACTAAACTTTAAACAATAAACACAAAACAACTTCCAACATCCAACCTCCAACCAATATTGATTTCTCCTTAACAAAATTTGTTTTTCTTTTGGCATAGGAGTTGACTTTCATAGGTTTTAAAATCCATTTATGAAGAAATTAATATTGGGAGTAATGATGGTTGCCGCAGGCTTTGTAAGCCAGGCCCAGGGATTCAAAGTAGGGATCAAAGGAGGTGCAGACCTTCATAAGGTATCGGGACAGGCTTTCAAGGACCAGTTCTCTTTTGGATATCATCTTGGTGGTTTCCTTGATATAGGGCTGAGCAAGAAGGTTGGTATTCAACCTGAAGTTTATTTCAGCCAGGTGAATGTGGATACGAGCAGCCAGTTCAGTTCCGTATATGCATTCAATAATATTGATGATGTAAAACTTCAGTACATCAACATCCCGATATTATTAAGCTACAAGCCTAACAACTTTGTTTCATTGCAGGCAGGTCCCCAGTTCGGGATACTGATCGACCAGAACAGTAACTTACTGGAGAATGGTGAGGAAGCTTTCAAGAATGGCGACTTCAGCATGGTTGGAGGCTTGCAACTGAACATTTCAAAGATCCGGCTTTATGGTAGATATGTAGTTGGCCTGAGCAATATCAATGATATCGATAACAGGGATAAGTGGAAGTCCCAGACGGTACACCTAGGTGTCGGTCTGTCTCTATAAACGCAATAACCCGTATGAAAACAAAGGCGACTGTTGTATAACGGTCGCTTTTTTTATGGCATTTATTTAACCACTCACATTGCGCTTATTCACCATAAATGCATTACCTTTGCGCTCCTGACTGAGAAAGCATGTCATGCTCAGTTGCTGTTGCAGCGGTTCATTCTAAGTTCCCACACAAAATAATCAACGGCCCGAAGCATATCATGTACGTTGATTTGTTGACCACTCTTCATCGCGGTCTGTTTTATTAATAACATATTTAGATTGATGAATTCATTTGAATCATTGGGTTTGAACGAGAATCTCGTTCGCTCAGTAACTGAACTAGGCTTTACCACTGCGACACCTATCCAGGAAAAAGCCATCCCCGTTTTACTTTCAGGCACTACCGATTTTGTAGGGCTTGCGCAGACCGGCACCGGTAAAACGGCTGCCTTCGGACTACCATTGCTGCAACTGGCGATCGCTTCCGATAAATTTCCCCAGGCGCTCGTGGTATGTCCTACCCGTGAACTGTGCCTCCAGATCACCAACGACCTGCAGCTTTTCATGAAGCACAGCAAGGGACTGATGGTGGAAGCGGTTTATGGCGGTGCATCCATCACCATGCAGATCCGCAACCTCCGCAAAGGGGTTCAGATCGTGGTGGCTACACCCGGAAGGCTTATCGATCTTATTGAAAGAAAGGCTATCGACCTGCAGAAAGTGAAGTACGTAGTACTTGATGAGGCCGATGAAATGCTTAACATGGGCTTCCGAGATGATATTGATTTTGTATTGAAGAATACTATAAACAGGGAAAGTATCTGGCTTTTCTCTGCTACCATGCCACCTGAAGTGAGAGCGATCTCAAGGAACTTCATGGAGAACCCTAAAGAAGTGACTGTTGGTAAGAAGAACAGCGGTAATGTGAACATCGACCACCAGTACTATGTAGCGCCGTCGACCAAGCGTTATGAAACCCTTAAGCGCCTGATCGATTTCAACCCAGGTATGTATGGTATCATCTTTACCCGTACCAAGGCTGATGCGCAGGATATTTCTGAAAAGCTTTCCAAATCCGGTTACGATATTGAAGCCCTGCATGGTGATCTTACACAGCAGCAGCGCGACAAGGTTATGGGAAGATTCCGCAGCAAGACCCTCCAGTTGCTTATTGCAACCGATGTTGCCGCGCGCGGGATTGACGTGGAAGGAATAACCCACGTGATCAATTACGAACTTCCTGATGACATGGAAGTATATACCCACAGGAGCGGTCGTACCGCGCGTGCAGGCCGTTCAGGTATCTGCATCAGCATCTGCCATTCCCGGGAGATATATAAGATCAGGCAACTTGAAAAGATGATCAATTCAGCTTTTCATAAGCTTGATATCCCTACAGGTAAAGATGTTTGCCGCAAACAGTTCTTCCATTTCATGGACAGGCTTATTGAGGCCGACATATCGCATGGCGATTATGAGACCTACATGCCAGACCTTATGGAGAAGTTCAAAGATGTTTCGAAGGAAGAGGTATTACAGCGTGTGGCCGCGCTTGAATTCGATCATTTCCTGAAGTATTATGAAAATGCGGAAGACCTGAATGCAAAGGAATCAAGAATGCCATCGCAGGGTTATGGCACTTCCTCCCAGGGCCGTGGCAGGGAAAGGATGTCGTTCAACCGCGATAACGGCTTCACCAGGCTCTTTATTAATGTTGGAACCAAGGATGGTTTCTATAAAGCAAGCTTCCTCCAGTTCATCCTTGATGAAAGCAACCTGAAGAAAGAGGTACTCGGCAGGATCGATATGCGCGAAATGAATTCATGGGTTGAAGTGGACCGCGCCGAAGCCGGCAAAATGATCAAAAGCCTCGATGGCAAAAGATATAATAACCGCACCATCCGTATGAATGAAGCCGACGGCGGATTCAGAAGGCCTTCGGATGAAAGCAGGAAAAGGAAGTTTGCGAGGTAGTTGGAGGTTGGAGGTTGGAAGTTGGAAGTTGGAAGTTGGAAGTTGGAGGTTTAGGGTTTAGTGTTTATTGTTCAGTGTTTATTGTTTCGGTTTAATAACCTTGAACAATGAACGTTAAACAATAAACATTTTCCGGCCATGGTTGATGTTATCACCAACCATTCCTTACGCCAGTTCAATCACCGTTATCTCGGGCAATATCCCCACCCTGCCGGGATAACCGATGAATCCGAAACCCCGGTTCACATAAAGTTTCTGCTGGTCGTTGCCGTACAGGCCCGCCCAGTACCGGTACATATACTGCACCGGGCTCCATTTAAAGCCGGGCACTTCCACACCAAACTGCATCCCGTGTGTATGACCGCTTAGGGTAAGGTCGATATCTTTATACGCTTTCTGAACCTCTTCTTCCCAGTGGCTTGGATCATGGCTCAGTAATATCTTGAAAGGTATCCCCGCTGTTCCGGCATAAGCATCCTGCAACTTGCCATACTTCGGAAAACGTCCCCTTGCACTCCAGTTCTCCACACCAAGGATAGCGATCTTCTCTTCATCCTTCTGGATCACTGCATGTTCATTTATGAGCAACCGCCATCCAAGCGAGGCATGCACCTGGTGGAGGTTGCGCATATTCTGTTCTTTGCTGATGCCATCAAAAGGCCAGGAAGCGTAATCGCCATAATCGTGGTTTCCCAAAACGGAATACACCCCCAGCGGGGCTTTGAGTTCCCTGAACATTTCCATGTAGGGAGCCATTTCAGAAGCGCGGTCATTCACCAGGTCTCCGGTAAAAAAGATAACATCCGGCTCCTGGTCCAGTATAAGCCTGATTCCATCTTCCACTTCCTTCGGGTGCATGAAGCTGCCGCAATGGATATCACTTATATGTACGATCTTAAGTCCCCTGAAAGACCCGGGCAGGTTAGGATAATTCAGCTTAACCTTCCTGGTGGTATAATTATATTTATTCCGAAAGCCCACGAGCAGGCTTCCGAAAAGGGTTGTGCCGGCAGCAAGAGCAAGCCAGCTAAGGAATGCAGAACGGCTGATCCCATCTCCCGCCATCTTTTCACCTTCTGTATTATTGAACATCAGTTTACCTGCCACCCATTGAATAAGCCTGCGCAGGTCATCGATCATCAAAAATGATATCGCCACCAGTTTGGAAAGGAACAGCCCGACAACAATGGCAAAGAGATAGATACGGACAGATTTTGAAAGTGTTTGTGGTGTTGTGAATGCAAAAACAAGAAAGGCAACAATAGTGGAAAGGGTGATGAACCAGTAAACCGTGGTGATGATCCCCCTGGTTCGTGGAGAGGCATGCTGGCTCACAGAGCGCACAGCCTGGAATACATATAGGTCCAGCAGAACCATGATCACGATAAATATGAATACACCCAGGGGATTCCGCATTTCTAAAAAGTTATGAATTCACGTAACTGGTTCTGGATGGCTTCGAGGGTACGGTTATCAGTGAACATGCCTTCCTCATTCATCAGGGTGTTCACTACGCTTATCGGCAGGCGGTTTGGATGCACCAGCATCTTCATATGCAGCAAAGACCCGGTGAGGTGTTCCATGCCGCGCAGGTTCCCGGCCCTGCCGGTGGAAACTCCCGTAAGCAGAACCTTCTTGTTCCACCAAACCCTCCTTACATCCGTATTATCGATCATCAGTTTGAGCACTCCCGGATAAGAGCCATTGTATTCCGGGCTGATGATGATGAATTTTTCGGTGGGAACTAAAATATTCTCTTCCACCTCCAGGAATTCCTCGTTCCTTTGAGTGAGATCCATTTCTTCGAGCGACAATACCTGCGCTTCCAGTTGGGCGGCATGCAGCAACCGCTGGTATTCCATTGCCACCTTAAGCGTATTATTATCCTTTCTGTTCGACCCTGAAATTATCGTTATCATAATTACATCCCCGGAAGTGCTTTCAGTGTAGCTTCATATCTGTAAATTTGCCGGCAATCCGGGTTAGTAATGCAATTTAATACCGATGTTTGCTAAAACGATTAGGGTTATTTACGATAAGCGATAATCATACTCATTTATTAAGAATATTCAATATATACAGCGTTAATGGCAAGGATCATAGGCATTGCAAATCAGAAGGGAGGGGTTGGTAAGACCACCACGGCAATTAACCTGGCGGCCAGTTTTGCCATCCTGGAATACAAGACCCTGCTGGTGGATGCCGATCCGCAGGCCAACTCCACCACGGGGGTGGGCTTCGACCTGCATAATATCACCCGTAGCCTGTACGATTGCATGGTGAATGAGGCGGTGGCATCGGATGTTATCCTGAAAACCTCGCTTCCTTACCTCGACCTTGTGCCCAGCCATATCGACCTGGTAGGCGCCGAGATAGAGATGATCAATTATCCTAACCGGGAAAGTGTACTGAAGCAGATCCTGGAGCCGGTAAAGAATGATTATGATTTCATCGTGATCGACTGCTCCCCTTCGCTTGGGTTGATAACAGTGAATGCGCTGGTGGCTGCCGACAGCGTGGTGGTACCCGTTCAAACGGAATTCTTCGCACTGGAAGGTTTGGGTAAATTACTCAATACCGTAAAGATCGTTCAGAACAGGCTGAACCCTGAACTGCAGATAGAAGGGATCCTGATGACGATGTACGATGGAAGACTGCGGTTATGCAACCAGGTAGTAAGCGAAGTAAGAAGGCATTTTGAAGACCTGGTCTTCTCCAGCATCATACACCGGAATACAAGGCTGAGCGAAGCTCCGAGCGTAGGTAAGCCGGTTATCCTGTACGACAGCGACAGCAAGGGTGCTGTGAATTATCTTCACCTTGCAAAAGAGATCCTGCAGAGAAATAATATGACCAGGATCCCGGCTGAAGAAAAGGAATTATAAAAAAACAGTAATGAGCGCTCCAAATAAAAAAGACGCACTGGGTAAAGGCATCAGAAGCCTGCTCCAGAATATTGATGCCGACCTGAAGAATTCTTCCGGCCAGCTGAAACAGGATGTTGTGGAGAAGACCACTTCGGTACAGCGCGTACCCATTGAACAGGTAGAGGCCAACCCGGATCAGCCGCGGAAGGATTTTGATGAAGCAGCCCTGAGCGAGCTTGCGGCTTCAATCCGTTTGCACAATATCATTCAGCCGCTCACTGTTTCGCCTGCGGCGAATGGAAAGTACAGGCTTATTGCAGGTGAACGCCGCTTACGGGCTTCAAAACTTGCCGGCCTGAAAGATGTTCCCGTATATATCAGGCAGGGAAATGACAGCTCCGTTCTTGAGCTTGCTTTATTGGAAAACCTGCAACGCGAAAATCTGAATGCAATTGAGGTTGCGCTCAGTTATAAAAGACTGATGGACGACCTGGACTATACCCAGGAACAGGTGGCAGAAAGAATGGGAAAGGAAAGGGCAACCGTCAGCAATTACATAAGGCTGCTTAAACTTCCGCCAGATATCCAGGTTGCTGTCAGGAATAACGTGATCAGCATGGGACATGCACGCGCGCTCATAAACGTTGATGCGGTTGAAAAACAACTCTACATCTTTAACGAGATCAAGACACGGAACCTTTCAGTAAGACAGACTGAAGATCTTGTAAGGAAACTTTACACGCAGGGAAAGGACAAGCCTGCAGCAAAATCAAATATCCCGCCTGCATTTAAAAAGATAGAAGATACAATTTCATCCCAATACAACACCCGGGTGAAAGTAAAGCACAGCAGCAAGGGCAATGGCAGCATACTTTTTGAATATTATTCCCTTGAAGAGCTGAACAGCCTCCTGCAAAAACTTAATATCAACGTAAGCTGATTGAGATCATTATTTACGATATGCTTCGCGCTCCTGTCATTCTGTTCAGCGGCGCAGAATGATACTATCGTTGCATCCACCTCCGGCCATGTTGTTGAAGTTACCCCGGTGGAGCAGATCGCAGACACTCCCAAAAAATATGATCCACGCATAGCGATCCGCAGGTCGGCGCTTATTCCCGGCTGGGGACAGGCCACCAACAAAAAGTACTGGAAGATTCCCATCGTTTATGGTGCGCTTGGAACCACCACTTATGTTTTCTTCCAGAACCTGAAACAATACCGCGATTCGAAGGAAGCTTATATACTTGCAACTGACGGAGATGAATCGAACGATTACCTCATCAAGCAACCCTACTTTACGGTGCGTGATCAACCCGAACGCATAAGGGCATTCAGGAACGAGGTGCGGCAGAACCTGGATTATTCCGCATTGTTCTTCGTGGTGTTCTGGGGACTTAACGTGGTGGATGCCGCTGTGGATGCGCATTTGAAAACCTTTGATGTAAGCGACGACCTTTCCCTGCAGCTTAAGCCAGGGTATAGCCCTATGGCACGCACCAATGGATTGAGCGTGGTGCTGAAGATCGGGAAATGACCCTGTCTCTCCCTAACTTTACTGGCTAACACATAATTATGAGGATCGGTTTAATTGGCTATGGCAAAATGGGAAAAGCGATAGCAGAAGCTGCACGCGACAGGCATCATGAGATCTGCCTGATCATTTCTTCCATAAATAAAAAAGACCTGAATGCAGAATCGCTTTCAAAATGTGATGTAGCTATTGAGTTCACCGGC
Source organism: Bacteroidota bacterium (assembly GCA_023417815.1). Classification (GTDB taxonomy): domain Bacteria; phylum Bacteroidota; class Bacteroidia; order Chitinophagales; family Chitinophagaceae; genus Ferruginibacter. The sequence goes on along the minus strand of JAEZEI010000003.1, from coordinate 152,355 downwards.
CCCGAAAGCGCGTTTGAGAACATTGCCGCCTGCCTTCGCTGCGGCACCCCCGTGGTTTCCGGCAGCACAGGATGGCTTAACCGCTTTGATGATATAAAGGAGCTGTGCAACCAGGTGAATGGCTCTTTCATCTATGCAAGTAATTTCAGTGTGGGTGTGAATCTTTTCTTTGAATTAAACCGTAAGCTTGCAGAACTGATGGCAGGAAGGGAGGAATATGATGTAGCTTTAAAAGAAGTTCATCACACTCAAAAAAAAGATGCCCCAAGCGGAACCGCGATCACCCTGGCAGAACAGCTGATTTCTGTGTTGCCAGGCAAGACCGGCTGGACAAATTCCGAAGCAGATGATAATAGCAAAGTGGAGATCATCAGCGAGCGGGTCGATCCTGCCCCGGGCACCCATCATGTAAAATATCTGAGCGATGTAGACGACATCGAGATCATTCATACGGCGCACAACAGGAAGGGTTTTGCCAATGGTGCTGTACTGGCAGCAGAATTCCTCAGGGGAAAGAAAGGGGTTTATACGATGAAAGATGTGCTTGGTTTAGGGTGATGCCACCAAAAATAAAAAAAGCCGTATCAGAGATACGGCCCTTTTTTATTGCATTAAAAACTGTGATTAGTTATCAGAACCATTAGTTTTTGCACCGCCAAACATGAAACCAACTTTCAGTTGAACACCGCTGGTTTTGAATGATGAATTTTCGTAAGGGCTAAGGTTGCTGAAACCTTTAGAGTAGCCAAGGCTGAAGAACAGTCCGTTGCTCATTTTGTAACCAGCAAGGATGTTAGCACCGAAATCAAGAGATTTCAGGTGAACGTTGTCGTCAGTAGCTTCGTCATCGCCATCAAATTTGATGTCGGTTTCTTCAGATTCAGTTTCACCACCGAAGCTCATTTCAGATTTCACTTTACCGCCGATACCGAATCCGATAGAAGGACCAGCACCTACGAAGAAAGTACCTGAACCAGCAGCAACATTGTAAACGAAGTTCAGGGGAAGTTCGATGAAGCTTGCAGTTGCTTTTGTTTCATAAGAATAACCAGCTTCAGATTCGCTTTCTTTGAAACCTTTCTGAATGAAGTTAAGTTCCGGACGGAAAGTGAAGTTAGAAGAAACTGGAATTTCAGCAACACCACCGATCAGGAAACCGAATTTAGAATCGTATTCTGATTCCCATGTTTCACCCATGTACTCTTCTTCTGCCTGAACATTACCCATGTTCGCTCCGGCCTGGATACCGAAAGTAACCTGGGCTTTTGCACCCATAGTAGCTGCAGCGAAAGCAGCGATTAAAAATACCTTTTTCATAATTACGTTTATTTTGGTTAATAATGCGCCGCAAATTTAGATGATTTTATTTTAAATCCTAATTTTTAAGCGTGTTTTTGAAAAATACCTAAACGTAGGTAAGTGCGTTTTATTGTTCAATTCGCTGCGTCTATGCTTCAAAAAAAAAGTTCCCGTTTCCGGGAACTTCATACATAAGCATAAATACTGTCAATTAAAAAAGTAACCAAGCCTGATCGCGATGAGGCCGATGGAACCATTCTTACTGTAACCGTCATACGAAAGACCGATATCCAGTTTTTCATCCATCTTATAACCTGCACCAAAAGAATAGGCAGTTGTTGAACCATCACCGCCACCTGTAAGAATACCCACACCTACCTTACCACCAAGATAAAGGTTGGTAGCAGAAGGGAAGAAACGTATACCTGCACGGATCGGGATGATGCCCAACGATTCTGCATCATCATCCTTTGCGAAGATGGAATGATAACCTACATCGCCTGTAATTGCCAGGCTGGAGGATATCCCGTATTGTCCTAAAAGGTCAACACCCACCCCGATGGAGGCGCCGTCGAGATTGCTGACAGGAATATCAACAGAGATACCGCCACCAATCCGGAAACCGGTGTTCTGCGCGGTGGTAACATAGGAGAAGGCTGTGAATACAGCGATGATCAGTAGTTTTTTCATGATTTCAATTTTGGGTTATAATACAAAAATATAGCTTCTTTCATCATTTACACTTTGTTATGTGTATATAATATTGACAATAAGACCTGCTGAGCACTAAAAACATAACTATTTTCGTTTATCAATTTGCTTATGAGGTTACTTGCCTTTTTCATTTTTTGCTTCAGTGCTCCTGCCACCGCCCAGCAAGCATTTCAAAAAAGAAGCTCCGTGGTATCGGCGGGCGCGGGAGTCTACAACATCTGGAAACAATTTTTAAGGGATGCTATCTCCTACCCGCCTTCTACATACAAGGTAAGTGCCACAGGTCCTTTCACCATCATTTATGAATACGGGGTTACCAACAGGTTCTCCGCTGGAGTTGCGCTCGGCTATTCAGAGATCAACGGAAAGTTCAACGGCTTCGGTGAAAAATTCGATGAGAAGCTCACCAATTTCTCAGCACTGATCAGGGCTAATTTCCACGTGGGGAAATTCAAAAAAGTAGATCCTTACTTTGGCGGAGGGGCTGGCTATTTTGCATTCAAATATGAAAATTCCCGCAACCTGAGCGGCGATGGAAAAATTCCTTCAGCACTCGGACTCTCAGCACAGGTCGGGGTAAAATATTATTTCAAACCTTCCATTGGCGCGTACGCCGAAATAGGATATGTAGGCGGATCGATCGGGCAACTTGGCATGGCGGCGAAGTTTTGAGGATGTTTATTGTTCATTGTTCATTGTTTTTTATAATGCCAACCTTAAACAATAAACGACCAACCTTAAACATTCAACAGCATATCTTCTGTCATTTTATCCAGATCATACTCAGGTTTCCAGCCCCAGTCGTTGCGGGCAACACTGTCATCAATGCTTTGGGGCCAGCTATCGGCAATGGCCTGGCGGTAATCAGGCGCATAGGTGATGGTGAATCCCGGTATATGTTTGCGAATGGAAGCAGCGATCTCTTCCGGGGAAAAACTCATGCCGCTTAAATTGTAGGATGTCCGCACATTGATCTTTTCTTTAGGCGCCTCCATAAGTTCGATGGTTGCCCGTATAGCATCAGGCATGTACATCATGGGCAGGTAAGTGCCCTTCTGCAGGAAACATTCATACGTGCCTTCTGCTTTTGCTTCATGGTAGATCTCTACCGCGTAGTCGGTGGTTCCCCCGCCCGGCTTGCTTTTATAACTGATAAGGCCAGGGTAACGCAGGCTCCTGACATCAACACCAAAACGATTATAATAATAGTTGCACCAGAATTCGCCCGCATATTTACTGATACCATATACGGTGGTCGGTTCTATGATGGTTTGCTGGGGGCAATCCCGTTTGGGTGAAGTTGGGCCAAACACCGCGATACTGCTGGGCCAGTAAACTTTGTGCAGTTTTTCCTCCTTGGCTATGTCGAGCACGTTCAGGAGGCTTTGCATATTGAGACTCCACGCCAGGTTTGGATTTTTTTCCCCGGTAGCAGAAAGTATGGCAGCAAGCAGGTATACCTGGGTAATGCCCTGGCGTATCACCTGCACATGAAGCTGTTCCTTATTTATCACATCCATACTTACGTACGGTCCTGTTCCCTTCAGCAACGGGTTTTCCTCTCGCAGGTCGGAAGCGATAACGTTCACATCGCCGTATATCTTTCTCAGGGCAAGAGTAAGTTCCACACCGATCTGGCCACTGGCCCCGATAACAAGAATCCTGTCCTTTACCATCACGATTAATTTTGGGCGAAGTTAGTTTTAAAGGTGTCTTAAACAGTAATTTTGGTACATGAAAAATACATTAGAGGAATTGTTCGCCCGGCAGGATTATGACCAGGAAAACTTTTTTCTTATTGCAGGGCCCTGTGTTGTAGAAGATGAAACGATGGTGCTCAACATTGCAGAAAAGGTAATGAGAATATGCGCCAGGCTGGGCATCCCTTATGTATTCAAGGCATCATACCGTAAGGCAAACCGCACCAGCAGCAAATCCTTCTCCGGCATCGGCGACGAAAAGGCATTGAAGATCATCCGCAGCGTGAAGGAAATATTCAGCCTCCCGGTAACCACCGATATTCACAGCGCTGCTGAAGCAGCAATGGCAGCAGAATATGTTGATATCCTTCAGATCCCCGCATTCCTGTGCAGGCAAACCGATCTTCTGATCGCCGCCGCCGAAACCGGCAAGGTGGTCAACGTAAAGAAAGGTCAATTCCTCAGCGGGCAGTCCATGAAATTTGCTGTGGAAAAAGTGAAAGAATCCGGTAATGAAAAAGTTTGGTTAACCGAGCGCGGTAATACTTTCGGCTACCAGGACCTTGTAGTTGATTTCAGGAATATTCCCTGGATGAAGGCAACAGGGGTTCCGGTTATCATGGACTGCACCCATTCTTTACAGCAGCCCAACCAGCCTGGCGGAGTAACCGGCGGAAATCCCGAGCTCATATCCACTATTGCCAGGGCTGCCATCGCCACCGGCGCCGATGGTCTTTTCATCGAAACTCATCCCGCACCCTCCAAAGCAAAAAGCGATGGCGCGAATATGCTTCATCTCGATAATTTAGATTACTTGTTGCAACAACTGGTAAGAATAAGAAAAGCAATCTGATCCAACCTCCAACCTCCAACCTCCAACCCTACAGGTATTTGAGCGGATTTCTCCTCGCATTCCACACATATCGTTTTATGTTCATCCAGAATGCAACGAAGAGATAGATAATGAGCGGAGAGCCCATAGTTAGGCAGGATATATATATAAAGTATTTGCGAATGGTAGAGGTGGCCACACCCATTTTTTCTCCGAGGGCGGTGCATACTCCGAACACTTTCCATTCTATAAAATCCTTGAACCTGTTCATCTGTTCCGGGGTTTCATTAAAATTACATATTTTTTTCTTTCCCCTTATTGTTTGGTAATTTTGCAATCCAAATCAACGTGCATTGCACGCAAACTCAGGTATTTAAGGATAGGACAGCAATAAATTAAAAGATATGGCATTTGATATTGAAATGATCAGGAGGGTTTACGCAAACTTCCCTTCACGCGTGGATGCAGCTAGAAAAGTACTTAACAGGCCCCTTACGCTTACAGAAAAGATATTATATGCGCACCTGTGGCAGGGAAATGCCACCGAGATTTTTGAAAGAGGGAATTCTTATGTGGACTTTGCACCCGACAGGGTTGCGATGCAGGATGCCACTGCGCAGATGGCATTATTGCAGTTCATGCAATCCGGTCGCAGCAAGGTTGCGGTTCCAAGCACCGTGCATTGCGATCACCTTATTGAAGCAAAGGAGAACAGCAGGGCCGACCTTAGCAGGTCGCTCGAAGAAAGCAGCGAGGTGTTCGACTTCCTGGCTTCAGTTTCCAATAAATATGGTATCGGTTTCTGGAAACCCGGCGCAGGTATCATTCACCAGGTAGTTCTGGAAAACTATGCCTTCCCTGGTGGTATGATGATAGGCACCGACAGTCATACCGTTAATGCCGGCGGGCTGGCCATGGTGGCGATCGGTGTTGGCGGTGCAGATGCCTGTGATGTGATGGCAGGGTTACCATGGGAACTTAAAATGCCGAAACTGATTGGTGTAAAACTTACGGGAAAGCTTAACGGCTGGGCCGCACCGAAGGATATCATCCTGAAAGTTGCGGGCATCCTGACTGTTAAAGGCGGTACCGGCGCGGTGATCGAATATTTTGGTGAAGGCGCAGAAAGCCTGAGCTGTACCGGTAAGGCTACCATCTGTAATATGGGCGCGGAAGTAGGTGCCACCACATCCACCTTCGGCTATGATGAAAGCATGAGCCGGTATCTTGCCGCAACCGGAAGAGGCGATGTTGCTGAGATGGCGGACAATATAAAAGAATACCTCACCGGCGATAAGGAATGCTATGCAGATCCTTCAAATTATTTTGACCAGGTGATAGAAATAAACCTGGATGAACTTGAACCGCACCTGAATGGTCCTTTTACCCCGGACCTGGCTACCCCCATTTCAAAAATGAGAGAGGCAGCCATCGCAAACAACTGGCCGCTGAAAATTGAGGTGGGCCTTATTGGAAGCTGCACCAACTCTTCTTATGAAGATATCAGCCGGGCGGTAAGTCTTGCCAAACAGGTAAAAGATAAAGGATTACGCCTTAGTTCAGAATTCACAATAACTCCCGGTTCTGAACAGGTAAGATATACTATTGAAAGGGATGGTTATCTTGAAACGTTCAATTCAATAGGTGCCACCGTATTCGCGAATGCGTGCGGACCCTGCATCGGGATGTGGGCGCGCGTAGGCGCTGAAAAAGCGGAAAAGAATACCATCGTTCACAGCTTCAACCGCAACTTCGCGAAGCGTGCTGATGGTAACCCGAATACTTTCGCCTTTGTTGGATCGCCGGAGATCGTAACGGCCATGGCCATTGCAGGCGACCTGGGCTTCAACCCGCTTACTGATACACTTATCAATGAAAAAGGTGAAAGCGTGAAGCTGGATCCTCCAACCGGCTATGAACTTCCTCCGCGTGGCTTTGCAGTTGAAGATGCAGGTTACCAGGCTCCCGCTGAAGATGGAAGCCATGTACAGGTGATCGTTTCACCAACCAGCAACAGGCTGCAGCTTCTTGATCCATTCCCGGCATGGGAAGGAGATGATATTAAGGGCCTTAGATTGCTTATCAAGGCAAAAGGAAAATGTACGACCGATCATATTTCCATGGCGGGTCCATGGCTTAAGTTCAGGGGACATCTTGATAATATCAGCAATAACCTTTTGATCGGCGCGGTGAATTATTTCAACGACAAGACCGACAAGGTCAAGAACCAACTCACCGGCGAATATGGCCCCGTGCCTTCAACACAGCGTGCATACAAGGCCGCAGGTATAGGGACTATCGTTGTGGGTGATGAGAATTATGGCGAAGGTTCTTCAAGAGAACACGCGGCGATGGAACCACGCCACCTTGGTGTGAGAGCAGTCCTCGTTAAATCCTTTGCGCGTATCCACGAAACCAACCTGAAAAAACAAGGTGTTCTTGCACTGACCTTTGCCGACAAGAGCGATTATGACAAGATCCTTGAAGATGATGTAATTGATATCATCCGCTTAAAAACCTTTGCACCGGGCAAACGCCTGAAACTGGTGCTGAAGCATAAAGACGGAACCAGGGAAGAGATAATGGTGAACCACAGCTACAACAAACAACAGATAGAATGGTTTAAGGCCGGCGCGGCGCTGAATATCATCAGGAGCGAATTCGCGGCACAGAACGCTCAGTAGCGTTTTGGTTGGAGGTTGGAAGTTTGAGGTTGGAGGTTATGTTTAGGGTTTATTGTTTAGGGTTTATTGTTTAGAGTTTATTGTTTAGAGTTTATTGTTTAGAGTTCAATGTCTGCGGTATTTTGCGATTCGAAACCTCCAACCTCCAACCTCAAACCATTTTAAACCACACTTCCGTGTCATTATCCCAGTCGCCGTTATAATTGATGGTGATCTCTTCTCCGGACTCAATATTCCTCACGCTTTTTACCATGATCTCCCCTGCAGCGAAATCCATGAAATATTCGCAGTTACTGGGTGAGGAATGATTATACACCGCGATATAGCCGAGGGCCATGCAGCATTTATCGCGTGATTCTCCCCATTCGAAAATATAATCGTGTAAAAGGGTCTGGTCGAGAAGTTTTCTTTCTTCGGCCGACATTTCGATGACCGGGGAGATCTCAATGATAGTGTCTTTAGGTATATGAACGGATGCAAACACACCCCTTCCCTTTCCTTCGCTGTTATCAATATATAATCCGGGGATAATCATGCATTATCTTTAATAACTAAATTGCGGCACTGGCGAAATTAGGGAAACCACTGATGCATAACGATACAGAGGAAATATCATTACAGGAGCGGTTCCTTGAACTCATAGCTACAGAGAACAAGCTTGAGATCCAGGAATTCCTCAACCAGCAGAACATCAGTGATGTCGCGAACCTTATTTATGAGAATGAGGATTATGAATCGCAGATCATTTCCCACCTGTCCATTAACCGCGCCGTAGGTGTCTTCAAGATCCTCGACACCGCTGAACAGCGGCGAATCATCAAAAAACTTCCTGCGTTCAAATCGGCAGAACTTCTCAACGAATTGCCGGTGGATGACCGTGTAGCCTTTCTCGAAGAGCTTCCTGCCAGTGTGGTTCGTGATCTTATAAAAACCCTGGACCCGGAGGAAAGGAAGATCACACTTGAATTGCTTGGCTACCCGGAGAACAGCGTAGGCAGGTTGATGACTCCCGACTATGTTTATGTTTATGAATACAACACCGTTCAGGAAGTATTGAACACCATCAGGAGATTCGGAAGCAATACCGAAACCATTGATGTGATCTATATTATCAATTCCAGGGGAGAACTGCTGGATGACCTTCGTATAAAGGACATCATTATGGCCGGTCCCGAAATGAAGGTGAACGAATTGATGGATAACCGTTTCATTTCCCTGAATGTGAATGATGACCAGGAAGTGGCGAACGACGTTTTTAAAATGAATAACCGGGTGGCACTGCCCGTAACGGACGATAATAATATCCTGGTAGGGATAGTAACGATCGATGACGTACTCTGGATCGCGAACGAAGCTTTCGGTGAAGATATTCAGAAGATCGGTGGTACAGAAGCGTTGGATGAACCCTATCTTGACATCGGCATCTTTAAACTGGTGAAGAAAAGAGCAGGATGGCTCGTGATCCTCTTCTTTGGCGAGATGCTCACAGCAACCGCAATGCAATTCTTCCAGGATGAGATAGAGACTGCAACCGTACTGGCATTATTCATTCCACTGATCATGAGCAGCGGTGGGAACAGCGGCAGCCAGGCATCAACCCTTATTATCCAGGCAATGGCTCTTGGAGAACTTACGGTAAAAGACTGGTGGAGAGTGATGAGAAGGGAGATCATCAGCGGCTTCTTCCTGGGGCTGATCCTCGGTACCATTGGCTTCCTCAGGATCTTCGCGTGGCAGCGCCTCGGCATCTTCGACTATGGAATCTACTGGCAACTGGTGGCCACAACCATATTCATTTCACTCACAGGAATAGTGTTATGGGGCAGCCTTATGGGTTCAATGCTTCCGATCATCATGAAACGGCTGCGACTTGACCCGGCAGCTTCCTCTGCTCCATTCGTTGCAACACTTGTGGATGTAACCGGGATAGTCATCTATTTTTCCGTTGCCTATTTCTTCCTCCATGGCATCTTACTTTGATGCAACAGAAGGAACTCCATAGCGGCCATGCACCAGGCGCCCCTTCCCTTTCCTGAATTTTATGATGAAGATATTATCATGTTCCGCATCAGGAATATCATTTGGATAGGATGAGATACCAAATTGCTTAAGGATGGAAGGAACGGTGTTGCTATGTCCCACGATAAGGATGTTCGTCCGCTCTTTGAAATTCTTCTCCACTTCCTCTCTCAAACCCTTACCGGTAACATCCGCCTTATATTGTATAACAGCAGGTCCCCATTCACTGATCACATTTCCGGCAGTTTCTTTTGTTCGCTTGTACGGGGAAACATACACCTGGCTTACCCTGATCCTGTTCTTTGAAAGATAGGCAAGCAGATCGCTGCTTCTTTGAACGCCTGCCTCTGTCAGGCCCGGGTCATTACCTCCCTTGCCCTTTTCGGCATGACGAACGATCACTACAGTTCCGTTCTTAACTGCGACCGGGGTTTGTGCAAACAAGGTTACCGGGATATAGGCCAGGAGCAGGCAAATCAAGATTGTTCTCATATATGCGTTTTGTTTAATCCAGCAATAATTCAATGTGAAAATAAAGCCTTCTCCGGTAGGATCAATACCGTCCATAAATCCCCGCCCGGAACCTTTATTGCCGCAGGCTTATTTTTTAATAATATTGTACATTGATTCAAACTGAAAATAATCGTAAATGTGTGGAATTGTTGGATATACGGGACCCAGGCAGGCCTACCCGGTGATCATAAAGGGACTGAAAAGGCTGGAATACCGGGGCTACGACAGCAGTGGGGTTGCTTTGTTGAGCGAAGGAGATATTGAAGTATTCAAGAAAAAAGGAAAGGTTGCCGAGCTTGAAGATATCATGGCCGGCAAGAATATAAATGCGCATATAGGTATCGGCCATACCCGCTGGGCAACCCATGGTGAACCAAGCGACAGGAATGCGCATCCACACACATCCAAATCCGGTAAGCTGGCAATGATCCATAATGGTATCATTGAAAACTATTCACAGATTAAACAGGAGCTGGTAAAGAAAGGATATTCCTTCACGAGCGATACCGATACCGAGGTGCTCCTGAATTTCATTGAAGATATCCAGTTAAATAACCAGAGTTCACTTGAGGAAGCATTGCGGATCGCGCTTAAACGCGTTAGCGGCGCGTATTGCATCCTGCTCATTGATCGTGATGACCCAGAAACCATCATCGCTGCACGCAAAGGCAGTCCCCTGGTGATCGGTATTGGCAAGCATGAGCATTTCCTTGCCAGCGATGCATCCCCGTTCATAGAATACACGAAGGAAGTTGTTTATGTGAACGATTATGAACTTGCCATCGTAAAGCCAGACGAACTCATTCTTAAGAATCTTGGCAATGAAAAGATCACGCCCTATATCACGCAGCTTGACATGGAGCTCGCTGCAATAGAAAAAGGCGGCTATGACCATTTCATGCTGAAAGAAATATTTGAACAACCCAGTACCATTTATGATTGCCTTCGAGGAAGACTGGACGCACAGGCGGGAACGATCACCATGAGTGGTATTGAACAGAATATTGATAAGCTCACTTCGGCTTCACGCATCCTGATCATTGCCTGCGGAACGAGCTGGCATGCGGGCCTGGTGGCTGAATATATAATCGAGGAGCTTTGCCGGATTCCAGTTGAAGTTGAATATGCCTCCGAGTTCCGTTACCGTAACCCGATAGTGAATAATGGGGATGTGATCATTGCCATTTCTCAAAGCGGTGAAACCGCGGACACCCTGGTGGCCCTTGAAAAAGCCAAGGAGAATGGTGCATTCATTCTTGGCGTGGTGAATGCTGTTGGATCTTCCATAGCCAGGATCTCCCACGCAGGTGCATACACCCATGCCGGTCCCGAGATCGGCGTTGCTTCCACCAAGGCTTTTACAGGACAGCTCGCAGTGCTTACCATGATCGCGCTCAAGATCGCGCGTGAAAAGAATACCATCAGCGATGAGCGGTACCGTGCATTGCTGTTTGAACTCGCAGATGTTCCTGAAAAAGTGGATACGATCCTTAAGAATGCCGACGAGGTGAAACGGATCGCAGAAAAATATAAAGATTCTTCAGACTTCCTGTTCCTTGGAAGAGGATACAACTTCCCTGTAGCTCTGGAGGGCGCCCTGAAGCTTAAGGAGATCTCCTATATCCATGCCGAAGGCTACCCTGCTGCAGAAATGAAACACGGGCCTATCGCACTGGTGGATGACCAGCTTCCCGTAGTATTCGTTGCTACAAAGGATAGCTACCATGAAAAGATCGTAAGCAATATGCAGGAGATCAAGGCGCGCAAAGGCCGTATCATTTCTGTGATCACTGAAGGCGATACGGTAAGCCCGGGGCTTAGCCAGGATGTTTTTGCCATACCTCCTGCCGACGAACTCATTGCGCCTATCCTGAGCGTAATTCCGTTACAATTATTATCTTACTATGTGGGTATCGCCAAAGGCATAGACGTGGACAAGCCGCGTAACCTTGCAAAAAGCGTAACGGTTGAATAACACCTGCGAATGAGGACTGTAAAACCCTAATCGAACTTTAATGAACGTAATTCAATCCCACCCTGTAAATGACCTGGGCTACAATTTTGTTTCTCCGGAGTTTTTACCGGAAGGTGCGAATGAATACTACCTGCGTGAACAGCAGAATCCAGGTAAGACATACCGCGATCTTACTACGCGCGAAATAGATACCCTTGTACACAACAGGAACACTTCCGACAACTGGAACAGGATTAAAGTAGACGGTGAATTCAATGCCGACCTGGTCCGGAACTGTAAATTTTTCGGGCTTATAAGGATCGGGAAGCTTCAGCCGCTTTACAGGGAGTTCCATAACCTGCGCATGCCGGTTGGGCTATACAACAGTACGATCATAAGCTGCGACCTGGGCGACAATGTGTGCATCGACAATGTGAATTACCTGAGTCATTATATCATAGGCAATGATGTAATGATCGCCAATGTGAATGAACTCGCCACCACCGACTTCTCCAAATTCGGGAATGGTATTCTTAAAGAAGGTGAAGATGAAAAAGTGAGAACCTGGATAGAAGTGTGCAATGAGAATGGCGGAAGAAAGATCATTCCTTTCGACGGCATGCTGCCGGGTGATGCCTATATGTGGAGCAGGTACAGGGATGATGAAGCGCTGCTGGAGAAATTCACCGCATTCACTGAAAAGAAATTTGATAAACGCAGGGGGTATTATGGAAAGATCGGCGACAGGTCGGTGATCAAGAACAGCCGGATCATTAAGGATGCCATGATCGGTACAGATGCCTACATTAAAGGCGCCAATAAATTAAAGAACATAACGCTGAACAGTGATGCGGCACGCCACTCCCAGATCGGTGAAGGGTGCGAACTGGTGAATGGGGTCATCGGCTTCGGCTGCCGGATCTTTTATGGTGTGAAAGCCGTTCGATTCATTCTCTCTTCGCATTCGCAATTGAAATATGGAGCGAGGCTTATCAACTCCTACCTGGGAAACAATTCAACCATTTCCTGCTGCGAGGTACTTAATTCGCTGATCTTTCCCAGCCATGAGCAGCATCACAATAACAGCTTCCTTTGCGCTTCACTTATAATGGGCCAGAGCAATATTGCTGCCGGTGCAACCATTGGAAGTAATCATAACAGCCGCGGCGCAGATGGCGAGATCATTGCAGGCCGCGGTTTCTGGCCAGGGCTCTGCGTAAGCCTGAAACATAATTCGAAATTTGCTGCCTTCACCATCCTGGCAAAAGGCGATTATAGTTTTGAACTGAATATACCGGTACCGTTCTGTCTTGTTTCCAATGATGTAGCAAACGACAGGCTCGTAGTTATTCCCGGCTACTGGTTCATGTATAATATGTATGCGCTTGTGCGCAATTCCTGGAAATATGTTGACCGCGACAAACGGGTAAGAAAACGCCAGAAGATCGAATATGATTACCTGGCACCGGATACGATCAATGATATGTTCCGTGCCATCCAATTGTTTGAATCCCTCGAGACTGATGGATCAGGAAGCGCCGTAGTAAAAGGCTGGGAAAACAGCAAGAGGCAGGTTGTGATCACGAAGGTGAAGCAGGCTACAGAACTTTTCAGGAGCCTTATCGTTTACTATGCCGGTAAAGTGATCCTGGATTTTATCGGGCACCATGCCATCAATTCCCTGGAAGAGCTTAAGAAAAAACTACCTTCAGCAATCTCCCGCGAAGAATTCCTGAATCTCGGTGGGCAGCTTATCAGCACCGAAAAGATGGAGGACCTGAAGCGTAATATAAAGAAGGGCGTTATTGATGGATGGGATGAAGTTCATGAATTCTATAAAGAAAGATCTCTGGGTTATGACCAGGATAAAGTGAAACATGCTTTTACCTCCCTGCTCGAGGTTTGGAACATTACGACTAAACAATTCGGAGAAAAAGAGTTCGCACAATTACTTGATGAAACGGGAGCTACCGCGAAATGGATCGCAGATTCGATCTATTCTTCCCGTGAAAAGGATTATACAAATCCTTTCCGAAAAATGGTTTATGAAACCAACAATGAAATGAACAAGGTTTTGGGTGCACTTGAAGATAACAGCTTCATCCAGCTCCAATTCAGCGCATACAATGAAATGAAGGACCGTATTTCATCCATCCGTAGGTCGTTCGGTATAGGATAATTATATTACACTATTCCTATGAGATCAATTTTTTCTTTCCTGCTTTGTTTTCTTGTCACCGCATCATCTGCGCAGGAACGGGAAGTGAATCTCCAGCTTAAATGGTGGCACCAGTTCCAGTTCGCGGGTTTTTATGCCGCCGATATCAAAGGATTTTATAAAGAAGCAGGCCTAAAGGTAAATATCATTCAGGGCGACAAGAACATCAACCCGGTTACCGAGGTATTAGAAGGCAGGGCAGATTTCGGGGTCTCAGGTTCGGAGGTCCTTACTGACTTTGTTGCGGGGGCTGACCTGAAAGTTTTAGGCGCCATCTTCCAGCATTCGCCCTACACCATAATCAGTTTAAAGGAATCGAATATCAATACCCCGACGGACCTTGCAGGCAAAAGAGTGATGCTGGCACAGGGACAGGGATGGATACAGTTACAGGCAATGCTTGTTAAAGAAGGCATTAATCCTGCAACCATCCAGAAACTTAAACACACCTGGAATAACCGAGACCTGCTGAGTGGTTATGCAGACGCAATGAGCGGGTACACCTCCGTAGAGGTTATCCAGCTGGAAATGCAGGGGCATAAGATAAACCAGCTTCGCCCGATAAACTATGGCATTGACTTTTATGGCGACGTGATCTTTTCTACAGCAAGTACGGTAGATAAAGATCATGACCTGGTACAGGCTTTCCGGTCTGCAACTTTCAAAGGCTGGGAATATGCTATGGAGAATATTCCCGAGATGGTGAACTATATTCTTACTTTACCGGGAGTGAAAGATAGAAATGTGAACAGGCATCTATTGATCCTGGAGGCCAATAAAATGAAGGAACTTATTATCCCGGGATTGGTTGAAGTGGGGCATATGAATCCCGGGAGGTGGGAATATATGCTTTCAGTTTACCAGTCCCTTGGACTTGTAGATAAGAAAGCATCGCTGGATGGATTCATTTATGACCCGCAAAATACTTCACTGAACAGGACCTTCACTATCCTTTCCTATATATTCATCGGGCTGTTCGTTGTTTTCCTCGTCCTGTTCATTTACAGCTATAATATGAAGAAAGCGGTAAAGAAGAGAACCAAAGAACTTGAGCAGGAAGTGAAAAGGCGAAAAGAAAATGAAGAATCGCTGAAACAATTATTCGAGGAACTGCAGATAAGTAACAAAGACCTTAAGCAATTTGCATATGTAACTTCCCACAACCTCAGGGCGCCGGTTTCAAACTTGCTCAGCCTGATAAAATTATTCGACAGCAACGACCTTTCTGAAAAAAACCAGTCGTATTTCAATAAGATCGGCATCTGTACAGAGAATCTCAATACCATGCTGATGGATCTGAATGTGATCCTTTCTGCGAGAACCGAGGAGAATGAAGGCAGGATGTTGCTCGACCTGGAAACAGAGACTGACATCATCAAGACATCCATTTCGGAAAGCATCAAAGAAACGGGAACTCTTATCACCACGCATTTCACAGATGCCCCAACTATTTATTATCCCAGGAAGAATATCCATAACATTCTCCAGAACCTGCTGACCAATTCGATCAAGTACAGGAAGCCCGGCATCCCGGTGCATATTGATATTGTTTCTGAAAGGATCGGGGAAGACACACGGATAATCTTTTCAGACAATGGAGAAGGTATTAATCTTAAGAAACACGGCGACAAACTTTTTGATATCTACCAAAGGTTCAGCCCCAACACTGAGGGCAAGGGGCTGGGCCTGTATATTGTAAAGACCCAACTTGAAAAAGCCGGCGGCAAAATAGAAGTTGAAAGTGAAGAGAACGTTGGTACGAGGTTTATACTAACTTTAAAGAACAGTAAACCGAATGAACCAGCTTCCTGAAATATTGCTTGTAGATGATGATGAGATCAATAACTTCCTTACCGAAGAACTGATCCACCTCGTAAACCCGGATGTGAAGATAACAAGCTGCACAAGGGTTAATGATGCGCTTGAATACCTGGAGAAAATTCTCAGCGAAGGTTCACGCGGCCCAGACGCTATCCTTGTAGACCTGAATATGCCAATGGTTTCAGGCTGGGAATTCGTGAAGGAATTTGAACGGCTGAAGCCATTATTCCCAAACAATGTAAGGTTGTACATCTATACCTCCTCTGTATATTACGAAGACGTTAACCGTGCCAAGACCTTCCCTTCGGTCAGCGCCCTATATACCAAGCCTCTTACACAGGAAATGATCGAAGAGTGTTGCATGGTCAGTTAGTAAGCAGGAATTCGATAGCAAGGTCGTAGCCCTTTAGCCCCAGGCCACTGATGGTGCCGATGCATTTTGCAGATACGTGGGAAAGCTTCCTGAATTCTTCGCGCGCAGCAATATTCGAAATGTGCACCTCCACCACGGGCACCCTCACCGCAGCAACAGCATCCCCTATTGCAACAGAAGTATGTGTATAACCTCCCGGGTTCAGCACTACGGGAAGTGTTCTTGATCCTGCATCCTGGATCGCATTAATGATCTCACCTTCAATATTGCTCTGGAAATATTCCAATTTAATTCCCGCGAATCTTTGCTGAAGTTTGCCGAGGTAGGAGGAGAAGGATTCATTGCCATAGATGTCCTCTTCGCGCGAGCCAAGGAGATTAAGGTTCGGACCATTTATGATCATTACTGCATTCATCCTTTCATCATTTCCATGAATTCATCGAAAAGATAACGGCTATCGTGCGGACCGGGTGTTGCTTCCGGATGGTACTGAACTGAGAATGCTTTTTTATTCTTTAACCTTATCCCTTCAATGCTGTTATCATTCAGGTTCACATGAGTGATCTCGATATCCGGGTTCTTTTTCACGGCTTCAGGATCTACCCCGAATCCATGGTTCTGCGTGGTGATCTCGCTTCTTCCCGTAACAAGGTTTTTTACAGGATGATTAAGTCCCCTGTGCCCGTGGTGCATTTTAAAAGTAGGTATCCCGTTTGCAAGTGCCAGCAACTGGTGGCCCAGGCAGATCCCGAACAGGGGTTTATCTTCCTTAAGGATCTCCTTAACGGTATCAACCGCGTATTCCATAGGCGCAGGATCTCCGGGACCGTTACTGATAAAATATCCTGAAGGATTGAATTTCCTGAGTTCTTCCAGTGGGGTCTTTGCATTGAAAACTTTCACAAATGCACCGCGTTCCTCCAGGCAGTTAAGAATGTTTTTCTTCACACCGAAGTCAAGCACGGCCACTCTTACAGGGCTCGCCGGATCACCGAGTTCGTAAGTTGAATCGGTGCTCACTTTGGAAGCAAGCTCCAGTCCGTTCATGGAAGGCACCGCAGCAAGTTGTTTCTTAAGGTCTTCAACATCCAGGTTGTCGGATGAAATGATACAATTCATTGCACCCTTCGTTCTCACATGGGCAACCAGGGTCCGGGTATCAACATTATCAATGGCCACCACACCCTGCTCTTCAAAATATTCCTGCAACGATCGCTCTGCCATCATCCTGCTGAACCGGTCTTCGAGGTTGCGGCCAATTACCGCTTTCACCTTCACTCCATTACTTTCAACATCTCCCTTGTTAACTCCATAATTACCTACGTGAACGGTATTCATGATCAGGACCTGTCCATAGTAGCTGGGATCGGTGAAAACTTCCTGGTACCCGGTCATGCCGGTGTTAAAACAAAGTTCACCGGTTGCGGTTCCCTTTTTCCCGAAAGCCGAACCGTGGATCACCGTTCCGTCTTCAAGGATCAATACTGCATCGTTGGAAGTGGGTTGTATCATACGCCTGTAAAATGCAAAGAAATTAAATCTGGTTCAAAAAAAAGTCCCGCAATTGCGGGACTGAAAATTTATTAAGCTTCTGCAGGTGAATCGTTCTGTTCTGCAGTGTCGTCTGCTTTTTCTTCCTTCTTTTTCCGCGGAGCTTTTTTAGGTTCAGCTGTGGCTTCTGCTGAAGCTTCGCCTTCTCCTTCAGCTGCTGTTGCAGCTTTTTTCTTACCTCCTGAACGGCGGGTCTTTTTAACTGGCTCAGCCGCTGCTGTATCAGCAATGCCTTTACCATATATTTCGTTGAAGTCAACCAGCTCGATCATTGCCATCTCAGCGTTATCACCGGTACGGGCGCCGAGTTTAATGATGCGGGTATATCCACCAGGGCGGCTTGCAACCTTAGGACCAACGTTCTCAAAAAGTTCCTTTACGGCAACCTTATCGTTCAGGTGACTGAACACGATACGGTGGTTGTGCATGATCATCTCCTTGGTTTCGTTGTTCTTCGTTTTGGTGATCAGCGGTTCAATATAGGTTCTCAGTGCCTTTGCCTTTGCAAGCGTGGTTGTGATACGCTTGTGCGTGATAAGCTGGTTTCCCAGGTTCATCATCAGGGCCTTACGGTGAGAAGCCGTTCTGCTTAGATTGTTTTTTTTGTTTCCGTGACGCATGACATGTTGTTTGATTCGCCTGCACCGTGTCAGGAATTGCAGGCTACTTATTAGGAATGTGCGGTGATACCGCGATTAATTATTCGTCGTCGAGTTTCAGTTTGCTCAGGTCCATACCAAAGCTTAGTCCCCTGTCGTGAAGCACTGCATCAATTTCGCTCAGGGATTTCTGGCCGAAGTTGCGGAACTTCATGAGGTCTTCCTGCTCGTATTGAACAAGTTCGCTCAGGGAGTTGATCTTGGCAGCCTTCAGGCAGTTGAAAGCGCGAACGGACAGATCCAGGTCTTCAAGCGGAGTTTTCAGCATCTTACGTAACTGAAGTGTTTGCTCGTCAACAAGATCTTCTTTCTTATCTTCTTTGGTATCGAAGGTGATGTTTTCGTCGGTGATGATCATCAGGTGCTGTATCAGGATGCGGCTTGCCTGTTTAACAGCCTCTTCCGGGTGAATGGTACCGTCGGTAACCACTTCCATTACCAGTTTTTCGAAATCGGTGCGTTGTTCTACCCTGGTATTCTCAATAACGTATTTCACGTTCTTGATCGGGGTATAGATCGCATCAACCGGGATGTATCCGAAATGAGAGCTTTTGTCTTTATGTTCTTCTGCAGGAACATAACCACGGCCTTTACCGATAGTTATCTCGATGTCAAGCTTTGCGCTTGGATCCATGGTGCAGATAAGAAGTTCGGGGTTCATTACCTGGAAAGCCGGGGAAGCATCTCCGATCATTCCTGCAGTGAATTGGTTTGCATTCTTTATAGACAGGGTCACTTTCTCAACATTCACTTCATGATCCACTTTCAGCTTGAAACGAACCTGCTTAAGATTCAGGATCATTTCGGTAACGTCTTCTGTTACGCCTTTAATGGTGGCGAACTCATGATCGGCACCTGCTATGTTTATTCCGATGATCGCGTAACCTTCCAGGGAGTTCAGCAGAACACGGCGAAGCGCGTTGCCGATGGTTACTCCGTATCCTGGCTCAAGGGGACGAAATTCGAACTGTGCTTCAAAATCTGTTGCTTTCTGAAGAACGATCTTATCGGGCTTAACAAAATTTAAAATGGCCATTTGTATTTTGTTGGTTTTAATTGATTGAATGATGGACAGTATTACTTAGAATACAATTCCACAATAAGTTGTTCCTTGATATTCTCAGGAACGCTTTCCCTTTCAGGATAGGTAATGAAAGTACCTTTCATTTCACTTTCACTCCAGTCGAGCCAGTTGAATTTTGTATTCTTACCGCGAAGTGCACCAGTGATGGATGCATTTGCAGCGCTCTTGTTCTTAAGCCCGATTACATCGCCCGGTTTGCAGCTGAAAGAAGGAATATTCACCACATCACCGTTAACAGTGATATGTTTGTGGCTAACCAGCTGGCGAGCTGCCTGCCGGCTTGGCGCAATACCAAGGCGGTAAACAGTATTATCAAGTCTTGCTTCAAGAAGTTTGATCAGGTTCTCACCCTTAACACCAGTTTTACGGCTGGCTTCATCATAAGTTTTGCGGAATTGTTTTTCCAGCAGACCATAAGTGTACTTTGCCTTTTGCTTTTCTTTAAGCTGAAGACCGTATTCACTAAGGGTTTTACGCTTTTTGTTTGCGCCATGCATTCCCGGAGGGTTGCTGTTCTTGGTCAGCCATTTTCCATTTCCGGTGATCGGTTCTCCGAACCTGCGGGAGATCTTTGTTTTAGGGCCTGTATAACGTGCCATAGTATTGTAGGTCTTTTAGTGACGATGCATCATTATAAAGACCTTTTAAAATGAATGATGCACCCTATTGGTAAGTAATTATTAAACTCTTCTCTTTTTTGGAGGACGGCAGCCATTGTGAGGCATAGGAGTTACGTCCTTGATCATGTTCACTTCCAGCCCGTTTTGTGAAAGGGAACGGATCGCGCTTTCGCGGCCGCTGCCCGGGCCTTTTACGAACACGTCTACACGCTTCAGGCCTGCGTCGATCGCAATTTTAGCAGCGTCTGCTCCTGCCATCTGTGCGGCATACGGAGTGTTCTTCTTGCTTCCCTTGAAGCCCATTTTACCGGCAGATGACCAGGAAATAACCTGACCCTGCTTGTTGGTAAGACTGATGATGATGTTGTTGAAGCTGGCAACGATATGTGCATCGCCGTATGAATCAACTTTTACGATCCTTTTTTTCGCGGCAGCTTTTGCACTCTGCCCCTTTTGAGATTTTGCCATTTATCAGGTAATCTTTAAAACAATTAAAACCGGTTGCCCGGTCCCGGTACTTTCCTCCTGCCGGCTTATGATGCGATCCGGAAAGTGCCAGAAAATGTAAGCCTTATAAAAGGTTTGCCAGGCATGCCCGGCAAACAATTATTTCTTAGCAACCTTTTTCTTACCCGCAACCGTTTTACGCTTTCCTTTACGTGTACGGCTGTTGGTGCGTGTACGCTGTCCGCGAACCGGGAGGCCCTTACGATGACGAAGACCACGGTAGCATGCGATATCAAGCAAACGCTTGATGTTCATCTGGGTCTCACTGCGAAGCGCACCTTCAGTTTTGAACTCGTTATTGATCACGTTACGGATGGCTGTCTGCTCATCATCCGACCACTGGTTAACTTTCTTGTTCACATCAATACCCGACTTTTCCAGGATGTAACGTGCGGTTGAACGGCCAATACCATAGATGTAGGTAAGTCCGATTTCACCTCTTTTATTTTTTGGTAGATCTATACCGGCAATACGAGCCATATTCTATTTTAATTTCTGTTTTAAACGAATTATTATCCCTGCTTTTGCTTAAAGCGAGGATTCTTTTTGTTGATCACGTACAGGCGGCCTTTCCTCCTTACGATCTTGCAGTCTGCACTGCGTTTCCTGATTGAAGCTCTAACCTTCATTTTTTTGTTTTTTATCTGTGCTTAAGGCCTGCCACCGGCTGCAGGCGCGCTAAAATCTATTTATACCTGAAAATGATCCTGCCCCTGGTAAGGTCGTAAGGACTCATTTCCACCCCAACCTTGTCGCCCGGAAGAATACGGATGTAGTGCATCCTCATCTTTCCCGAAATCGTTGCCAGGATCTCATGGCCATTCTCCAGTTTCACCTTGAACATAGCATTGCTGAGTGCCTCTATGATCGTTCCGTCTTGTTTAATCAGTGCCTGTTTAGCCATAAATTTGGGAGCGCAAAGATAAGAGGAAAATTTTAATTATTTACCAAAAAAGCGGATATTAGTCAGATAATTGACCACAAAATGAAAAAATTAGCAATCCTTATCCTGTTTTCTTCCATTTTTGCCTCTTGCAGCAAAGATAACCCAACTCCCCCGGTTACCGGAGATCCTTATATGGACCTCACTGCCGGCAGCTCCTGGAATTATAAACTTACCGACAATTCCGCCGGGGTCCCGACTGAATCAACCTATACGCTGGTTTCATCCAGCCGTGCCGACAGTACCGTGGATGGGATCCATTACCATCCTTTCGACAGAACTACCGGAGGATCAGAATATTATGCAATAAGCGGAAATGATTATTACCAGCTTATGGCGCTGCCTGCCGACCTTGGCGGGCAGGCGGTACAAAACCTTTACCTGAAAACAAATGCGGCTGTGAATGCTTCCTGGACTCAGCCTCCATCTGTTATCTCAGTCCAGGGTTTCCCCATAACCCTAACTGTCACCAATACAATTGTAGAAAAAGGAATTTCCCGCACCGTCAATGGAATAACATACAGCGATGTGATCCATGTTTCCACCGCTTTTTCAGCGAGCAGTATTTTCGGTCCCGTTACCGGCCTAACCACGAATATTCATTCTTATTATGGCCGCACAGTAGGATTGATTGAAAATACCACTCAAATAGGCCTTGACTACCAGGGAATAGTTTTTAATGTTGATACAAAACTGGAATTGCAGTCAGCCACGATCCTGTAAATATTTTGTACTAAACGAAAGGCCGGTTCAGGACAGGCCTTTTTTATTTATAGATTTCGAAATTATTCCAGGATCTTAACCTCCGTGCGGCGATTCTGCGCCCTGCCCTCTTCCGTAGTGTTCTCGGCTACGGGCACCGACATTCCATAACCTTTCGCTTCAAGGCGTGAAGGAGATATCCCTTTCCCGATAAGGTAGGTCATTACCATATTCGCCCTGTCTTCCGAAAGTTTGAGGTTGCTGGCCTTTGAACCAACATTATCAGTATGTCCACCGATCTCGATCCGCACATCTTCCTTCCTGTTTAGGAATGCAACAAGTTCATCAAGCACTCCATAAGATTCGGTTTCCAGGATCGCTTTCCCGGTCTCAAAATTACAGTCTTCCAATACAAAGGTCTTGGCAGGCATGAACTGGATAGCCACCTTGAATGGATCCTTGTAGAATGCATTCGGCGGAGGAGCAGGAATATCAAGCACATTATAGCTTGTTGAATCCTTAAAACCAAGAATGAAGATCTCGTATTTATCTCCTGCCGGCAGCCGTATCGCGATCTTTCCCTGTGGATCTGAAACGCCCTGGTATTCCCTTGAATTCTGAATACTCTTGAAAACAATTATCTCCCCGCCCAGGTTGTTGTTCCTGAAATCTGTTACGGTAATATCAATTGGTGCATCCTTGGGGATGGCAGCATTCTGGTATTCCTGTGCACTAACAGCGTACGATGCCAGGCAAAGGAAAATGAGGATCAGGTTCTTCATATATCGTAATTAAAGATTGCTAATGTATAACAATCCGGAGAGCCTTCATATTGTTCAATGGCAGAAATTATCCACTATAACCGCTGCTGCAGCCTAATGCACATTTCATTTTTCCAGGAAGAAAATGTTCCTGCAATGATCTTTTCCCTGGCTTCTCTCACCAGCCAGAGGTAAAACGCGAGATTATGAATGCTGGCGATGGTAAGTCCCAGGTATTCCCTGCTCTTCATGAGATGCCGCAGGTAAGCCTTACTGTAATAAGCGCTTGTTTCACAACCTATCTTATCATCAATGGGTGAGAGATCGTGCTCCCACTTTTTATTATCGATATTGATCACGCCTTCAGAAGTAAACAGCATTGCATTGCGCCCGTTTCTCGTTGGCATTACACAATCAAACATATCAATGCCCAATGCAATACACTCTAAAATATTCCAGGGTGTTCCCACTCCCATAAGGTACCTCGGTTTTTCCGCAGGAAGGATCTCCGTGCACAGCGCTGTAAATTCATACATCATCTCCACCGGCTCACCAACGCTAAGTCCGCCGATCGCATTTCCAGCAGCACCTTTTGAAGCGATGAATTCTGCTGATGCTTTCCGGAGATCAGGGAATGTGCTTCCCTGCACAATCGGGAACAGGTTCTGGTCATGCCCGTACATTGCCGGCTTTTCCTCCAGCCGGGCAAAACACCTGTCGAGCCAGCGGTGCGTCAGTTCCATGCTGGTCTTTGCATATTTATGGTCGCTGGGATATGGCGGGCATTCATCGAACGCCATAATGATATCGGCACCGATCGAGCGCTGGATATCCATCACATATTCCGGGGAAAAAAGATGACTGCTGCCATCAATATGCGACTGGAACACCACTCCTTCTTCACGTATCTTCCGGTTTCCCGCCAGCGAGAACACCTGGTATCCGCCGCTGTCGGTAAGGATAGGCCTGTCCCAGTTCATGAAGCGGTGCAACCCGCCCGCTTTCTCCAGGGTTTCCATACCCGGGCGAAGGTAGAGGTGATAGGTATTACCAAGGATGATCTCCGCGTTCACATTTTCCTTAAGCTGTTGTTGGGTTACAGCCTTAACCGTACCTCCTGTGCCCACGGGCATGAAGATGGGAGTCTGGATCCTTCCGTGATCGGTTTGGATCTCCCCTGCCCGCGCAGAAGTTGATGGGTCATTATGCTGGAGGGTGAACTGTAATTTCGCCATAAAGGCTGCAAAGATAAACCGGGCTCCAGAGCCTGCATAATTATAGAATAACATTATTTATTTCTCATTCTGCCACACATTATTTTTGCCGCCTGATGAATCTACCAGAACTACCGCAAAACTGGCAGCTCATTGTGTTCATTTCTTTCTGCACAATTGCTGCCATCCAGGTATTTTTTTACCTGTTCTTTTTCAGCCGGGTGGCATTTCACCGGTCGAAGCCCCGACAAGTGAGCCAGACGCATCCTGTAAGCGTTATTGTTTGCGCGCGCGATGAGGCCGCCAATCTTGCAAAGAACCTTCCCGGGATTCTTGTTCAGCAATACCCTACCACGCATGAAGTGATCGTAGTGAATGATAATTCCTATGATGAAAGCAAATACGTGCTGGAAGAATTACAGCGCCAGTTCAGGATACTTCATATCGTGGAACTTACACAGGAAGCAAAAATGATCCCGGGTAAAAAATTTCCATTGAGTGTTGGTATCAAAACAGCAAAGCACGAGATCATGCTGATGACCGATGCAGATTGCGTACCTGCTTCGGAGAACTGGATATACAGCATGCAGAATGCATATGACGAGCAAACGGAGATCGTGCTGGGATATGGCGCGTATCATAAAAAGAAAGGCCTGCTGAATAAACTGGTAAGGTGGGAAACCTTTCATTCCGCTATTCAGTACATGGGCTATGCTGCCGCGAAAATGCCATACATGGGCGTGGGACGGAACTTAAGCTATAAGAAAGCAGTTTTTCTCCGGCAGAAGGGCTTCAGTGCACATAATCATATTCCGGGCGGCGATGATGACCTGTTCATCAACAAGGCAGCTAACAGCAGGAATACCAGGATCAATCTTGACCCGGAGAGCTTTACGCTAAGCGAACCTGTCACCACTTTTAAGAAATGGAAGGCACAGAAACAACGCCATTATACAACTTCCAGACATTACAGGAAGATCCACCAGTTTCTCCTGGCGCTGTATGCATTTTCGCATTTTGCTTTTTACCCTTTGCTGGTATCGGCAATAATTTTTTACAGCTGGAAATTAGCGCTCATTATTTTCGGGGGAAGACTCATTCTCCAGGCATTGATCTTCGGACGCTCGCTTAAAAAACTTGGAGAAAAGGATCTTATCCCGCTGATCCTGCTCATGGATATCTGGATGTTCTTTTATTACATGATATTTGCCCCGGGCCTGTTCAAAAAGCCTGCCCGCAACTGGAAATAATGGAACTGATCCACAAATACTTCTCTGATTTCACCCCGGTGCAGTCTGCACAGCTTGCCGGGTTAAAGGATGTGTATACGGAATGGAACCAGAAGATAAACGTGATCAGCAGGAAGGATATGGACAATTTTTATCTCCATCATGTTCTTCATTCACTTGCCATAGCTGCGCAGTTCAGTTTCCCCGCAGGATATAACGTTCTCGACCTTGGTACCGGCGGCGGATTCCCGGGCGTGCCGCTTGCGATCATGTTCCCTCAAACAGAATTCCTGCTGGCAGACAGTATAAATAAGAAGCTTACAGTAGTAAAAGCTGCGAGCGAAGCTTTAAATATCAGCAACATCACCACCAGGCATACACGCGCTGAAGATATCCGCGACATGAAGTTTGATGCGGTT
The DNA here is from genome assembly GCA_023417815.1 of Bacteroidota bacterium. Taxonomy (GTDB): domain Bacteria; phylum Bacteroidota; class Bacteroidia; order Chitinophagales; family Chitinophagaceae; genus Ferruginibacter. The sequence continues at coordinate 126,539 of JAEZEI010000003.1, read as the reverse complement.
GTTTCAAGAGCAGTGGCGCCTCTGAAAGATCTCTGGAAATGGAGCAGGCCGCTTATCCGTAAAAACAAACAAGCCGGCGAGGATGAACCTAACGGGCTTGTTTGTCTAAAAGGCGGCGACCTGTCTGCCGAAGTGCAGGAAAGCGGGTGCAGGCCTTATGCCTTGGAATTGAACAGTTTTTTTGAAGAGGAATGGTTCAATGAAAAATTTCTCCTTTACGTTCCGTTGTAATTACCAGTTTATCTCCAGCACATTATTCTTACGATCCACATCCGCCATGCGTTTTGAAGGATCGATCTCTACTTTTTTCAGGTCAGTGAGTTTCCTGTTTACAGAAATGGTATAGGTTGGATGCGTCCAGTACCACGGTGTATGTGTTGTGAACTTTCCTATTATATCGGCTTCTTTTCCTCCATACATAAGATCGAGCGGTACATAATGCATTTCAGAGGAATTGTCCCTGAACGTAAGTTGCACATCTACCGGCATTGGCATTCTTCCGACCCTGGCAATGCGGATCTTTGAAACCCCGCCCTCTTCCCAGAGGCTGTCAATCTTATAATTTATAGTCTTGGTGCCATTGACCCAGTATTCTTTATACCAGTCGAGCTGAAGCCCGGAAACATCCTCTGCTACCTTAATAAAATCATCCGAATCAGGATGTTTATACTTCCAGCGATTGAAATAATGGATCATGATGGAATCTCTCACTGCTTCACCGGTTATATAACCAAGCTGTGCAAGAAACACTTCTCCTTTTGAATAGGATGCGATACTGTATGCATAGTTTGTATTGAAATGATCTGCATGCGTGGTCATTGGCTCTTCCAGCCCGCTTCTCACCAAAGAAAAATATCCTTCATAGCCGCTCGAATTATCTTCAGGCAGCATATTGATCAGGGTTTTCAGATTTTCATTATCAGGACGCTGCTTTAACCTGTCGCGGTATCCATCAAGTGAAGATCTCCCGGTATAAAATTTCATCGCATGATCTTCAGCGAAGCTGGTGAAACCTTCGTCCATCCATCCGTACAGGCTTTCATTCGTACCCAGGATCATCTGGTACCAGCTATGAATCAGTTCATGAAAGGCTGTACCCAATGAAGGGCTTACGATCAGCGTAGCCATTGGATATTCCATCCCGCCATCGCCGCCATGGATAAATGAATATTGCGGGTATGGATATTTCCCGAATCTTTTATTCAGGTAAGGAAAAACTTTCACTGCAGCATCCGCAACAGTATTCCAGGCCGAATCATTTTTGGCATCTCCGGGCTTTTCGTTGTAAACAACATGGATAACAGGAAGGCCGGGTTCGTTCCTAACAATATGTTTGAACTCGGGATCGGCTGCCCAAACAAAATCATGAATATTCTCACCAATAAAACGCCAGGATCTCTTTGCAGTTGAAACAGCTTTGAGCGGAGTGCCCGGTTTGTCATATCCCCAGCCAATTGCAGACGGATTCTGAAGTACTCCTGTTCCGGCAAGTTTATAATTCTTATCAATGTTTATCGTTACATCAAAATTTCCCCACACCCCGTAGAATTCGCGTGCCACGTAAGGATTCGGATGCCAGCCGTGCCTGTCGTATTCTGCCAGTTTGGGATACCACTGGCTCATGCTGTAACGCACATTGGTGGTTGGATTATCGCGACCACTTCTCCTGATCTGCAAAGGAACCTGGGCTTCAAACTCCATATCAAAAACCACTTTTGCCCTGGGCATGATCGGTTTATTAAGCTGAACTTCCAGTACGGTGCCATGCAAAATGAATTTTTGCGCAACGCCATTCATTTTCAGGCTGATGATCTTTTGATAGCCGATCTCGTCCGGGTTTAATTTCGAGATCCTGTCTTTCACTCTTGCATCCCAATCGGGCCTCGATCCTATCAATACATTTCCCAGTTCCCGGCTGCGCACATCCATATGGCTGCCCGGCTGAAACGCGTTGAAGTAAAGATGGTAGAACACCTTGTCCAGTTTGTCGGGAGAATTATTTGTATAGGTGAGTTTCTGGGTGCCTTTGAACCTGTTGGTGGTAACATCCATATCCACATTCATAACATAATCTGCACGTTGTTGCCAATAACCCTGCTGCGCGGCCGCAGCAACAGAAAGGAATACAAAACATAGGATCGCTGTAAACTTCATTGCTTCAATTTGTTGTTTAGGTAAATTTCGGGATAAAAATCCAAGGAGAACCCTAAAAAAAGACCGGTCATACATTCCCTGCAACCATCAATACTATTTCACCTTTTGCAGGCTTTGCTGCAAAATGTTCCTGCACTTCCTTCAGCGTTCCGCGAACATGTTCTTCAAATTTTTTCGAGATCTCCCTGCTTACACAGCACCTGCGGTTCTCCCCAAAATATTCTGCCAGGTCTTTTAATGTACGTGGAAGTCTTACCGGGCTTTCGTAAAAGATGATGGTGCGATCATCTGCTGCAAGTTTCTTCAACAACGTTTGCCTTCCTTTTTTCAGCGGAATGAATCCTTCGAAAACAAAACGGTTTGCCGGCAAGCCGCTGCTGATGAGAGCCGGAACAAATGCCGTTGCGCCGGGAAGGGTCTCTACACGAAGCCCCCTGGCAATACATTCCTTTACCAGAAGAAATGCAGGATCACTTATGCCGGGAGTACCTGCATCAGATAACAATGCTACGATCTTCCCTTCTGCGATCTGGTCGGCTATGTGGGAAGCAACTTTATGTTCATTATGCTGGTGATAGGGAGACAGCGGAACATTTATTCCGTAATGATTCAGCAGCACTGAAGAAGTGCGGGTATCTTCCGCGAGAACGAGGTTGGCGGATTTCAGCACCTCGATCGCCCTGAGCGTGATATCAGCAAGATTTCCTACAGGTGAAGGAACAATGTATAACATCAGGATTTAGTTGCCCTGGCTGAGCTCGATCTCAAAAACTTCCATTACGGGGTTTGCCAAAAGTTTTTTTGTTGCGTCTTCTGCCAGGGATCGCGCCGCAGCTTCAGAATCTGCCTCTATCTTCAGATCAATATGTTTTCCCACACGCACATCAGCGATCTCGCTGATACCAAGGTTCTGCAAACCTCCCAACACCGCCTTACCTTGTGGATCAAGAAGATCTTTCAATGGCATAATTTTCACCTGGGCTTTGTAGATCATGACTTTCGTTTAAAGATCAAAGATAGAACAATGTAAAGAACGAAGACAACGGGGACGGCGATCCAGCCGGCAAAAATTGCTGTAATTATCCCGGCTGCGACCAATATCAGCAAAGGCAGCATTGAAGAGCGGTCTCCCCTGCTGAACTTGAAAGCCATCATCGGTAATTCGCTAACCATAAGCCAGCTCAGGATAAAAACCAGGATATATAAAACCCATTTGTTGAACAGGTAGGCAGATGTTGCCGGGTCAAACCAGTATATCAGCGGAAAAGATGCGATCAGTAACCCGGCTGCCGGCGTGGGTACGCCAAAAAATCCTGTACTTTGGCGGGAATCAAGATTGAATTTCCCAAGCCGGTATGCAGCAGCCATGGCAATAAGAAAGGCAGGAACTAACAACAATACAGACACATTCATTCCGTCTTCCTCCGCGGCATAACTCATTCGCAGGAACTGGTAGATGATCATGGACGGCGCTACGCCAAACGTCACCACATCAGCAAGCGAATCGAGTTGTTTTCCTAAAGCTGAAGATGCATTCAGTACACGCGCAACAAAACCATCGAGAAAATCGATGACGGCTGCAATCCCGATGAAGAGTGATGCAAGCCAGATCTTTTCCGGGATATTCACCAGCTCACCGCCATCAGCAGTGTATTCTATTACAAGACCGTTCTGAAGGATCACGGTAATGGCAAGGCAGCCGAATAGTAAATTCAATAAGGTGAAGAAATTCGGAATGTGCTTCATTATTGCTTTGCATTTTTCATCAGCGCCTCAATTTCATCGGTGGTGATCGGGATATTCTTCATCAGGTCCTTGTTGCCATTCCTTGTGATCCAGAAATTATTCTCGATCCTGATCCCCATTTGTTCTTCTTCGATATAGATGCCTGGTTCAACAGTGAAGACCATACCGGCTTTGATGGGTTCCGTCCTGGTACCAAGATCATGAACATCTATACCAAGGTGATGGGAAATTCCATGGTACAGGTATTTTCTGTAGGCCCTGTTTTCCGGATCTTCATTTTTAATGTCCGATTTTTTCAGCAGGCCGATCTTCTGGAAAATGACAGTGGCCTCATCGCCCACCTTTTCTGTATAATCCACAATGCTGATGCCTGGTTTAAGTATGCTGGCTGCATATTTATGTAAATGAAGGCATGCGTTGTAAACTGTCTTCTGGCGGCGGGTGAATTTCCCGTTCACAGGAACAGTTCGTGTAAGGTCGGCACAATAGTTCCCGTATTCAGCGCCAAAATCCATCAGGATAAGTTCACCATCAAGGCACTCCTGGTTATTTTCAACGTAGTGAAGGGTTCTTGCACGGTCGCCGCTGGCGATGATAGAGCCGTAGGCAGGACCTGATGAACGCTGCATCAGGAATGAATGATAGATCTCTGCTTCGATCTCGTATTCCATTACGCCGGGCCTGATGAATCCCAGCAACCTACGGAAAGTGTTTTCTGTAATGTCCATCGCCTTTTGCATCACCTCAACTTCGAGCGGGGTTTTGATGGCGCGCAGTTCTTTCAATATGCGGGCGCTGCGGCGGTAATTATGCAGCGGGTATCTTTTTCTCATTTCTTCCGCGAAGCGGTAATCCCTTACGGGAACCAGGTTGGCTTTGCGGTCATTTTCATTCGTATTCAGGTAAATGGTTTCTGCCAGGTGGATCCAGGGCTGGAGAAGGCCGTCGATCGAGTCGAGCCAAACTATGGTTTGTATGCCCGATATTGCCTGGGCCTCCTGCACACGCAGCCTGTGGCCATCCCATTTCTCCTTTAACTCGTTAGGACGCACCAGTACCAGGACCTCCCTGTATTTTGGATCAGGATTATCCGGGAAAAGCACCAGCATGGAATCTTCCTGCTGAATACCGGTGAGCCAGAAAAGGTCTGAATTCTGTTTGAATTTCACCAGGGCATCACCATTGGAAGGGAGTTCATCGTTGCTGTTGAAGATGGCAATGGAATTCTTCTCCATCATTTTTACGAACCTTGCCCTGTTATCGATAAAGATCTGGGGATTGAGTGGCAAATATTTCATATATATCCTGATTGTGAATGAAATGTTGCTGCAATATACACTTATTAAAAAACGGAAAACAGGGTCAGGGGGTTTTGATCCAACACCAAATTGGTATTTGCATGATGAAATATTAACTTTGCAGCCTTAATCTTCATCAACAAAGCTTGCTATGTCAGTATCAACCATGCCCGTTCCTCCTATGGAAGCATTGGAAAAATTAGGGATAAAGAGTACAAAGACCGTTCACTACCAACTTTCACCTTCAGAATTGACCCAGCACACCCTCGATCGTGGCCAGGGCGAACTGAATGATACCGGTGCCCTCATCATAAAGACCGGGGAATTCACCGGCAGAAGCCCCAAGGATAAATTCATTGTTAAGGATGAAATCACTGCGGATTCTGTACACTGGAACGACTTCAACCTTCCGATCTCTCCGGAAGTGTTCGACAGGATGTATGACAAGATCGTTAACCACCTCAGCAACCAGGATATCTGGGTAAGAGACTGCTACGCATGTGCTAAACCTGAGTACAGGTTAAATATCCGCGTGGTGAACGAACTTCCTGCCAACAACCTCTTTGCTTACAACATGTTCCTGCGTCCCAAGACGGAAGAACTTGAAAACTTCAAGGCTGACTGGCACATACTGCAGGCACCAACATTCAGGGCAAACGCTGCAAGTGATGGTACACGCCAGCACAATTTTGCCATGGTGAGCTTTAAAAAGAAAATGATCATTATCGGTGGTAGCGGGTACACCGGCGAGATCAAGAAAGGTATCTTCACCATTCTTAATTATATACTGCCGCACGATAAGAATGTATTGAGCATGCACTGCTCTGCGAACATGGGAAATGACGGAGATACCGCTATTTTCTTTGGATTGAGCGGAACGGGTAAGACCACACTCAGCGCTGATCCGAACAGGAAACTGATCGGCGATGACGAACATGGATGGGATAAGGACAGCGTTTTCAATTTTGAAGGCGGCTGCTATGCAAAAACGATCGACCTGAGCGAGGAAAAAGAACCCGAGATCTATCGCGCAATCCGCCCGGGCGCTCTTGTTGAAAATACAACCTTCTTTGAAGGAACGAACAAGATCGATTTCGCCAGCAAGGCCATCACTGAAAATACAAGGGTGAGTTACCCGCTTACTTTTATCAGTAATGCGCTGGAACCTTCAGTCGGGAAAACTCCTAAGAATATTTTCTTCCTTACGGCTGATGCCTATGGGATCCTTCCCCCGATAAGCAAGCTTAGCCCGGGACAGGCTATGTACCAGTTCATAAGCGGTTATACTGCAAAAGTTGCAGGAACAGAGGCTGGTGTTAAAGAACCAAGCGCTACTTTCAGCGCATGCTTCGGGGCACCATTCCTTCCACTGCACCCGGGCAAGTATGCCGAAATGCTCGGACAAAAAATGCGTGAGCACAATGTAAATGTCTGGATGATCAATACTGGCTGGAGCGGTGGACCTTACGGCGTCGGCCAGCGTATGAAACTTCCGTACACGCGCGCAATGATCACAGCTGCGCTGGAAGGAAAACTGGATAACGTGGAATTTGAAGCGCATCCTGTTTTTGGAATGATGATGCCGAAAGAATGTCCGGGAGTTCCTTCAGAGGTACTGAACCCACGCGCAACATGGGCAGATAAAACTGCTTATGATGAAAAAGCGCTTGATCTTGCAAAACAATTCAGGAAGAACTTTGAAAAATATGCAGCCGGGGTTTCTGAAGAGATACTTGCAGCAGCACCAAAAGTTTAAAAGAAAGTTTTATAACAGGAAAACCCTCCGGTAATGGAGGGTTTTTTATTTGTAAAGGATCTATAACTTAAAGGCAAAAAGGATTGGAACAATTTCTCCATAAAATAAAAAAATGTTCCATTGCCGGAACATTTTCATTTTTTTTACCAGGATTGTTCCAAAGTATTTTCAGCGAGCCGAAAAACTTTGAACAGACAAATTAATTTATTTCAGGGATCTCACCTTCCACGATAAGTTTCCCTGCGGTCTTTGAGATGATCTCTTCCACCGAAACCCCCGGTGCGCGTTCCAGTAATTTAAAACCCTGGTCGGTAACTTCCATCACAGCAAGGTCCGATACAATTTTTTTCACGCAACGCACCCCGGTAAGCGGGAGAGTGCATTGGGGTAATAGTTTGCTTTCACCCTTTGGGTTGGTATGCATCATTGCTACGATGATATTTCTTGCACTCGCCACAAGATCCATGGCCCCGCCCATGCCTTTCACCATTTTCCCCGGAATTTTCCAGTTCGCGATGTCGCCGTTCTCAGAAACTTCCATTGCACCCAGCACGGTCAGATCTACTTTTCCTGAGCGTATCATTCCAAAACTAAGCGCGCTGTCGAAGAAAGCAGAACCCGGAAGCGTTGTGATGGTTTGCTTCCCTGCATTAATCAGGTCGGCATCCTCCTTGCCTTCAACCGGGAAAGGACCCATACCAAGAAGCCCGTTCTCACTTTGCAGCACCACGTTGATTCCTTCAGGAATATAATTCGCTACCAGCGTAGGAATGCCTATACCCAGGTTAACGTAATAACCATCCTTCAGTTCTTTTGCGATACGCTGTGCGATCTGGTTTTTATCTAGTGGCATGATCAGTTTTTTGGTCTAACAGTTCTTTGTTCAATTCTTTTTTCATAATTCGTTCCCTGGAAGATGCGGTGAACGAAAATTCCGGGAGTATGCACCTGGTTGGGATCAAGTTCCCCTGCAGGAACCAGTTCTTCCACCTCTGCAATGGTGATCTTTCCGGCCATTGCCATCAGCGGGTTGAAATTACGCGCGGTGTCCTTGTAAACCAGGTTTCCCAGGGTATCTCCCTTCCATGCCTTCACAATAGCGAAGTCCGCATCGAAAGCCATTTCAAGAAGGTAATCCTTTCCGTTGAAGTTGCGGACTTCCTTTCCCTCTGCTACTTCTGTTCCTACACCTGCGGGAGTAAAGATGGCAGGCATTCCATAACCTGCAGCCATGCATCTTGTTGCAAGCGTGCCCTGGGGTACAAGCTCAACTTCCAGCTCACCTGAAAGAAGTTGCCGTTCAAATTCAGCATTCTCACCAACATAAGAAGCGATCATCTTCTTTAGCTGCCGGCCCTGCAACATCAGTCCTATTCCAAAATCATCAACGCCGGCATTATTGGAAATGCAGGTAAGATCTTTCACGCCGGAAGCAACGAGCGCACTGATGCAATTCTCAGGGATCCCGCACAATCCAAAACCCCCAAGCATCAGCACCGAACCGTCCTTAATTCCTTCAATGGCCTCGGTGGCATTCCTGTAAACTTTATTCATAATAATTCTGTTTCTATTAAAGCAGGCTTCCTGCGCGATCGTTGCTGTTTAGCAATTATGCTGTCAAGGATCGTACGCATCTTATCCGGGTGTGCTGAATAATAAAGCAGCGTTTCATCCATTTCCTCTTTGGTCACTCCATGAACTTTCAAAACGTCCTTCCGGAGGCGTGCTGCCTCTGCATAGCCGTTCAAAGTAGAATCGCGCATTACATTCTGCCGCGCAAGAACATCTGCCTGAATATAATCCCAATATACCTTTTCCATTCTGGACGGAGAAAGATGTGCAGGTTCTTTTCCGGAACACGAAAATAACAATGTAAAGCAGAGTAAAAAAAGACAACGCATCACTTGAGGCCGTCTTTATATTTTGAAGCATTTGTTATGTCCAGTCTTGGAAGGATATCTCTTGCCTGTGCTTTTTCAGGAGGAGCAGCTTTGGAGAATACCTGTACCAGTTCCGTTGATTTTCCCTGGAAGAAGAACTGGTTGATCATTGTATTGGGGTTGTCTGTATTGAATGTATTCAGCAGGTTCAGCACATTCAGCATTTCTGCCCTGGCGGTATTAGGATCATCATACAGTTTATCCATTCCCAGCCTGTAATAATTATAATACACATCGTGCATGATCGCGTAGCGCGAGTTAAGCATATTCTCTGCAAGCCAGTAACGGTTCCTGATGCCGTCAAATGCCTTCCACCCGGTGATTCCTCTTCCATCCGGAGCATTGTTCACGATATTCTGCGCTTTTTGAAAATACTGGTCGCCACCTTTCAGCGCGAAAGATGCATTATCAAAACCCAGGATCATATAGGCATAATAGGCGAATACGGCAGTGAGGTTTGAAACAAGCGGGTCTGACCCGGTTACGCGGTTCTCATTGAAATCAAGCGGCTGAAATTCCACGTACTTGAACGTTACATTCTCATCCTGGTAATTTATCAGCGGCGACAGGTAGGATGAATTATAAACCGGTCTCGCCGCCTGGATTGTCAGGGATGCATTGTAAACATTCTGTTCATTGGTCATTTCCAGGTTAAGCAGGAAGTTGCATTCGATCTTTTCATTTGCACCATAGGAGAGGTTAGTCCATTTCCTGTTGTTCAGAAAATTATTCAGCGCGGTCTGGAGAGTATTGAAAGTATTCCTGTTCACATTGTTTCCCACGCGGGTAGTTACAACAGAAACGCGGGCGTTGAGTTCCTGCGCAGAAGCAGAAATGCCGGCGGTCATGAGCAGGAAGAAAATAAGTTTACGCATAAGTTTCGCGGGTAATTGTATTAATGATGTCTGCAGCAACTTCCTTTTTTGATTTTGTATCAAATTCATACCTGTTGCCTTTTTTATCGAGTATGGTGATCTTGTTCGTATCGTGGCCAAAACCTGCACCTTTATCATTGAGGGAATTCAGCACGATATAATCGCCGTTCTTTTTTTTCAGTTTGTCGCCTGCATTTTCCACTTCATTGTTCGTTTCCAGTGCGAAGCCAACGAGGACCTGCCAGTTCTGTTTCATCTCTCCCATTGCCCTGAAAATATCACGGGTTTGTCCCAACTGCAGGGTGAGCCCGTTATCTCCCTTCTTCTTTATTTTTTCGCTTGAAACAGATGCCGGGGTATAATCAGCAACAGCGGCGCTTAATAAAGTAATGTCGGCATTGGAGAACAGGGCTGTTGCAGCATCGAACATATCCGATGCAGTTTGAACCCTTATGGTCCGGATCCCGGATGGATCGTTCAGCATTGTTGGACCGAGCACGAGGGTAACCTCTGCTCCCCTGTCGCGGCAGGCTTCAGCCAAAGCTATCCCCATCTTTCCGCTCGAATGGTTCCCGATAAATCTGACCGGGTCTATAGGTTCGTAGGTTGGGCCTGCGGTTATCAAAACTTTTTTTGAACTAAGCTGGTTTTGCAGGAGAAAGAATTCCTGAACGGTACTGATGATCTCTTCCGGTTCTGCCATCCTGCCGGGGCCGAACAACCCGCTGGCGAGTTCACCTTCATTCACGGGAATGATACGGTTTCCAAAGGAAGATATCTTCCGGAGATTTTCTTTTGTGGAGGGATGCTCCCACATATCCTCATCCATTGCCGGGGCCACCATTACCGGGCAGGTAGCTGAAAGATATACTGCCATCAGCAGGTTATCGCACCGTCCTGTGGCCATCGATGAAAGAGTATTGCAACTTAGCGGGGCTATCAGCATCAGGTCGGCCCATCTTCCCAGTTCAACATGATTTGCCCATGCATCCCCATCAGAAAGTTCTGAAAGAACCGGGTTCTTTGAAAGCGTGGCAAGTGTAAGCGGCGTTATGAATTGTTTGGCGCCTGTGGTCATGACCACCTTTACCTCTGCGCCTGCCTTTACCAGCAGCCTTACCAGGGTGGCAGATTTATAAGCAGCGATGCTGCCCGTTATTCCCAGAATGATCTTTTTTCCCTGAAACATAAAACGACGGCCGGGGCCGTCGTAAAATTATAGCTTATGTTTTAAAGCTTTGTAAATTATAATGCAAAATTAGCTGAACAGGTCTTCGTCATTCTGGCGGAAATAGATCTTTTCCTCCAGGAATTCAGAAGTTGCAAGCAGGGCAGGATTCGGCATGCGCTCGTAAGCCCTTGATATCTCGATCTGCTCCTTGTTCTCATGGATCTCCTCAAGGCTATCGGTATGGCTGGCAAATTCCTCCAGTTTATTATGCAGTTCTTCCTTGATGGAGATATTTATCTGGTTTGCACGTTTTGCAATGATAGCAATAGACTCATACAGGTTGCCGGTCTTTTCCTTGATCTCAGACAATTTCTTTGGTTCAACAACGCTGCTCGTGTTAGAGCTTAGCTGACGACGTAGTTTGCTCATTTTTTATTTCTTTGATATGATTTATGCTCAGATCGCGGAATTCCGCGGCTTCTTTCAATAATGGACTGTCGGGGTAGCGGTCGGTAAAATCCTCAAATTCCGAAACCACCTTTTCATAACGCTCCAGTTGCCTTTCGCGTATGCTCATGCCGGCGAATTTATAATATGCCTTCACCACCATCAGCTTGTAGTTCTCTCCTTTCTTCGATTCAGGAAAAGAAACCATCAGGTTGTCGAACGCCAGTGCCGCTGCACGGAAATGACCCAGGTCGTAGAACAATTGCGCTGCGCGAAAATCTTTTTGTTCAAGCTTTTCCCTCGACTTATCGATAACTTCCTGCGCATCTTTATTTCGTGGCGAATTAGGATGGGTGCTGATAAAGGTTTGCATCATCCCGATTGCCTTCACCGTATTCACCTGCTCAAGTTCAATGCGTGGAGATCTTTTATAAAAACTGTATGCACGCATATAATCGATCTCTTCTGCCCTTGGGCTATTCGGGAAAACTTCAAGATATCCTTTGAAAAGGTTTTCAGCGTCGCGGTAAAGTTCCTGGTAATAGTAACAGTACGCGTATTTGTAATAAAGATCCTCGAATTTCTGGCTGCCTTTGAACACCGGGAATAATTCCTCGTAAAGGGTTGCAGCCTGGCGGTATTTCTTTTTTGCGAAATACTCATCGGCCTTAACCAGTTTGTATTCATAATCATCGCTCTTCTGGATCTTGCTGAACTTGTTGCAGGAAACCAGCGCGAAAGAAAGAACCAACAGGAACGAAAGGGTTTTGAGTATCCTCATAAAGGGTGCAAAATTAACGGAATTACTTCAAATATGGTAAATAAACCGTTATAACACGTTAAGAAAATCCCAAATGAAAAACCTCCCCTTTCGAGGGAGGTTATTCATTGAGCAAAAAGTGATTATTTATTAATTACATTTTACATCTACTGTATTCCTGTCACCGCCACCGATCTCGCAATTTGTAGCGATACGGTCAGCACTGATACCTTCAGTTTCTACCAGGTAATTCTTAGCTGCATCAAGCCTGCGCTGGCAAAGAGACTGGCTGGCTTTGGAAGCTTCAGGATAACCTGTCAGAGTTACGCTGCAATCAGGGCTTCCTTTCATTTTGGTTGCTACATTAGCAAGCATAGTGCGAAGGCTGCTGCTGAGAGTGGTTGTATTTCCGCTGAAAGTAAGCGCAGGATAGTCGCAAGGGCAGGCAGTACCTGTTCCAACTGCGTTCTTGCAGCATTCCGGTTCAGGACATGTACCTACGCCATCTGCATCAACTGGCTGGCATTCAGTAGGAGTGATAAGTTGTTTGTCTTTGCAATCCGGAACTCCATCACCATCAGTATCGCGGGTTACACCGTGAGTATCAACAGGGCAACCTGCAGGGGTGTTTGGTTCACGATCAAGTTGATCGATCACGCCATCACCATCAGCATCGTCGAAAGTTGGTTTTGGAAGCTTCATGTGGCGAGGGTTGTTCAGCTCACCGTATGCATAGTCAAGTGGATTCAGCCACCAAAGTGGTTCAACCCTGCGGCCACCCAGGTTGAAGTTCAAACCAAGTGAAGCGTAGTTGTAAGAATCCCAGTTTCCTGTAAGGGCAGCATCTCCATAAGGATGTTCCTGCCACATGTGTCCGTCAAGAAGATCATCCTTGATGAAGGTGTGACGGTTTTCAAGCGCAATGTTGATACGCTTTCCCAGCCTGTAAGCAACACCGGCAAGAACGGTGGTGGAAAGACGCAGGGTCTTGTCATCACCAAGTGTTGGCCTGCGGCCGCCGTGACGCTGAGCCGGAGTTTCGTAGGAATCATCCATATTGTCTTTCAGGAAATCCTTGATATCCTTACGATCGCCATATTCATTGTTCATTGCGAATGCCTGTGCGAAAACATCAGCATATGAATCGCCGTTTTCATTCAGGGCGTTTACATTAGTTTCATACGCTGAAGCTCCAATACCGGCACCCAGGTAGAAAACAAAGTTTGTCCTGTTCTTGTGAAAACGGATGTTGTTCAGAGTAACGATACCCTGTAAGCTAAGGTCCTGTGTATTATTCTTATAGTTATAGAATACTACTTCAGGGTCGCGGCCGGGAATAGTAGTTTCCATACCGGTTGCGGTACGAACAGGGGCGCTGTAGTAAGGAGCCCAAGCTGTGTTCTTTCCGAAATTTTCGGAAGCCAGCCAGCTTTGTCCTTTAGCCGTTCCATTCAGGTATTGAAGCCTTAAAGAGAATACATATCCGAAGGCCTTACGAACGTGAGCTGCAAAACCCAGCGTTGGGAAAACCCCTGAAACGTCGCCGACCACATTGAAAGAACCGGCAGAAATACCGATCTCCCACATGTTACGCGGCTTTGCAGGGAAATTATAGGCATTATTCCAGAATTCATTCTGCTGAGGCATACGCTTGGCCGAGATCACTGTTGAATCATAAACATCATATCCGCTCGGGTTGGTGGATGGGGTCTGGGCGAAAGCTCCCGTTCCAAGGGCCAAAAACACCGCGAATAATAATTTGTACTTTTTGCTTGCCATAACTAAATGATTGATAGATTTCTAAATATACGAGTTGATTAAATGCAAATTTATTGATTGCCTCATAGAAACCAAATTTTTTTAGGAGGGTTTTAGCACCTGAAAAAATTGGTTTTCAAGCAAAAAACCGTAAAATTTTTACGGAAATCCGCTTTTTTGAAAGCATTTGGTTAAAGTTTCTGCAATTATTGTTCCTAAACACACTTCCCCCGACGGGGATACCCAAATAAATAATTTGATAAGGTACTGGGCTGCACTAAATTGCCGCTTTAAGTTGACATGGAGTCTGTAAAAGAAGTTATCGGGGCTGAACTTGAAATCTTTGAAAAGAAGTTTGCCGAGGCGGTGAAAAGTAACACTCCCCTGCTCGACCGCATAATGAAGTACATCATTAAGCGGAAAGGAAAGCAGCTCAGGCCCATGTTCGTATTCCTGAGCGCAAAACTAGGCGGCGAAATAAATGAGAGCACTTACAGGGCCGCGGCGCTGGTGGAACTTTTGCACACGGCTACCCTGGTGCACGATGACGTAGTGGATGAGTCCATGGAAAGACGGGGATTTTTTTCCATTAATGCCCTTTGGAAGAACAAGATAGCCGTGCTGGTGGGGGATTATTTACTCTCCAAAGGACTTTTACTTTCTACTTCTCATAACGACTTCCACCATCTCCACATTCTCAGCGACGCTGTGAAAATGATGAGCGAGGGCGAACTGCTCCAGATGGAAAAATCGCGGAAACTTAACCTGGATGAAAATGTTTACTTTGAGATCATCCGGAGCAAGACGGCCTCTCTTCTCAGTTCCGCCTGCGCAGTGGGAGCCTTCAGTACCAGCCAGGATGAATCGATCACAGGCAAAATGAAAGCATTCGGGGAAAAGGTCGGGATAGCCTTCCAGATAAAGGACGACCTGTTCGATTATGGAAAAGAAGATGTAGGCAAGCCAACCGGGAATGACATCAAAGAAAAAAAACTCACCCTTCCCCTGATCTATACCCTGAGGAATACTGATAGTAAAACAAGGCGGGAAATAATTTATACCCTGAAGAACAGGAACCGCGACGCAGCCAGCGTTGCGGCCGTGATACGGGAAGTGGAAAAAGCCGGGGGGATCCAATACTCGAGGGAAGCAATGTACCGCTACCGCGATGAGGCCCTTGAAATTCTTAATTCTTTCCCCGAATCCAAGGTAAGAAGCGCAATGGAGGACCTTGTAAGGTTCACTACAGACAGGAAATTCTGATGGAGAAGCGATGGAAAATAGCAGGAGTAAATGAACAGCAAACAGATTCTCTCAGGGATGCGCTGAAGATCAATAAAGCACTTTGCTCTATCCTGGTGCAGCGTGGTATCTTAACCTTCGACAGTGCCCGTTCATTTTTCCGGCCTGACCTTGATGAATTGCACAGCCCCTGGCTGATGAAAGGAATGCAGGAAGCCGTAGAACGAATTCTTTCTGCATTTGAAAGAAAAGAAAAGATCCTGGTATATGGAGATTACGATGTTGACGGCACCACCGCCGTTTCAGTGATGTTCAGTTTCCTGAAGAACAATTATGATCCCACCCGCCTCGATTTTTATATCCCGAACCGCTACCGCGAGGGCTATGGCGTAAGCAAAGCAGGAGTAGACTTCGCCATTGAAAAAGATTTTTCCCTTGTGATAGCACTCGACTGCGGTGTGAAAAGCAATGAACTGGTTGCTTACGCAAAGGAGAATGGTGTTGATTTCATTATCTGTGATCATCATCTTCCCGGAACCTCTTTACCCGAAGCTGTTGCCATTCTTGATCCTAAGCAACCTGGATGTGATTACCCCTATAAAGAACTGTGCGGGTGTGGGGTGGGCTTTAAACTAATTTCTGCAATAGCAGAAAAACTTGACCTTGCTAGTGAAACGTACTTCAGGTATCTCGATCTTGTTGCAGCGGCAATTGCCGCCGATATTGTGCCGATAACCGGGGAGAACAGGATACTTGCATGGCATGGCCTTAAACGGATAAATTCGCACCCCTGTGCCGGCATCGCAGCATTGAAAATCCTGGGTGACCTGAAGAAGGAAATGAATATCACGAACGTGGTATTTGTTATCGCGCCGCGGATAAATGCTGCCGGCAGAATGGATGATGCCAGGAAGGTGGTGGAAATGTTCATAGAGGAAGATTGCGACAGGGCCATGGAATTTGCAAAGTTGTTGCATGCCGATAATTCAGACAGGAAGGAAGCCGACAGCATGATCACTTCGCAGGCGCTGGAGATGATCAGCACCGACCAGTCGTTTGCGCAAAGGAAGACCTCCGTAGTCTTTCGCGACGACTGGCATAAAGGTGTGGTTGGAATTGTGGCTTCAAGGTTGATAGAACATTATTACCGTCCAACGGTAGTTCTGACAAAGAACGGTGACCTGGTTACAGGAAGCGCCCGTAGTGTTCCGGGTTTTAATCTTTATGAAGCCATTTATGCCTGCAGGGAACATCTTGTGGCGTATGGTGGTCATTATGCTGCTGCAGGACTTACCATGCTTCCGGAAAATGTAAGCATCTTCAGCCAGGAGTTTGAGAATGTTGTAGCCTCAACCATTCCCCCTGAATTACTCATACCGGAAATTAAAGTAGATGCTGAAATTGAGTTCAGCGATATAACTTTTTCCTTTCACAATATTGTTTGCCAGATGGAACCGTTCGGGCCGGAAAATATGCGTCCGGTATTTTTGACAAGGAACGTAACTGATACCGGCTATTCAAAAAAAGTAAAGGAGGATCACCTCAGGATTGTTGTAAAAAAGAACGGCCATTCGCTTAGTGGTATCGGATTTGCGCTAGCCCGTAAGCTTGAGCTGCTCCAGCAGGGGCCGGTTGATATTCTTTACCACATCGAGGAGAATGAATATAATGGCACAAGGTCCTTGCAATTAAGATTACTGGATCTAAGACGATCGGAATAATGTTCAGATACATCAGATATTTTATTTACCTCGCCACAAACTGGAATCTCCGTATTGCAATTCATATCATCAAAAATGAATTAAGGGGAGAAAAAAAATACGGGCTGGATACCACCGGGGCAGATGAACTTGAACACCTGGAAAAAGCAGGGATCGACATCAGCCATGCTACCATCTATATGCCCGCCAGCTATGATGTGCTGGAAAAAGTGTTTTCAAGAGAAGAAGTGACACGATGCAGAAGCCTGCTTGATATTGGTTGCGGTAAAGGCAGGGTCATGGCTGTTGCAGCCCATCATGGATTCAGAAAAATCAGAGGGATAGAGATCAGCCCAAAGCTTAGCGAAGAAGCCCGGGAGAACATGGATATTGCAGAAAAAAAATTCCCAGGCCTTTCATGGGAGATCTTTAATAATGATGCCTTCTATTTTAATATACCTCCAGATGTGGATTGCATCTTTTTATTCAATCCTTTTGATGAAGTGATCATGAGCGGGGTGGCAGAAAATATCGCGATAAGTTTTGAGGAACATCCGCGCAACCTGACCATCATTTACCTGAATCCTTTGCACCAGGAAATTTTTAAAGCATACGGATTCCGGGAAAAGTACCACACCATTTACCGTAAATATCTTGAGGCATCGGTGATGACCCTGGAGATATAAAAAACGGCCCCGTGGGGCCGTACAAATTATCAGGTCAAATATTAATTTTCGGAAACCTCACCTACTGCGTCCACAGGAGCCTCCTTATTTGCTGGGTTCATGAGTTCAACGCTTCGTGTAATAAACTCCGTTAGCTTATTCCCTGAAAGAAGTCCCTGCGATAGCAATGCCAGGTCAGATAGGTTATGAACCATCTTTTCCTGTTTGTCTTTCTCAGAGAGTTTCAGAATATGATTATAAACAGGGTGATTTCCATTCACTGTCAGGTTCACTTCGTCCGGCATGTTTGCATACCAGGATGCCATAGGTCCGCCAACACTGGCCATATCTTTCATGCGGCGCATTTGTTCAGGACGGGTTGCGATCACGGGCGGAGCATCCGGGCTTAATCCTTTCACTTCCACATTCACATTCAGGCCCTCATGTTTTACACTGAAAAGTTCTTTCAGAGCTGCAGTTTCATTTTCAGAAAGTACGCTTTCCTTGTCTTCCGCCTTATCAACCAGGTTATCTGCAATATCCGAATCAACCCTTGTAAAATGAATGTTTTCCCATTTCATTTCCATGCTGTTGATGAATGCAGCATCAACAAGGGTTTCCATTTTCACTACATTATATCCTTTTGCCAATGCCTGCTGAATGTATCCATCCTGCTGAACAGGCTGTGTAGTGTACAATACAACATGTTTTCCTTCTTTATTCTTTTGCAAGGATTCTGTAAGAACCTTGTATTCTTCCATGGTATGGTACTTACCGGAAGTGTCCTGCATGATGAAGAACTTATTCGCTTTCTCCAGGAATTTATCATCCGTCATCATACCATACTTCACAAACAATCCAAGGCTCTCCCATTTCTCTTCAAACGACTGCCTTTCTCTACTGAATATCTCTTCAAGTTTATCAGCAACCTTTTTCGAAATGTGGGAATTGATCTTCTTCACATTAGGATCGCCCTGCAGGTAGCTCCTGCTTACATTCAGCGGAATGTCTGGAGAATCAATAACGCCGTGAAGCAGCATCAAAAATTCCGGAACGATATCTTTTACTTCATCCGTAACAAATACCTGGTTGCTGTAAAGCTGGATCTTGTCTTTCTGGATCTCATAACTCTGTTTGATCTTAGGGAAGTATAGAATACCCGTGAGATTGAAAGGGTAATCTACATTAAGGTGGATCCAGAATAATGGAGGTTCGCTGAATGGATAAAGTTCCTTGTAAAAATTCTCATAGTCCTCATTGGTAAGTTCAGAGGGTTTCTTCGTCCACGCAGGCTGGGTATTGTTAACCTGTTTGTCTTCAAAATATACCGGTACCGGCAGGAAGCGGCAGAATTTTTCCAGGATGGCCTGGATACGGTGTGCCTCCAGGAATTCGGTGCTTTCCTCGTTGAGGTGCATTACAACGTCGGTACCTCTCTCGGTTTTCTCCGTTTCTTCAAGTATATACTGCGGGCTGCCGTCACATTCCCAGCGTACTGCCGGGGCTTCTTCGCGAAAACTTTTAGTGAACACCTCTACCTTATCGCTCACCATGAAAGAGCTGTAGAACCCGAGACCAAAATGACCGATGATGTTCGCCTCGTTCTGTCCTTTATATTTTTTGAGGAATTCTTCTGCCCCGCTGAAGGCAACCTGGTTCAGGTATTTATCAACTTCCTCGCCCGTCATTCCCACTCCCCTGTCGCTTATGGTCAGGGTTTTCTTTTCGTTGTCGATCTTTATATCGATCCTCAGTTCCCCAAGTTCGCCTTTAGCCTCGCCCATTCCGGCAAGGGTCTTCAGTTTCTGGGTGGCGTCTACGGCATTGCTGACAAGTTCGCGGATAAAAATGTCATGTTCGCTGTAAAGAAATTTCTTGATTATCGGGAAGATATTCTCTGTTTCAACCCGGATATTACCTTTTTGCATGCTTAAGCGATTTTTGCGGGAATGCAACAAAGTTAGGACCACCGAGGGTCAACAGGAAAAAGTGTCAGTCTGATACCTGGATATTTTCTTCCAGGATGATGGGCCGGCCCTGGAGTCGCAATAACACATTTGCTGTGGTCAGCACATCTTTCTGGCAATAGGTCCGGATCCGTTCCAGTACTTCCTTTTTTGCACCTTCGGCACAATTCCAGTAAAGGTCGCCGATCATACTTCCGTTTATATCGTCCTTGGGAGATGGAATGCCCAGCGCTGCCGCCAGCAGGTTCAGCGATGTATAATTCTTTATATCTCCGAACCGCCACAGGTGCAGTGTATCCACGATAGGGGTTTCCCAGGGTTTTAACTGCTGAAAATCCATACATGACGGAATTGAAAGCTGGTTAATGATCATTCGCCTGCACAGGAAAGGGATATCGAACTCTTTTATATTATGACCTGCGAAACAAAACCTGTTACCTTCCAATTTTTTCAGCGTGGCAGAAAAATGTTCAAGAATATTTCTTTCATTTTCATCAAAGAACGATTTCATCCTGAACTGGCCATTTACGATCTTCCCGATACTGATACAGATCACTTTTGAGAATTCAGCCATCACTCCTGCGCGCATCGGGTAAAAGTCCGCAGCGGTGAGTCCTTCCGGTACCTGGCGAAGAACCTTCTCCTGCCAGAGTGATTTCCAGGTCTCCGGCAAATGATCGAACGACGGATGTTCAGATACCGTTTCGATATCGATGAATAATAGATCTTCTGCAATCATTGGTTTACTGGTTCTATGGTTCGTTTCGAAAATTACGAATGATGTAAATAATAAAAAGGGGAGATTTTTTGTTTGAAACGCCTGAACTTAAAGCAAAAAAAAGCCCCGCAGTTGCGGGGCAGATTTTTTATTCTTCGATCTTGATCTTTCCTTTTGATTTGGCGATCACCTCTTCGGCAATGTTGTTCGGTGCCGGAGCATAGTGACTGAACTCCATGGTTGAAGTTGCACGACCGGAACTTAATGAACGGAGCTGGGTAACGTAACCAAACATTTCGCTCAAAGGAACTTTGGCCTTTATCACCTGAACACCATGCTTGCTGTCCATACCTTCAAGCATACCGCGGCGACGGTTAAGGTCACCCGTAACATCACCCATGTATTGGTCAGGGGTAAGAACCTCAACTTTCATGATCGGCTCAAGAAGTTGTGGCTTAGCCTTACGGCCTGCTTCACGGTAACCCTGCTTAGCACAAAGTTCGAACGACATAGCATCTGAATCGACCTGGTGGAATGAACCATCCTTCACGTTCACTTTCATGCTTTCCATTGGATAACCTGCAAGGACGCCAGTGGTCATTGCGGTTTCAAAACCTTTCTGGATCGCAGGAACGAATTCTTTTGGAATTGATCCACCGAAAAGTGAGTTAACGAACTGGAAGTTTGATTTACCATCCATTTCTTTCAGGAATTCTTCATCAGCAGGACCGATGTCGAAAATGATGTCAGCGAATTTACCACGACCACCCGTTTGTTTTTTAAGTGTCTCACGGTGTTCGATGGTGGCGTTGAATGCTTCTTTATAGGCAACCTGCGGTGCACCCTGGTTAACTTCCACTTTGAATTCGCGACGCAGGCGGTCGATGATGATCTCCAGGTGAAGTTCACCCATACCACGAAGAATGGTCTGACCTGTTTCTTCATCGGTGTTCACTTTCAGTGTAGGATCTTCTTCAACAAGTTTCGCGATAGCCATACCCATTTTATCAACGTCGGCCTGAGTTTTAGGTTCGATCGCGATAGCGATAACCGGTTCAGGGAAGGTCATTGATTCAAGTACGATAGGATTATTCTCGTTGCAGAGAGTATCGCCGGTCTTGATATCCTTGAAACCTACAGCAGCACCAATATCACCAGCTTCGATAAAATCCACAGGATTCTGCTTGTTGGCATGCATCTGCATGATACGGCTGATCCTTTCATTTTTACCGGTACGGGTATTCAGTACATACGAACCTGATTCAAGGCGACCGCTATAAGCACGGAAGAATGCAAGACGACCCACGAAAGGATCGGTCATGATCTTGAATGCAAGTGCAGAGAATGGTTCTTTTGCATCAGCCCTGCGCTCGATCTCTTCACCTGTATCAGGATTGGTACCTTTTACAGCTTCGATATCAGCAGGACCTGGCAGGTAACGACAAACTGCATCAAGCGCGGTCTGAACACCTTTGTTCTTGAATGAAGAACCGCACATCATCGGGATGATGGAAAGGTCGATGGTAGCCTTACGGATCGCTTCATGCATTTCTGCTTCAGTGATGGTATTTGGGTCATCAAAGAATTTCTCAAGAAGCTTTTCGTCGTATTCTGCCACAGCTTCAACCAGTTCCTGGCGGTACTGATCAACTTCATCCTTCATATCATCAGGAATAGGCACTTCAGTGTAGGTCATACCCCTGTCAGCCTCGTTCCATACGATACCTTTCATGGTGATCAGGTCAACCACACCTTTAAAGGAATCTTCTGCACCAATAGGCAACTGAAGAGGAACTGCCTTAGCACCCAGCATTTCCCTAACCTGCTTAACCACGTTCAGGAAATCGGCACCACTGCGGTCCATTTTATTTACAAACCCGATACGCGGTACACGGTAACGGTTAGCCTGGCGCCAAACGGTTTCACTCTGTGGTTCTACACCGGAAACAGCGCAGAATAAAGCAAGTAATCCGTCAAGTACGCGAAGTGAACGTTCTACCTCTACGGTAAAGTCCACGTGACCCGGGGTATCGATAATGTTGAACTTAAATTGCTTTGTATCGCTCGTTTTCTGTCCCTGAACAGTTGGAAAGTTCCAGAAGCAGGTAGTTGCGGCTGAAGTGATGGTAATACCCCTTTCCTGTTCCTGGGCCATCCAGTCCATGGTTGCACCACCCTCGTGTACTTCACCAAGTTTATGGTTTACACCGGTATAGTACAGGATACGTTCGGTGGTAGTGGTTTTACCGGCATCGATGTGAGCGGCAATACCGAAATTTCTCTGGTAACGTAAATCTGCCATTTGATTATTATTAGTAGTGTTTGATTTAGAAAATAATTGATCCCGAAAAGGGAAAGCGCCATTGCTGGCTGCGAAGAAACTGGTAGTATATCTTGTTAGACTCTCATAGTATGCTAAATGGTTCGGCGGAAGAGAAATGAGCGCAGAATCCTTTAGCGGCCGCAAAGATAGGAAAAAACTTCAAAGGGTGGAGAGCAATAAGTTAAAGAAAAATGATAATGTGATATGAGGGAAATCCCTGGGTCGGGGTGAAGTTTATTAAGCGTGCTTTGAAGAAATATAAGGGTTGGGCTTTGGAGATGTAAAATCCCGATTATGGGGGTTGTTTTGTGTTTGAAAAATCGCTAACTTAAAATTGGGGAGGAGGTATGGTGGACCCCTGGGGGATAAAATGGGGTAGAACTAATCCTTCTCAAGGAATATCTTCTGCCCTGCCAGCAACTCATCCAGGCTAACTCTCTTCAAATATGGCTCAAGCCCCAGCGTAGACGCAAAGGAATAAGTTGATATAGGCTCATCCGAGCCCCTTAAAAATTTACTCTCCACGTAAAAATTATCGATCTGGTAAAGCACATAATAGAACACCGAGGTCTTCTTCACCGCCACCCGGATCCCATATTTGCGAAGCATTATGCCCTGTGCCTCCGGCGAAAGGGCTAAGAACTCAACGTGTTTCATGAGTATTGGACAGATTTATCAGGGTTACTTTTCTAAATTAATCAAAATAAATTGTCGCGAAGTGTTAAACTCTGCAATACTAAAACGTGTGTACAAATTGTTTATTATTCAACAACCTGACTATTAGGCCAAAGTAGCCGTACCTCAGCCCTGGCATTGAGCAATGCCTCACCCCTAGTTCGGGCGGCATTAACAGGACGCGAAATGCCAAGACTGCCCTTAATTTCCAGTCTCTCTGAGCGTATCCCTTTGGAATACAGGTAATCACGCACAATCTGCCACCTCTCATTGGCAAGCCTGGAGGCCAGCGAAGCACTTCCTTCCTTAGGATGGGCATGACCGGTTAGTTCAATTCTTAGCATAGGATCACCCTTTAATAATATTATGATGCTGTCGAGTGTATGATATGCCAGCGCATGAAGCGATGCATGACCCGGCTCAAATGGAATGCGGATGGAAAGCGGGTCGGGACAGCCTTTCATATCTGGCAGGCCAAACACTTCAGGACATTCATCCATTGAATCCGTGATTCCATCCTGGTCAGCGTCGCCTTCCAGTTTCTTTGGCGCCGGATATTTAAGCACCATCTCTGCCCTGCTGTTACCTAGTGCCTGTTTTTCACTTCCCAGGTATTGCTTCCTCGATTTACCCCAACCTTTAATTACCGAGATCCGGCCGCTGTCGATCCCCTTTCCAAGCACATAGTCACGTACAAAAAGCGCCCGGTTCAGCGATAAATAATAAGCGATGGTATCTGAACCCTCTTCTACGTGCGAATACCCATGCAATTCGAGGGATACAGAATCATTTTTTACTAGAATATAAACCAGGCTGTCAATTACATCGCGGGTATAAAGATGGTATAACGCCGATTGTTTAAACTCAAATGGGATTACAGTGGTGTCGGACCGCCCGGTCTGACCAAAGGAGCAAAAGGAAATGGAGATCAAAATTGCAAGGGCAAGCAGCCTCCTGTTCATAGAATGGATTTGGGGTAAAGATAGTGCTGACCTGCAGTTTCTTCACTATTCTTCCGTTAAATGTGGCCCTGATGAGATTTCCACAACCTTTTCATGGGCATGAAAATTGTTAAAATTCTGCTGTACCTCCTAAACCTGGCAAGAAAGTAACCATATGAAAAGGATCTACCTATTAATCTTGTTGACCTTCAACGGCTTACTTTCCGTATTCGGGCAGGCGGATTTTTCTTATACCACCTCGAACGGCGTTGTTTGCGCCCCCCAGGCCATTACTTTTACTGAAGGCGTGCCCGGCAGCCCTTCCGATTATATCTGGAATTTCGGCGACGGCACCTCTGCAAGTGGTCCCAGTGTTACACATATTTATGATTTTCCCGGGGCCTATAGCGTAACCCTAACTGCTGTATACGCTAATTCGGCTACAACAGTAACCAAAGTTGTGACTGTAAACCGGAGACCGATCGTAAATCTTACAGCAAACAGGAACCAATTATGCCAGCCCGGGTCAGTAAATTTCACTGCGGATGCAGATATTGCTGTAACCGGTTATAAATGGAATTTCGGTGATGGTTCATCGGTTCAGACCACTACAGGAAATACCATCTCTCATAATTTCAATGATTTTGGAAACTATGAGGTATCGGTTGATGCAGTCACCTCTGAAGGCTGCATTGCAACTTCAACTATCCCGATCACCGTTCAACGAATAGCGATATCGGCCACGGCAAATCCATCCCGCGGATGCATTCCAAATACAGTATCATTTACCACCAATACCACTTTCCCGCCCGGGGATGCTTTTCAATCTGCTACCTGGACATTTGGAGATGGAAGCGCCCCTTCAAATACAACTTCAACAGGTACTACCCATACTTATAATATCACCTCCCCGGTTACTACAGCAAGTGTACTGGTCACAAGTTCCGACGGTTGCACCAACACCTATTATTTTGATACACTTGCTTACGGAACACCACCTGTAAACATTATTGCACATCAACTCGCCCCGCGCGACACATTCTGCGGTAGTGAGACCATAGAATTTTATGGAAAGGCTGATAATGCAAACAGTTACCAATGGGACTTTGGAGATGGTACCACCATCGATACCAGGGATACACTTATCAATTACCGCTACCGATCCATCGGTTGGAAGACGATAACAGTTCGACCTTATTTCAACGGATGCCTTGGCACGCCAGCAACCTTCCAGGTATTTATAACAGGCGTCGTTTCTGCATTCACCTTCAGCAATACCTGCGACAATAAGAATATCTATTCTTTCGATAACCAGTCGGTGGGTAACATTTCTTCCTTTGAATGGGTCTTCAGCGATCAGCCGGGCAGCCCGGAAACTTCCGTTTTCGAACCTACACATACCTTCCCCGCTTCAGGATCCTTCACAGCAAAACTTACGGTGAATGATAATTCGTCTGGTTGCTCTGATGTGCTTTCCCGAAATATATACACCGCAACACCAACGCTTACAAGCGATAAACAGGATGTGTGTAAGGATAGTTCCATAACTTTCACCACCCTTAACACCTACCCTCCTAATGTGGGATATTCATACATCTTCCACCTTACCGGTAATATTATTGAAGTTGGTGGAAGCAGTACCTATAGCATCATTCCAAGGGTTTTTGGTACCTGGAACGATTTCCTTGTGATCACCGACAGCATTCCGGGAACCTGCAACGATACGCTGAACCTTCCTTACCCGATAAGAGTACGCGGCCCTGTTATGGACATAGATTTCCCAACTAATGTTTGCCTTGATACCGCGGTGAATTTCATAAATAACAGCCACCCATTCTTTGCAGGGGAAACCATCACGGAATGGTTCTGGAGTTTTGGTGATGGCCAAAAGGACTCAACACAAAATCCTCCTCCGCACTTATATCCTGTTCCGGGACAACATATTGTTCGCCTGGAAGCAACAGATATCAATGGTTGCAGGCAGCACATACAGGAAGCTGTGGTCATCGGCGGATTGCCATCCATTACTGCCTTCCCGGCAATAGATACATTATGCCTCGGGGAGACAGCAATTCTTCGTGCATACACATCCGACAGCCTGGTATGGAGTCCTGTCCCTTCAAACTGTCTTACCCCGGCATGCGATACCATTAGCGTTTCACCCTTGGTGAATTCAATGTACATCGCTTCGGCAATTTCGCATAATGGTTGCCGTAAGAATGATACTGTTTATGTAAATGTATATGCACCGATAGATGCAAACCCAACGGCAGACCTGGCCACGGTTTGCCCCGGCACACCGGTTCAACTCTATTCTAATACCACTGGCATAGTAACATGGGAACCACCAACCTTCCTGAATAATGCCGCGCTGCACGATCCTGTCAGTACCCCGATGGA
The DNA here is from genome assembly GCA_023417815.1 of Bacteroidota bacterium. GTDB lineage: Bacteria > Bacteroidota > Bacteroidia > Chitinophagales > Chitinophagaceae > Ferruginibacter. The sequence goes on along the minus strand of JAEZEI010000003.1, from coordinate 100,003 downwards.
AAATATCCAGTACAATCTTATTGTCAGGGATTCTGTGGGATGTTTTGCGGATACGTCTTTGATCACGATCCAGGTTCATCCCCAGCCTGTGGTTGATGCCGGCCCGGACCAGGTGATGCTTTTCGGTGATCCATTCCAGTTAAGCCCGGCCTACCCTGTAAATGTAGCCAGTTATTTATGGACGCCGGCTGAAGGACTGAGCTGCGGTAATTGTGCCACCCCGACAGGCAATGCAACAAACCGTGAAACCTACACCATAGAGATCGCAGATGCAAACGGATGCACGGCCAGCGACCAGGTCACCATCTTCGTTACCTGCGAAAAAAGCAACCTGCTTCTCCCAAATGCATTCACACCAAATGGTGATGGTTTGAACGACTGGTTCTACCCTGTTGCGAAGGGATATAAGGGAATTAAGAGCTTTGCCATTTACAACCGCAATGGCTTCAGGGTTTTTGAACGACAGAATTTCGACCCTAACATCCGTGAACTTGGATGGGACGGAAGGATCAAAGGAAATGCAGATGCTCCCACCCAGGTATTCACATGGGTGGTGGAAGGACTTTGCGATTCCGGTGAAACCATCGTGACCAAGGGCACAGTAACACTTATCCGGTAATAATGGCCTGGTGTTGGCATTCTGATAAACATGTCTTCAATTATCATTATTGGTGCAGGGGCTGCAGGCTTGTATGCGGCAGGCCTTCTTTCCGGGATGCATGACATTACTGTTCTTGAGGCAGCTCCATTTGCCGGAGGCCGGATCAGAACATCTTACGATAACGGTATAGCACATGAAGGCGGCGCCGAATTCATTCACGGAAGCCAGGAGATTACGATGCAACTTGCAGAAGAAGCAGGTCTGCATTGGTTTCCCTATTCGGATGCTTTTTTCAGGAATAAAGGCAACGGCCCCGAACCTTCGGAGATGATAGAAGGGTTGGATTACATTGTTCAAAAGATGAAGGACAGCGATGATATCACGCTCAATGATTTCCTGTTCCGCAATAAAATGAATGACCTGGTTCGCGAAGAAGTGCTTCAGCTATCAAAAGGATTCAGCCTCGCCGATCCTGCTTCAGTAAGCGTGAATTATCTCGCCAGCGACTGGAACTCTCTTGATGAGGATCAGTACTTTATTGAAGAAGGCTATGAGGCTTTGGTTAAACACCTGTTGAAAAAGGCCGCAGCCCGTTCGCGTTTACTTTATAACAGCCAGGTAGAAAAGATAGAGTGGAAGACCGGATCCGTAACGATTTATACGACTTCTTCAAAGTATGAAGCGGAGAAGGTGATCATCACGGTACCGGTCAACCGTATCGGTCGCGATCCTGGTATTTCGATAAACCTGGATGAAAATCATCGCGGTGCGCTTGAATGCTTCGGCTATGGCCCAACCATTAAATGCAACCTGGAATTTAAGGAGGCCTTCTGGCAGATGCAGGGATTCTATACTTCCAGTGAAAAATTTGCAACGTGGTGGACTCATCCCCGATATAATAAAATGATCACCGGTTGGATGGATGAAGCCAGCGCCAAAGAAGCAGATACGAATGAGGAGGCACTTTTACAAACTGCGTTGATCTCTCTCGGGAATATCTTTAATCTTCCGCCAAAGTATCTTCAAAAGCAACTTTCGAAAAAATTCTTTTTTAACTGGAAATCGGGGGCTTACAGTTTTGGGAAGCCAGGCTTCGCGCAAGCAAGGGAATTATTCGCTCAACCTATAGAAGAAACAATCTATTTCGCTGGAGAAGCCTTCCAAAACAAAGTTACCGGCGCTACAGTTGAGGCAGCTTTGGTAAGTGCACAGAACGTCGTGGAACCGATCTAAATGGTTACCCCTACACTGTGTGAGATCTTATTTTGGGCTACAACATTTATGAATGAAGCCAGGCCTATTGCCAGGATAATGACATGTTTCATTACCGGGTTTATTTATTATAAGAGAAAAAAAATTATGGAACTACAAATGTGATCGGTTGCCTGCGGAAAGCTTTAACGGGTTGGTTGAGTTCCATTGCAGGTGTCCAGCGAGGCGATAATTTAATCGTCCTGATGACTTCCTCTTCCATACCATATCCATGATTGGTTTCAGCAGAGATATCTGAAAGACTGCCATCCTTCTCTACAATAAACTGTACGATAACCTGGTATTTTCCGGAGGGAGCTTTTTGCTTCAAAGGTGTATTTGGATCAAGATTGCGTGAAAGGAAAGTTGACCATGCAGAAGATCCGCCCTTTATAACTGCTTCTCTTCCATAAATGAAACCTTTAATTTCCTTCCCCGTTTCATCGTAACCCTTCTGCACATATTTATCTCCTTTCTTTACAAGGCTGCCATGCAACTGTCCGTTTTCATGATAACTATAGGCGAATGACATCTCATCATCCTTATAAAAAATCGAATCCTGCAGGTTCCCGTTCTTATAGTACTGCCTGTAAAGTGCAATGGGATTTTTGAATTCTGCATCGGGGTAGAACGCGATGTTGTAAAGCTCCTCTGACCCAATCCAATATCCTGAGCATACATATATATTATCTATCTTATCGCAATCGGACACATAAACGGCTGAATCCTTGGATGTAGGTGATCCGAATTCATTTAGATAACGGGTGATCCTGTTATTTTGAGCTGCGACGGGAAAGGCAATGAGTATGAGCAGAAAAATTCCAATCGCCCGGCGAATTGTGGAGATCATCGGTGTGTACAGTTAGTTGCACGAATTTATATGGATGAGCTCATTTAATCCTCAGTTGTAAGCGAAGTTTTAAAAGCAACTTCAGAATAAGGCTGGTTATCAATAAAATATTTTGAAACTTTTCAAATCTCATTGGTTACACTTTGCGATACCCCTCGAAATCAAACTTTCAATACCCCAAAATCCGACTTTATCATTGAATAATGCGGAGAAGAAGTTGTGACATAAATTCTGTGACATTTAAAATGTCACAAAGTTCGTGTCACAGTCTTATAAAATAAAAATCCCGCCTTAAGGGCGGGATTAACTATAAAAATAAATTCATTAGATCCTGAAGTGAGCGAAAGCTTTGTTCGCTTCTGCCATACGGTGGGTATCTTCTTTCTTTTTGAAAGCTGCACCTTCACCTTTGCTTGCTGCTACGATCTCGTTGGCAAGCTTTTCTGCCATGCTGCGGCCATTACGCTCGCGGCTGTAGCGGATCATCCATTTGATGCTCAGGGAGATCTTACGATCGGCACGAACCTCGGAAGGGATCTGGAAAGTGGCACCACCAATACGGCGGCTTCTTACTTCCACACCCGGGGTGATGTTGGAAAGCGCCTTCTTCCATACTTCATAGCCATCTTCACCGGTCTGCTTTGCCACCTTATCAAGGGCATCATAAAAGATATTAAAGGCTCCGCTCTTTTTACCTTCCCACATCAGGTTGTTCACAAAACGGGTAACCATTTTGTCGTTGAACTTAGGATCTGGAGCTAAAGGGATCTTTTTGGGTTGTGTCTTACGCATTGTTATTCTTTATATGCAACCAATTACCTGGTCAGATTATTTTTTTGCTTTTTCTTTCTTGGTACCGTATTTACTGCGGCTTTGTTTACGATCTTTTACACCGGCAGTATCAAGACTACCACGTACGATGTGATAACGAACACCCGGAAGATCTTTTACCCTTCCGCCACGGATCAACACGATAGAGTGCTCCTGCAGGTTATGACCTTCACCCGGGATATAAGCGATAACTTCAACCTTATTGGTCAAACGAACTTTTGCTACCTTACGAAGCGCTGAATTCGGCTTCTTTGGTGTAGTGGTATAAACCCTGGTACAAACTCCCCTGCGCTGAGGACAGCTGTCAAGAGCCCTTGATTTACTCTTGGCCTTTATGATCTCACGACCTTTTCTTACTAACTGTTGAATAGTGGGCATATGAACGATTATATTACATCCGATTTTTCGGACGGCAAAGGTAAGGGAATTTTTTATCCGGGCAAATTAATAAAATGAATTTTTTCGCCATTAAACCCTGAACATCCAGTCGAATGTATCAGCAACCTTTCCGTAACGGATATCGTTGAGACGATTCTTCACCGCAGGGGCTGTTTTCCAGCTTTCTACGTCAAATTCCATTACATAATCCTTGTACCGAAGTTCCCTGATTATGGAAATGGTGGCCGCAGTCCCGGTGCCGAAGACTTCCCGAAGCGTACCCGCCTTGTGGGCTTCGATCACCTCGTCGATGCTCAGGCTCCTTTCTTCCACTTCAAGTCCCTGTTCCTTCAGCAGGGTGATCACGCTGTCGCGGGTAACCCCGGCCAGGATGGTACCTGATTCAAGACCCGGCGTAATTGCTTTATTTCCAATAATAAAGAATACATTCATGGTCCCGCATTCCTGAACATATTTATGTTCGTAGGCGTCTGTCCAGAGCACCTGGTCGTAACCTTTCTTCTTCGCTTCAGCAGTGGCATACATGGCGGCGCCATAATTTCCTGCTGCTTTCGCGTATCCTACTCCGCCCGGAACCGCGCGTACATACTGCTCTTCCACGTAAATACGCATTGGAGTGGCATAGTACGGGCCCGTTGGGCTCAGGATGATCATGAATTTATATTTTTCGCTGGGGCGAACACCGATCATTTCATCAGAACTGAACATGAACGGGCGGATATACAGGGAGTGATCTGCCTGGCCCGGGATCCAGTTGCTGTCCATTTTTACCAGTTGCTTCATTCCTTCCATGAAAATATCCTCAGGAACGGCCGGCATCTGCATACGCTCTGCCGAAATATTGAAACGCTTGTAGTTATCCAGTGGCCTGAAAATAAAAGCATTACCGGATGGGTCTTTATAAGCCTTGATCCCTTCAAAAATAGCCTGGCCATAATGCAGGGCTGCAACAGACGGCGCCATCAACAGCGGCTGGTAAGGTTTGATCTCCGGGGTCTTCCACTCTCCATCCTCAAAATCTACCTCAAGCATGTGATCTGAAAAATATTTCCCGAAAGGAATGTTCTCCAGGTTTATATCCTTCAACTTGCTTGTTTCCACCCTGCTGATATTAAAAGTCGCGTCTGCTATCATATCTTTAATTTTACTGCAAAGAAACAAAAAATATAGCCAACAACTGTCCGTATGTCGCTCAATGATGTATCCCTGAATCCCTTCATGCTAAGGGAATTATTTCCTAAATCGTTAATAAAGAGTGATTTACCGGCAGCTCCGCAATCAGCCGATCCTCACAATATTTCGCATCTCGGCAATAATGCAAAAAATATCCTTCTTCTCGTAAATGAACCGGATGTACCCTACCTGGATGATGAGGATATGAATTCGCTCACAAAGATCCTTACGGGCTTAAAACTCAGCATGGAAGATGTTGCGTTGGTGAACTTCGGCATTAACGGCCCGGTAAACCGCGAAATTCTTTTTGAAAGGTTTGCACCGAAGGTGATGGTATTGCTTGGGGTGGAACCTGCAGCGATCGACCTGCCCCTGCTGTTCCCACATTTCCAGGTGCAGCCTTATGATGGCTGTACCTACCTGGCCTCACCTTCTTTTTCACAGATGGCGCCGGATGTGGATCTTAAAAAACAGTTCTGGACCTGTTTAAAACGAATATTCAATTTATAATGCAGCTCATATTCGCCACCAATAATGAGAACAAGACCAGGGAGGTTAAGGCTGCCCTTCACGGGAGTGTAAACATCCTGTCTCTTAAGGAGGCCGGGATTGAACGCGAAATACCCGAACCCTGGTTCACCCTGGAGGAGAATGCCCGTGAAAAGGCCATCACTATCTGGGGCATGACCGAAAATTCCTGCTTTGCAGAAGATACAGGACTTGAGGTGGAGGCGCTTGGAGGTGAACCGGGAGTGCGCAGTGCCCGCTATGCAGGCGAAGAGGCTAATGATGAAATGAACATCGAACTGCTCTTAAAAAAAATGGAAGGCATTCCGAACAGGAATGCCCGTTTCAGAACAGTGGTGCACCTTGTACTGAACGGTGAAGAACATTCCTTTGAGGGGATCTGCCGGGGAAGGATAAACGAAGAAAAGTGCGGAGAGCACGGTTTCGGCTACGACCCTGTCTTTATTCCTGATGGCAGCAACAAAACTTTCGCCCAGATGGAGATCGCTGAAAAGAATCTTTACAGCCACCGGAAAAAAGCTATTTCAAAACTCACCGATTTCCTGAACACGATTCATGAGTAACAATAAAGAACTTTTCAGGCTATCAATCCCTGTACGCATTACCGATCTTAATTATGGAAACCATCTTGGCAACGATGCTTTGGTGAGCATCCTCCACGAATCGAGGGCAGCGTGGTTGAAGGGTTACGGGCTCACCGAACTGGAGGCTGGAGGAGTGGGAATGATCATGACCGAATTGCATGTTGTATATAAAGCAGAAGGATTTTATGGCGATGAACTGGAGATCATTATTTCGAAACACGAACATTCATCAAGGGGCTTCACCCTTCACTACCTTGTATCCAAACATTCAAACGAAAAAAAAATAACTGTTGCAGAGGCCACTACAAAAATGCTTTGTTACGATTATTCACTGAAGAAGGTTGCAGGACTTTCTGCTGCTTTGAGAAAAGCATTACTGGTTGAACCATAAACGCCAGTTCTCTTCAGCCTGGTTGTATAACATTTCAAGCCCGTTCTTTATTTGAGCTCCCCTTTCTATTCCTTCCTTTAAGAATGCAGTTTCTTCCGGGTTATAAACAAGATCATACAGGAAATGTTCCGGGGTAAGCGCATGGTATGGAATGGAGGGTTTTGATGAAACACCAGGATACATTCCCAATGGTGTGGTATTGATGATCAGCAAATGTTCCCTGATATCTTCAGCAGTAAGGGAAGCATAATTCTTTCCTTTTGAAGATTGCCTGCTTACGATGCTGTAGGGGATCTGTTTTCTTTCGAGCACATAGCAAACAGCTTTGGAAGCTCCGCCTGATCCAAGCACCAGAGCTTTTACATTCTTTTTTAGTACCGGCAAACTTTTCTCAAAGCCAGCAGCATCGGTATTATGGCCGCGACTTATCCCATTATTAATGGTGATGCAATTCACAGCGCCAATAGCTTCAGCAACAGGGTCCAGTTCGTCGAGGTATGGTAGAACGGCTTCCTTATGTGGGATGGTTACGGCAAGTCCTGCCACGCCTTTTTTAATTATGGAGGGAAGTTCGCTGATCTCCTTGATCGGGAAATTCTCGAAGGAATGAGGAAGTGAACCCGCTTTGAAGCGTTCATTAAAATATTTTCCGGAGAATGAATGCGCCAATGGATATCCTATCAATCCATAAACTGCCATCAGTTATTGTCATTCAGGTAGAGGTGGAAAGTATCTCCCCTAAGCCCTATCCGCATTGTTTCGAGTGCGATCACTTCCGAAGGTGCGATGTTACCGAGGTTTACGTTGCATCCAAGCAGTTCCAGGAAGTATAGTTGCTGTGCCTTCTGAGGCGCTTCCCACATGATCTTTTCTTCGGGGATCTGGGTCAGGATCTCCTGCACAAGCCCTTCCCTTACTTCACCTGTGCCACGATAGATTCCGACATTACCTGCTTCACGTGCTTCAGCAATTACGTAGGAAGAACCCGCACTTATTTCAGCGCGCATCAGTTCTATCCACTTATAAGGAGGTATGATGTGTGCAGCATCCTTGCTTCCAACTTCGCTCAATACAGTTCCATATTTGGTGAGCTTCTCAATATAGCCGCACTTCTCGGCATGAGGAATGGTGATGGAGCCATCACTGACCTCCATAAATCCCACACCATATTCCTTACATACATTTATATAATCTTCAAACTGGTTCCTTACCAGGAATGCTTCAAATAAAGTTCCCCCGAAATAAACAGGAATATTGAATGACCGGTAAACATCCAGTTTTTCCCTGAGGTTCGGTGTTACGTATGCTGTTCCGAATCCTAGTTTCACCATATCAACATGCGGGGCAGCAACGCTCAAAAAATTCCGGGCTTCTTCAATACTAAGGCCTTTGTCCATTACCATGGTAAGTCCATTGGTACGTGGTTTTGCCAGTCGTTCAGGGATATGGGTAAGATTAAAATTCATATTGGGGATTTGAGATGGGCGCAAAGATAAAATAAAGCGCTTTTTTCAAGGGTGTTATTTTGAACGCTTCTTCTTATACCTTGCCAGCAGTTCCACTACGGAAGCGTTTCTCAAAATGGCGGGGTTAAGTTCTATGAACTGTTTTACGTGCCGCGGAGAAGATGACAATGCCTTTTCCAGCAACTCCAGCGCTTCTTTCGAACGCCCCGATGCAAACAGGAACATGCTCCTGTAATAAAGGAAGATATCCTTTCCATCAGTATGATCGTATGCCATGGATGCGTATTCGGCACCTTCTGTATACAGCCCGGACAAATACATAGTTCGAAGCAATTCCTGCCAGCCGTTAATATTCTTCGGTCTTACTTTCACCACTATTCCGAAATGCGACATCGCTTCTTCGGGTCTTTTCAATTCAAGGTAGCACCTTCCAATGGCGAGATGATATTCGGGTTGCATTGAAACCATCTTGAGCGCCTGTTCAAGATTCCTGATCGCGGTGTTCCAGTTCGACTCATTCATATAGGTGCATGCGATCTTGTAGATCATCTGGCTGTCTTCAGGGTTAAGGTGTGAAGCCTTCCTGTAATAAAACCTCGCCTGCGCATAGTTATCCAGCTTGTCATAGCAATGGCCGATGGCTTCATAGATCACCGCTTCCGGCCTCGATAATTCACAGACCTTTTCAAGCACTTCGATCGCCTCACGAAATTTCCTGAGCTTAATGTACGCATCGCCCATGTTCCTGTAAGCATAATCGAATTTCTCATCGATGGCAACTGCATACTGGTAGGCATCGATGGCCTTCTCATACAATTTCAGGCCCTGGTATGCAGCACCGAGGTTGAACCATGCAAGTTCATTGTAAGGGTAATCATCGATTATATCCTGGTGAAGCCTGATCCCTTCCTCATTCCTCCCGGTATAATCCGTCCAGAAACAGATCTTGTACAGGGCTTCCTCGTTTGTTGGCTCCTGTTGAAGGATCAGTCGCAGGCAGTCGAACACCTTTTCGAATTCCTCGTAATCATCATAAACATCGGCAAGCTCAAAAAGCAGTTCGATCCTTTCCTCTCCTTCAAATTTGTGTATAGCTTCTTCCAGCAGCACGGCGGCCTTGCCGGGTTTATCGAGCGCCAGGTACACGTCGGTTTTGAGAATATATAATTCAGAATTGCTGCTGTCCAGCAGTTCGGCATGCTCAAGGGTATCAAGTGCATCCTGGTATTGTCTCAGGGAAAGAAGGAAAGCGGCTTTTTTCAGGTGCAGGGCGGCACTGTAGCCATAAATTTCCAAAGCGTGCCCTGCGGCTTCGAGGCCATTCTGGAACTGCTCATTTTCATCAAAGTATTCCATTATGCGCTCAAAGCCCTCCTCGTCGATAAAACTGTAGCTTTTTCCGGCCTTCAGGTTGCGGTATTGTTTCAACAGTTCATTCAACTCATCTTTATCCTGCCTGTACGGGTTGTTGCTCATCGTAGATTATCTATTGTAATATAGCAAAGCGGGTACAAATCCCCAAGTAAAAGCACGGTACCCGGAAAATTTTTATTGATTTTCAATCTTTGGAAAATAATTTGATGAACGGTATGTTAAAGTTCCATAGGAAAATTTTATATTTGTGGTAAGAGAGGATAAAACAAATGAAAAGAATCTTTAAAATATTACTTCTTTCGGGCTTTCTGAGTGGAAGTGTATTCTATTCATTTGCTGACAGGGGTTTCACCAAGAAGTCACGCAGCAAGGTGGCTCTTAATGTGGATACCCGTCCTGGTTTCAAGAAAAGTCTTCCTCTGAATCTTACCGGTGGCCTGAAATACACAGGAAGCCTTGTTTCTACATCTCAAAAAGACCGCTTTACTGCACTTTCAAATAACCTCATCACTTACCAGAAGGGGAATTCTGTGTACATTCTGCCTGTAAAGCAGAAGATCATCGTATCTGAAGTTAAGCCCGGATATGCAGGTATGAAGCTGGTCATCAAATCCAACTAAGGATCATTTCTTATTCAGCCCCTTCTTTAGCTGCTGGTTTTCGTCGTAAGTCATCACCCTGTATCCTGCTTTGGGAGCATCGAATGATTGAGATGGGATGATGTCGGTAGTATACCTCTGCAGTTTGTAAACGAATTTCAGGGAGCCGGATTCCACCTCATATTGAACGGGAATTCCAGGAAGATTAAAGGCGTTGTTGTATTGTTTATTTACGGGCAGGATTGTACTGCTGAAATAAACCTTCACTTCCTTGCCATCAGGACGCGTTGCCACGGCCTGCTTAACCTTAAAACCATTTATCTCGGTCTCTCCCGGAAGTATATTGAACTTAAGGGATTGATTCAGTTGGTTCTTTTGTGCCCAGTTTTCACGGGTCATGGTGATCATGAGTTTCTGCCCGCTATATTCCTTAAGAATAAAACCATTACCGGTCCTGTTGTCGAAAATGCTTGATTCAGATCCCAGTTTGCTCTTCATTTCGCTCCGGCTCTGGTTCGGCTTAAGGTATAAGGTGAGCGTAGCTCCTTCCAGCGACCGGGCCAGTTCGGGCTTATTGTCGGAGGAGATCACCTGGATGTCGTAAAAAAAAGTCCCTTCATTAACCCCCTGGGCCAAAAGTCCAAAGGGCAGCGTCAGGGTAAGAAATAGGGCAAGTCCCTTCATTTTCAATAATTTGAATATAAAGATAGGCTAAGAAGGATTGCGGATTTGTTAAACCTATTTCTTCTTCATATCCTGCAGTTTTTTCTGCTGGGCCTGCATAGCTTCTATTCTTTCCTGCAATTTGGACTTTTTGACCGGCTGTTTCATCTTTTCAGCGATCTGTGCGTGGATCTTCTTATGGTCAATTATATACCTCTGGATCACGAACTGGAGGATCAGGGTGATCACGTTCGATACAGTATAATACCAGGTAAGGGCTGAGGGAAGCGAGTTGAACACGAACAACAGCAAAACCGGGAAAATGTACGGCATGTACTTCATCAGCGGGTTGTTATTGTCCTGCATGTTTGCCATGCTGTAGAGGGAGATCAGCAGGCTGGTTACCGTAGCTGTAATGGTGAACAGGCTCACATGATCGCCATAGAACGGGATCTCAAACGGCAGACTTGCAATAGAATCGTATGTGGCAAGATCAGGCGCCCACAAGAAACTTTTTCCGCGCAGGTCTATATTCGCCTGGAAGAAATAATACAGCGACATGAAGATCGGGATCTGCAATAATGCCGGCAGGCAGCCTCCCAATGGGCTTACACCGGCGCTTCGCCACAGTTTCATCTGGTCCATACTGAAAGCTTGCTGGTCAAATTGCTTTGTCTTGGGGTCAGTATGTTTAGCACGCAATGCATCCACCTCTGGCTTAAGCACTTTCATTTTTGCACCGCTCAGGTAACTCTTATAAAGTATAGGTGAGGTGATCAGCCTGATGAAGAGTGTGAGCAGCAATACCACGATCCCCATGCTGGCGACATGCTTTTGAAGGAAGTCGAAAACAGGCAGAAGAATATGACGGTTGATGTATTTCACGAACGCGAATATTCCTGTTCCGTAAGGAACAATTGATTCCAGTTCGTTGTTGTATTTCTTAAGGATGTTATAATCGGTAGGCCCGTAATAAAGCTGCAACGGAATGGTCGTTACCGATCCCGGTGAAAGATCAACCCGTGCTGTTGTGGTTGCCCTGGCTATATAGTGCTGGTTTGTATCTGAAGGAACCGTCCAGGTGGTCTTGGCGCTCTGGAAACGATTCTTTGCAAGAAGAACGCTGGCGAAGAACTGCTGCTTCAGCCCGATCCAGCTTACCGGCTTTTTAAAATTGAGATCATCACCGCTCCCGAGGTATTCAAAGTCGAAATCACCATCTTCAAAATAGGTGATATGCGTTTGGGTTGCCTCATACTTATGATCAGATTCGATCTGTGGCGCTTCTGATTGCCAGATCAGGTTCATGGCGTCCTGGCTGAAAAGCCTGTCGGTGCCATTGAAGGTGATGTTCAGGTCAAGCATATAATCATCCGGCCTGATGGTATAGGCATGAATGATCTTCCTTCCGGTGGGATCTGCAGTTTCAAAAACAACGGAAGTAGACTTATCCGGGTTTGTTTTCACAACGCCCGGGTTAAACACAAGTTTCGAGGTTTCTACAGTGGAATTATTGCCGGAGTTAACAAGGTAGCTAAGGCTATTGTAATTGCCGTCGAGGATCACTACCGGGTCGCCATTCAACCGCTTATAATTCTTCAGGCTAAGAAAAACGGGCATACCGCCTTTGTTGGAGAACCTGATCTTCATTACTGAATTCTCCACGGTAGTTTCAGATACCCCCGCGCTGGTAGTAAAGGCTGATTGCTGCTGGCGGGTAAGCATGCTGTCCGTAACAAGGGAATCCAGTCTTGCCATAGCAGTATCCGGCTTTGGCTGCAATCGGGCGATGGAATCAGCGATCCTTTTTTGATCTGCTTCATAAGCAAGCCTGCTGCGGCTGTTAATAACGAACATACCTATCAGCAAAGCGCCAAGCAGTATAAAACCGATCACCGTATTTCTATCCATTCCCATGTCAACTTTTTAAGAGGTGCAAAGGTAAACAAGTTTATGGGGTACGGAAATGAAAAATGCCCTTTCGCAAGGGCATCTCCATTAATATCTGTATCCTGATTATTTCTTTGCAGGAGCTGCAGCTTTCGCTTCAGCAGATTCAGCCTGTTTAAGCTGGCGCGTCATGGTTACAGATGCCATAGGGATACGAGGAGAGTTCATGATCTCCATTCCTTCTGTTTTCACATCTTCCACCCTGATATTGCCATTAAGTTCAAGATCAGTGATGTCCACTTCGATATGCTCTTTTAGGTATTTTGGAAGGGTTTTTACCTTCAGGCTCTTCATCTTGGTTACAAGTTTACCACCAGCCTTAACACCAGCAGGAGTACCTGTGAACTTGATAGGAAGGTTTGCTATCACTTTCTTGTCTTCAACCAGTTCCATAAAATCTACGTGGATCAATTCGTCGGTTACCTTATCGAACTGCAGGTCTTTAAGAATGCATTTGTAGCTCTTTCCATCGAGGCTGATGTCTGCAAGCATGAATTCTGAGGTGTAAACGATGCCTTTGAATTCAGGTGCAGGAGCAGCAAAATTGATCTCTTTTTCACCACCGTAAATTACACCAGGCACGAGTTGTTGAGAGCGAAGTTGGCGGGTGGCTTTTTTTCCGCTTTCGGTCCTCAATTGTCCGTTGATTGTAATTGTTCTCATTTAAAAAATTTTTATGAGGCGCGAAGATAAGGAAATAGTTTGAGGTTGGAGGTTTGATGTTGGAAGTTATTTTAGTCCTAACCTCAAACCTCAAACTTCGAACCTCCAATCACCACCCTTATGCTTTATGCTTCAGCCTATGCCTCATAAACAAACTGTTTATGCTCTTATTTTCGAAGGCGTGGCGGATGGTTACGGCAAAGAGTTCATCGGTGGATAACACCTTGATCTTGTTGCTTTTCTGGCGGAGAGGGATAGTGTCGCATACGACCAGTTCTTCCAGAACGGAGTTTTCAATGTTCTGGTAGGCATTTCCGCTGAGGACCGGGTGGGTGCACAGGGCACGAACGCTGCGGGCGCCATTTTCCTTCATCAGGCCGGCACTTTTGGCAAGGGTTCCTCCGGTATCGCAGATATCATCAATAAGTACTATATCGCGGTCGGTAACGTCGCCGATCACCACCATACTGGCGATCTCGTTGGCGCGCTTGCGGTGCTTGTCGCAGATCACCATTTCACATTCAAAATAGGTGGCTATCTCCCTGATCCTGTTAGCGCTGCCCACATCCGGCGCCGCAAAGGTGAGGTTAGGGAGATCCAGGCTTTCAATATATGGGATGAAAATGGCCGAAGAATCGAGGTGATCTACCGGGATATCGAAATACCCCTGGATCTGCGGAGCGTGTAGGTCCATGGTAATGACCCTGTCGGCGCCAGCTGCCACAAGCATATTTGCCACCAGTTTGGAACCGATAGCCACACGGGGTTTGTCTTTACGATCCTGGCGGGCAAAACCATAGTATGGGATAACTGCGATCACCTTATAGGCAGAGGCTCTTTTTGCTGCATCGATCATCAGCAACAATTCCATGAGGTTATCGGCAGGGGCAAAAGTGCTCTGCACAAGGAATACGAACCGCCCCCTGATGCTTTCCATGAACTCCACCCCTATCTCACCATCGCTGAACCGCTGAATATTGACCTTCCCCAGTGGGGCTCCGAATTTAGTGGCTATTCTTTCAGCAAGATACTGCGAACCCGTACCGGAGAATATCTTGGCATTGCTGATTTCCATGTAAGTGTTTGTTGGCGGTTATTGTAAAGAAGATTTGCGAAAATACATTTTGTTTATGGCACCTGAAAAGAGAAAACATGGAAAATGAAAAAAAGGGTTCGAATCCAATCCGCTTATGGGCTCCGGGCGACCGCCCACGCGAAAAAATGCTTCGCAATGGCTGCGATGCCCTCAGCGATTCTGAACTGATCGCCCTGCTTATCGCCAATGGGAACAGGCAGAAATCTGCAGTAGATCTCGCAAGAGAGATCCTGGAATTAGGCCGTCATAACCTGAATGAACTGGGGAAATTGTCTGTAAAAGACCTGCAGAAGGTAAAAGGAATAGGAGCTGCAAAGGCGGTAATGATCGCAGCTGCGCTGGAACTTGGCAGGAGAAGGCATGCATCATCTTTTCTTGAGAGGCTCCCGGTGAAAAGCAGCAATGAGATCGCCGAATACCTGAAGGCCCTGCTTAAAGACTTCAGCTACGAGGTTTTTGCAGTGGTTTTCCTTAACCGTGCAAATAAGATCAAGCATTTTGAGATCATCAGCCGTGGCGGGATCACCGGAACTGTTGCCGATCCCCGAATCATACTCCGCAAAGCCATCCAAGAAGAGGCCACTTCTATCATTCTAAGCCATAACCACCCCTCCGGCAATCTCCGTCCCAGCCGCGCCGATGAAGAAATAACAGAAAAGATCCGCCACGCCGCCTCCTACATGGACATCAAAGTGCTGGATCATATCATTGTGAGCGAAGAAGGTTATTTCAGTTTTGCGGATGAAGGGATGATGTAAGGGGAAGTTGGAAGTTTGAAGTTGGAGGTTGGAGGATGGAGGTTGGTTGCAGTTTAAAAAAAATCAAATGTCAACTATAAAATTCATTACCTATCTAAAAAAATCAACTTTCAAAATCAAACCCTAACTCAAACTTCCAACCTCCAACTTCCAACCTCCAACCCCAATCTTCAAGCTTCCGCTGCAGGGCCGAAATTGAAAGGGATTTCCATGCTGTCCATGTCCTGGATGGTGCCGTTGGCGGTTTCGAATTTTTTCACATTGTCGATCATTGCCTTCATGAAGCGTTTGGCATGAAAGGGAGTGAGTATGATGCGGTTCTTGACACGGCTTTTAGGCGTGCCGGGCATAACGTTCACAAAATCGATCACAAATTCCGCATGGCTGTGGGTTATTATCGCAAGGTTAGCGTAGGTGCCTTCTGCCACTTCTTCCGAGATCTCTATATTCAGGCTTTGTTGTTCAGTGCTCATTTGTTTTATTTAAGCATAAAGATAAAAGAAAAGCCCCTTGAAAAAGGGGCTTAAACATTTATTTACGGTTGTTTTATCTTGAACCTGTATATATAAGTGTATCGGTGAACATACGCTCCAGGTTATTGCTGTAATAATACTGTGCATAGATGGTTCTTGTACCTTCATCGTAACGACTGTCGGTTGCAGGCCCGATCGTAAACACAGTTGCAGGTGGATTATATGGATTAACTACCGAGGTAAGTGCGCCGGTTTCAGCATCAAAAGTGAATGCTGTGGTGAAGCTGCCATAATAGGTAGTTCCTCCGTGAATCGGGTGTGCATCTGCACCTAATGCCGGCCAGTACATCTTTACTGTATTGGCTCCTGTAGTGATCAGGTGAACTTCCTCATCATAAGGGTCGGTAAGAGTAGGCCTGTTATGGAAGCCTTTCAATTGGTAAACACCATCATATTTATTCTTTGCTCCGATCTCAACCACAAGTGTTTTGGCAGAAGAAATCTTTCCTTTATCCGATGATTGAATCGTAAAACCAAGACCATACGTTTGGTTAGGATCCAGCACTGTTGCATCCGGGATGGTGATCTTTATGGCTTTAGCAAATTCGCCAGGCTGGAAGGTCAGGGTGAAGGTGCCACCATCTCCACCGATCTTTGGGGTGCTTTCATCTATTGCATACCATGATGGATCAAGCAGGATAAGACCGGCAGCCCTTACGGCAGCTGTATCATCAATAACGGTAACTGTAGCAGGCTGATTTAATTCATCATCACCAGTAACATCCCTGCGGATGTCTGCGGCAACGATCACTACAGGTTCAGCAACAAAATCGATAGCTTCTTTTTGAATACCCGGGGCACCACCATTAACAATTCGCACCAGGGATTGCCCGCTGTTGTTTTCAACAGGATCAACAAGATCATTTTTTTTACAGGCTGAAAAGAATGTAGCAAGGAGAAGAAGACCGGCAAAGGGTCTTGTAAACTTCAGGTAGTTCATAGATTGAATTTGTTTGGCTGCGTTTAGCAGGATTGATGCCAAAAGTAGTAAGCAATGGCTGAGAATAATATAAACGTCTGTTAACGTGAACATCTTAACCAGACCTTTAACATCCGTTTACAACTATGTGAGGAGTATCATAAACAAAAAGGCCACACAATGTGTGGCCTTAATAATATTCTAACTAATAATTAGCGCGAACCAATATAAGTCAGGGTATCGCTCCAACCACGGTTAGAGAAGTCCTGGCCAGCACCTGTGTAATAGAAGAAATACAGGTACATGGTTTTCGTTCCTTCATCATAGCGGCTGACCAGCTCACCTGCAGGATCATTATACATTTCGATCGGCGTTGCACTACCAACATTATACACATCAGTAGCAAGATCAGTATCCGGATCAAAATCAACCTGTGGTGAAATAGCAGCACCGTACCAGCTAACACCTGTTGCAGTTCCAATTGGATGACCGAAATCACCGGCAAGCGGCCAGAAGAACCTTACACTGCTGGCACCAACTGTAACCATGTGCATTTCTTGTTCATAAGGAAAAGCATTGTATGGAGGACGGTGGTGAATTCCTTTCATCAGGTAAATACCATCATATTTGTTCTTAGCACCGATAGTAGCAACTAACAGGTTATTGTTTGTGATGTTACCACCAGATGTAGAAAGTATCCTGAATCCAAGGCCATAGTTATCGCTTGGATCAAGAACAGTTGCATCAGGTATAGTAATGCGGATCTCTTTTGCAAATTCACCCGGAGCAAAAGTTACGGTATAGGTACCGCCTTCGCCTCCTACTTTGGTAATTCCGTCACCATCAGTGAACGTATACCATGTTGGGTCCAGTTTAGTATATCCTGTAGCAGATACAAGGGCAGTATCATCCTGGAGGGTAACTGTCATTGGCTGCATAAGATCTGCATTGCTTGGAACATCACGACGGATATCAGCTACTACAATTGTAGTAGCAGTGTTTACGAAGTCTATCGCAAGACCTTTTACACCAGGAGTACCTCCATCGAGGATCCTTACAAGTGTTTGACCGCGATCACCGATCGGATCGATCTTTTCTTTCTTTTCACAGGCTGTGAAAAGCACAGAAGCCAGAGCGATCGGGGCAATTGCTTTAAAGTTTAAATATTTCATGTTGGCTTATTTATTATTTGTATGAAGTTAAGCCTGCAGCCCGAAGGCTGCAAGCTAGAATTTATATTATCTGTCCCACCATACGCGCTCGAACATTACGTCTCCGCCTGGCAGCAGGTCAACCGCAGCATTAACATTGGTTGGGTTTGTGCTGTACTCGTTGGTTCCGTAAACATACCTGCGAGGGATACCTTGTCCGCTGTTTGTTGCATAAGCAGTTGGAGCGAGATGAGGCATACCAGCCGGTTCAGTGCGAGGGTTAGGTTCTCCCGGAGCGCATGACCTTCTCCACTCAGCCCATCCCTGGTTTCCATCAGGATAGTGAGCAAGGTAACGCTGAAGGAAGATCCTTTCG
This sequence comes from Bacteroidota bacterium, assembly GCA_023417815.1. Lineage (GTDB taxonomy): Bacteria > Bacteroidota > Bacteroidia > Chitinophagales > Chitinophagaceae > Ferruginibacter. The sequence continues at coordinate 81,847 of JAEZEI010000003.1, read as the reverse complement.
ATCGGGTTGGTAGTAATTGCGTGCTGGCCGGTAACAGAATTAAAGCTGTTAGAACCGATGTTGTTACCACCTCCAGCGCCGGAATTATAGTTTCCTGCGCCATTGATCACGGTAGCAGCTCCAGATACGCCCCACTGATCGAATGATGCAGAGATAGCAGCGTCATAAAGCGCTTTAGCATCTCCTGAAACCCAGCCTCTTTGAACTGCTTCTGCGTGAGCAAGAAGTGTAGAAGCTGCGTTAAGCACTACGAATGGTGCGTTTTCAGCCCTGTAAGTATTTCCAAGAACCTTTGCATAGGCAGTTGGTGCAGGTGCGCTAGAACCTGTAGCATCAGCCCTGGTCAAACCGTAAGGGAACGGAGTACCGGCAGCACCGAATGCAGAACGGCGGTTATCATTTAAACCGGCAAGGATATCTGCAAGGGTTTTAGAAAGCGCGTAGTCACTACGGCCATCATAAATGTCGTACCAAGGGTGCCTGTAAGCAGCGCCGCCTGGCCATGGAATAGTGAAATTGTCTGCGTTAGTTGAGATGTAACCATTAGGATCATTTACTGCAAGTGCAAATTGCGTAGCAGCATAATCACCTGCATTTGGATAAACCTTACTCAAACGCATTGCCATTTGCATACGCATTGAGTTAGCCAGTTTTTTCCATTTTGCTTCGTTACCGGCATACATTACATCACCTCTTACGGTAGCGCCACCGTCAAATTGAGCGATAGCTTCTGCAAGTTCTTCAAGGATATCCTTGTAGATATCTTCCTGCCTGTCGTAAGCAGGTTCAAGAATGGCAGTACCCTGGAGGGCCTGGAAGTAAGGGATATCACCCCACTTGTCGGTCAGGTTCCAGAAATAATAAGCCTTCAGGATCCTTGCGATCGCGATCTGGCTTTGGTTAGAACCAGATGCTGAAGCAGCACCTGCAGTAGCAGGATCAGAGTTACGAACAATGATCTGTTGCAGGTCCATCATCGAAGTATTATAGAATGCTCCGAATTCAAGTTGCGGTTCCTGGTAAAGCGAAGCATCCGTGTACTGTGTTTCAGCAAAATACTGAACGTACAGACCACCGCGAACACCACCGGTACCGGTTCCGGCAACTACTCCACCCAAACCTACCTGCGCATTGGTCAGCAGGGCTGCGGTGATGGGCTGGGTAGTACCTAGAGGATTTGTATTTGTATCTCCAAAATCCTGGAGTTTCTTACAACCCGTGCCCACCAGCACAAGGCCGGCGGCAAGGGGAAGAAATGATTTAAATATTGATTGCTTCATGATTAAGTTTTAATAGATGAATGGATTAGAAACCTAGTTTAAGATTCACACCAATTGACCTTGTACCTGGAAGCTGTCCGTCTTCACCGTATACATTCGAGATCTCAGATGGATCGAAATCAGACGTTTTAGAATAGATCAGCCATGGGTTACGTGCAATTACTGAGAATACTGCATTCTTAATATACCTTCCTACACCCATTCTTTCAACAGGCAGCCTGTATCCTACGCTCAATTCGCGAAGTTTCACGAAAGTAAGATCGTGAATGAACACTTCAGAAATGTTCGCAGAACGGAACTGGTGCCAGTAATCCTGAGCTTCTACGTAGTAGTCAACAGCGTGCCCTGATTCATCAACACCGAATACGTGAACACCACCGCCATCAGCAACCGCATCACGGATAGAGTTGCCTTTGTCGTTCAGGGTAGCAGTCTTAGCAGTCAAACCGGAGAATGTACCCCAGTGGTCAGACAGTGAGAAGAATTTACCACCATATGAATAGTCAATGTTCACATTCATTGTAAAGTTCTTGAACAGGGTGAATGTGTTTTGAACACCACCGGTATATTTAGGAAGAACGCTGCCAAAGTTCACGTTATCTTCTTTAACAAACAGACCATCAGCTGTTAAAATTGGCTGACCGTTCAGGCGTTTGATACCACCACCGAACATCTGACCCCAGGGTTTACCCACTTCACTAACAGTATATGCTGCAGAAGTACCTGAGAATGCGCCCGCTGCAGTTACGATACGGGTGATACCAGGAGCGATCTCAACAACTTCATTCTTAAGGAGACGACCCCATGTTGCATTAAGAGTCCAGTCGAAGTTGTTCAGTCTCAGTGGATTTGCGAACAATTGCAGGTCAACACCGGTTTTTGCGATCTCACCAGCGTTGGTGCGGATAGCAGTGTAACCAGTGGAAGGAGTAACAGCAACACTAACCGGGAAGTCTTTGTTTGTCCTGTCCCAATAAGTGAAGGTTAAACCAAGCCTGTTCTTCAGGAAGCGGGTTTCAAAACCTAATTCCATTTCATCGTTGGTAGAACCTGCAAGAGCCGGATCTACAAGTGCGTTTGGCTCAGACATCAGGAAGTTTCCGTTGAACTGCTGAGCAGCAGGAGCGTAGATCGTATTCAGCTCGTAAGGATTCAGGGAGTTCAGGATCTGACCATAAGAAGCACGAAGTTTAGCGAAGCTAAGGATCGATTTATTCTTGATAAGATCGCTCAGGATGAATGAAGCACCCACAGATTTAGTTTCGATACCATTGCTGGTAACAGGTTCTGCAGATGTATAATCCCTCCTGTACGTACCTTCTACGAATACAAGGTTACGGTAACCAACATCAGCCCTGATGAATAATCCCCTTCTTTTAAAGTTGGTGATCCCTTCAGTGTAGTTGATGTCGTTCTTAGAGTTTGCAAGAGAATAAAGACCTGGCACGTTCAGACCACCCATTGTGTTCTGGCTGAAAGTACGGCCGTGTGTCTTTAGGATATCCAAACCAGCGTTAGAATTGATCTGGAAATCCTTGATCTTCTTGCTGTAAGATGCAAGTAATTCGTAGTTCTGGCGGTTGCTGTGTGTAGAGAATACACCGTATGCAGCCTGGCCGGTACCTTCATATGGGTTAAAGCTGGTCTGGTTGTTACTAACCTCCAGTTCAGTTGGATAGATATTCGTTCCGTCAGTTGTTAACTGGTTTTTACGGTATGTACCCTTGATACGAAGATCGTTGGTGATCTTGTAGGTAAGGGAGATATCCCCATAAACCCTGTGCCTGTTATCCAGGTTCTGTACAAGATCGAAGTAAGCATAAGGATTCATCCAGTAGTTACCACCGAAGAAAGCCTTTTCATTTGCAGGATTGTATGAGTTTGGATTTGCCTTGTTCCAGCTGGCATAGATACCGCTTGGAGTACGAAGTCCTCTCAGCTCACGCATTTTATCCATATCCAGGTCCCTATGGAACCACTGGTTGAAAGCACCTGTAGACTGGTTAGAATAAGCATCGTTGTTCTCAGCATTTCTTGCCTGCTGAACATAGTTAATGCTTGTTCCCAGGGTAAGTTTCCTTCCAAGATCCATAGAGAAGTTTGCGTTAACAGTGTTACGCTTCAGGTAACTGTTAGGGATCAAACCTTTCACATCGAAGTTGGTGTAAGAAACCCTCAGGTTGTAAGCATCACCTGCTTTAGAGAAGTTAACGTTGTTTGTTGCAGTTACACCTGTTTCATAGAAATCCTTGCCATTGTTTGGCTGAGGTGTAAGCAATGCTGTTTTGTAAGAATCTTCATGACCGCCATACCATGCATACCATGGAATGTATTCCTGGCCAACCATGCGGGGACCCCAGCTGGCATCATCAGAATAATCATGATAGTATTTGCCATCAAGAGCTCTCCATGCTTCAGGATGACCTGGTTGCCATGTATAGCGAACCATATCAGCGGAAGCACCACCGGCGTAAGCATTCTGGTAGTTAGGAGTGATATAGATCTTATCGAAAACTACGCCTGAATTGATCTCAACGCCAATACCGGGCTGATTCTTACGTGCCCTTTTGGTTGTGATAACGATAGCACCGTTAGCACCATCAGGTCCGAAGATCGCTGCAGAAGCTGGTCCTTGCAGTACGGTTACGTCTTCTACGTCGTCGGTATTGATATCATTTGCACTTGGCATAATGGTACCATCCACAACATAAAGAGGTCCGCCACCTACACCAAGACCATTTTCACCACGCAGACGTATGGTTGTTTCGCGGCCCAGGGCTGCTGCAGACTGGCTGCGCACCTGTGCACCTGCAACTTTACCTGCAAGGGAGTTGTTGATGTTTTGCTGGCGTGCAGTGTTCAGTTGCTCGCTGCTAACATTCTGAACATTCGAAGTCTGGCTCCTTAATGTCCTCCTTGTCTGGAAAGCGCTCGTTACAACTACTTCCTGGATGGTGTTCGTTCTGAGGTCCATTACAGTTGTAATAGAATTACCAGGACCAACGGTAACTTCAATAGTATTGAAGTTTGTTTGGCTGATCTGCAGAACGTCACCGGTGTTCACGCGGATAGAGTACTCACCGTTAACATCGGTTTGTACACCTGTTGTGCCACCCTTTACTACTACTGAGGCAAATGGAACGGGCTTGCCTGATGGGTCAGTAACCTTACCCGAGATCACCCGTGTTTGCGCAAATGCCAACACCCCACAGAGCATCAGCATTGTGAACAGTGATAAAAATCTTCTCATGTGCGATTAATTGATAGTTTAATGAATTGTAAAAATAGGGGTTTTAAGTTATCGTCAAAAAATTGTTAAATCTTTTTTGCCCCTTTTCTTCACCTTAACAAATACTTGACAACCGCTTAATACGGATTGCTGCATTCACCTTTCAAAATAATTCAGAAGGAATACATAAGCTGAAATTTGACCTCGCTTTTCCGTTTATCATTAATTTCATCGAGGCCACTGCCCACCACTTCGCGGTCATTATATACCGTTTGGGCAAACCTGACCCAACCCCGGAGGTTCCTGGTGATATCAAAACTGGCATTCAGGTAGTACCTTATCCCCTGGCCGTAGAACACCGGGATGCTGAAGCTGTATAAAACATCGTTTTCGTAGGTATAAAGCCTTGAGTTATAACCATCTGTATCGAAAAACAGGACCCTGCCATTAAAGGAATAAGGCTTCATTGCAGGGCGGTAAAAAATATCGCCATACATAAGGAATCCTTCCTCTTTGGCGGAGCCTTTTCGATCGAACCATACCAGTTCTGCCCTCCCCCGGGCTGTTACCTCTGGCGAAACCTGCAAACTGAACTGGCTGCGCCAGTTCTGCCGGGGCTGGTGAATCACCGGGCTCAATACTTCTTCTCCAGGATTGAAATTGATGGCCTTGCTTTCCCGCTTATAGCGGGTATAAACTTCCAACTGCCTGTTGGGCCTGTAATGGAGCTGTATAAAATAGTCAGACCCTTCAGCCGGGCGGTTGACCCTGCTGCGTAAATAAGGGAATTTGTAAAAATCGGCATAGGCATCAATTTTAAACCTGCTGTCCGGCTTGAGGCTGATCCCCGCAAAAAAACCTCTTTCGTTAACAGGTAAAGTACTTTCCGTGAATGCATTACCGTAAAGCGACTGGTAATCAGGATCTATGCTTCTGTGAAGCAGGCTCAGGTCCACCTGCGAGGAGGCGCTTACCAGTAAACCATTCACGAATGCCTTACCTCCTTCAGACGACATAGCCGCTTCTCCGAAAAAATGAAGGTTGCGGAAGGTATAGCTATAGTCAACGCTTTGATTGGAGAGTTTGTCGCCATTGAAGGCAAACCGGTTATAGGGTTGAGGATCCCTGAATACCGGATATTTAAAACTAAAATTGATACTGTTCAGGCCGATCTTAAAATTATTGAACCTGTAGGATGCATTTCCTCCGTAAGCCAGCTGGCGCTGAACTCCCTTGTCGGCAATTTCCGAGGGAGTACGGTGATATCCCGAGATCTGGAAGGAGGTAACAAAATCGTCATCAAATACCGTTGTATCCGTGTCGAAGTTGGCGTCTATATTTCTCAGCGAGCCAAAGACAGTCAGCTCCCAGCTTTTATTATTCTTCGTATTCCCCAGGGTGATACCCGCTCCCCTGTGAAAATATATCTCCCCTGCAGAATTGTAAGGGCGCAAAACAGAGGCCTGCCTTTTAGAGGCTAATACATCCGGTCCTTTCCGGAATGCCATGCTTTGCCACTGTGTTAGCCCTTGTCCCAGGTTAACAGTAAAATCACCCAGCGCCAGTGATTTAACGATTCCGAGGTTCCGGGCAAATAGATGCGCCGAATAGAAATCGAATCCCTGTTTCTGGCTTCCTTTAAAAAATTCTTCCCCGGGATCTTTCTCCCCTACAAGTCCATATTGAAGGAGGTTCTTGTAATTGTATTTGTACCGAAGAAGAAGCCTTTGAGGAGAACCCAGGTATGCCGAAGAGACCGCCGGATCTGCCTTGAAGCCCCTGCTTTTTTCCAACACCTGGTTAACCCTGAAAAGAATGGAATGATCGCCTCCTGTAAATCTTGAGAAAAAATCCTTTTGAACAGTAACCGTGTTCCGGACTGAAACATATGGCTGAAGCCTCCTGATCGTTTCAGGATCCCAGCCTGGTATAGCCTGCAGCTCATAAATACTGATGAAATTCCCCAATACAGCGCGGTACGATAAGAAGTTATTTATCTGGATAGGCGACAGCATTCGGAATTCTTTCAACTCCGCTTCTGTTGCCTCGTTAAGGTTAAGCGGGTCTTTTAAATATTGCCTGAGTTCCTGGAGATAACTGTCATCTTCTGTTTCGGTATCCTCATTATTTTCAGTAATGTTTTCAAGCTGTTGCTCCGTGGTGCTGGGTGGCACTTCCGGCACCTGGGAAAATGAGCATAAATAGCCCAGAAGAAATATTACAACCAGGAATATCCTCATTTTGAACCTTTGTTGAAATCAGTATGAATCAGCAATCCCGGTGAAAAACCAAGTTGCTGGTGATAGGAAGAAGTAATATCGATCCTTATACCCTTCAGGCCGATTCCCGCGCCTGCATAGAATGAAGAGGATACACTGGTGAAACCTGCCCGGGCAAAAAATTTCTTCAGGAACTGGTAACTAATCCCTCCATTAACATTAACATCCCTGCCTTCTTCCTTTATGATCTCGGTAGCGATGAAAATATTTTCGGAAGGATCATATCCTAACCCAAACTTATATGCATAGGCTAGTTTCTCATCTTCTTTCCCCAGGTCTCCACCAACAGGGTTGTATACATGAAGTCCTGCTGTGAACTGTTTAGACAACTTATAGAGCACACCACCCTCAAAATTCACAGCATTGGCTCCGTCATATCCCGGTATCCTGTAATTGTAATAATTGAACTGCACACCTACCGAAGCTTTCTCTCCCAGGCTCCTTGCATAAGCAAGTCCGGCCCTGCTTTCATTGAAACCCGAAAATCCGGCATAATTCACCTGTATCCCGAAATTCCCGAGCCTTCCTCCATTAAAAGCCGCAGCAATATTATATGCGCTATTTTCTTTCAGCATGAACCTTCTTTCGCCAAATATGCCAAGTGAAGTGTGTTTTATTCCAGCCAAAGCTGCCTGGTTACCGGTAAAGCCAAAGGCGTCCTGCTCAATGCTGTAGGCGCCAAGTTGCACGTACGGCATACTTACGGCGTAGCGCAGCGATTGAGCTTTGAGGTCAGCAAATAAGAGCAGTAAAATAAGGGTCTGTACAGTTCGTTTCATGCAAGAAGTTGTGGTTGCCACAAATCAATATTACTTATTTAATTTCGCGCCATGAAAATCTTGGATGGGAAAATAGTGGCAGCTGCGGTAAAAGAGGACATCAAAAAAGACGTTGAGGCAATAATCTCATCCGGGAAAAGAGCCCCTCACCTCGCTGCAGTGCTTGCAGGAAATGATGGCGCAAGTGAAACATACGTTGCCAGTAAGATCAGGAATTGCGGGGAAGTAGGCATTAAAAGTTCGCTTATAAGACTGCCTGATACTGTTTCTCAAAATGAATTGAAGGAGGTTATCACTAACCTGAACAATGATGATGATATTGATGGTATCCTGGTTCAGCTACCACTTCCCCGTGGATTAAATGAGCAGGAGATCATTGAACTTATAAAGCCGGCGAAAGATGTAGATGGATTTCACCCGGTAAACGCAGGTAAACTGATGTTGGGAGCTAAGGGATTTATTCCTGCAACACCATATGGCATCATGTTAATGCTGAATCATTACGGGCTTGACATAACGGGCAAGCATGCAGTAGTTATCGGCAGAAGCAATATTGTAGGCCGCCCCATGAGCGTGCTGTTAAGCCAGAACACGGAGCCGGGAAATTGTACAGTAACGTTGTGCCATAGCCGCACCAGGAATTTAAAGGAGATCTGCGCATCTGCAGATATTATCGTTGCAGCATTAGGTAAGCCTGGTTTTCTGAAGGCAGATATGGTGAAAGAAGGAGCGATAATAATTGATGTGGGAATCACAAGAGTACCCGACCCCGAAAAAAAATCCGGTTACAGTATAAAAGGCGATGTGGATTTTGAAGAAGTTTCAAAGAAAGCTTCATATATAACACCGGTTCCCGGGGGAGTTGGCCTGATGACCATCGGAGCATTGTTAAAGAATACGGTACAGGCTTTCCATTTCAATCATCAGCAATGAGCTTTGCATCCACTATAGCAGAATATCCCGTCATGGAATCCTTTTACACCATACAGGGTGAAGGATATTACCAGGGGCATGCAGCTTATTTTATTCGCCTCGGGGGATGTGATGTTGGCTGTGTGTGGTGCGATGTGAAAGAAAGCTGGGATGCAGGCAAACATCCTCATCGAAAGGTGAATGAACTTATTGAAGAAGTAAAGTTGCATAAGGCTAACCTGGCAGTGATCACCGGCGGGGAGCCGCTGCTGTATGATCTTGCTGCGCTCACCACAGCTTTACATGCTGCGAACATCAGGACAAATATTGAAACGTCGGGATCTTCACCTCTAAGTGGGTCCTGGAACTGGATCTGTGTTTCACCCAAAAAATTCAAACCTGCTCTTCCTGAAGTGGTGGCCAAGGCCGATGAATTGAAAATCGTCATATACAACAGGCACGACCTGGCCTGGGCTGAAAAATATGCTTCCATGACCGGTGAACGTTGCAGGCTGTACCTGCAGCCCGAATGGAGCAAGGCCGCAGAGATGCTGCCCCTGATCATAGCGTACATCAAGGAAAACCCCAGGTGGGAACTATCCGTACAACTTCATAAGTACATTAATGTACCATAGGTTTAACAAGCCTGAACACTCCACTTCTCCATTTCAGTTTATCTTCACTTTTTAACCCGTGAACATGAACAGGATTCTGTTATTATTTTTATTCAGCCTCATTACCACCTCGCTATTCGCTCAATGGTATGATCCGGAAAAAGTGAGCAAGAAGGTACAGGTTATAAATGAGCGTGCTTACCAGTTTGCGATAGATGGAAAATACCCGGAAGCTATTTCTTCCCTCAATGAAGCGCTTACTCTGGATCCGCGTTTTGTTGACGGTTACCTATCACGGGCAGGGATACATGCCAATTTAAAGGATTATAAAAGCTCGGTTGCAGATTATACCAGGGGTTTTTCACTAGACAGTATTTATGCCTCAACATTCCTGCTTCCATATTCGATCTCACTTGCAGGAACCGGTAATTTTGAAGGCGCCTTAAAAGCCGTTAATGCATTTTTATTGAATCCGCGATTGAATGAACAAAGCAGGAATGCCGGTAACTACCGTAAAAGCACATACGAATTTGCGATCGAACATTCCAGGAAGTATCCTGTTAATTCATACACTTTCGTTCCAAAGAACATGACTGAAAGTATCAATTCGGTTCACCTGGAATATTTTCCCTCTCTCACCATAGATGGAAAGACCATGATTTTCACCAGGAGGATGAACCAGGATGAGGACTTTTATGAGAGCACCTTCATTAATGGGAATTGGAGCAAAGCCAAACCCCTCGGGGGAATGATCAATACTAACCTTAACGAAGGAGCGCAGAATATTTCCCAAGATGGGAACTGGTTAATATTCACCGGCTGCAATTATCCCGAGGGAGAAGGCAGCTGCGACCTATACATTGCCTACCGCACCAGGAATGGCGACTGGACAGAACCCCAGAATATGGGACCGGTGATCAATACTGATTTCTGGGAGTCTTCACCATCGCTTTCGCCAGATAAACGCGACCTGTATTTTACCAGCAGTATGCCGGGAGGATACGGCGGAAAAGACATCTGGGTTTCCCGCAGGCTGCCTGATGGTAAGTGGAGCAGGCCACGGAATTTAGGTCCTACAATAAATACATCAGGAGATGAGGCTTCACCCTTCATACACCCGGATAACCAGACACTTTATTTCAACAGCAACGGCCACCCTGGTTACGGAACCACGGATCTTTTTCTTTCCAGGAAACAGGGCGACACTGCCTGGAGCACACCATTTAACCTGGGGTACCCGATTAACACCATAGACGATGAAGGTTCCCTGATAGTGGCAGCGGACGGCAAGACAGGTTATTATGCAAGTGATGGTGGCCCTACTTTGGGAGGCCTGGACCTGTACACTTTCGAACTTCCTGAAAATGCGCGCGCCCTCCAGACTACATGGGTAAGAGGACAGGTTTTCGATCGTAAAACCAGGGAAGGGCTGCCATCCCTTATTGAACTAACGGAGCTGGACACACGCATAACCATCAGCAGGCTTCAGACCGATGAAGATGGAAACTACCTTGTAACACTTCCTGCCGGAAAACAATATGCTTTCAATGTTAACAGGAAGGGATACCTGTTCCATTCAGAGAATTTTGATATCGATAAGAATATTTCTGATTCCTTCCTGGTAGTGGACATCCCGCTTCAACCGATAGAAAAAGGTGCATCAATAGTGCTGAAGAACATATTCTTTGACAACAATGAATTTGAATTGAAACCTGAATCCATGACCGAACTTGAAAAGGTTGTAGCTCTATTAAAAGACAACCCTGCACTTACGATCAGCATCGAAGGGCATACTGACAATGTAGGATCAGATGCAGACAATCTTAAGTTGAGTGTGAACCGCGCCAAAGCAGTTGTCGGATTTTTGGTGAACCAGGGCATAGACCCGAAACGCCTTACCCATAAGGGTTATGGCGCCACCATGCCAATTGCCCCGAATAGTACACAGGAAGGTAAAGCTTTGAACAGAAGGACTGAAATGAAGGTGACTTCGCAATAGTTTTTGGTAAATTGTTCGTTGCATGGATAACGAACTTTTATACCAGGTGGCTCTTACGAAGATCCCTAATATCGGAGATATTCATACCAGGACGCTGGCATCTGTATTCGGTAATGCTTCTGATGTATTCAGGGCTTCAAGAAAGCAACTGGAATGTATACCGGGTCTTGGAACAGTAAGGGTAAACAGCATATTAAGTTTCCGGAACTTTCACGAATGTGAAAAGGAAGTTGACTTCATTGAGAAATTCCATATCACTCCCTTATTCATTAACGGTAAAGATTACCCGAAGAGACTTCTTCACTGCGCTGATGCTCCGGTATTATTGTATTACCGCGGCACGGTATTACCGGATCACCCGAGAATACTTGCCGTTGTAGGTACGAGAAATAATTCCGATCATGGAAGAAGGATCACGGAACGGATCATACAGGAGCTTGCAGAACACCAGGTGCTGATCATAAGCGGCCTTGCCTATGGAATTGACACCATCGCCCACCGCGCTTCGATAAAATATGGATTGCCAACAATCGGCGTACTGGCTCACGGGCTTGGCGTGATTTACCCCGAGGAAAATCATTCCCTTGCAAGAAATATGCTGAAGCAAGGTGGATTGCTTACCGAGTTCACAGGCTCAACTCTTCCGGCAAAAGAGAATTTTCCGAAGCGCAACAGGGTGGTTGCGGGGCTGAGTGATGCAACCCTTGTTATTGAGTCCGGGATAAAAGGAGGTTCATTGATCACGGCAGGGATCGCAGACAGTTATAACCGCGACGTATTTGCAATACCGGGGCGCCCTTCAGATGAAAAGAGCAGCGGCTGCAACCAGTTGGTAAGAACACACCGGGCACAGCTGGTTCGAAATGCAGATGATATTCTCACAGCGATGAACTGGAAGGCAGATCCGTCGAAGAAGTTGATCCAGCGGAGCTTCTTTAACGATCTTGAAGGAGATGAAAAGATCGTATTTGAAGTGCTGAAAGATAAAGGGGCGCTTGCAATAGATATGCTCAGCCTGGAATCCGCATTATCACCCGGAAACCTGGCTTCCGTATTATTATCCCTTGAATTAAAAGGAATAGTGCTGGCACAGCCGGGAAGGGTATATGCACTGATATAAAAACGTTCCTTACCTTTGCCCATGGCTACAATAAAATCCTCCAATTTTGCCGGTTCAGGCCGAATTACTTCCGAAGGACTGACATTTGATGACGTGTTGCTTGTACCTGCCTATTCGCAGGTATTACCCCGCGACGTTGATATTTCCACATTTCTTACAAAAAGAATTAACCTGAAGATCCCCATGTTGAGTGCCGCTATGGATACGGTTACAGAGGCCGAACTCGCCATCGCGCTTGCGAGGCAGGGAGGAATTGGAATTCTTCATAAGAATATGAGCATTGAGCAGCAATGCGACCAGGTCAGGAAAGTGAAGCGAAGTGAGAACGGGCTTATCCTAGACCCTGTGACATTGTATCCGGAATCCACCATAGGTGAAGCTTTAAGGCTTATGAAAGAAAACAGGATTGGCGGAATCCCGATCGTGGACCGGAACGGTATCCTGCAGGGGATACTTACTAACCGCGACCTGAGATTTGAAACGGATTACAAAGGAAAGGTAAGCTCGGTTATGACGAAGGAGAACCTGGTAACAGCACCCGACGGCACAGACCTGAAAAAAGCCGAGATGATCTTCAAGAAAACGAAGGTTGAAAAACTTCCAGTGGTGGATAAGAAAGGCAGGCTTACAGGTATGTTCACCTTCGGGGATATATTAAAACTGAAAAGTTATCCCAATGCCGCCAAGGATGGTTTCGGAAGACTTCTTGTTGGCGCAGGAGTAGGAATAACTGCAGATATCACGGAAAGGGTTGAAGGTCTTCAAAAAGCAGGTGTAGATGTAGTTTGCCTGGATAGTGCGCATGGACATACAAAAGGAGTTATCGACGCATTAATACGGATAAAGAAAAATTTTAAAGGCCTGGAAGTGATCGCAGGAAATGTAGGAACCGCGGAAGGAGCCCTGGCTTTAGCAGAAGCAGGAGCAGATGCAGTGAAAGTCGGGATTGGTCCTGGCTCCATTTGTACTACAAGGGTGGTGGCAGGAACAGGAGTTCCGCAAATAACTGCTGTAATGAATGCCGCACAGTCGCTTAAAGGAAAAAAGGTTGGAATTATCAGTGATGGTGGAATACGATACACCGGTGATATGGTAAAGGCACTTGCTGCAGGAGCAACGTGCGTAATGATGGGAAATGTATTTGCAGGAACAGAAGAAAGCCCGGGCGAAACGATAATTTATGAAGGCCGGAAATTCAAACAATACCGCGGAATGGGAAGCCTTGGAGCAATGGCTCAGGGAAGCAGCGACAGGTATTTCCAGGATGTGGAGGATGATATCAAAAAATTTGTTCCGGAAGGAATAGAAGGCAGGGTTGCCTTCAAAGGGAGTTTGAGCGAAGTTACCCACCAGTTCACGGGCGGATTGAAAGCCGGTATGGGTTACTGCGGCGCAAAGAATATCCTGGATCTTCAGAAAGCAAAATTTGTTCGCATCAGCAATGCCGGGATGAAGGAAAGTCATGCCCACGATATCGCCATCACCAAAGAAGCTCCAAATTACAGCCGGTAAGCAATGACTAAACGAAACATTCTTACCTATTTTCTTTTTTGCGCTGTTTGCATCTTTTCGCAGGTAAACGTCTGTTCACAGGATTCCTCACGCCTCAGGATATCGCTGCTAACCTGCACACCGGGTGATGAACTCTATTCACTTTTCGGTCACAGTGCCCTAAGGGTAATTGACAGTAACAGCGTCACCGATATCGTTTATAATTACGGCACCTTCAATTTTGATGATGACGGGTTCTATATCAAATTCGTAAGAGGGAAATTGCTTTACTACATAAGCATTGAGCATTTCGAGAATTTCCGGTACCTGTACCAGGCTACAGGGCGTGGTATAACGGAGCAGGTTTTGGATCTTGATTCTGAAGAAAAGACAGCACTTCGAAATGCGTTGAATGAAAATCTACGCGAAGAGAACCGTTATTATAAGTATGATTTTTTCCTTGATAACTGCACCACCAGGCTTAGGGACCTTATCGTAAAATTTAAATCACCCACCCCCGTTCTACCTGCGGTAATGCCCGAAGGAACACGCTTCCGGGAAGCCATTCACGGGTACCTGAACAGGGGGAAGCAATATTGGAGCAAGCTGGGTATTGATATACTGTTGGGACTTCCAACTGATATTGTAATGACTCCCTCCCAGCAACAATTTCTACCCGATAACCTGATGAATGCCCTCGACAGGTCTGAGAATGTTTCCCTGGTAAGTTCGAAGAAAGAACTTTATAACTACAGTGCTCCTGGTTCCAATGATGCATGGTTCACTCCCCTGGTATGCTTCTTACTTCTTGCAGCCTTAATGGTCTTTCTTTCATTCACCAGTAAACCCTGGGCGCTCCCGGTTTTATCAGGGCTTGACGGACTTCTTTTCTTTTTCACAGGGTTTATTGGTTGTGTGATCGTTTTCATGTGGACCTCAACAGATCATGCGATGGCAAGGGAAAATTTTAATCTCCTGTGGGCCGTACCCAGCCACCTCGTATTTTCATTTTTTATTACATCAAAAAAGAGATGGGTGCGCTTTTATTATGCATTCACCCTTGCGCTCTATACCCTTTTGGTTCTATCCTGGTTCTTTTTACCCCAGAATTTGAATGAAAATCTGCTCATCATTATCGGAATTATGATGTTCAGGTGCCTATACAGGTATTTAAGCATTTCCAAATAGCCAGAGCCGCCGATAGCTCCGTATATTTACGGTGCCATGAATAAACAAATAACCTTCAGGGATCAGCCTGTTCAATATGCTGTTTCCGGCAACGGGCCGACAGTGATGCTCCTTCACGGGTTTGGAGAAGATGAAACTGTGTGGAACCAGCTGATCTCTCCGCTTATGGGATACAGGCTTATTATACCGGTAATTCCAGGAAGCGGAACTCCTGCCATTGATAATGCCATGCTTGAAGATCATGCTGAATGGATCGCAGCTATCCTTGACCAGGAATCCATAGACCAGGTAATTTTGATCGGGCATAGTATGGGAGGATATATTTCTCTTGCATTTGCTGAAAAATACCCGGGCAGGGTCAAGGCGCTGGGACTTTTCCATTCTTCTGCCTATGCCGACGATGAAGAGAAAAAGGCAACCCGTAAAAAAGCCATTGAATTCATTAAAAGTCATGGCTCAAGGCCATTCCTGGAAACAAGCACTCCAAATCTCTTCAGGGATCCTGATGCGCACCAGGCTATAGTTAATGACCTGCTCGTTAAAGGAGAAAAGTTTGCCCCCGAAACTCTTGTGCAATACTATGAGGCAATGATAGCGCGACCTGACCGGACCCATGTACTTCGTGAAGCAGAATATCCTGTACTATTCATACTTGGCCAGCATGATAAAGCCGTTCCCTTCCACGACGGCCTCAAGCAAACCCATATCCCTGCAAATGCGTACATACATATATTAAGGGAAAGTGGACATATGGGGATGTTCGAGGAGCCTCAAAAAGCGGTGGAAATATTAGTTAAATTTATTGAAGACGTAAAGCGCTAACCCTGCCGCAGCATTTTTAACTACTTTACAGTCTTGTTGATATACAAGGAAATGAAAAAGATACTGGCAGCCCTATGCTGTTTTTTTATTGTACCCATAGCCGGGGCAAAACATATCACTGGCGGAGAAATGATATACCAGTTTACCGGCCAGGCTACTGCGAATTCGAAATATTACAGGATCACGTTGCGGCTGTTTCGTGATGAAAATTGCAGCGGTTGTGCAGATATGCCGCCTTCTGTGTTTATAGGGATATTTAATAATACCGATAACAGCAGGTATGGTAATTACCGCGAAGTCCCCCTTTCTGCGCCTTCCCTGGTTCCGCAAAACGAGCTTCCAAACTGCATAACCAATCCACCAAACCTTCAATACAGGGTTGGGTACTATACTTTTGTGGTCGAGATCCCGGATAATGATGCCGGTTACACCGCTACCTACCAAACCTGCTGCAGGATAGATAATATTGGAAATGTTCCGAATTCCATAGGTGCAACATATTCAGCCAGCATTCCCGGAAGGAACAGGCTTGGTGGCGGATCTGATAACAGCCCGCAGTTTGCCATGGGAATTTCTGTGGTTTGCCACAACCGCCCGTTCACGCTTGATTTCAGTGCAACAGACCAGGACGGAGATTCACTGGTTTATAGTTTCTGCAGTGCATATGGTGGTGGAGCCGCTGCAGATGCGAGTTATTCAACCCCTGCAGGTCCTCCTTATGCTTCTGTAAGCTATATCAATGGTTATACCGGAACCATGCCCCTGGGAACACTGGCAACTATCAACTCTCAAACCGGGATCATCTCCGGGATTGCCCCTCCTGCAGGTAAATATGTGGTATCCGTTTGTGTGGATTCCTACAACAGGACAACAGGCCAGTGGAAGGGTACCCACCGAAAAGATTTTATCATTACAGTTGCACCCTGTGATTTTGCCGGTGCAGAACTGGAACCGGAAGGCTATACGAATTGCCAGGATCTGTCCATGACCTTTGAAAATCTCAATAATTCACCGCTGAACCAGACCTACTATTGGGATTTTGGTGATCCTGCCTCTCCTGATAATATCAGTTTCGATGAAACCCCGACCCATCTCTTTTCCGCTGCGGGAGTTTATACCATTAAACTTGTGGTAAACCGCGGCAATAATTGTTCGGATTCTACAACATCTATCGTTCGTGTATTCCCTGGATATTTTCCTGCCATAGCAGCACCACCTACTGTTTGCCGTGGAGTTCCTGTAAACTTTAATGATAATACAACTGCCAATTATGGCGCAGCGAATAGCTGGAGATGGGACTTCGGGGTCGAGAACCAGTCGCATGATACCAGCAGGATCCAAAATCCTCAATGGACCTATTCCGAAACCGGCACGTATACCGTCAGGCTCATCGTGGGCAGCGACAGGGGTTGCATTGATACAGCATATCATACCATTAACGTAACCGACCGGCCTACATTCTCTATCACCAACGATACCCTGATCTGTACGATCGATACACTTCAACTTTCAGCATCCAGTTCAAATCCGGG
Source organism: Bacteroidota bacterium (assembly GCA_023417815.1). Lineage (GTDB taxonomy): Bacteria > Bacteroidota > Bacteroidia > Chitinophagales > Chitinophagaceae > Ferruginibacter. The sequence goes on along the minus strand of JAEZEI010000003.1, from coordinate 64,602 downwards.
AAATATAACATGGTCGCCAAACTATATGATCAGTGATGTTAACAGCGATAACCCGCTTGTAAGTCCTGATGTTACTACCACCTATATTGCCAGTTACAGCGATGCCTTCGGTTGTACAGCAATTGATTCTGTAAGAGTGAACGTGGTAAGTGAGGTTACCCTGGCACTTCCTGCCGATACGACCATTTGCCAAACGGACCCGGTGGTTCTTAACACTGAAGGTGATGGCTTGTCGTATGAATGGAGTCCTGCGGCTACCTTAAATGATCCTGCTATCCCGGATCCGGTGGCTACACCACTTACCAATACAGTTTATACGGTAACCTCCAGGATTGGTAAATGTTCCAAAACAGGTTCTATAAGCATTCGGGTTGTACCCTACCCGGTTGTTACCACCTCACCCGACGTTCAGATATGTTTTGGAGATGATGCCTTCATATCAGCTTCTGGAGGAAGTATATATTCCTGGTCACCCCTGGCTTTTCTTCAAACTCCCAATGCAGCTTCATCTGTAGTGGTGAGGCCCACTGGAAACGTTCAGTATACGGTAACTGTGAGGGATACACTTGGATGTCCCAAACCGGTAAGAGGAACTGTAAATCTTAATGTAATAAAGGTTGATGCCAATGCAGGACCCAGGGATACCAGCGTTGTTTTGGGTCAGCCGCTTCAACTGAATGCAACAGGAGGGCTTTCGTATTCCTGGACGCCATCACAATGGTTAAATAATTCTTCCATTCCAAATCCTGTGTCGCTCCCGGAGGATAATATTGAATACATTGTTTCGGTAACGGGAACAGCAGGTTGTGCAGGCTCAGACACCATCCTGGTAAAATTGTTCAAAGTTCAGCCAGACCTTTATGTTCCCACCGCCTTTAGCCCGGATGGTGACGGTCTGAACGATATTTTCAGGCCTATCCCTATCGGTATGCGCTCAATTGATGCATTCAGGATCTATAATCGCTGGGGACAAATGCTTTTCAGCACCACAGAGTATATGAAAGGTTGGGATGGAACCTTTGGCGGAATGCCTCAAAGTGCAGGCACATATGTCTGGCTTGCCGAAGGAACGGATTACCGGGGGGTCAGGATACAACGAAAAGGTACTGTAATACTAATCAGGTGATGAATATTCAATTATGTACTGGCCGGTAGTGAAATACCGGCCTTTTTTATTTACATTTAGAGTCTGAATACCTGTGCCGCTTATGAAAAGAATTTTACTCGTCTTATTATTATTTACACTTGTGCTCCCGGCTTATGCTACCCACCTCATCGGGGGTGAGATGCGATACGAATATATCGGTCCGGGTTCTTCACAAAATTCCAAGCAATTCAGGATAAGACTGCTCCTATTGAGAGGACCTGGCGGTGCTACCTTTATCAACCAGTATATCGTTGGTGTATTCAATAATGATAATGGCCAAAAGGTATTTGGTCCGGCTGATAACCAGAACTGGGCAGCCGTGCAGGATTTCGTTACACCTCTTCCTGTTCCGATCAATGTTTCACCTTGTATACAGAATGCACCTAACCTTCAATACACCTACAAAACATATTCCTTCGTAATAGAATTACCTAATAACAGCGCAGGTTATACTGTGGCCTTCCAGACCTTTAGCAGGCAAAACAGCCAGAATATATTTAACGACCAGGGTGCAACATACAGTTGCGTGATCCCGGGTCAAAACCTTTTACCAGATCCTCTTATAGACAACTCACCCCAGTTTTCTTTGCCCGTAAACGTTATCTGTGCTAATTCAGATTTTGCTCTTGACTTCAGTGCCAGCGACGTAGATGGAGATTCACTGGTTTATTCTTTTTGTGAAGCTTTCAATGGCGGTCCTGCAAACCAGGCAGATTTCCGTAATCCCGTTGCACCACCCTATGCCTCGGTAAGTTATATCAACCCCTTTAATGCTACCAGCCCGCTGGGACCATTAGCCACAATAGATCCAAACACAGGGATGATCTCTGGTATAGCGCCGAACGCGGGGAAATATGTAGTTGCAGTTTGTGTAGCTTATTACCGTGATGGCGTTTTCAGAGGTGTGCACCGAAAGGACCTTATAGTTGAAGTTTCACCTTGTATACCTACGAATGCTGATCCCATGCCGGATTATATCACCTGCGATGGATTCAATGTTCAGTTCTTCCACAGCAGTACAGGCGCCCAAACTGTTTTCTGGGATTTCGGTTACCCGGGCATCGACAACGATACTTCTATCATTGACAACCCGGTGTTTGTTTACCCGGATACAGGTGTATTTAATGTAAAACTTATTATCAATAAAGGGGGAAACTGTACTGATTCCTCGGAGCTTACCATCAGGGTGTTCCCCGGATTCTTTCCAGGGTTTGAAAACAGCACTCCTGTTTGTGTAGGCCAACCCGTTACTTTTACAGATACCACGCTCACACATTATGGTGTTGTTGATTCGTGGAGCTGGAACTTTGGGGATGGCACCACCCTCGCAGATACAAGTCACCTTGCTGTTCCGTCTTATACCTTCAATACTCCCGGAGTTTATACAGTTAGTTTAGATGTCGGTAACAGTAAGGGTTGCCAGAAGAATATTACGAGACAGATCACCGTTAATCCATCCCCTGTTACCAGTATTCTTCCCGGGGATACAACGTATTGCGGACTTGACAGCCTGCAGCTTAGTGCTTCAGGATCCGGAAATTTCTCATGGAGCCCGGCAACTAATATTATAGGCGCCAACACGGCTAATCCACTGGTATTTCCAACCACTCCTACGGAATATATTGTTGAAATCGAATCAAATGGTTGCCGCGCAAGGGATACTATAGTAGTAACACCCCTCTTTAACCTGGCAAATTCCATAACAGCTTCACCGGCTTCAATTTGTGAAGGTGATACCCTTACCTTATCAGGAAGTTCGAATCAAAACGTTGGAGTAACATGGCAATGGAATAATGGTTCTACATTATCATCGACAGGTGAACAATCTGTTTCCGCATTCCCGGTATCAACAACAACTTATACGCTCACTACAACATGGGGTGAAAATTGTGTTGCTACGGCATCGCAAACCATCAATGTAACTCCGCTGGCAATTCCGGATGCAGGACCGGACACTACCTTCTGTACCGGCCAGGGTGGTGTTACACTGCAGGCTACAGGTGGTGCTACATACCAGTGGTCGCCATCCGCAGGGCTAAGTAATCCAAATATTTCCAATCCCGTTGCAACTCCCGCTACATCTACTGAATACATCGTTTCCGTGGGTGTTAATGGCTGCGCCCGCTTGAGAAATGATACCGTTTGGGTGGAAGTTCGCCAGAAACCGGAGGTTACCATGCCTAATGATACACTGATCTGTGTTATCGATACTCTTTCGTTACAAACCATTGCGCAAGGAGATTACAACTGGTCGCCTGCCTATAATATCAGCAGCACTTCTGTTCAGAATCCGGATGTAAGCCCGGATGTTCCAACAACATATTATTTAACCGTAACGGACCAATACGGTTGTTACCGGCTTGATTCAGTTTTTGTGGATGTAAAAGCTGATGTTACGATCAATGCAGGAACGGATACCACGATCTGTCTCACTGATTCCTTCGTTATGGGAGCATCAAGCGACGGACTTTCATATAGCTGGTCACCATCAACAGGGCTAAGCAATCCTAACATACTTAACCCTGTTGCCAACCCCGATGCGACTACTGATTATGTTGTTACAGCAAACATCGGGAATTGTGAACGCTCTGCATCTGTAAGAGTAACCGTGGTGCCCTATCCTGATGCAAATGCCGGGGATGATATACCAGTCTGCATCGGTCTTAATACCCAACTGCAGGCAACAGGTGGAAGCAGTTATTCATGGGAGCCTGCTACATTCCTAAATGATCCCAATATTCCTAACCCCACCGTTACGCAACCTTCTCAAACAACGCAATACATAGTTACGGTAACGGATAACCTTGGATGTCCCAAACCAGTGAAAGATACCGTCATTGTACAGGTGATCCCTCAGCTTAATGTTAATGCAGGCCCTTCCGACACCAGTATCGTGGAAGGTCAGCCTCTCTACCTTAATGCCACAGGAGCTATGACTTACGTATGGACGCCGGACGTAGCGCTTTCCAATGCTTTTATTCATAACCCGGTTTCAACCACTGAAAGCAATATTCTATATACAGTTACAGGAACCGATGCCTATGGGTGCAGGGGTTCAGATACGATCAATGTTACCGTGTTTTTGGTGGATGCGGATATGTATGTACCCACCGCATTCACTCCAAATAACGATGGTTTGAATGATGAAATTAAACCAATCCTCCTGGGCATGAAATCCCTGAATTATTTCCGGGTGTACAACAGGTTCGGGCAGCTTGTATTCGCCACATCCGAAATAGGTAAAGGCTGGAATGGTATTTTTGCCGGCAAGCCACAGGATCCGGGCACCTTCGTTTGGTACGCAGAAGGAGTGACCTTCAAAGGCCAGGTAAGGCAGAAAAAAGGATATGTTATCCTGATCCGGTAGTTGTAACACGAAACTTCACACATGGAAAAGACCGCGCTGATCACCGGGGCCACTTCAGGCATAGGAGAAGCCTGTGCTTTTGCATTTGCAGGAGCGGGATACAAGGTGATAATTACCGGGAGGAGATCTGAAAGACTTTCAGCGCTGAAAAACAAAATAGTTGGAAATACAGGCAGCCAGGTTCATACTTTATGTTTTGATGTACGCAATAAGGAAGCAACCCTATCAGCTATCTCAGGCCTTCCTGATCAGTACAAGGATATTGATATTCTAATTAATAATGCAGGTCTCGCATTAGGAAGAGACAGTTTTGAAAATGCGAGTATAGACGATTGGGAAACCATGCTTTCAACTAATGTCAATGGGATACTGTATGTTTCAAAAGCGGTGCTTCCCGGCATGATCGAAAGAAAGACGGGGCACATTATTAATATTGGATCAATAGCAGGTAAGGAAGTTTATGAAAAAGGAAACGTATACTGTGCAAGTAAATCTGCAGTTGATTCATTGACCCGCGGAATGCGGATCGATCTTCTAAAACACGGGATCAAAGTTACCGGTATTCATCCCGGTGCTGTGGAAACTGAATTTTCAATTGTGCGTTTCCATGGTGACCTTGAAAAGGCTGCAGACACCTATAAGGGATACCTTCCGCTTAGTTCTGAGGATGTAGCGGCAGTGGTGCTGTATTCTGCATCTCTTCCACCGCACGTATGCATAAATGACCTGGTGCTGACATGTACGAGCCAGGCTAACGCCTTCTATTTCAATAAATCAACCTGAGTTGAAATAATTTACTCCGTAAAACGTTATAAGCCCAGGGTAATTGTTAAAGGCAAAAGTAGCCTGTGAATATTGCCTAATTTTGCTGCTAACTATCCAATACAAATGAAAACACTGTTTTCCCTTCTTACTATTCTATCTATTTCAGTATCAGCCTATTCACAGGATGTTATCAGGCAGAAAGCCTGTTACAGTGAAAATATCCGTCGCCAGGCCGACAGCATTAAAGCTGATATGGCATCACAGGGTTTTGAGGTTTTAAAAGAAGCAGGCATAACCATGGAAAGTGAGTATGAAATGCCAGTTATCATGCCTATGACCGAAGGCACCTGGTATCATTTTGTTTTCATAGGAGAAGAAACCTCACGCTTATTCGAGGTACGCATGTTCGACTGGAATGAAAAGCAGGTGGTTTACGAAAAAAACCTGCAGGGAGACCCAAATGCGAACATCATTGCTTATTCATATATCCCTAAGTTCAGCGAATACCATATGATCAAACCCGTTCAGATCAATAAGAAAAAGAAAAAGGATCTCTGCGGGTATGTGATGCTGATGAAGAAAGTTAAATAAGCCTTCACCCGACCGTTGTTGCGGTTGATTTCCACCTCCAATTTTATTGGTGTTTCATTAGGATTGAAGTTCATGGATTTATACGCGGGCCAACCCCATCCTGTGAATTAATTTCTGGTAATAACGGAAGTTTATAACCCGGAAATAACCTCAACGGGGACTTGCCTATATTAAATCGCGAATCCGGGGGATTGACAATACCAGTAAAATTCCGGGTTTTTTCCGTAGGGGAGGAGGATGGTGGCCCCTGTAGCGGGGAGTAATTAAAAGGCCGGTCAGTGACCGGCCTTTTCCTATTGTGATAATGAGATCCTTACCTGCACTCCCGCCCTGGTGTTCGTAGTGGGTGCACTCGATGATATATATGGTTTCACCCGTCGCTGATCGAAGAACAGCTTAATATTGATCCTGTTATTCAGGAAGTAATCGATCGTTGGACTTATCGTTATCTCCTTACTTCCGCCGGTGGCGAAATTATTATCCTGGTCAAGACGGCTGTTTGCATTCACATTATCGCGTATCCGAAGGTCAAGCCTGAAGTTGATCTCATTGTCAAGTTTACCTGTTCCTGATTTGTCAAGGAATTTTGGAAGTTTGATACCTCCAAGCAATTTCAGACCACGTTTACGATAGCCTGCACCAATAATGAATTCCGTGCTGCGGTTTTCGCTCAATTGGTAGTCGTAAAGACTAAGGCTAAGGGTTCTTGATTTTGCATATTCGAACTTGGCCTGGAACTGGTTCGTCAGCATCATATCGAAACCGATAAGTGGCTGGAACGCTTCCTGGATAGTTACATTCGGCACCAGGAAATATGGCACAAAGTTATTTGAAACCGTATCATAGAAAGAAGGATATCCATAATGCGATACATCCTGGTACATCAAAGCAGATGTAAATCCATTCATACTAAGGTTTCCATTGTACCCATGAGAGATATTGAAGTTGGTAAAGATCTTATTTAAACCCTTTATCCGTGTAAGACCATTATAATCAAGCTTCCAGTTTGGCTTTGGCAGGATGGCCTTAAAAGGATTACTCCTCGTTTTGGAATTGTTTTGCTTTATCAACGCAACACTGTTCGGGTCCTGGCCTGTATATGCTGCAATGAAGGACGGTATCAGCACATCAACCGCATACTTTCCATAACCATAATAATAGCCATCAGCTCCCTGCACCTGCGAATAAGGATTCTGCTTGCCCAGCCGCTGGCTTAAAATCACCCTGTTATTCTCAAACTCCTTGAAAGTTGCCGAGACCCTGTTCGGATCAAATTTTCCGAACAATGTTTTAAATGCGATATAGCTTACATCGAACCCACCGCCTGCATATGGATTCAGGTGCATGAAGCTTCGGTTACTTCCGCCCGTAGTATCAATATAACGGAATGTTTCACTGTAGGTCTTATTGAATGTTTTGCTCACATTTACCTGGATCGAAAGGTCACGTACCGGTTCAAGTTGAGCGCTCAACATTATACGCTGGTCAAAATTCTGCTGGAACAGGGAATTGAACGTGGTATCAAATGTGATCACACCTTCGCGGGCCTTCCTGTTCAACCAGTTGGTATCAGGCTGCATACCCAGTATAAAATCAAGACCAGGCTGCATGCTGTTCCAGTTCTGTCCAAAATGTTTTGTGCTGTCCATATAACCAGGTAACCTGGTATTGGCGATCTCGGAAACGGACACGTTTACCTGTTTAAGACTGGTAAGTAATTTTCCAAATATCTTCTGGCCTGTTCCAATATATGGAACTGCAGTTTTATCAACGATCTTCCGCGTCTTCACCACTTTCTGACCTTGCTTGTTTACCACAGTATCCTTCACCCTGGTGATCCTGTTACGCCATTTCTCCCTGTCCTCGATCTTTGAAGGCTGGTCGAGTTGCCTGATCCATTTGGATTTCTGGTAAAGCCTGTTGAAATCGAATTGAATGGTTGCTTCTTTCTGTTGACCGTTCTCAAGGAAATTTCCAAGTTCTACGGCAAGCCTTGAAGCACCGATCCACCTGTAACTTGCCTGGTATTTCAGATTCGCAGTGGTCCAGTCAAGTGCCGGGATCTTCGCAAGAGGAAGGGTATAATCGAATGTGGCCGTCTGGTTGAATAGTGTATTCCTTCCGCCCTTCAGCAGGTTACGCATTACCGTATCTTTCTTCTCTTTCGTATCTATCCTTCCATAAGGTTCATCTATACGTGAATTGTTCGTGGCCACATAATCAAAATTCAGCGACTGCGTAAACTTCCAGCGAAGTATATAATCACGCTGGAAAGTAAAGTACTTATCATAGGTTTCAGGAATGCGATACTTGTCAGTTCCGATACTGCGCGGCCTGATGGCACCGAACTGCCTGCTTAGATCAGCCCTGAAACTTATCTGTGATGGTATATAATTGAAGTTGAAATCCCGGATCAGGTCCAGCCATTTCGTCTTAGGCTTGCTCAGCCATTTTTTGAATGGTGTGATGAATTTTGGTTCCGGGGCAAAATTATAGCCCAGCGCTCCCCTGTGCCTCGTTACTTCATTCATCTCTATCAGTGGACTGTGGCTTTCTGTTTTAATATAGGAATAGCTCACATCCAGGTTCTCCACATCATATATCTTAGGCTTCTTTCCGTTGGTCTTGATCTTCCTTACATTGGTGAAATTGAGCGTCTTCACGGATACAAAATCCACTGCTACATTCTTAATGGAATCACGCTGTGCTGCATTGGCGTGTTTTAATTTATCCTTCAGCTTAATGTCCATATCATATGGATCATATTCAGGAGTGCTTACGGTTTGGGAATAACTAGCGTATACCGGGATGGACATCCCTACTTTCTTCGGAATGAGTTTGCCAAGTTCAAGATTCGCTGCCACATCGAACTGCACAAAATCATCACGATACCTTTCATTGATCCGCTGTTCAAGCGTACCGAATCCATTGCTGTGTGTATTCGCAGAAATGGAAAGCGTTCCAAGATCTGCAAGATTTACGTCCACTCTTCCCAGTGCAGCCCACCCGCCTTTTTCATCGATCGAAGAAAGCCTTAATTCATTTACCCAAACTTCACCACAGGCAGATGGTGAATTGGTATTTTCCACCCCTATCAAAATGCCCCGTATCTCTCCAAGGTTTGGATTACCCATCACCGAGTAGGTATGACCGTTAGCCTGGAGTTCCCGGAAGATCTCTGTTAATGATGATGTAGAAAGATTGCGCGCCTGCTTGATCTTTGTCAGCCTGTCAAGGTCTACTTCAAGCGAGTTTGCAGGATTCCACAGGCTGTCATTATAAGCATCCGAATCCGGGTTACCGCCTGTGAAAAGATCAGTCAATACAAGCGGTATGCGAATCTCATAATAGTTGTTCACGAAGTCGGTACCCAACCTTACAACGGCAGTCAGGTCACGATCCTGTATGGTATTCGCAGGGTTCTGCGCCTGTTCGGCGTGTATATACATCGATAGCTTCCGGAATTGTCGAAGATCCCGGTTGGCAAAGGTCTGGAACACACCTTTCTGGTCGCCCTGCTTCAGTTCGCAGAACTGGAGGCTCATTGCCTGCTCGTTCTGTAAAAGATTCACTCCATTATTACTAAGCGTCTGAACCCTTTCAATTTCCTTGGGCGTGCGGTAAGGCAATGGAGAACGCCTGTCATTTTCTTCAATGTTCACCGCACCTACATTAAGAGGAGTATTACTTTCAGGATTATAAAGGCCGGTCGAATCTATTTTATACTTGAACTTCCTCCAGATATTCCTCGTAAGTTGTAATGTTCCGAAACGAAGCGTGACGCTGTCTTCAAATCCAGTCATGAACATCCTGATGAACCTGATAGATTTAAAATCGGGGATGTTACCTATCCTCCTGTCGTAACTGCTGATCGGGATCCGGAACTGGTACCAGGTTTCTGTTCTTTGCTGACCATTTGCAAGATTTACCTGCACATCCTTTTTATCTACGATAAAATTCTGGCCGATACTCATTTCCGGCGATGACTTAGGTTTAAGATCAACGATATACTGGAAGTATTCTTCCGTTTCATTCAGGGTATTATCCCGGTTCAGATCTTCAGCATCCGGGTACAAGGTTGCAGCAGTGGAGAAATCTGAACCACTGCTGATGGGTGAGTTGCCCTCAGGATTATTGAAATTCTTATAGCGTGCGAGAATGCCATTTGATGGTGTAAAGCTTCCATCCCTGTAATGGCGGTAATTATCGCTCGATGGATCATTCAATGCATTTTGATATGCCGGTGAAGATAACCCGAAGGCTGCCGCCATATCATTAAGATATTGCTGGCGCTTCACTCTTTCCTGTTCATCATTCAATCCTTCAAAGCCAATATCCTGGTAAAGGCGATCCTCAGGAATGTTGCTGAATGCATTTGTAACCTGGATGGGATTTCTTGGCACTATCCCCCACTCCGTTGTATCAACAGGTGCGGGTGCATTAGGCGTTGGCAGACCATTCTCATAAAAACGCCTGCCATCCTTCAATACATCCTCTGCAATGTTTCCAAGGTTGAAATATAATTGGCCACCCGTACTTGTCTGTAGTTCAGGAACAATGAAAGGGTCCTGCATCCAGAATTCAATGAATTCAATGTTCGCTGTTTCAAAGTCAGGCTGGTCAATATTACGCATCAGGCCACCGAACTTGCTTTGAGGGTTGATGAACCTTCCGTTTGCATTCAGTTGGGTTGGTGAATTTTCATAATTGTAAGGACCTTTCTCTTCCGGGAAATAGGAAAGATCGAAAGTTACAAGCTGGCTTTCACCGAAGCCCGTGGTGCGCTGGGGAAAGATTTCTTTCTGCAATACCTGGCGAACGCGCGGGTCGCTTAATTCTTCTGCATTATCAGAAAGCGGGTTATTAGATCCCTGGTATTGTTGCAGGGTTTGTTCTATCTGGTACCATGCGATCTTAGCACGGTTCTTTCCGTAATTGATATCATTCGTTAAGGATGCCTCGGGGAACAGCAGCTGGTTAGAGCCTCTTTCAGTTGCCCCGGATGGAACAGAAGACAATGCCCAGCTTATTGGTGGAAACCTTAGATCGATTCCTGATTTGCTTCCCTCAAAATCGTCGATATAGATCATTCCCTCGCTGCCTCTTCCTATCTGCGGCGCATGACCGGGCTTCAGATACGCTCCCTCTCCATAAACATTTATTGAAGAAGGCGCTGTTGTGGAATAGATAGGCAGCTTATCAAGGATCTTTGTCAGTCTTGGCAGATCTTTCCTGAAATTGAAATCCAGCCCGTACATAGTATTGCGGATCGGATCCTCATTCAGGTTCACTTTCGTAAAGAATGGTCTTTCACTTAACCGTACAATGGTACCTCCCAGCGCAAGCTGGTAGCTGCTTGTATTCTTCGCCAGGTAATCAAGACGAAGCCCGAGATAAGATCTTTGCTGCAAACCAAAAGAGGCATTGTTCTCAAAGTTTACCTGTACGGGCAGGCCTGCATTCAGAATGGCCTGGTTGGTAATACGTATGGTTCCAAGGTCGTAGTTAATATCATAGTCAACACCTTCCTGCAGCTGCCTGCCGCCCGCAGTAACGGATACGGATCCACGAGGAATGTTGAAACCGATACTGATGTCTGCACTCCCCGAGGTTTTTGCAGTTCCTTTCAATACAAACCTGTTCAGGTTAGGGTATTGCTGTGCAACTGCCTTAATGGAATCATACAGGGCATAATAAAGTGTATCTTCTGCATTCGCAGGAATAGGATCATAAACCTGCGGTGCAAGATCACGACCGAAAGGTTCCAGTACAGGGAACATCACCCTGCTGTACTGCGACATCACCGTAAACCCTTCCACGAAGTCGAACACACCATCCGGCTGCGGATCGAGCTGGCTGTTAAGCCTGTCGAGGTTTAGCAATGAAATGATCGGTGCACCCTGGTTGATATTTCCAAAAGGAACATAACGCTTGTCGCCAAGCCCCGGCTCCTGGTAAAGCACATCAAGTTTGAAATCGGTTGGTGTAAGCACTCCATATCCAATTGAATAAACATTCTTCATCATCAGGTCCCATATCGGCAGGTTCACCCTCTGGGAGGTTGCCTTCAGCAATTTCAGGAACAGTACTTTCTGAGTTGCTGAAGCGCTGTCTGGAGGTACATCCTGGGAAAATTCGCCGACCTGGAATATCCGGCCATTATAGGAATACTGGTATGCAACTGCAAGCACTTCATCGGTTTGCAAAGGCTGGCTAAGGGAAAGCGTACCTACCTGGCGGTTATATATATACTGGGTTGAATCAAGTTTGCGTGCAAAGGTTTTTTCAAAATCCTGTACAGGACTAAGGCCCAGGTTCACGAGGTTCTGGAACACCATCGCCGGGTTACGCGCATTCGGCTGGTTCAGCACCTTTGTATACAGGTCGTTGGTACCGTTTGTTGGGATAGGGCTACCCGTTAGTACGTTCACTACCGGCGGTTGTAAATAAGGATTTACTTCTCCCAGGTCCTGCAGACCTACCACGTCCCTTGTTTCAGTAGTGGTCCCTGTTCTGTTGGTCACCCAAACCTCGAGGCGTAAAACCTGGACGGGGCTGGTAATAGCCGGCAGGTTCCTCATCACCTGGTTGTAATTATCCCGGAAATACTGGGCTAATAAAAAGTGGCGGTTCTCCTCGTATTCATCCCCTTTCACTTCAAAAGGCTGGGCAGCGGCACCACCTTCGAGGTTTACGCTCTGGCGTTGCGATTTCTGGTTGGCAAGTACGGTGGTGATATATAGTTTTCCGAACTGGAGCTGGGTCTTTAAACCAAAGAGTTGTTGCGCCCCTGGGATCAGCGTTCCGCGCGATGGAAATGCGACATTACCTGCCTCAAAGCGTTTAATGATCTCGTCGTCGGTACCGGTATAATCCAGTTTTAGCTGGTTATCGAGGTCGAAGTTTGCAAGGGTATTGTAATTGATCGGGAAACGTAACTTATCCCCTATGCTGGCGTTCACATTCAACTGCGCATCCATATTAAAATCAAGCCCCCCGTTCTTCCTGGCTCTTTCAGGCAGCGTAGGGTTATCGATCTTTTGTCCCTGGTAACCTGCGGTAATGTCCACATTACCCTGCGGGCTTATAGAGATCTTTCCATTACCGAACAGACGGTTGAACAGGTTGTCGGTGAGGGAAAGTTTAGGACGCAATAATTTCCCGCGATTAAGGATGCTGGTGGTGTTTGCACGCTGGCGGAAATATTCCTCTTCAGCCTGCCGGTAACGCATAGCCCAGAATTCATCGAAGGTATAAGTAGTCGGGACCCTGTAATAGCGGTTACCAATCTTTTCATAAACAATATACCGGCGGGTTACGGGGTCGAAGACCACGGAATCGGAATAGTTGCTGGGATAGGGAAGATCGAAGACGCTTTGACCGGATGAAAGCCCGTCACCTCTTCTGTCGTGAATAGGATAAGGCAATCCCTGTTGTGCTGGAGTGGTGTCCTGCTGAAACACTTCAAACACTCCCTCACCTGCTTGTACGGGTTGAAAGGACAGGAAAGTGAGTAAAGAGATAACACCGCAGACCAATAATGTGATTACAGGTTTTCTAATAAGCAACATCCGGTAAAATAATTAAGGTACAGTTATCTCAAATGGCTTTAAGCGCTTTTTTAATCAGGTCTTCTAACACAGATATTGCAGGTTCGGACTGAATCGTTTTTCTAAGGGCCTGTTCAGCCTGCGGCCGCGAAATGCCCAGGGCTACCAGTGCCGAAAGGGCATCAGCTTCCAAAGGATCAACCATTACCTGTGGCACCCCTTTTACGGATGTGCCCCTGGCGAATTTATCCTTCAGTTCAAGTACAAGCCTTTCAGCGGTTTTCTTTCCAATCCCCTTCACACCTTCCAAAAGACGGGCATTACCGGACATAACTGCACTACGAACATCGTCGGACTTCATCGATGACAACATCATACGGGCCGTCGCTGCACCAACCCCGGAAACACTTATCAGGTGGAGGAAAGTTTCCTTTTCCTCACGGTCCGAAAAACCGTAAAGTGTATGCGAATCTTCCTTAACCATGAGGTGGGTGTATAACCTGCCTTTATCAAGGTGCTGAACTGCAGAATAAGTATTAAGGCTGATATTTACTTCAAAACCGATCCCGTTGACATCTAAATAAACCTGGGCAGGGCTTTTAAAAGTAAAATGTCCTTCTAGGTACGCATACATAATTAAGCAGTCAGTCAACGAAAATAAGGAATTTTCCCGCCTGACACTCAAAAATAAGTAATCTGAAAACCGTTAATTTTGACCCTCACGCCATCCATTAATGGCAATTATTCTATATGTCAAAGATCACCGCCGCAATTACAGCCGTTGGAGGATATGTTCCCGAGTACAGGCTTACCAATAAGGAACTGGAAACCATGGTAGATACCAATGATGAATGGATAAGGACCCGTACCGGGATCGAGGAAAGAAGGATCCTGAAGGGCGAGGGACTGGGCAGCAGTGATATGGGGGTGGAAGCCATCAAAAACCTTCTTGAGAAGCGAGATCTTGACCCACTGGAGATTGATTGCGTTATATGTGCCACCGTTACCCCCGATATGATGTTCCCTGCTACGGCAAATGTGATCTGCGATAAGGCAGGCCTTACGAATGCCTGGGGTTTTGATGTAGAAGCTGCATGCTCCGGATTTCTTTACAGCCTCACTACCGGCGCTTCGCTAATTGAAAGCGGTCGCTATAAAAAGGTGATCGTTGTGGGTACGGATAAAATGAGCAGCATTGTTGATTATTCCGACCGGGCTACCTGTATCATTTTCGGAGATGGAGCCGGCGCTGTTTTGCTGGAACCTAATGATGAAGGCTACGGAGTGCTCGACAGCATACTTCGCAGCGATGGCAGCGGCCGACAATACCTTCATATGAAAGCGGGCGGTTCGGTGAAACCTCCTACCGTTGATACTGTCCTGGCAAAAGAACATTTCATCTACCAGGAAGGACAGGCCGTTTTCAAATTCGCGGTAAAAGGAATGGCGGATGTGAGCTATGAACTCATGCAACGAAATAATCTTACTGCCAATGATATTGCATGGCTGGTACCACACCAGGCCAATCTTCGCATAATCGACGCCACCGCAAACAGGATGGATCTTCCCAAGGAAAAAGTAATGGTGAACATCCAGAAATATGGTAATACCACAGCAGGCACACTCCCGCTCTGTCTCTGGGACTGGGAAAGCCAGCTAAAGAAAGGCGATAATATCATCCTGGCTGCATTTGGTGGTGGGTTTACATGGGGTGCTACGTGGTTGAAATGGGCGTATTAGTTGGAGGTTGGAAGTTGGAGGTTGGAAGTTGGAGGTTGGAGGTTGGAAGTTGAATTCAGGTTTATTGTTCAAGGTTTATTGTTTAAAGAGGGGCTATAAATCAAACTTACTTTTGCGAAATCCTTCGGGATTTGCGGGACAATTTAAAAGAAGTAGAATAATATCTATTAAACGCAAATTTTGAGTTTGTGTATTAAATTTACCTTCCTAATTAAAATTACTTCACTAAATTTTAAACTAACTAAAAAATACGCACTTCGGTTAGTGTTTCCCGTTATTTTTAAAATTCAGTATTTATACGGTTGCCTCACATTATTTCATAAGCTATGTTTGTCGAAACAATGCTTATGAGACTTTGTATTTCGATGTTTTTTATCATACTAACTGTATCCTGTAAAAAATACGACTTGCAATAAAATAAAAACAATCAAGTATTTCAAACAATTGAAGAAAGATTTTTTAATGGAAATCGATTTATTTCACCAGAAGACGAAGCTATTATTGATTATTTGAAAAGAATAAATGAGAGGGAAAATTTTGTTGAAAAAACGGTTCAAAAAATTAGATATCCCTTTTGGAATAAATCGCTTAAAATTAATAAACCAACAATATCAACTACATCATGAGATACAATTATTTCTCAGGGCAATATTTATTATATCCCTTTAGTAAGGGATTCGCAGAATTATGTGAATGCGTCCATGATTGTAGTGACGACGCCAACGGACACTTCATTCTCTTTTATATGTGACTGGGAATATAAACATAAGCCGAATAGCTCAACGAGTAATAATGATGCTGCAGAACACTTTGCTGTATTTTTTATGACTCTTGATAAATCTGTATTCGGACACACAAAATTTATTATTAAAGATCCTGAATTATTTAATTCCGCCAACTCAACTGTTCAGGTTATTGAACTTGGAGTTAATGAATCGCAATACAATAATTTCGACATGATAGAAGTATGTCAGGATGTAATTTATTTCTATACAGATTGTAACTATCCTGATAGCGAAGCTTGCTCGAATGGTTGTGACCAATGCTGGCGATGTACATCTTCATTTGTTATTACCTATTGCTGGATGGAAAACATAGAGCCTGGCGGTGGAGGCGGAGGTAGTGGGGGTAGCGGCGGTGGCGGAAGTGGAGGTGGAAGCACCACTCCACCAGATTGTGATAATACCCATGATGGATCATCAGGTCGAGATAACTTAATTGTGGACTGTGCAGAACCAGGCTGGGAACCAGAACCAATTAATGAAGTTCCTTATGAAGATCCTTGTATTACGGCTAATAGTATTGCCAAGAGTATTGACACTTTGTACGCATTAGGCAAAATTGACTCAGTAATCCAAACCATACCCAATCTTAGCACCGAACCAATGGAGAAAGGATTTCCGGTTTATAGAAAATTTAAAATCAATCCTTTTAATTCCAATGATACCACTTTCACCAATAGTTACAAACCTGGTAATGTACAAACAGGAGATAGTAACCAAATTACAATAACTGCCAACATTCCTTATTTACATATATGGGCAACCATGGCCCATACTCATCCTTCTAGCGGTTATAGTGCCCCTTCTGCAAATGATCTTTATAGTTTAATTGACCAAAAAAATCAAGAAAATCACTTCGAAGCAAGTTTCATAATTGCTGCAAATGGCAATACGTATGCAATAGCCATTTCGGATATATCGAAGGCAACTAGTTTTTTTTCAACGAAATCTTTGTTTTTAAATACTCAATCAAACGGATGGAAGGAGAATTCTGAAATTGGTAAGGAATTTCTTAAATCCTCAACATATTTTGTCAAATTATTTAAAGGGGATCCAGATCAACTAAACAAGTCTTATGAAAATGCCTACTCTAGTGTTTTATCAAAATTTAATTCGGGAATAATACTTTTTAAGAAAAATCAATCTGGAAACTTTAAACCATTAATTATTAAATCAATGCAGGACCCTCATAAACCAAAAAAAATTATATATACAACCGAATGTCTTTAAAAATCGATTAATTTTAAGTAGATATGAATAAATTTATAATTATATCCCTTTTGTTTTCCTTATCAAAAAACGTTAAGGCTCAATCTTACGGCGTAACAGATACCCTATTGTATTTGAACAATATTGTTGCAAACAAATCACATTTTATAGGCCAGCCGTTTTCAAGATTAAAAGACAGTTTGCAATTACAGGTAAAATACTTTTCACCAAACAGTGCTAAGGTTTCTAATACAAAAAAAGAAACCTCTACCCATTTTGCATTTTATTACCCGCAGACTGCCAGTGAAATGTATCTCACTTATCCTCATTTGATTGTTTATTGGGAAACCTGCCCAAATGCGGATCAATCAAGAGCGATCTATAATAGTACGAATGGATGGTCAACTACATCGGAGGCATTTTATTCAAACTATATTATTAAGGATCTCCAAATACTCGAATAAAAATCAGGCTACCGGATCTCTAAAATCAACCAGTTAGTATGAAAAGTATCTTGTTATTACTTACTGTTTTCTTATTTCAGCTAACTGGCCGGCCCAAAATCGTCCAATCTCCGACACGCTTGCTTATCTGAAAACCATTGAGACCATCAAAGCGCAATTTATTGGACAACCTTTTTCTGTTTTACTGGATAGTTTGGATATCTCCATAAAATTTTATTTCCCATACGCAGCTAAACATTCAAAAACGAACCAGGAAACCTCGACTTCTTTCTCTTTTATATATCCTCAAACAGCAGAGCATATATACCTGACTTATCCCCAATTAGAAATTTTTTGGCAAACACCACTTAATGCTGAAACTTCGAGGGCTTTGAGAAGTCAGTATAGATCGGTAGGATGGAATAGCCAGATTGCCAGTCATTATTCATCACATATTATTGGAGACATCCGGATCAGGGAATAATTTATTTCAGCGTATTCAGCGCAAACATCACCTTAAATCTCCTCCTTCGGCGGACACGTGCGGGAGGCCTATTTGAAAAGTCTTCTTTATTTCGTACAGGTTTTTTAGAATGCAGTGCAAAATTTTCCCGCTGATCTAAGAGGATTCATGGCAGATGCCGCAGAAAATAGTTAACGTCTGCGAGCTCTGCGCATACATCACCTTTAATCTCCACCAGAGGCGGACACGTGCGGGAGGCCTATTTGAAAAGCCTTCTTTAATCCGTTAAGTCTTTTTAAAATGCAGTGTAGAATGTTCCCGCTGATCCAAGGTGATTTTGGGGAGATGGCGCGGATATTATTATTGCACTCCTCAGTCCAAAAACTGCTTTAACTTTACGAAAACCCCGTATATGTTTAGAAGCCTCGCGCTTTTGACCCTCATTCTCTTTTCAATTAGTTCGGAAGCTCAATACAGCAGGCATGTAGTACAACTGCGTGATAAACAGTTCAACCCATACAGCCTGTCAAATCCTTCCCAATACCTGTCGCCGCGTGCCATTGAAAGAAGGAGCCGTTATAATATTTCTTTCGACAGTACAGACCTGCCGGTTACACCAAGGTACATCGACAGCATCCGGAATGCCGGTGCAGTTACCATCCTCGGAACATCGAAATGGCTGAATACGGTCACCATTAAAACAACAGACCCCGCAGCGCTTACAAAGATCAACAGCTTTCCCTTCGTGGTCTCCACCCAGGCCATAGCCACGCTCCAGGGGAACAGTTCCATCACCGGCAAACTGGGAGAAGTACAGGAAAATAGTTTTCTTGATCCCGTTCCTTCGAACCTTACCGATCATTATGATTACGGGCGCAGTAACGGCCAGGTGAAGATCCACAATGGCCACTTCCTGCATAACCTGGGGTTCCGCGGCAAGGGAATGCGCCTTGCCATGCTGGATGCCGGCTTCTTTCGGTACCTCGATCTTCAAACGTTTGAACCGGCACGGAACAACGGACAGTTCCTGGAAACCTGGGACTTCGTGGCCAATGAGGCAAGCGTGAATGAAGACCATAATCATGGCATGCACTGCCTCAGTACCATTGCGGCCAATATGCCCGGCTCCTTTGTTGGCACAGCCCCTGAGACGGATTTCCTGCTTTACCGGACAGAGGATGTATCAAGCGAATTTCCTGTGGAGGAATACAATCTTTCGGCAGGCTATGAGCGGGCCGACAGTGCCGGTGCAGATATTTGTTCGGTGAGTCTTGGTTATTATCATTTCGATAACCCGGCCCTGAATTATTCCTACAACCAAATGAACGGTAATACCTCGGTGAGTGCACGGGCCTCTGATCTTGCCGCGAGAAAAGGAATGCTCGTAGTGGTTTCTGCAGGCAATGAAGGAGATAATTTCTGGCATTATATAACAACTCCCGGCGATGCAGACAGCGTAATAACTGTTGGGGCCGTAGATACCCTTGGCAATATTGCAACCTTCAGCAGTTATGGCCCCTCGGCTGATGGTGATGTAAAACCAGATGTAGCCTCTGTAGGTTTACGCGCAATCGTAGCTAACACTTCCCAGGGTGTTCCCATCTATGGCAATGGAACCTCCTTTGCCGCCCCCAACCTGGCAGGTGTAATTACATGCCTGTGGCAGGCATTTCCTGAAGTGAATAATATGCATATCATAAAAGCCATGCAGGATAATGCACATAAAACCTCGAATCCCGATGACCGGGTGGGTTACGGTATTCCAAATGCCAAGGCAGCCTTTGTAGAAATTCTACGCTCCCTTGCACAAACATCCGGGCAGGCACAGTTCAACTGCACCAACACGCTTAACCTGAAAGTGAAGGCTGATAGTGTAATGGACATCCGGATCGAAAGAAAACTTCCCGGTGAAGCAAATTATTCCCCCGTTCATACCTGGGAGGGAACAGGTGGCTTTTCAGAAAAGAATTTTACATTCCTGGATGATATCACGGGTAACGGTGCCGGAACAACCTGGTACAGGCTGGTAATGGATATTTCAACAGATACAACATTCTACCTCGATTCGGTCACTATAAACCAGCCCGATTGCATCATTTCCGCAAACTCCATACAGGTTAATCCTAACCCGGTGGTGAATGATCTGAATGTGATCATTTCCAGGATCACTTCTGCCCGCTTCACTATCAATGTTTACAATGCTATTGGCCAGCGGATCTTTACACGCTCAGGCAACCAGGAACCCGGAAGGAGTTATTATACCTTCCCGATGGCGCAACAAAGCAGGGGAGTTTATTTTGTACAGGTTTTCATTGATGGTAAGCCTGCATATGAAAGACAGGTCTTACGGTAAGGTCATTACAGCGGCAAATAATGTATCTGCTTTATCATCATAACCGGGCAGGTAGTTTTCACCTAGCAGCTCCAGCTTTGTATTTTGCCGGAGGTATTCAACAACCTCTTCATTCTCTTTTGCAAAAACGGAGCAGGTGATATAAACAAGGTGCCCCCCGGGTTTCAGCGCGTGTGAAGCATTCATGGCGATCCGTTTCTGCAACGATGCATACTCTTCTGCCTTTGGTTCCGGGAAATGAAACAGCTGTTCAGGTGTACGGCTCCAAGTACCGCTCCCCGAACATGGAACGTCGCAGATAACCAGGTCAAATTTTCCAGGTGGCAATTCTTCCGCTGAATTGAGCACTTTGCTGCTGAAATCTTTCAACCCGGCCCTCTGAAATCTTTCTTCCAGGTTGGAAATTATGGAAGGTCGTATATCCGTGGCTGTTATTTTGCAATTCCCTTGCAACTTATCGAACATCAAAATTGATTTGCCCCCGCTCGCGGCACAACAATCCCATATTTCAGCAACCTCGCAGGGTGCAGGCAGGTTATCGAAAACCCGTTGTGAGTTCATGTCCTGGATCACCACATCCCTGTCTATCCTGATCTCCGGAGGTAATGTTGCACTGTTGGCTAGCCTGGTGCAGTCAGCTGTTCTTTCAAACAGGATCCCAGCCCCGCTAAGGATTCCTGTTACAAAGTCCTCCCTGCCGGGCCGCAGCCTCAGGAAGAGATCAGGCTGTACCAGCATTGAAGTAATAAAGGAAAGTTTATGGACCCGTGGTGACAGAAATGAAGCGAATGGAAAGATCTTAATGATATCAAGTCCGGCTTCCCGGGTCCGGTTATTCAAATCATTTTCGATCATGAATTTGTCATCACCGGTAGCTGCATAACTTTTGGGGTCACATACATAAAGCGATCTCACCAGTTTTTCATGCCGGTCTTCGGTAAAATTCTTCCCGGTACGGTAATAACAATAACATAAAGAGGAAATGATCTTCCTGTCGCGGGAGCCATGCTTTTTGTTGAAAGCGAAGTATTGCTTAAGGGTATGCTGCAAAGGTTTCCCGGGCCTGTGCAGTTCCAGGATCTTTACCGCAGCATTGATATAGGAATGGAGCCTCATGGCTTAGAAACCAAGCAGTGCATCCACCGGGTCTTTGCCAAACAGCATCAACGAAGGATTTTCAAGTAACTGCTTCACGGTAACGAGGAAGCCAACAGACTCCCTTCCATCGATGATCCGGTGATCATAGCTGAGCGCTACATACATCATCGGCCTGATCACGATCTGCCCATTCACCACCATTGGCCTTTCCACGATATTATGCATACCGAGTATAGCGCTTTGCGGAAGGTTTATGATCGGCGTGCTCATCATGGAACCAAAGACACCTCCATTGGTGATCGTGAATGTTCCCCCGGTCATTTCTTCAATGGTGAGTTTGTTGTTGCGTGCTTTGGTTGCAAGGTCAAGTACCGCAGACTCGATCTGGGCCATGTCCATGCTTTCAGCATTTCTTATAACCGGGACCACGAGTCCCTTCGGTCCGCTAACGGCAATGGATATATCACAATAATCGTGGTAAATAATATTCTCCCCGTCTATATAGGCATTCACCGCAGGATATTTCTGCAATGCAAAACAGCATGCCTTGGTGAAAAAGCTCATAAACCCAAGTCCTACACCGAATTGCTCCTTGAACTTATCCTTGTATTTCTTCCGGATGTCCATGATCCCGCTCATGTCCACTTCATTGAAGGTAGTGAGCATGGCAGTGGAGTTCTTGGCTTCAACAAGCCTGCGGCTGATGGTCTTCCGAAGGTTGCTCATTTTCTCCGGGCGGTCTTCCCGGCTGTTCTGTGGCATACCTGGCAGCTTGCCGGGATTTTGCAGGATATTAAGCACATCCTGCTTCATGATCCTGCCGTTAGAACCTGATGGTGTTATTTTTTTGGGATCTACTTTCTTATCGGCAATAATGGCCTCTGCAACCGGGGTGGCCTTGATGGACGGGTCCTTTGCAGGAGCAGCTTTGGGTTCTTCCTTCTTAGGTTGGGCTTCTACTTTATTTTCCTTTTTTTCTTCTGTTTTTGGAGCGCCTTCCGGTTTCGGGGCTTCAGTGTCAACAGAAGCAACCACGTCACCTATGGCAAGAGTATCGCCTTCTTTCGCTATATGTTTAATGGCTCCTGCCTGTTCTGCATTGATCTCAAAGGTCGCTTTCTCGCTCTCCAGTTCTGCGATCACCTCATCGCGGTCGGCCCATTCGCCATCCTGCTTGATCCATTTTACCAGGGTAACCTCGCTGATGCTTTCTCCCACCGTTGGAACTTTGATCTCAATAGCCATTCTTACTTCTTTTAGTTGTGCAAATTTGCAACTTTTAAGTGATTAAAACGAATAAGCAGGTTGAGCAGGGTTCTGATGATCTCTTCGTTTTAAAATAGTTCCCGCAGATCAGCGCGGATCTGGCCGCTGATGAACGCTGATTTACTTAACCGGAACAAAAAAGCCTTCCGTTGGGAAGGCTTCAGATTATAAGGAAGGTTTTATCAGGTCCCGAGATAACTCCTCAGCAATTTGCACCTGGAGGTGTTGCGGAGTTTATTGATGGCTTTATCTTTTATCTGCCTTACCCTTTCCCGGGTTAAGCAGAACTTTTCTCCAATATCTTCCAGGCTCAGGGGATGATCGATCCCTATGCCGAAGAAATAGCGGATCACATCCTTCTGGCGCTCGGTGAGGGTGCTTAGTGAGCGCTCTATCTCCGTTTTCAGCGAGGCCCTGGCCACAAGATCATTATCGGTACTTTCTGCATCATGGTTTATCAAAACATCGATCAGCGTACTTTCCTCTCCTTCTGCAATGGGCTGGTCCATGCTGACATGCCGGGCAGCGATGCCCAGTGTTGCAGCAACTTCCTCTGTATCGATATCGAGGAATAATGCCAGTTCCTCAGGGGTGGGCTCACGCTCGAATTCCTGTTCGAGCTGGGAATAGGCCTTGCTGATACGGTTGGTAAGTCCCACCTTGTTCAGGGGCAGCCTTACGATCCTCGATTGTTCGGCAAGGGCCTGCAGTATGCTTTGGCGGATCCACCATACTGCGTAGGATATGAATTTAAAGCCGCGGGTTTCATCGAAACGCTGCGCAGCCTTTATCAGGCCCAGGTTTCCTTCATTAATAAGGTCGGGAAGCGTGAGGCCCTGGTTCTGGTATTGCTTTGCAACCGATACCACGAAACGCAGGTTTGCCTTTGTGAGTTTTTCCAGGGCACGCTGGTCGCCTTTACGAATGGCAATGGCAAGGCGGACCTCTTCTTCAGGACTAATCAATTCAACTTTTCCAATTTCCTGGAGGTATTTTTCGAGGCTCTGGCTTTCCCGGTTGGTAATCGACTTTGTGATCTTTAGCTGACGCATACTCATAAGCCGGTTTTTTGGGGTTTACGGATTCAGATTATGTAGGTTCTTATGGTTATAAAAACGTTAAATGTTCTTGTAATTTAAACTAATTCTAATATGTCGCCAAAAAAATTTACCACAGTGTGACCAATATATCGGAACACCTTGGTATATAGGCGAAAAGAATATTTTGCCACGTTAATTATTTTTCTATAATTGCACCCGTTCAATATCCCTGAACAATATCTGATAATGAGTAAAAAGGTTTTATACAGCATGGAGTACCCGGTGAGGTGTTCACCAGGCATCCTTTACGAATTCCTGAGCACCCCCGCGGGTTTGCAGGAATGGTTTGCCGACCGGGTTGATGAAAGAGACGGTGTATTCAGTTTTTCATGGAATGGCACCGAGGAAAAAGCAGACCTGATTGACCAGGAAGAAAATAAATACGTGCGTTTCAGGTGGTCGCACATGGCAAAGGATGAATATTTCGAATTCGCAATAGAACGCTCCGAAGTAACCAACCAGACCATCCTGGTGATAAAGGACTTTGCAGATAAAAAGGAGATCAAGGACCAGAGCCAGTTGTGGGAATACCAGGTGAAAGACCTGTTCCACCGCATCGGAAGTTAAACAAGTATCCCTGCGATCTTACGGTAGCTATCCCTGAAGAATGAAGGCGCATCATTTGCCAGGGCTATGTCCATGGCAGTGGCGATCTTATTGAACCTGCGATCCAGGAGCTGGCCTTGCTGCGCAAGCTTCGCATAACCCCTGCCGTTAACATCATGATCCCATTCTTCTTCACCGGCTGCACACATAAACAGGTCATCCCGGAATTTTTCCCTGATAGCAGGGAGATACAGCTCATTAAAAGATCCTGAGAGGTGCAGCGTTACTGAAAGTTGCTTCCCCCACCAGAACATTGTACGGAGCGCGAATATATTATCCTTCTGAAAGATCCTCGGGTGGTCGAGCACGAGGTACGGTAATCCATTGTAATTATCACCCCGCGATATCTTGGGAGGAGGGTAAGGATTATGCCTGCTCATGATGCTGCTGAAATACCCGTCAATATATAGAGGCATTTCCGCCAGCATGCTTTCCACCTTCTGCAGGATGACCCGCTTCCGGATATGCCATGTGGTATCTGATACCATGCCCAGTTCATCGGCGGAAAGAAGTATTTTTGTTTGATCAACCATGGCTTTATGCTCCCGGTGCAATGATAAAACAACTTGACAAGCTTATCCTGCGTTCTTTCATCGGGCCTTTCATTGCTACATTCTTTATTGCATTTTTCGTGCTGATGATGCAAAGCCTGTGGAAGTACATCGACGATCTTGTGGGAAAGGGTCTCGACCTGTTAACCATCGGCCAGTTCCTCTGGTACGCAAGCGCTTCCCTCCTCACCCTGGCCATGCCCATAGCGATCCTGATCTCCAGTATCATGACCTTCGGCAACCTGGGAGAATCCTTTGAGCTGGTGGCCATAAAGTCGTCGGGCATTTCGCTGCTGCGTTTCATGCGGCCGCTTATTATCGTAAGCCTCATGCTTTGCGGCATAACCTTCATGTTTGCCAACCATGTTATACCGTATGCCCAACTCAAATTCGTAACCCTGTACAACGATATCTATTACAAAAAGCCGGCCTTTGATCTCAAGGAAGGCGTGTTCTTCAATCATATTCCAGGGTATTCCATCAAGATCGGGGAAAAGGACAAGGATGGCAAGACCATCCGCAATGTGTTGATCTATGAACAGAATAATGCCCTCCAGGATAATGTGATCACGGCAAAGACCGGCACCATGAGCGTTTCAGAAGACCGCAACTTCCTTGAGTTCAACCTCCAGGATGGTCATCGCTACCAGGAGCGTGGGGTGTTTGTCGACACGTCAACGGAATATATCCGGCTGGCTTTTAAGAACTATAAGAAACTTTTCGACCTGAGCGTACTGAAGAAGCAGACCACCGACGACAGCGTTTTCAGGCGCAATTTTAAAATGCTCAGCGCGCGGCAGCTTAACAGGAATATCGACAGCCTGCAGAGCACCCGCGACAGCCTTGTGCGCAGGATGCGAACAACCATGACTTCGTTCATGCATTACGGTAATATACCGGACAGCGTGTGGGAGGCTGCTCCCGCGAGTAAGGCGAGGGAGGGTGAACCCTTTATCAGCGACAGCCTTGCCTCATTGTTGCAGGCGCGGAGCCTGGGGATAGCCCGGGAGGTGAACAGCGCCCTCAGCTTCAGCGCCAGCGAGGTCCAGGCACGGCGCGATGACATCCGCAATCACAAGATGGAGTGGCATATTAAGTACAAACTGTCGCTCGCATGCCTCATCCTCTTCTTCATTGGTGCACCACTTGGCTCCATTATACGTAAAGGCGGACTCGGCATGCCGCTGGTGGTAGCCATCGTTTTCTTCCTCATTTTTCACCTGCTCAACATGTTTGGAGAAAAATTTGTGAAACAGGATCTTACAGCACCGGCGAACGGGGTATGGCTTTCGGTGGCAGTCCTGGCACCTGTGGGCATTTTCTTTACATACAAGGCCATGCATGATTCCCAGTTGTTCAATAAGGAATATTATTATCGCGCGTTCAGGCGGCTCAGGAATTTCGCCGGCCGGTTCAGGAAGACATCATAAAATCTCAACATATGGATACAAAACCAGTAAGCAGCCGCAGATCATTTTTACTGAACTCGGCTAAGGGTACCCTTGGAATTACCCTTGCCTTCAGCGGTGTGTCGCAGTTCCTGCAATCATGCAATTCCACGCGCAAGGCAGCATCCACCCCGGGCATTGTAACAGGTTTCAGCCAGAGCCCCCTTCCCTATGCCTACAATGCGCTGGAGAATGTGATAGATGCCCAAACCATGGAGATCCATTATACCAGGCATGCTGCAGGATATGCAAAAAGCCTGAATGAAGCGGTAGCTGCCGAAGGCGCTGATACCGGGGCAGGCGTGGAAGGGATATTGTCCAGGATCTCCCGATACAGTACCAAGATGCGCAACAATGCGGGAGGGCATTATAACCACGAACTTTTCTGGAAGACCATGCGCCCGCGCATGAATGATAACCGCCCCACGGGTTCCCTGTTAACGGCCATAGAAAGCACCTTCGGATCTTTTGCAAATTTCAAGACACAATTCAGCGAAGCTGCGAAAACAAGGTTCGGAAGCGGCTGGGCATGGCTTTACATGGATAATTCCAAAGCCTTAAAAGTAGGCAGTACACCCAACCAGGATAACCCGCTGATGGATGTGAGCGATATTAAAGGATTCCCGCTGCTTGGCCTTGATGTTTGGGAACATGCCTATTACCTGAAGTACCAGAATAAGCGTGCAGACTATGCAGATAACTGGTGGAACGTGGTGAACTGGGACCAGGTGCAGCAACGTTTCGATTCCTTCAGCCGTGCGTAAAATAGACTCAGCCTCTGCACTGGAACATTAAAAATAGCTAACGAACCAATACAAAGGCTGATGAATTGACAAGCAATCGTGGGTCAAATTTAAGGGAGAAAAAATTTAAACACAATAGGCAGGCACCTTTCCCAAATTTTTAACAACGGGGGGCAGTTTTTAAAGTTCATTGCCCGGGATTTAAGGTAAGAAAGGGTTCACAACGCAGCATTGCATACGAAGTGAACCCTTTTTTATATTATATTTCCCGGTGATCATTGCTTCACGGCTTCGCTGAAGTATTTATGGAAATAAGGGATCGTTTCAATTCCCTTATAGAAATTCTCCAGGTTGAACTTTTCATTCGGGCTGTGCAGGTTGTCGGAGTCGAGGCCAAAGCCCATGAATACGATCTTGATGCCCAACTCTTTTTCAAACAATGCGCAGATAGGGATGCTTCCACCGCCACGTACCGGTATAGGCTCCTTTCCGAAAGTTGTCTGCATGGCCTTGGCCGCTGCCTTATATGCCGTGCTGTCTATCGGTGTCATATAAGGCTCACCGCCATGGTGCAGTTCGGCCTTCACTGTAACATAAGGGGGCGCAATGCTTTCAATATGTTTTATGATGAGGTCGGTCATCTTATCCGATTGCTGGTTGGGCACCAGCCTGGCGGAGATCTTCGCGAATGCCTTTGATGGTAATACCGTTTTTGCGCCTTCACCGGTGTAGCCACCCCAGATGCCGTTCAGCTCAAGGGTCGGGCGAATGCCCGTGCGTTCGTTGGTAGTGTATCCTTTCTCGCCCCAAAGCTCTTTTACGCCCAGGTCGGTCTTGTATTCATTTTCATCAAAGGGCGCCTTCGCCATCAGCTCGCGTTCCTCAGGAGTGGATACCACCACATCGTCATAAAATCCCGGGATGGTGATATGGTTGTTCTCATCATGCAATGATGAGATCATTTTCGCCAGGATGGTGATAGGGTTTGCAACCGCCCCGCCGTATACCCCGCTGTGCAGGTCACGGTTCGGACCTGTAACCTCCACCTCTATGTAGCTCAGCCCGCGCACGCCAATGTCAATACTGGGGGTATCGAGGCTGATCATTGCGCTGTCGCTGATGAGGATACAGTCTGCCTTCAGCAGCTCCTTATGCTCGCGGATGAATTTTCCCAGGTTAGGCGACCCCACTTCTTCTTCCCCTTCAATGCAGAACTTTATATTGTTTGCAAGGGTATTGGTGCGGGTAAGGATCTCCAGTGCTTTTACATGCATATAGAACTGTCCCTTATCGTCACAACTGCCGCGCGCATAGATCTTCCCGTCCCGGATGACCGGGTCAAAAGGCCCGCTGTTCCACAGTTCAAGCGGATCTGGGGGCTGCACATCGTAGTGGCCGTATACCAGCACCGTAGGTAAAGACGGGTCAATGATCTTCTCGCCATAAACCACCGGGTGACCCTCGGTCTCATAGATCTCAGCCTTATCGGCGCCCGCTTCCAGGAGTCTCTGCTTCACTGATTCTGCGCACTGCCTCATATCGGACTTATGTTCGCTTTTAGCACTTACACTGGGTATCCGTAACAATGCCAGTAATTCATCCAGGAACCTGTCCTTGTTCTTTTCCTGGTATTCTTTCCATGCCTGCATGATATAATAGTTTGGATGTAAAAAATTGAATGGTGAAGATATTGCGAATCATTAAACTTTAAGCAATAAACCCTTATCCGCCCCACCTGGCATCATTTTTCGGCATTCTATTTCAAATGCTAACATATGAAAACACTACTCCTCCTTGCAATGGTGGCGCTGGGAGGCTGTGCAGCAAAGCAGCTACAACAACATAGTTAAGAACAGGTAGAACATAATGACTACCCGTGTTGCTTCAATGCCTTCGAATAAACTTCAAGGCAGCGTTTCCTGGCAAATTCGTGTTCAACCACCGGCGGGGGATAGTCATTGTCAATTTCGGGTATCCATCGCCGTATGTAAACAGATCCCGGGTCGAATTTCTTTGCCTGCAATGCAGGATTGAATATCCTGAAATAAGGCGCGGCATCACATCCGGAACCTGCCGCCCACTGCCAGTTACCATTGTTTGATGCAAGTTCGTAATCCAGCAGCTTCGCTGCGAAATAGGATTCTCCCCATCGCCAGTCGATAAGCAGGTGCTTGCACAAAAATGAGGCAGCGACCATCCTCACCCTGTTATGCATGAACCCTGTTTCGTTAAGCTCGCGCATTCCCGCATCCACTAAGGGATAACCCGTGGCGCCGTTACACCATCGCTCAAACTCGTTCTCATTATTCCGCCATTCAATATTATCATAGGCAGCACGAAAGGCATGATCCACCACGTGTGGAAAGTGCCATAAGATAGCCTGGAAGAATTCCCTCCAGATCAGTTCATTCAAAAAAACATCGGAAGAAAGAGCCTTGCCCACCACTTCCCGGATGCTTACTGTACCGAACCTGAGGTGAATGCCTAAGCGGGATGTACTGCCGGCACCAGGCTGATCCCTTTGAGCCGCGTACCGACGGATAAGACCGTCAGAAATTTCACTTGAAGGAAATGCAACCCGGGGTACATCAAAGCCAAGGGATGCAAGGGAAGGTAACGGGGCCGGGTCCATCTGCAGGTAGCCTTGTCCATTTTCATAGGAGGTTAACGGAGTTTCCTTTAGCAATGCTTTCCATTTCCTGCTGTAGGGAGTGAATACGGTATAGGGTTTTCCGTCAGGCTTCAGTATATCGTTCCTTTCAAAGATGAGATGATCCTTTACTGCGATGAATGCAGTTCTGTTGGCGCTGCATATTGCCTCCACCTCGTTGTCTCTTTTTATGGTGTAGGGTTCATGATCATTATTGCAGTACACCGCATCCACACGGTATTTTTTCAACAGGTCACTGAAAATATCCACCGGGCTGCCATGAAACACCATCAACGCGCTGCCCATTGCAACCAGTTCTTCGTGCAGCCTGGTTATTTCACTATGAATGAACCCCACGCGCTGATCATCCTTTTCGAGGAGGCGGATGATCCCGGTATCAAAGATGAACACCGGCATCACATTTCCTTTTGCAAGGGCTAACGATAAGGCATGGTTGTCGTGCAGCCTGAGGTCCCTGCGAAACCACATGATGCACCTCATAGCCCTGATGCTTTTTTTATGGAATCGATCACTGTTATGGGAAAGGAGCGATCGTGGAACCGGGCAACCGGCCGGATGCCATATACAGAATTGGTAAGGAAGACTTCGTCGGCATCTTCAAGCATCGGGAGTGTCACCGGCTTTTGCACTACGGAGAAACCCGGCGGTGTTTGTTCAACGATATGGCGACGGATTATCCCTCCTACGCAACCTTCTGAAAGAGGAGGTGTGATCAGCAGGTTTCCTTTCACCAGGAAAATATTGCTTACCGTTCCTTCGCAAATATTGCCCTGGCCATTCACGGTGATACATTCATCCACCCCTTGCTGCTTTGCGTATTTTGCCGCAAGGATGTAGGGCAGGAAATTATTATGCTTTATGTGGGAGAGCATATTCGCTTCAACAGGCAGTCCTGTAAAAAGGCAGGTGCCAAGCGCTTCCTTTGCCGGTTGCATTTCCCATGATTCAATAGTGTATTGCGCAGCCGGGTCATCAAACAACGATCCGGCACCGCCGCTAACGGTAAGCCTTACACGTGCCTTGACATGCCCGTTCATCTTCACCAGTTCCCTGCAATGCAATGCCAGCAGGTCCATCGCAGGCAACCCCTTTAGCTGGAGGAGACCGATGCCCTGCTGCAGTCTTTCAAAATGCCATTGCTCAAATTCAACCTGGTCATCTTCCACCTTCATGGTCTCAAATATTCCCTCACCAAACCGCAATCCGCGACTGTCATAAGGCATCACTGCCTGTGC
This sequence comes from Bacteroidota bacterium, assembly GCA_023417815.1. GTDB lineage: Bacteria > Bacteroidota > Bacteroidia > Chitinophagales > Chitinophagaceae > Ferruginibacter. Next base: position 33,474 of record JAEZEI010000003.1, on the reverse strand, counting down.
CGCAGGTACGGCTTCACCATTCAGAATTATGTACATGCTGCCAAGTTACGCGACCCCTGCAAACAGGATGAAATTTTTTGCACGTATTTATACGGTGTTGATATTCAAATAAGTGATTCTGAAAAAATTCTGGGAAATCTTGTTATTTTTACTTCACCCATGGAGACAGGCCAGATAAAAGTAGCTATTGCTGATGATCATAAAATTTTCCGCAAGGGAGTGATCCTTTCAATGCGTGCTTATAATAATATCCGGTTCGTGGGCGAGGCAGACAATGGCGACGACCTGTTGCAAAAGCTTCCTGAATTCCAGCCCGATGTTGTACTGTGCGATCTTAAAATGCCTGTTCGCGATGGCATAGACACCACCAAACTCATCACCAAGAATTTTCCGCACATAAGGGTCATCATACTCACCATGTATGAAGATGAACGCTTCGTTGGTCACCTCATGGACTGTGGTGCCGCAGGTTACCTGCTTAAAAGCACGGAGCCTTCGGAGATCAAAAGAGCCATCATGGATGTGATGCGCACCGGCTTCTACCTGAACCCGTTCGTGAACAAGGTGCTGATCAGGAAGAATTATTCGAAGCAGAAGATCGTTCCGTCATTGAATTCGGAGATGGTGCTGAGCGATCGCGAAAAGGAAGTACTGCGCCTGGTATGCATGGAATTCACGGCCACCGAAATAGCCCAGAAGATGGAGATAAGCGCGCGCACGGTGGAGGCCATCAAAGACAGGCTTATGGAAAGGTTTGGTGTGAAGAACAGTGTGGGACTGGTATTCTTCGCGATGAAGAACCAGCTTATCGATTAGAACAATCCGAACAGGGTTGAATCGATCCGGGAGATCACCTGGCCCAGGTGCTCTTCATTCTCTGCAAACTTATTGGTATCCGCATCTATGATCAGCAGCTTTCCTTCCCTGTAATTATCGATCCAGCTATTATAAAGTTCATTCAGTTTCTTAAGGTAATCGAGGCGTATATTCTCTTCATATTCCCTTCCCCTCTTCTGGATCTGTCCTACCAGGGTAGGCACGGAAGCCTTCAGGTATATTAAAAGGTCGGGAGGCTGCACCATCGTTTTCAGTGTTTCGAAGAACTTATAGTAATTATCGAAATCCCGCTTGCCCATCAGCCCCATATCATGCAGGTTGGGTGCAAAGATGTTCGCATCCTCGTAGATGGTGCGGTCCTGGATAACGGTTTCGGTACCACGCTGTATTTCCAGGAGCTGGTTAAGCCTGCTGTTGAGGAAGAAGATCTGCAGGTTGAAGCTCCACCGCGGCATGTCCTCATAAAAATCATTGAGGTATGGATTATGATCCACATCTTCAAACTGCGGTATCCATTTATAATGCTTGCTGAGCAACTCGGTAAGGGTGGTCTTGCCCGCGCCGATATTTCCTGCTACTGCTATGTGTTTTGGTTTCTTAAGTTTGGCCATGCCCGTACCGTTGTTCTTGGTTGAAAGTATGAAATAATATGGCTTCTTCAATAGTATTTTAGACCGAGCGCGTCCCTTACCCGTTCCATTGTGGCCACTGCGCTTGTACGGGCTTTCGCTGCACCCTTTTCCATCACTTCCTCCAGGTATTTCTTATCCTGGTAAATGGCTGAAGCCTTTTCCCTGATAGGCCGGATGAAGTTCACCATATCTTCTGCGAGCTGTTTTTTCATATCCCCGTAACGGATGGTGCATGCTGCATAATCCGCTTCAAATTTCTGCACCACATCCGCGCTGCTCACCAGTTGCATCAGCAGAAAGATGTTTTTGATATAGTCAGGTTTCTCCGAATCCATGGAACCGGGACCGCTATCCGTTTTTGCCTTCATCACTTTTTTGCGGATGCTTTCATCATCATCGGCGAGGTAGAGGGTGCTCATCTGGTTTTCGCTCTTGCTCATCTTGCCTGTGCCATCCAGGCTGGGGATCTTTATCAGCTCCCGGTTATAATTGAATGCCTGCGGTTCGGGGAACACCGGGCCGTATCGATGATTGAAACGCTGCACATAGTTGCGTGTTATCTCGAGGTGCTGCTCCTGGTCCTTCCCTACCGGTACGTACTTTGCGCGGTGAAGGATGATATCTGCGGCCATCAGTACAGGATAGGTAAGCAGCCCGGCATTTACATTATCCGGGTTCTGGCGCACCTTATCCTTGAAGGTCGGGGTCTTTTCCAGTTCACCCTTGTAGGCAAGCATGTTCAGGTACAGGTAAAGCTCGCTTGTTTCCCTTATATGGCTCTGGCAATAGATGGCCGCCTTGTCGGGGTCGAGCCCGCAGGCGAGGTTCTCTGCCAGCACCCTGTGTACATTATTCTTCAGCTCCCTGGTATCGGGATGCGTGGTCAGGGAATGCAGGTCGGCCACCATAAAATAGCAGTTGAATTCATCCTGCATGGTAACATAGTTACGCATGGCGCCAAAATAATTGCCCAGGTGCAGGAAGCCCGTGGGCCTGATCCCGCTCATTACGATGTCGTTGCTCTTTTGTGGAACTGTATTGTTCATTTTCGGGCTGCGAAGATAAGGAAAGGGTTGGAGGTTGGAGGTTGGAGGTTGGAGGTTGGAAGTTGGAGGTTGGAGGTTGGAGGTTGGAAGTTGTTTATTTACATTTGTTCCAATATATATGAGTTCAATCCTGCATTTAGAAGAGATCCGAAAGAGTTATTTCCTGGGGAAACAGGAACTGAAGGTATTAAAGGGAGTTTCGCTTGATGTATTCCGTAATGAATATGTAGCCCTTATGGGGCCGAGCGGTTCGGGGAAGAGTACACTGATGAATATCCTTGGCTGCCTCGATTCACCTACCTCGGGCAGGTATGTGCTGAACGGGCAGGATGTGAGCAGGATGCCCGACGATGACCTGGCGGCCGTTCGCAATAAAGAGATCGGCTTCGTGTTCCAGCAGTTCAACCTGCTGCCCCGGCTTACCGCGGCTGAGAACGTAGCCCTCCCCCTCATTTATGGAGGCGTGAGCAAAAAGGACAGGCTGGAACGTGCCGTTGAAGTACTGGAAAGAGTGAAACTCGGCGACAGGATGCATCACCGTCCAAATGAACTGAGCGGCGGCCAGTGCCAGCGTGTGGCAATAGCCCGCGCCCTCATTAATAACCCCTCCATCATCCTGGCCGACGAACCCACCGGGAACCTGGATTCCAAAACCTCTTACGAGATCATGGACATAATTGGCCGTATCCATTCCGAAGGCAATACGGTAGTGATCGTTACCCATGAAGAAGACATCTCCGCTTTCGCACACCGGGTGATCCGCCTGAAAGACGGCCTCGTGGAAACCGACAAACGCAATGAAGCTCCCATGGTAGCCGGCCAGAAGTAACAAGGCAGGAATTTGCCATATAATGCTTATTTTGATGTGTACGCTAATAGTACATCATGACCATAACCGGCAAGATCCTGACCAAAGCTTTCTGGACCTCAATCATCCTGCTGAGCGGGTATTACCTGTACAGGGCCATCCTGTTCCGCTTTTATAAAGAAGGCCTTGGCCCTACCTTCTGGGACAAACAATTCTTCTTTGTCTTTCATCTGCTCACCGCCATACTTCCCCTCGCGCTGGGCCCGCTGCAGTTCTGGAACTGGTTCCGCATCCGTTATACTTCCTGGCACCGGTTGTTGGGAAAAGTTTATATAGCGGGAAGCTTACTCGGAGGCGTATCCGCATTTGTACTTGGCGTGCTGCAACCCTACGAAGGATCCATAGTGCCCGTATTGATCCTCTCTCTCCTTTGGTTGTTCATGACCATTGCAGCATGGATCACCATAAGGCGGGGAAATATAAAAGCACACCGCCTGTTCATGATCCGCAGTTATACCCTCGCACTCACCTTTATCTGGCTGCGAATATTAAGCGACCTGGTTTACAAACACAATATGCTTTTCTTCATAAAGAATGAAGAAGTGAGAGATACCACTTACGAGTGGATGAGCTGGGTTTTGCCCATCCTGCTGGTGGAATTATTCATTTCCTGGATACCATTACTGAAACAAAAGAACAGGGCCATCCGGCAGAAATGATCAATAGACCGCGGCAGGAGCAAATGAAGTAAAAATTACTTCCTTCCATTGTTTAACTTTAACCGTGGCAATAAAGCGGTATCAAAAACCGGCCAACGTTTACTACGGTTATCATAAATGAAACTTCTAAACACTATCCTGCTATCGCTCCTGTTTTGCGGCATGGCCTTTTCCCAAGGCATACCTGTGCCGTTGAATTATTCGGTGGTTGACAGCGTTTCGGGCGACCTGGATAAGGACGGGATAAAGGAGCTGGTTCAAAATGGACCGCCTGGCAAAGATCCTGGCAGGCTCTGTATGGGAGCCGCGACGGGGGAATGATGGGCGACCCGTTTGGCGGGATGGAGATTGAGAAGGGTGTCCTGAAGATCACGCACGAGGGCGGCAGCAGCTGGAAATGGTGGCACACCGACAAGTACCGGTTCGATGGAAAGGAATTCAGGCTTATCGGCTATGTAAGCAATGCCGGGAAGATCTGTGAATACTGGAAGGATGTTGACTTTAACCTGGTAACAGGAACCGTGGTGGTTAAGAAGGAATATGAACGCTGCGAAAAAGACAGCCAGGAGATCTACAGGCGGGAGAACGAAACCTTCATAAAGAAAGGGATCAGCATCACCCTTCAAAACCGCAGGTCGCAGGAAATAAAGATCACCAGCCCGCGGTATAAACACGACATCTACGTGGCGCTTAAAATGGAAGATTAAACATTCTTATGAAAGCATTCTTCGCGGGCCTGGTTGTATTATTGGTATATGGCTGTAAAGTGCCACCGGCTCCCGGTACATCCTACTATATACCTGCTGAATTTGAAAAGCAGGACGCCATCTGGTTAAGCTGGAAAGAAAAGGGATTCTTAGGGGGTGAGCCTTTTTATACCACTATCCTGGAAGCAGTTAAGGAAATTCATAAGACTACCCCGGTAACGATCCTCTATGGACCGGAACCCGGCTTCACGAGGGAGCAAATGCAGCAAAAGATCCTGGCTGAATTCAGGACCAGGGGTATTGATACCTCCCGGATCCGGTTATTTTTCAATGAGAAATCCTTTGGCGCCATCCAGGATCCCGGCCCCATCTTTCTAAAAGACCAGGACGGCGATCTTGCCGTGGCCGACTTCAGGTACGTTCACCCGGACCCAAGATCTGAGCACATCGACAGGAACGTGGCAAAGCAAATGAACCTGCCCCTTGTTTCTTCAGAAATGATCTCCGAAGGAGGAGCATGGCAAACAAACGGTCAGGGAACTATGCTGCTGGTTGAAGCCGTGGAACTTGACCGGAACAGGTCGATGACAAAAAAGCAAATTGAAAAGGAATATCAAAGAGTGCTGGGAGTTAAGAAGATCATCTGGCTGAAAAAGGGACTTAAGGATGAAGAATGGGGATTGCTGGATGATGGCCGGTACGGTATCGGAACAGGCGGGCACATCGATGAGTTCTGCAGGTTTGTTAACCACACAACCGTACTTCTCACAGCGATCGATCCCAGGGATACCGTCAATAATAAAATACAGCGGGCTTCCTACGAACGGATGGAAGAGAATTTCGCTATCCTTGCACGATCCCGAACATTCAAAGGTGAACCACTAAAGATCATCCGTTTGCCCGCAGGACCCACGATGACGAAAAAGGTGGAGTACCGTTCATTAGGAAAAGAGGAAAAGTCGTGGTTTGAAAATGTTTCTTCAGACTCCGTGGAATTTTACCTCACCACCGGCTATATGAATTTCATCATTGCCAATGATGTGGTGGTCACGGCAAAATTCTGGAAGGAAGGATTGCCGGAAGAAATAAGGCATCTTGACCAGGAAGCAAGAAACATACTGCAGTCGGCCTTCCCGAACCGCAGGATCGCCCAGGTGGATTGCCTCCCCCTGCATCATGATGGAGCAGGCCTTCATTGCCACTCAAGAAATCAGCCGCAGGCCGGAAAGAGATAAGGGTTTCTTTACCTTTGACCCATGGCATTTAAGATCTATACCAAAACCGGCGACCTCGGTTCCACCAGCCTTATCGGCGGAACAAAGGTGCCCAAGAGCCACCTGCGCATTGAAAGCTATGGCACCGTGGATGAACTCAACTCCCATATCGGGCTGGTACGCGACCTGCTGCAGGATGAACAACTGAAGAATGTTCTGGGCGAGATCCAGGACCGCCTCTTTACCATTGGCTCCACCCTTGCCACCGACCCTCAAAAGGATACAAAAATGCACCTGCCCGATCTTCATGAAGCAGACATAACCCTCCTCGAAAAAGAGATCGACAGGATGAGCAGCGAACTGCCCGGGATGCGCTCCTTTATCCTACCCGGCGGACATACCACAGTAAGCTCCATACATATCGCGCGTACGGTTTGTCGCCGCGCAGAGCGCTGCTGCGTTAACCTGCACCTCCAGGATGGTGAAGTGGCGCCACTGGTGATAAAATACCTGAACCGCCTCAGCGACCACCTCTTCACCCTCGCCCGGTACGCGGGAAAATTGCTTGGAGCAGCGGAGGTGCCGTGGAAAGCAAAATAGTTTGAAGTTGGAGGTTGGAGGTTGGAAGGTGTTTATTGTTTATTGTTTAAAGTTCAGTGTTGGGCAATGTAGAGACGCATACTTGCGTCTCGAAAGGCGATTTACTTTAGGGTGATGCGTTCGAGGTTTTTGCGGGCGGGGGCGGTGAGCACTTCTCCGTGTATGCTGAACCGTGAGCCATGGCATGGGCAGTCCCACGATTTCTCCGTGCTGTTCCACCCAATGGTGCATTTAACATGGGTGCAGGCAGAATTCACTGCATGAAGTACATGGTCCTCATCTTTATACAACGCCAGTAACTGGCCTTCGGCGCGTACCACCCTTGCCTCGCCGGGTGCGAGATCCGCCACCTCTTTAAGTTTTTCCGGGCTGACCTTATCGGCTATGAAGCGCTGAACAACATCTGCCGCTTCCTTCACAAAATCCTGGAAGCCCGCAACAGGGCTCACCCTTCCCGGGCGGAACAATTCCTTATAACGGCTTTCACCGGTCAGGATAAGTTCAGACAATACCTCCCCTGCCTTGCTTCCCAGCGTTATGCCATTCCCCATGAAACCCGTAGCCACATATACCTTACCTGAAGCTCCCGGCAGCTTGCCGATATAGGGCAACCCGTCGGTCGACTCAAAGAACTGCGACGACCAGCGGTGGGTTATCTCGTCCACCTCGAAGTACTTTCTTATATAGGCTTCCAGCCTGCGGAAACAGGCATCGGTATTTTCTTCATGACCCGTTTTATGGTCTTCGCCACCGGCCACCACGTATTTCTGCCCGTTCCATTCCTGGGTGCGGATATAGTGATAAGGATCCTCCATATCATAGCCCAATGCATCAGGATACCTGCCATCCTTGAGGGTAAAGGCCATGGCATAGCTGCGGTAAGGAGCGCAACGGAAGTGAAGGATGTTCACCCCCGGCGGAATATGTGTTGCATATACCGCGCTCTGCGCCTTTATCATTCCCATTCCCGTTTGCGCCTCAACGTTATCCTTCTCCTCTATCCCGTTTACCCTGCAATGCTCCAGTATGGTACCGCCAAGGCCCCTGAAGGCTTCAGCAAGCCCTTTGATATACTCGGTGGGATGGATCTGCGCCTGGTTTTCGATCGCTGCTATCTTAACATAGGGGACAGGGAAAGGACTGTCGTTGATATGATCCATGGGCAGTCCCACTTCCTTTGTTGACTCCACGACCCGGTCCAGTTCCCCTGCCTGTTTATCATCCGTTGCCCATAGAAAGGCCGTCTTGCGACCGAAGCCAGCATTGATATTGTATTTGCCGCATAGCCGCTCCACGAGGCGGATCGCATCCTCCGCGCTTTGCGCGAAAAGCCTGGCATTATCAGCGCCGAAATCCTTCTTCACCATGTAGTAGGGCGACTCCAGCAGGGTATTGAGATGGGCAGTAGTTCCGCCCGTGGTTCCGAAACCAATGGTATGCGCTTCTGCAACAATGCATCTCTTCCCGGCCTCCTGCAGCAGCAATGCCGTGGTAAGGCCCGTGATGCCCCCGCCCACGATCAGTACATCACATTCCATTGCCGCGCTGTGGGCAGGCAAAGCAGGCGCTTCCACTTCCTGCCACAGGCTCTTATTGGCTCCGTCGCGTTTCATGATCTCTTTTTTGGTTTGGAATCAGGAGGAAATGTACCCTGCGGGTTCATGGGTGTTTTCTCATTATAACCGCGCCGTACCGGTTCTTTCTTACTGCTTTTTGGCGCCGGCTTTTCGCTTACCTTTTGCTTTTTCATTGCGTGTGATTTTTAATGCGGCGATCTTGTCGAGGATCACCTTTACATATTCTTCCTGCACCTCCGCGGCTTCGGTCTTCGTGGCCTTCACCTTCCATGCACCTGCAATTTTCTCTCCATTTGCAATGCTGATGTATGCGAACAATTCATTCACCCCTTCTTCGGGCACCACGGTGGCGAAGCCGGTGATGCCCACGCCAAGGTCGCTAAGGAACATGTGCCGCACGTTCACGGCCATTTCCTCGGCAACCTTTGCCGATACGCATTTGCATTCCTCTGCATGAATGGGTTCAACCTTTAGGTGACGGTACTTCTGGCCGAGGTTGTAGGCGGTGAGCCCGCCCTGGAAAAAACGCGAGGCATCCTTTGCCTGCGAAAGGGCCGCCTGCAGGTTGCCCGCCGTAACGCTTTCCGCTACGGCGATGGTCCTGCCCGCATCAATGAATTTCCGGCTTATGGAATCGAGTACCTTCCTGCTATACCCCATCCCTACCTCCTGTTGTTTGTACGCAGGTATTCCTCCACCTTGTCGCGGCTGTGCCCAACGGCATTGATGGCCTCCTTAACAGACTGTACGGAAACATTTAGCTTTTCGGCCAGGTAGCGTGGCTCCCATGGCTCCTGCCCTGCAACTCGCTGGCGGTCGCGGCTGGCAGACGGGTTCGATCTCTTTTTCATGACATAAGTTTTTACATACGAGGTAAAAACTATGCCACAGGGATCAGTTGATCACGAAGTCCTCGCGGGAATTCCTTTTCAGCAGCTCGGAAATCTCGGGGCCTATGGTAAGGGTTATCCGGTCCTTTATGTCCTCGTAGCGGAGGGGCTTCTGCACAAAGCGGGTGGCGCCCAGGGCGTATGCCTCCTCTATATGGCGGTCTTCCGCCGAGGTGGAATAAATGATCACCGGGATATGTTTATATCCTGCATTCTCCCGTATGGTACGCAGGCATTCCATACCGCTCATACGCGGCATGTTCAGGTCGAGGAAGATCATATCGGGGATAACCACCTGTAAAAATTCAAGCAGCTCCAGGCCGTCTTTCGCTATGGTGATCTTAACCGAGGGGAAGAGCTCCCGGAGGGCTTCCTGGAAAAATTCTACATCTTCCGGGTCATCGTCACCAAAAAAAATATGGATCTTCTTCTGGAATGATTCCTTCCTTTTATCCATCAGCACGTTATTGGTATTTAGTGATCCTGTTTCTTTCACGTGCAGAAAGTGTTGGTTCTGCGAAAATAGGGAATCAGCCGCAAACGGAAAGCAGGTTGTAATTCTACAGTTCAGGGATTTTTGTCAACAATGCGCCGGCAGTGGCCTGTACCCGTTCCGGCTGCGCCGGGAAATGCGGAAAGGATTTTTTCACTCCCCCCCTTTTTTTCAGAAACTGGTTATCAGGCAACAGCGGCTGAGCTTAAGGGTTACCAGGGGCGTGGAACGGGGATCGTACAGCAGGCTGGCAAGTCTGGCTGCGCGTTTGTGGTTGTTCGGGAAAACAGCGCACATGAATACAGTAACTGCAGGCCACGACCTGGTGAAGATCCTTATTGTGGATGATGAAGGGGATGTATGCTTCCTGTTGCGGAACATGCTGGATAAGGAAAGGTTTGTATGCGACCAGGCCAACACCCTCAGCCAGGCCATGGTACAGGTAAAGGAAGATCCGCCGGCCATAATATTTCTCGACAATCATTTGCCCGACGGGCTCGGAATAAATATGGTGGAAACCCTCAAGGCCGAAAATGAGGACCTCAAGATAGCGGTGATCACGGCGCACGACGGGCTGTTCGACAAGAAGAGGGCCATGCGCAACGGCGCCGACCTGTTCATTACCAAGCCTTTCAACAAGGCAGATATCTTTGATGCGATAGAACGCTTCCTGGCAAGGCCCGATGGCTTTCCCCTGCGGATCGACGACTGATCTCCCGGCAAATGGTTCAAAATCTTTTCTGCCTTTGGCAGTATTTATCTATTTTTGCACCCCATTTGTCGAGGTAGCTCAGTTGGTTAGAGCATCGGATTCATAACCCGAAGGTCGGCAGTTCAAGTCTGCTCCTCGATACAAAGCCCCTCCCGGGGCTTTTTTATTTGCTGCACCCCTTTGGGCATATCGTTTGGAACGTACGTCCTAAACGCCATTATGAAGCAGAGCGACGACAACCGGTTCATCCCGATGACCTCCGTGAACAGCGGCGAACTTAGGGAGGTAACCCCCGATGTAGCCTATTATACCAACCAGGTGGTAAACCTCGTAATGATCGGTGTGCCGGGCAACTGGGTGCTGGTAGATGCCGGCATGCCCAAGTCGGGAAAGGAGATCATCGAAGCCGCGGAGCGGCGCTTCGGCAGCGGCAACCCGCCCAATTGCATCATCCTCACCCATGGTCATTTCGATCATGTGGGCAGCATAGTGGCGCTGCTGGAAGCATGGAATGTACCGGTATATGCCCACCCGAAGGAATTCCCCTTTCTTACCGGTGAGGAAGCCTACCCGGGGCCCGATACCTCGGTGGAGGGCGGTATGCTTGCAAAGCTTTCCTTCCTTTACCCGCATGAGCCTGTGAATATAAGGGAGGCGCTGAGCATGCTTCCTGCAGACGGCAGTGTACCCACCCTTCCCGGCTGGCACTGGGTGCATGTACCGGGACATACGCCGGGGCAGGTAGCCCTCTTCCGCAACAGTGACGGCTTGCTGATCTCCGCGGATGCCTTTATTACGGTGAAGCAGGATTCGATGTACAGGGTGCTGGTGCAGGAACAGGAAGTGTGCGGCCCGCCGGTTTACCTCACTACCGACTGGACCGAAGCCTTCGCCTCCGTAAAACGCCTTGCCGACCTCGAACCGCGGGTGGTGATCCCCGGCCACGGCACCGCTATGCACGGCGAAGCGCTGGCTACAGGATTGAACAGGTTACTGGAAAACTGGGAACAGGATGCGGTTCCCTCGCACGGAAAATGGGCCGGGAGCTAACCAACCTCCAACCTCCAACCTCAAACTTCCAACCTCCAACTTCCATCCGCCTACATTTCTTCAATGATATTATGCCTTACCGCGTAAAGGATAAGTCCTGCGGTGGATTTAGCCCCGGTCTTCACTTTCAGTTTATCGCGGATGGCTTCCACTGTGCGGGGGCTCAGGTCAACATGGTCGGCGATCTCCTTGGTGCTTTTTTCCTCGCACATCAGGCGGAGGATGGTGATCTCCTTTTCGTTGAGCTGGGGTTCGCCGGCGCCGGTGGTGGCGGCGGGCGGGGTGGTCTTTTGTTTCAGGTTGCTTATCAGCGCCTTGTTGGTAAGGGCGTTGAAGTAGTATTCCTGCTCGTAGCAGGTCTTTATGGCGTCGTAGATGATCTCGATATCGCTCGTTTTGGTGAGGTAGCTGTTGGCCCCCAGCTCCATGAGCCTGGTTATCATGCTCTGGTCTTCCAGCATGGTAAGCATGATCACCTTCACGTTGGGAAGGATCTTCTTTATTTCGGGGAGGGCCTGCACCCCGTCCATCACGGGCATCTGTATGTCGAGCAGGATAACGTCGCACGGCAGCGACTTTATAAGGTTCAGGAGGTGCATCCCGTTATCGGCCTCGGCGATAACCTTGATGTCCTTCCTGGAGCTCAGCGATGTTTTAACCCCCGCACGGTATAGTACGTGGTCGTCGGCGATGATCACCTTGATGGGGGTCGATTGGTCGGGTTTCATAAAACGGGGTGTGAAATTAGGCAAATTTCACCATTTACAACTATAACGCCGGAATGCCCTCGGGATTATACTTAGTAAAAGAAAAACGTAAACCTACGCTCGAAGGGAATGGGGTTTTTACGATTTATGCCGGGACGGTAACCCGCACTTTGCATGGTTTGGCCCACCTAACCCTGTCACTTTCTTTGATATTCTTATTTCCAATATGCTTTTTGTATCAGTAACCCCGCACTTTAGAGTGGGTTGGCACACCCAACCCTGTTACTTCTTTCCAATATGCTTTTTGTATCAGTAACCCCGTACTTAGAATGGTTTGGCACGCCCAACCCTTTTCTTATTTCCTATATGCTTTTTGTATCAGTAACCCCGCACTTTAGTGTGGGGTTAGGCACACCCACTACACATCGGGAGCTTTAGCTCCTGAATTCGTCGACATCAAAGTTCCTGAAGGAACGATATGTAACAACCCCTCACCCAACAAATTTTCTTTATTTCGCCCACTATTAATGAATCTAAAATTTACGGGTTGTTGTAGATTTTTTGATCTCAATATTTAATGGAATAACCTTTCCCATCACCTCAACAGTTCCTTCAATTTCAGTTGTGGAACTACTTTTAATCATCATTCCTGAAGCTCGGTCAAATTCCATTTTTCCTGTTTGGGTACCAGTTATTTTTGTCTGTACATTAGTACCCATTAAGGACGCAGGAATAGAACCGCTTTTAATATCTCCTTTAAATTTCAATGCCACTATTTCATCATTCAATTTTGTGACCTCGTAATTGTTTTTTGAAATGAAATTTATCGTTGCGGATTCCTCATATTCTTTTGACCATTTAGAACCAATGTGAACAGATGTATCCGGAAAAATCTTAAAATTCTGGTTAAAGCTTGATTTAATATAGCTTTCACCAACAAGTTGTTCAACCAGCTCCTTAATTTTAGTTTCAGAATCTTTTGCCCTGGATGCTACTTCATTTAATACCTTATTAATGATCTCCTGTGTACCCGAAACCTTTACAACATTTCCATTGCTATCTAACGAAATATAAAAAGGAGCATCCTTAATTATACCAAGAATATTATCCACTGTGTTGAAAGCCTTGGTTGCATGATCAGCATCGACTATAACTTCATCTCCCTCCTGATCTTGAGTTGTTATTATTATCTTTTCGTAAGATACCCTAATCAATATATTAGAACTATCCTGAAGAGGTTCGAGAATGATGGCACTTTCTAACTTACTTGATCGCTCAATTTTCTTATCATCTATTTCTAGTTCTATATCCGTTTCTGAAATATTCTCAATGTAATATTTTGCCGCTGTTTTGACAGAAAATGAATAATCAAATACTTGATTTCTTGGTATATCAGGATCGGAGTTGCGAATATCTTCATTTTTCAAACTATGACACGAAATCACGAAAACATTTATTGCAAATAAAAAAAAAGCTATTTTCATTATGTACGATTTACTTGATAGGATTTAATAAATTAAATCCTGACAACAACATAAGGCTTCTTAACATTTTAGGGAGCTTTAAAATAAATAGTTTCAGAGAGAATTTTACCTTCCACTTTTTGATACAAATATTCCATTTGAAATATAATGGAATAATTTCCAGAATCAATTGGGGAAAACAATTGCTTAAGTGGTAAGCTAAATTCAACCTTACAAGAAGTGTTTTTTGGAATGAAATATATTCTCCCATTATACCTATGGGGAATTGAACCCACTGGGTAAAGGTTATAATATTCCATATTAATTTCCTTGAGAACTGAAAAACAATTTGGCCCTGGCTGTTTATCGCAATAATAAAATGGATCCTTTTTATAAATACCAATGCTATCAGAGGTTAGATTTTTTATTATAATATCAAATGTTATACTTGAATCCTGAATTATATAGTTTACACTTAGCTTAAGATGATTGCCGCCTTGCTGACAGGTAGCAACTATATTAAAACCAAGTAATAACAGGACTAAAAAAAAAGTCTTACTCATTCAAATTGCTTTAGATATAAAATCATTGGCTCCAATCTCTTTGCCCAAGCTTTACTTAACCTTGGAACCTGATGTTTAAGCACCCCTCTTGCATATGACTTTACTTCGAGGGGAGTCATCTGAGGTAAATTTTGATTTTTTATCATGTGATAATGGGCAATAGTTTCATGAATCGGTACCCCTTCATACATATTAGATATTTGCCCGTAATCTCCAAATTTACCTAATAATATTCTTACATGTACCATTTCATGATAAACCATTCTAACTAATAAACCAAAAGAATTTTCTCCATTTACAACCTTATCTAAAGCTCCGTCATAGAACAATATAGTGGGTAACAACTTGTCATACAAATCAGTTCGAACTTCCATTCCACCATCCTTTGCTGGTAATGCAGTTTTCCACAAATAATAATCCCGATTTTCAGTTAACCCTGCATTAACATCTGGGAAATATGATATAATTGTGCGAACTGCTGAAAGATAGTCTTTCGCAGAGATATGATTTCGCACCATCTTTTCGATTTCTTGTTGTTGATTATTCTGCAGTTTTTGATTTACTAAAAAGCCAGATACCTTTAAAATACTTCTTGATGCGGGGATTTTAATTTCTCCTACTATTAAAGAAGCACCAACTGCAGCACCTTTTAGCCAACCTTTATCATCCCCTGTTATTGCTCCAGCTATTCCGCCTATTATTGTTCCTGCAATTGTAGAAACTGCTGTGTTAAATAACAAATTAGTAGAACCGGTTATGCTGGAAAGACTAAATCCTCCGCTAGGATCTTTAAAACTTATCGGATCATTCCCCATTCCCGTATAAGGTGAAGGGAACTGATAATATGGATCAATCTGTACGAACCTTCCTGTTTGTGGATCATAGTCTCTTAAGGCAAACTCATTCCAGTTCATGTCCTCATCGAACTCACTGTAATCTCCCTGGAACAGGTATTGGTTTTTCAGATGTCCCTCACTTACATTTCCCAGTTTTTTAGAACTGATAGCTGCTATCTTCAGGCCGTATGAGTAATAATGATTCTCTTCTATGATCCTGCCTCTCTTGTGGGCTACCTGTATATTATCGAAATAAACATGTTCCTCACTTTCGTTGCTTACGTATACATAAGCATAACCATTCTTCGGTGCTTTAAGGTTAATAAGCTCCAGTGGCGGTGCATTGCTACCGGCCTGTTCAACCCTCAATTGTCCTCCATCTACATAATTAAATCGTTCATCAAAGAACAGTACTGACAGGTAAGCTTTTGGTTTGTTATCTGAAGTCGTTGCGTCTGGAGAGGTATCATAGTAAAGCGGTGTATTAATGGTATTTAAGTTTGATTGTATTGTAGTCACTTCACCCTTCACAACAGAAGTCGTGGCACCACTGGTAGATAATACTGCTGTAAGGGCGTTTACAAGGGCTCCCAATATTTCATTATTATTAGAGTTGTGCGAGGCAGGATTCTTATAATAATAAATAGTTCTTGCGCTCACCTCATCGCCCGCCATTACTTTAAGTAAGGTATTTGGGCCAACCTTACTGGATGCCAGTGCCCCGATCCGGCTTACATGGCTACCGATGGTATTATCATTCCAGCCATTACTGGATGACTGCCCGGGGATGCTCGATACCGGGAAGCGTGCTGCTACTTCATTGGCGCTGGTTGGAGTACCATTATTATCCACCTGCCCAAAAACAGGTTCTTCATTGGTGGCCCGGGCGCTCTCCATGGTGCAGGTATTGCTGCCTATATGGGTCTCCTCGGTCAGGATCATGCGCACATTGCCCTGGTAATCGCGGATAAAATAATCATATACACCACGCTTATCTCCAGGCAGATCCATGTTGCCCGTTATGGTCAACAGGTCAAGACCATTATCCTCGCTCACTTCATCAATAAGCCTTACCCTCCCTTCTTCAAAGTTGATGAACTGCAGTACATTCTCGCGGTAAATAAATTCATGAACGTACGAGGTGGTAACCGTAGTGCTGCTTCCTTCGGGCGTAAACAGCTTTTGCAGCTTGTTGCCATCTGCATCATAAATATTTTTGATCGTACCTTTTCCGGCAATGCGGATCTCTTCCGGCTTATCCAGGTAATTATAACGGATGCCGTTCACGTCACTCGTAGTCAGGTCCTTTGCATCCTTATTCAGGTCTATAACCAGGTTCCCATTATCATCATATACATAATCATCACCGGTTCCATTGGAGCCATCCTTAAAGTCTCCAAGCTTACCGTTCAGGGTATTTAAATTACCCTGGTCAGTTACTTTTAAAAGCTTATTACTTGTTGCCCCATAAACATAACGAAGATCATCCACCGTGACTGGTGTGCCATTACCAGGTAACACCCCTTTTTGAAGCATGGCCTTAAGGTTACCATTCAAATCATATTCGATCTTTCCATTGTAGCCCGTAACCGTAAAGTCCATCGTTGTACTGCTCCAGCTGTCTGCTGGGGTTTGCTTCTCCTTAAAAAACGCATTCGTTAACCTGCCTGCATTATCATACTCAAAATCAAATTTTCGTTGTGCATCATCACCTTGCGTATTCCAAACAATGCCTGTTACCTGACCATTTAGATTTGCCGCATTAAATACATTATCACGGTTATCATATCCCAGGTACATTCCAAAGAAGTTACCCCACTTATTATACATCCCCGGTTTCTTCAGGGCATAATCCTTATTGATACCTGTTATAAAGTTGTGGATGTTATAGCTATACTCCAGTATCTCCATCTCAGAGTAACCAGCCGTATAATGGGGAGCAAGCCGCTTTACCTTTAAGCGACCTACATCATCATACCGGTACAGGGCAATGGTCTTAAAAGCATTGCTGCCATATTTTTTCTCAATACCACTTATCCGCCCGATCTTGTCGAACTGGTTCTTAGTGATCGTGCTAAAGTTCTCATAACCCGTAGTGGCAGTAGTGTGCAGCGTATTCACGCTTAACAGCCGGTTATCAAAAGCATACTGGTAAGTCGTTACATCCTTACCATCCAGTATGTTTTCTTCCGTGGACTGTATCAGCCTGCCTTTCTCATCATAATATACCGTGGTGGTTAAAAAAGTATTGGTGTTCAGTACCCTTGTCATGCTCCCTGTGGTCATGCTCAGGGTACGGCTCGATGGCGCTATCGCCTCTCCCGTAGTATAAGCCTGGCCATTCTCAAAATTGGTATTAAAGATCTTCGCCGTCTGGTAATCATAATTATCATAGAACTGGTATTTTAATACCGTAGTTACGGATGCATTATTCAGATCGGCATCAGATATCGGGTTGCCATATACAGCAGCCGTTATCGTTACAGGCTGGGTAACAGCAGCAGGATCTATCTCTGCTACAAACTCGTCATTCACTCCGCTCTCAAAACCATCTATAAATTCAATGCTGTTCTGCGCTTTGTAATTTGTAATATTTAAATCGCGCTGATCGGTGATGATATTTACCTGGAGGCCGCTTGGATTATTGATCGTAGAAGTGGAGTACGTTACCGCATTATCAATATCACTCTGAAGCTGGGAGACCGTCTTACCCGTATTATATAAGGTAGTCAGTACTACCCTGTCCAGTTCATCATAAAGGTTCGCCGTCCACTGCGCAGGTGATTTTGCACGCTGGTTGCCATCCTGCATAAATACCACCCTGTCACGTACATCATACACCATCAATAGCGCCTCTGCACCCGGAGCCTTCTTTAATATATTCCTCCCCTTCTCATCATAATCATAACGGAAGCACAGTTCATCTAAAACAGTTGTGCCGCCCGTTGCTGCAAAAGACCAGTTATTATTGCTTAGCCATTTAACAGCCTCAGGCTGCACCTGGTAGCGCAACAACCCAAAATCATCATATACATTATACACGCATATCCAGCCATCATAAGCGCCAGCAGGACTATCATCCAGTTGGGTCTTAACAAGAATAACCTGGCCCCCCTTGTTCATGAACTCTATGACCTGCTTCCCGTTTTCATCGGTGCTGCGGTTCTTTATTAAACTATTAGCGGCATACACGCCATTACTTTCAGGGTATGCTCCGCTCGTATATCCAATTGTAAAAATCCTTACAGCATCCGACGTTTCATTCAACTCATAATAAGCTGAACTTCCACTGCCCGCTGACCACGACGTCCCCGGCTTCTTTTGATTCACAGGCCTGCCCAAGGGACTGCTCTCAAAACTAACCTGGTTATAGGCCGCATTCTCATTATACAACACCCCATAGTATGGTGCCTGCTCTGCCGGTGCAGTCGTTTTAAACTTACCCGAGTTTGTTGTCGTAGTATATGGTAAATACGTCTTTGGCTGACGGCCGAACTGGTCATACTTGGAAAACGATACCACATCTCCCCATAAATTATTTGGATTGTCGGGTGTTGCCATCTCCCTGCTCACCGTCTCTGCGTGACGGCCCATTCCGTCCATATACTTCGTCGTCTGCAATTTGTCCCCCACCGCCATCTGATCGATCACCTTCCAGTCCGATACGCCCGACACCCGCACCACATGCTCCCTTACATAATTATAATTCTCCCAGTTCACCGATACCACCTCCAGCTTTACCACATTGCTGTAATAAAAATCACTTCCCACCGTAACCTTTCTCCTGAACCATGTCGTCTGGTCCAGCGGTCCGCTAAAACTTAACGATGACTGCGTAGCACCCGTTATTGACGTAAACCCAGACACAGGCGAATCACTCTCCTCCCACTGAAAAATACTTCCTACCGTGTTCAACGCCACCAGGTCACCCGGCGTTTGTAAATGCGAATACTCATAAACACCATTCCCCGACTTGATGTTATATAACGTCGATTGGGCATGAACAGGCAAGCAGAATAAAAGAATAAGTAAATAAATAAATATACCTCTTAAGAATTCTTGACGCATTTCATGAGTTTTATTAATTAACTGAAGATGTGCTAATGATCAAAAATGCATCTAAATCGTTAAGGTTAAATTATCCGACCAACGTTGAAAATTTAGTCAGCTATTATTCAAAACTGATTTTATATATAAAAATTTTGCAACCGGAGTTTTATTACATTGAATGAGTAAAGCATTTTTCTCGTTTACATATTTTTTTTTATCAAATAAGTATAAAAAAAAATAGGGCACAATACTCTCATCATCCTTGTAAGTTTGAATTATTTGTCTGCAATCTTCTTCAGTAAAATTTTCACCAAAAATGATATGGGCAAAATACCTCTTCCAAAAAATTAATTCTCTACTATTAGGATACTTATCCAATCCAAGCCTCAGTATTTCTGAATATCTTTCCCCCCCTAATTTGCTCCATACTTCTGATATGTTATTGGGTATATTAAATTCAAATAATTCAAAAGCAAAACACCAGTATAAAAAGGCTAAATTGCTATAGCTTTCCACGGAAGCTTTGCCTTCAATATCCTTCTCATAAAGCTCAACTGCCTTTACATAATCTTTTTCAATTTCTTTTTGTAGAGCTAGTCCCATCATTTAATAAGATTATCTAGGCGTAAAATTAACACCCGCATTAATTATTTTGTTATTAATAGATTGAACCCAAACCTGCTTACCATTCCTGAAGGTTTTTGAATACCCTTGAAACCCACCAGCATTACGTTGAAAATTAGTTAATACATTAGGATTAACATTCTTAGAATTATTACCAATCTTCTCAAATAATTTAATATATCTTTCTTGAGAAGTAATAGTCGATGGATTAACATGACCATCTGCACTTCGAAAAATATGACCTAAGACTGATTTAGATCTGGCAACTTTATTTATTCCATTAGTGGCCACCTGCCTAATCGCACCTGCACCTCCCAAAGTTAACCCATCAAAAATCATTGAGCCCCCATCTTGGTTTCCTAAACCTTGTTGCAAGGAAGTCTTATAAATTTGCCCATACCCATTTTGATATATTGAAACCCCTGCGCCAAATTTTATCAATTTGTACCTACCTTTTTCAGCTAATTCAGCCATTGCATTTTGCTGAGCATAGGCTTTACCAATATCTGCATCAACAGTTGGATTTACCATTTCGTGGTGATAGGTAATGTCTTGATAAAACCCATCTATGTGATATGTCTGCCCTCCTTCCTCAATTGTCATTGGTGAATTTGTGCCTTGGCTTGGCATTGAAAATGTACTAGTAGTAAAATCTGGATTCTGAGTTGTATATTGAACCATATCCACTACTAGCTGAGTAATCTTTGTTACCGACCGAAAAACTTGTCCTGCATTAGCTGCTTGTCTTGCTTTATTTGCATATATTGTCAAATTTTGTAACACATCTGATCCTTCTAATCCGTCCAAGTCTATATTTGCAATAGGGTCATTACTTGCGTACTGATAATTTGTGAGTTCCGGATAATCCCAGGTTAAGGGATCTAGTGAAGGAAACCTGCCTATTTGCGGATCATAATTTCTAAACCCGTAATCATACCATTCCAGGTCTGCTTCATCAATTAACTCCTTATCATTATATAAATACCCGTTCTTTAAATGTCCTTCATTTACATTTCCCAGTTTTTTGGAACTGATAGCTGCTATCTTCAGGCCGTATGAGTAATAATGATTCTCTTCTATGATCCTGCCTCTTTTGTGGGCTACCTGTATGTTATCAAAATAAACATGTTCCTCACTTTCGTTGCTTACATATACATAAGCATAACCATTCTTCGGTGCTTTAAGGTTAATAAGTTCCAGTGGCGGTGCATTGCTACCTGCCTGTTCAACCCTTAATTGTCCTCCATCTACATAATTAAATCGTTCATCAAAGAACAGTATCGACAGGTAAGCTTTTGGTTCATCACCATCAGGATTGGCGGCATCAGGTGAGGTGGCATTACTAAAAGGTATGCTTCCATTAAGGTTGCCGGTGATGCCGGTCACCTCTCCCTTCATGACCGTTGTTCTTCTCCAGTGCAGAAGCAATGTAAAGCGATGATATGCCATAGGCACATCCTACCTCAATTGTCTTCCTGCAATTATACCTGGTGATCAGGCCTGCAAGGAAATCACCCTCCGCGGGATCTATATTGGAATCAAGTACATATGATCTACCCGATCCGTCAACGACCATGTTGCTTTCAAATACCTGTTTTAATACTGTTTGGCAAGACATAGTACAATATAATTCAATTCAGGAAACCGGGCTAATGCACCGCTTAAAAAAGGCATCTCCCCACCCGTTGCCTTGTACAATTCGGACACCAATGCGTCGGGATAAACGGAGGATGGTTAACCGCGCCAGTCAATATCTTTATTCAAACTAAATACGATGAAAAGAACAGGACTCCTGCTGATCGTTTCCCTGGTAATGAGTGTTTGCTGCATGGCGCAGAGCAAAGATGTAAAGGCCATCCTGGAAGTGATGCGCGAAGAGGAAAGAACCTGGAATAATGGCGACATCGAAGGCTACGTGAACCTTTATGCTCCGGAAGATTCTACCAGGATGATCCTGGGCAAGGGAGCGGCTTACGGAAAGGATGCCATCCTCGCTTTCTACAAGAAATACTGGCCAAAAGATAAAATGGGCAAACTAAGCCTCGAGGCCGACAGCATTGAAAAGCTTTCGAAGAAATATTATTACGTGTCAGGCTATTTTCATGTCACAACACCCGAGGGCAAAAAAATAGACGGCCGATTCTCGGGGCTTATGAAGAAGATCAACGGCAAATGGTATCTCTATACCGACCATGCAGGATGATCATTGCCGCAATATCTTTTCCATGGGCCTGCCCTTTGCCAGCTCGTCGATCAGCTTGTCCATATACCTGATCTTCCGCATCAGCTCGTCTTCTATCTCCTCGACCCGGTAACCACAGATCACCCCGGTTATCTTTGTGGCATTGGGATGGAGCCGCGCCTTTGCAAAGAATGTCTCCAGGTCGGTCTTATCATCGATCACTTTCTGTAATTGCTGCTGGCTGTAACCGGTGAGCCACCGCAACACCTCATCCACCTCCTCCTTCGTCCTCCCTTTCTTTTCTGCTTTCACTATGTAATGAGGATAAACACTGGCTAACGGCATCCTGAATACCCGTGCATAATTCGCATTATTCATTTTCCATTATTTTATCAGGAATATGTACAGAACTATCCAGACTGAAATAAATATCAAACCCGGGAGCAACGCATCCTTTAGCTGCTTCTTATCCTTTTTGAAAAAAAGTAAATAAACAATGTAAACCACGAATAAGGCGGTAAGTCCAACTGCAATAAACGGATAGGTCATAATAAAATTTAAATAGATCCAATGGAATCAGCAATAAGTTAAGGCAATTTTTTAAATACGCTCCGGGAATCGCTAACTTTCCGCCTGCAATTCTTACCAATACTGATCATGAGAACCATCCTCCTTGCGCTTTTTATAAGCCTCGCCTTCAACGCATCTGCCACGGACAGCACCTTCTTTTTCACCACCTCTGACAATGTACGACTGTATGTAAGGGTTGCCGGCAAGGGAACTCCC
The DNA here is from genome assembly GCA_023417815.1 of Bacteroidota bacterium. Classification (GTDB taxonomy): domain Bacteria; phylum Bacteroidota; class Bacteroidia; order Chitinophagales; family Chitinophagaceae; genus Ferruginibacter. The sequence goes on along the minus strand of JAEZEI010000003.1, from coordinate 10,978 downwards.
TGCGTATTCGTGCATGGCGGACCTGGCTCCACAAGCTACTACCTGGAAGGGATGACCGCAGGAAAACTTTTGGAGAAAAAAGTGCAAATGATCTATTACGACCAGCGTGGATCGGGACGCTCCGACAGCGCCCTGAACAACGATTACAGCGCGGCACGTTTTTCAAATGATCTCGACGAGATCAGGGAATACCTCGGCATCAGCAAATGGCATGTAATGGGACATTCCTTCGCGGGGTTCATCCTCACCGACTATGCATTGCGCTACCCCTCCCGCATCAGTTCCCTGCTTTACATCAACGCTACAATGAATATCCGGGCTTCCATGCAGGGACATCTCGATTTCGGCATTAAGGAACTGGGACTTCAGAACGATACCTCGCTTACCAATACCTCCGTTCCCGTGGAGCAAAGGGTGTGGAAGGTGCACCAGATGCTTACAGAAAAAGATATATGGTACAGGCTGATGTACCGCAATGCCTATGAAAAACACTTCAATGATTCTGTGACCATGCTAATCGGGAAATTCAACCGCGATTTTGCGGGAAAGGTGTGGAGCATTCCTGATTATACAAAAGACCTTACAATAGAAACCCCTTCCATAAAACTACCGGTATTCATTATGACGGGCGACCAGGACTATGCCATCGGCACAGAACATTACCGCGCCTTCCGGTTTCCCAACAGGAAGATCGTTCACTATATCGGCGGGCATGCGCCCTTCCAGGAAGAACCGCAATGGTTCTCGGAAAAAGTGCTGGACTGGCTATTAAAAAAGTGAACCTCCCCAAAGGGAAGTTCACCTGTTCATTATACCACCTTCACCTCAACCTTCAGAAAGGTAGCGGTGATAGATGTTTTGCTGCGGTCGCTGCTGGTATTATGCTTTTCGAAAAGCTCCTCCAGTTCTTTCTGAAGTTCCCCCGCCTTACCATTTTTCTCCGCTGCCGCGAAGGCATTCATGGTAGGACCATAATACTCCCTGAAGTCCCTAACGAAATCAGCCGTGCTTTGTGGTGAATCAAAAGTGAAGGATTCTCTTGTGCAGGTGATATCTTCTTTCTTAATACCACAGGCCATGAATCTTTCCTGCACCTGCTCTTCCACACCCCACAGCATGGGACTGACAAATCCTTCTGGTGGTGGCGGAGTGTAGGCAGAACTGATCTTAAGGATCTGTGCTACGAGGGTTGGATCGCCAGGGATCCAGTTGCCCATCACTATCCTTCCGCCGGGGCGGGTTACGCGTACCATTTCCCTGGCCACATCAAAGGGCCGTGGCGCGAACATGGCGCCGAATACGCTAATCACCAGGTCGTACCTGTTGTCCGGAATTCCCTGGAGATCGGTGGCATCTCCGTGCTGAAAGGCACAATTAGTGATGCCCATTTCTTTAACGCGCCTGTTGCCGGCTTCCACAAGATTACGGGCTATGTCAACCCCCTGTACAGATGCAGCATGCTTTGCCGCGGGAATGGCAGTGGTGCCATCGCCGCAACCCAGGTCAAGTACATCCATGTTGCTGGTGATCCCCAGTCCTGCCACAAAAGCTTCACCGCTCCTTCGCATCGTTTCTGCCAGACGTGTAAAATCTCCTTTTTCCCAAAGTTCCTGGTTCGGATTCATAATGTTTTGCTTTTTAGAATACAGTAATTAATGATGCTTTCAAAGGAAAGCAACCGGTGGTTACAAGGTTAATGGGAAACGATCCCGCGCGGTGAGAATATAAGTTTAGCCAGGAGTTAGCCGGAAGCGGCGCCAAAAGTAGGATACACAATCCTAATGATATATTAAAAAAATAGGATGGATCAGCTTTTATATACCAGTCAATTGCAACCCTTCCCAGCCGATGATGGCCGTTTTCCGGTCGGTGTTCCATTTATAACCTCCTAAGGCGCCGCTTCCACGGATAACCCGGTGACAGGGAATGATGAAGGCCACGGGGTTCTGGCCAATGGCTGTTCCTACTGCCCTTGATGCGCCGGGATGATCAATGCTGCCTGCTATGTCCTTATAGGTTGCCAGCGCACCGGCCGGAATTTTCAGGAGCGCATCCCATACCTTCAACTGGAAGGGTGTTGCCTTAAGGTGAAGCCTCAGCTTTTCAATATTCATATTACCGTTAAAGAATGAAAGCGCTGCTGCCTGCAATGCATCATTGGTATTTGTAAAAACTGCATTCGGGAAACCGGATCTCAGTTCATGTAAAGCCTCATCATCATTCTCCAAAAAAGAGAGATGGCAAACACCCTTGGTGGTAGAGGCAATGAGGATCTTCCCAAAGGGAGAATACTGGAAGCTGTAGTTAATGCTTAATCCTTTTCCGCCATGCCGGAATTCGCCGGGTGTCATGCCTTCGATCCCAACGAAAAGGTCGTGCAGCCGCCCGGTACCGGAAAGACCTGCCTCGAAAGCCGCATCAAACACAGAAGCGCCATTGCGACGCAGGATGCTTTTCGCATATTCAAGCGTTGTATACCGCAGGAATTTCTTCGGGCTTGTGCCTGCCCATTTGCTGAACACTCTTTGAAAATGGTAAGGGCTCATGAACACCTGCTGCGCAACTTCATCCAGGTCGGGCTGCTCCCTGAAATGCTCACGTATATAAGCGATAGCCTCTGCTACCCTTTCATAATTGATGCATTGCTGTTCATTCATTGCATCACAAAGTTGAGAAGAATCCGGCAGGAAAAAACCCGGAAATTGCTGTTTCAGGCTACGACCCGCTTCCGGTGCAGCATGATCAAGTGTATTGCCTGTAACACCTAAGGTTTTAGAATTCCCAAAAATTTCTCTTTGAGCATCCGGTTGAACAATGCCGGCTCTTCTTCAAGCGGGCCATGCCCCGACTTCTCAAACCAGATCAATTCCTTTCGCGGAGCATCAAGGCGCTGATAGAATTCTTCCACCAGCACTGCGGGAATATTCCAGTCGTGCCTTCCTGAAAAAAAGAATACCGGTACCGGTAATGAAGTGATGCCTGTGAAGTCTGCTGAAAACACTGCAGGCTCCAGGTTCGTGGCCGAATGGAAGAAACCCCGGTTCCAGTCATAATTCCTGTAATCATCATAGGCAGTCATTGCCTTCTCCACTTCCTTTTCTGATGCCTTATCGAACACGGCACCATTATACCTCGAGACGAGTTCGTACTGTTTTATGAAACAATTCAGTGAAGTTTTGCAAAGCAGGGAGTCCTTTCTTTCGAGTTGGGTTAGAACAGATAAAGATGCAGTATCATTGGCAGCAGTAGCTTTTTCTTTGAGCCACTTTTGTGTCGCCTCCATTCCTTTTGAAGTATTGACCACCTGGGAAATGCCGGCATAAGCCAGGTAATCACCAGGATATTTCCGGAGAAGTTCCATTCCAACCACGCTTCCCCAAGAAAATCCCGCAAGAAAAATTTTCTCCTTTTTAAATCGTGCTCTTAAAAAACCTGTCAGTTCATGGGCGTCTTCAACGATCTGCTCAAGCGTAATGTTCGCAATGGTGGAATCGTTCTCCAGGGTTTTTCCGCAACCTCTCTGGTCCCACGTAGCAACAATGAGATCCTTCACAAGATCGCTGTTGAAGTAGCGCAGCATGGGGGTTTGCGGCCAGCCCGGGCCACCGTGAATGAACAATAGCACTGGCAGGGTATCTGCGCTACCTGTTATTTCCACGTACTGTTCAACCCCGGCCAGTTTCATGAAGCGTTTTTCATTTACGCGCTGTGTTGAAGCGGTTTCAACACTTTTTTGATTGCATGAAAAAAGAATGCAAAGGAAGAGGAGATGGATCGGTTTCATTGTGAATTACCGGTTGCGATAATTATTATATCATTTTGGAAATGCCGGGTGTGCTTTCACTCTTTGCACCTGGTTGGTATGCCTGGTGGTATGTGCAATGAATAACAGGGTGTACTGGTGCATGTCGCGCTGCGCACCTTCGCCCCATTCCTTTGGACGGTAAATATAATGCAGGCGGTAATCGGCGCGGCTTTCCCTTACCGACCTGATCACTTCATTTCGAAACCGGTTAAAGAAGCCTGTAAGTTCACCGGCTGTATGGAACCTTCCCAGCGGAAGCGCGATCAGTGGTGAAGTGCCTTTTGATGGATCAGTGGCATAGGCCAGGGTTGCGCTGTCTTTGCCCTTATTGAGATGCAACAGGTCGCGGCGCTCAGGAGAATTCTCATGACTGAAAAGATCCCACAGCAGGATCTCTTCCCAAACGCCAAGGTGCTCCAGCACTTCAGCCACCGACCATTGCGCACTGTCTGGTTTAAAATGCAATTGGGCTGGAGTAAGTCCTGCTACTTCCCCTAACAAAACATTCCGGGTTGAATCCAGGCCGCGCAGCAGGTAATCGCGCTCCGCTTCGGTCCATACGCGCCTGCCCGTTTGTGCGGATGCTGCAAAAGCTCCGAAAAGCAGTAATAATAACACCAGTGAACGAGTGGTCATTGCTTGCCTTTAATAGTGAATCAAAAAGACATCCTTCAATTTAACGATAAAGCCTGGACAACGGGCTCTTCCATACCGGTTTTTTGCAGATTTCCCTTGCAATCCGCCTGTGGAATTTTTACCTTAACAGGCAACTTTTCCCGGAAGGCTGCGTATAAACAAGTGCTAATTCCAGGTTATTGGGTCATATTGATCATATCATAAAAGGCTGCCTGAAGAAGAATGGCAGGGACCAGAAGTATCTGTATGAGCATTACTATGGCTATTGCCTGAAGATCGTATTCCGGTATATATCGCGTTATGACAAGGCGGTGGATGTAGTGAACGACGGCTTTGTAAAAGTGTTCAACAAACTGGAAACCTTCCGGATCCCTCCTGATAACAAGACGGAGATGGTGTTCATGGGCTGGATCAAGACCATAATGATCCATACGGCCATTGATAAACTGCGGCGCGACAGCTTTTTGCCGGAGATAGGGATCACGGATGAAGGAGTTTGGGTGGAGGATCATGGTGGAAGGTCGGACCAGTCGGTGCTGTACAAGGAGTTAATGATGGCCGTTAGGAACCTGCCACCGGCATACCGGACCGTCTTCAACCTTTATATAATTGATGGATATACTCATAATGAAATAGCAGCAATGCTCAAGATCGCGGAAGGAACTTCGAAATCGAACCTTAGCAAGGCCAGGGCGATCTTACAGCAAACCCTTACCAAATCAGAACAAACATTATTATGCCGGATCTGAATGAGAATATGGATGAAATGATGCGCAAGGCGGCACGGGATTATCCCCTGCAGGTGAGCGGGCAGAACTGGGAAAAGATCGCTGCCGAAATAAACCCACGACACAAAAAACGCCCATGGCTATGGATCTTCCTGCCACTGCTCCTGGGCGCATCGCTTATTTATATTCTTCCCAAAATCCCCGGCTCACCAAAAAAGAATGCTGCAACTGCATCAGCCCATACCGCGGCTAAAGGATTGAATACTTCTACCATTACAACACCACCTCAGGGTATCGCAAATAATCATCAACCTGCACCCGTTAATAATACCCTGCCCTTTACAGGCAACATCGCGATCACAAATGCCAGGGATCATATCGCTATAGAAAAGGGGAAAAGCAATTTTGCTTTTGAAAACCCTTCTTTCGCAATTAATGATATTGACCGGGCAGAAAAGGGATCCCCTGCAGGCCTGGGTATTGAACTTTCATCACCGGGAATTGTTGCGGAGAATAAATCTGAACCTGCAGCCGAAGGAGTTCCGGAAGACGGTGAAGATGCGCACGGGGGAAAGGTTCCAGGGAAGGAACCTGCACCTGTAGCTAATACAGGCAACAATGAAGCTGTTCAACCTTCAGTGGAAAAAGAGAAGGATAAAAAGAAAAAGCGGGGTCATTTTTATGCAGGGCTTTCCGGGGGCCTTGATGTTTCAAGTGTTAAGCTCCAGGGCTTCGACAAAACAGGGCACAACCTTGGATTCATTGCCGGCATTAACCTTAACCGGCATTGGGCCATCGAAACCGGGATAGCCATCAACCGTAAATATTACAGCACGGATGGGAAATATTTTAAAGGCGAATATCCCCTGCCCTATTATGCCATAATTGAATCTGCAACGGGCGATTGCGATATGTATGACATACCTCTAACCGTTCGGTATACCATAAACCCCGGCAGTAAATGGACCTATACAGTGAATGCCGGTGTATCTTCTTACCTGATGCAGGAAGAATCATATACCTACCATGTAAACCATAACGGCAACCGCTACCCGAGGATGATGGAATACTCCGACCCGGAGTTCACTCCTTTCGCGGTGTTCACCGCGGGAGCAGGTATCGGGTTAAACCTTGGTAAAATGAAGCTGGGCGCAGAACCTTATTTCAGGCTGCCGCTACAAAAAATGGGAACGGGTAAACTGCCGCTGCAGAGCGCGGGACTGAACCTCAGGATAACAAGAGCATTCTGAGGATCATTCTGTTTCGGTGACCACAGGCTTTCCCTTGGCTTTCCATTCGGTGAGTCCACCGGTAACATTGAACACTTCCTTAAATCCTTCATTGGATAACCAGGCAGCGGCGCTGGAACTTCTGCCGCCACTGCGGCAATAAATATATACTGGTTTATTGCGGTCCAGTTTCAGTATCTCCTGCTGGAATGCATTCTCATTACGCCAGTCGGCCTCCGCGGCACCTTTGATCTTCCCTTCCTTGATTTCCTGTGGTGTGCGTACGTCAAGTACCTGCACCTGGCCGGTGGCCATGGCTTTTTCAAATTCTTCAACAGTAACATCCTGCTGCCCCATCGCGGAGCAACCCATTAATGCCACAAAGCCGAACAATGCAATAAGATATTTCATAACGTTATATTTTAAACGAAGATGAATGTTCCCCCGATCCCTATTAGTCCCCCGATGATCCCCACTATCGCGTCCATCAATTCATAATGACCTTTGCCGGACAGCAGGGAGAATATCTCGAAGCCATAACAGATAACGATCAGGGCGATCACGGCAAAAACCGTGACCAGGATAACAGACGATGGAAAAAAATAAAGACCTGTAAGCATCAGGATCACGCCAAGAGGTATTCCCAGTATGAAATGCTTCCATTTATCGGCTGCCATCAGGTTAAAAATACAAAAAAAGCCGCTCTCAGGAGCGGCCTTTTCATATTGAACACCACCTAAAAACTCATACCAATACCAATTTTAAATCCACGGTTATACCCTTCCAGGTTCTTGTTCTTATCAACTTTTGAAAGTCCATGGTCATAAGATGCTGTTATGTTCATACCGTTGCTGAATTTGTAACCAACCCCGCCGGTAACACCAGCATCCCAGCGGTTGAATTGTTCTGTTGCGTCGATCGTTTTGTTCACCACGTTGAATCCAAGCACTCCCGCTTTCAGAGCCAAGTCGGCGCCGGTAAGGTAAGAGAACTGTGGCCCGGCAAATACATTGAACCCGCCGAGATCAGCTTTCAGCAATACAGGAATATCAATGTACTGTGATTGCAGCCTTGCACTTGCATTTGCACCAAGGAATTCCAGGCCCTTCAGGTTAAGATCGCCATTAAGCGCATAACCTTTCTGTGAGTAATAAACTCCCGGCTCCACTGAAAAATTTGCACCCAGGGGTATGTCGGCATATCCTCCTACGAAGAAACCGGTGCGGCTGCCCGTGGTGATCATACCATCTGCAAAATCAATCAGGCTGTTAAGGTTCTCTGCTGCTTCTCCCTTGATGCTGTAGGAGGCCAGGCCGGCCCTTACACCGAATTGCGGACTTACCTGTGCGAATGACATTATAGAGAAGAAAGAGAAGGCGATGAGTAAAAATTTCTTTTTCATAAAGGTGGACACGGTATTTTAAAGCCGTATGCTTCTTCAGAGCAAAAACATGCAAAATGGATTAATGCAGGCTCCATAAGCTTTTGTTAATGTGCCACATGTATGCGCAAAAAAAAGTGAAGAACGTTCGCTCTCCACTTCACTTTTTTTTGCTGTAAGGGGTTTTATCAGAGCAGCGCCGCTATTATCACTGCAATATTCAGTAGCAGCGAAATAAAGAATACGGGTACGGTGTATCGGGTTGGCAAAGCGGCCAGGTGTACAACCAGGTTCATCACAAGACAGATCAAAGGAATAGTCCACAGGATAAATAAGTTGCTGGCAAAGGCGATCACCATAAGGCTCACCGGTGCCAGGATGCATCCCTGCACGGCGAGTGCGATGCCGGTCCATAAAAGCCTGTCCTTCTCCTGGTTAGTGCACCAGGTAAGGAAGCGGTTCAACAATGAAGCCTTTGGCTGGTAAACGAGTGCGGTATGAAGTGCTGTTTGCATGTTGCTTTGTTTTACACAAAACTAAATATGCGAAACAAGCCTCCCGATGAGGTGGGTCAACCCGGGAAATGATCTTTGTCAGGCAGGCCAGGGATCATTAATTCACCATATTCCTCAACTTCTTTTCATTGAGTACCACGATGGTCGATCCTTCCAGCTCTATCAGCTTCTCATGTTTGAAATCGGACAGGGTACGGATAAGCGATTCCGTTGCCGTACCGGCAATGGATGCCAGCCCTTCCCGCGATAATTGTATGGCAAACTGGTCGTCATTCTCTGCCTTGTATTTTTCAAGCAATGTGATCAGCGCTGTTGCCACCCTCTTGCGCAGGGAGTTGTATGCAAGACTAAGTAATTGCTTTTCCTTTTCGCTGATGTTCTTTGCCAGCATCCTTATGAACTTCTTTGTCACTTCAGGATGATGATGCACCAGGTCGGAGAATTCGTCGATGGCCACATCACAGATCACCGAATCGTCAATAGCTTCCGCGGTCTCACGGTAAGTGGTGCCTTCAAGCAAGGCAGTGTACCCGAAGAAATCACCTTCACCATAGAGGTCGATCGTCAGCGACTTGCCATCCTCATTGCTCATATAGGTCTTTACCTTCCCTTTCTTTATATAATATAACCGCTGCGGATGGTTTCCCTCCGAGTAAATCACCTGTTTACGTTTATAGGCATTTTCAGGGCGGTTCTCGGTGAGTTGCGAAAGATCAGCATTTCCCGAAAGATCCCTGAACATTTCCGTCATTCCGTTCGCATCCGCAGTATAGTCCTTCCGGAGGGCCTCAGCCTTCTTCAGCCGGCTTTCCACCGCGGTAAGCAATTCGTGGTCGGTGAAAGGCTTTGTGATATAATCGTCAGCCCCCAGTTCCATTCCTTTACGGAAATCACTGCGTTCAGACTTCGCCGTTAGAAAGATGAAGGGTATGCCGGAGAGCGATGGATTCTTATTAATAAGGTGCAGCACACCGTATCCATCCAGAACGGGCATCATTACATCGCATATAATGAGGTCGGGTCGTTTTGCCAGGGCCTTTTCCACTCCAGCCTTACCGTTCTCAGCGGTTTCTACATCATAATTCGCGAGGTCAAGTATTTCGGCTGTGTTTTCCCTGATCTCGGTATTGTCTTCTATCAGCAGTATGGATGCTTTGGTCATAATTCGCCGGAGTTGATAATTATTGTAAAGGTCGTTCCTTTTTCAAGTTCGCTGTGCCATTCAATGCGGCCGTGGAGGAGTTCAACATACTTGGCCACAATGTGCAGGCCAAGCCCTGTGCCCTCAATATTCGTGGCATTTGCCGCGCGGAAGAATCGTTCGAATAAATGCTTCTGGTCATCCTGCGATATCCCTATCCCGGTATCGGAAACTGTAAGCGTGAAGGTTCCGGACCTTATGATGGAAGATACTTCGATCGCTGAATCCTCCGGGCTGAACTTGGATGCATTGGAAAGAAGGTTTATAAGAATATTGCGCAGGAACACAGGGTCGGATGTAAAGAGTTTTTCACCCTTATGCACATAATTAAAACGCTGTCCTTTTTTAAGCAGTGAGCTCAGCTCATTACACTGGTTAGTGATGAATTCTTCAACGTTCACAACAACAGGATTAGCCACCACCTTTCCCTCTTCTATCTTCCCGATGGAAAGAAAATCGTCCAGTATGTTTACCAGGTTGTTCACGGAGGAGCGTATCCTGTCGATATGCCTGTTCCTTTTTTCCTGGTCTTCGGCCGAGGTATATTTTGCAAGCAGTGATGCCGACGACATGATGGTGCTCAGCGGGGTCCGGAATTCATGTGATGCCATGGATATGAAACGGCTCTTGAGATCGCTCAGTTCCTTTTCCTTGCTCAGGGCCCTGGTGAGTTCGTCACGCGAGGCCTTGATCTGTTCCATTGCATCCTGGAGCTGGCTGGTACGGTTCTGCACCTTGCGCTCCAGTTCATCGTTCAGTTCTTCGATCTTCCTGTTCTTTTCTGCGAGAAGTTCTTTCTGGAGCACGATCGCATTCTCGATCTCCTTGCGCCGGGTGATATCTATGATGAAGGCGATAATGAATACTTCGCCATTCACGCTGTAATTACTGAGGCTCACCTCCACCGGGAATTCGGAACGGTCTTTCCGGATAGCGAAAAGGTCGCGCCCCACCCCCATGGGCCTTCTTTCAGGAAGTTTTACGAAATTATCGCGGTGTTTGCGGTGAATGGATTCATAACGGGAAGGGATAAGCACTTCCACTTTTTTCCCGAGAAGTTCTTCGCGGTTATCATAGCCGAACTGGAGGAGGAGGTAATTATTCACCATCAGTATCGCGCCGCGGGCATCAGCAACACAGATCCCCATGGATGCGAATTCGAACAGGGCTTCAAATGCTGATTTTTCTTCCGGCAGCGAATTGGTGCTCATCGCACGAAAATAATATAATTGTTGGGGGAAAAGCCGGGATTAATTACATTTGCCGTCCACTTTCCGAACAGGAATGCCCAGGTGGCGAAATTGGTAGACGCACTGTGTTCAGGTCGCAGCGTTCGCAAGGATGTGCTGGTTCGAATCCAGTCCTGGGCACCCGGAAGCCTCCGACAAAGTCGGAGGTTTTTTTATTTAGACGGCGTTGCAAGCTTGCTTGCATAAGCAGGCGAAATAAAAAAACCGCGCAGCGAAGCTGCGGAGGCTTACAG
>JAEZEI010000001.1 GCA_023417815.1 Bacteroidota bacterium | reverse complement strand
GAACAGGGTGATCTCCGAGCACAGGTTGGAGGCCTTGTTGAGCAGCCCGTTGGCCCGGTAGGAGTCGGTCTGGGCGGCGTTGACGGTGTCGACCTTCCAGATGTAGCCCTTGCCGAGGACGGCGCGGATCTTGAGCACCCGCTGGTAGCGCGCCAGGGCGTCGGCGTCCCCGGCCATCATCGTGTCGATGAACGCCTGGGTGAAGATCCAGCCGACGTTCTTGTTGGCCGGCTCGCGGAAGATCAGGTCGGCCAGCTCGAAGAAGTCGGGGTGGTCGACCGGCAGGTAGCCCGCCCACGAGCCGCGTCGGGTCGCTCCCTGGCTGATCTGGTTCGTCATCTCGACGAAGTTCGAGAAGACCGGGACGACCCCGTTGGCCTTCCCGTTGTCGGAGAACCTCGCCCCTCGCGGCCGGATGTCGCCGAGGTACGCCGAGGTGCCGAAGCCGTTCTGCGACAAGATGGCGGCCTCCTTCAGCGTGTCGTAGAAGCCCCAGACCGAGTCCTCCACGTAGGAGCCCTCGCAGGAGACCGGGAGCCCACGGTCGGTGCCGAGGTTGGCCAGCACCGGCGTCGAGGGGGAGAGCCAGCCCCGCCAGATCGCGTCGAAGAAGGGCTCCGCCCACGGGATGCCGTCGGCGCGGGGGTACGTCTCGTCGGCCAGGTCGCCGGCGGTCCGGGCGATGGTCTCGTAGCGCTCGCGCACCGTGGCCCCGGCGACCGTGTACTTGGCGGTGAACATCGCGTAGCCGGCGGTCGTCATGAAGGGCGGGACCTCGCCCGCGGCCTGCGCCGCCTTGCGCGCGGCCGAGAGCTGCTCCCAGGCATTGTTCGGCATCAGAACACGAACTCCGTCTCGCCGATGCTGCGGTTGTACTCGTTGCCGGTGACCTGGAAGAAGTCGTGGAACTGGGTCCCGTTGATGCCGTGGTAGAACCAGTCGGCGATCGGGTTCGGCCCGATCTCGAACAGTGCCGGCATCCGCATGTTCTCCAGCGTGAGGTTCACGCGTGACTTCACGAACGTCTCGAGGTCGGCCTGCTCGATACCGGCGATCGGCCCCGCGGCGAAGAGCAGCTCCACGATCCGGGCCTCGTGGGAGTACACGTACTCGGCGACGGCGCGGACCCGGGCGAAGAGCTGGTCGCGCTCGGCGGAGAACCTGGCCGCCGGAACGGTGCGCTCGTACTCGTCGAGGGTCGTGTTGAACAGCCAGGCGCCGCCGGTCGCGTGCAGGTTCTCGTCCCGCGCTGAGAAGTTGATGCCGCTGACGACGTTCTGGAGGAGGTTCTTGCCCTGGGACTGGAAGTGCTTGAGGAAGGCGAAGCTCGAGTACAGGACGCAGTTCTCCATCAGGGTGAAGACGCTGAGCGAGTACAGGAGGTCCTCGTCCCCGATGGCGTCCCACACGAACTGGATGCGCTCGGCCTGCACGGGGTCGGTCTTGTAGGAGTCGTAGAACTCCTCGGTGTCGATCATCAGCGCCTTGTTCAGCTTGGCGTAGAACGGCGCGTGCATGTTGAGCTCGGCGAACGAGAAGGCGTTGGACATCATCTGGATCTCCGGCCGGGGGAAGGAGTGGAAGATCCGGTCGCCCCACACCTCCCCGCCGAGGAGCAGCTCGTAGATCGTGAAGAGCTTCAGTGTGGTCTTCACCGCCGACTGCTCGGCGTGGGTCATGTAGACCAGGAAGTCCTGCTTGTCGTTCTCGACCGGGATCTCCTCGGCGGTCCAGAAGATGCTGCGCTGCTTCTTCGCGAGGTCCTCGGCGTCCGGGTAGTCGAAGACGTAGGCCGACTTCTCGGTCCTGATGGGTAGGTCGGTGGTGTCGATCATGCGTGGATCCCTCGTCCTGCTCGCACTGGTGACCAGAGGGGGACAAAGGGCGCCGGCGGCGGACGGACTCGTCGCGTGCTCGGCGTATCCCTGACCTGCCCTCGAGGTCGCGGACTCCACCCCGGTGGGGTGGGCACTGGCAGGTCTTCGGACTCATGGGCGGTGGCGCACCGAGGTGCTCCGTCCTACTGTCCGTCGCTTCCCAGGTCCCTGGCGGGGATCCAGTGCTTCCTGTCGATCCAGGAGACGGAGGTCGTTCCCATTCACCGCTGCGGGGCAGTCCCGGATTCCCACCGGGTTCCCTCTTGCGACGACGTCTCCGGCTGAGACGTCGAACCAGCTGCGGGACCACCATATCCGGGGAACTACAACGATGTAACCCCCACATCTTGTGGCGTGTCCGACTCGCGCTGCCCGACACCGAGGCGCTCGGGCCGGCGCGTCGCACGGGTTGGGGAGGTCGCCGACCTCGGCCGTAGGGTGGTCGGTCGCACGACTCGCCGCACGTTCTTCCCCGGAGGGCACCCTGAACACCGACGTCCCAGCCGCATCGCCCGATCATCCGGCGCCGGCAGGTGAGGGCACCTTGCGTGCGGTCCTGTGGGACATGGACGGCGTGTGGGGTCCTCCGGGGTGCTTCCAGGTGCGCTGACCTACACGTTAACGCAGGTCAGACGGCGTATCGACGTGGTCGACGACCATGCAGGCACATTCAAGGGCGTGAGGGTTCCCCGCGGATAGCCGCATCGATAGTCGCAACGCCCGCGCGGGCGGCAGGATGTCGGTGATGCGCCAGCCGGCACCGCCCGGCTCTCCCAGCCTTTCGGCTGGGGTGAGACGGAGGGGATCCGTATGGTGCAGATCAAGACGCTCGTGGGCCTCGCCAACTCGAAGACGCATGGCGGGATGTCGATTCGACCGCAGATCCCGATCCCCATAGGTAGGATTCAAGGGATCCGCTGCGATCAGATCCGGATCGAGTTCTCTGGATAGGCGTCACATGTGCAATGCGTCGAACCACCCACCCGGCTGTCGG
>JAEZEI010000130.1 GCA_023417815.1 Bacteroidota bacterium | reverse complement strand
GACCTTCTCCTGCTCGCGCACCGGCTTGTGCGTCTGCGAGTACTCGTAGTTGCCATGCGCGTAGCGCTGCGTTTCCCAGCCCTTCTTCTCCCGCTCCTCGCGTTCCTCGTCGAAGAAGTGCGGCTGTTGCTTGCCGCGCTCGTTGATGAAGTAGGTCGCGAGGTCGAGGTGCTTGCGGTCCTTGGTCTGGTGATAGAGCTTGACCAGCGCCAGTTCGATCTCCTCGTGCCCGTCATAGCCGCGCTTCTGCCCCGGCCCGGTGCCGAAGGTCTGCCGGATGTGCTCGACATAGCGCTCCATGATATCGAGCCAGCGGCGCCGGCCGGTGGTCTCGAAATAGGCGATGGCGCCCTCAAGCATATGGCCGGCATTGTAGAGCTCGTGATTGTCGCGCAGGTTGCTCCAGCGCTTCTCCGGTTCGCGGCCCAGGTACCAGCAGTTGAGGTAGCCGTCGGGGGCCTGCGCCTTCTCGAAATCGTCGATGATGGCCTCGATCTTGGCCTCGATCTCGGCATCGCGACGGTGCGACAGCGCATAGGCGGCCGCCTCGATCCACTTGCCGACATCGGAATCCCAGAACACCTGCACGGTGAAGCCATTGGGGTGGCGGGGGAAGCGCAGCGGCGGCGGCGGTTGCGGCAGCTTCAGCGAGTCCAGCAGGCCGTACTCGCCGAGCTTGGCGTGCTGGCTCGGGATCGTCCGGCTCAGCACGGTGTCGAGCCGTTCGCGCCAGAAATCGCCTTCGAGGCGGACGTCGACGAAACGAATGGGCAGATACTGGCTCACGTCTATGTTCCTTATGGGCTCGAGGATTGGCGGACGACCAGCGTGCAGGGCAGACGCCTGACGCCGCGGTCCCTAGCGCCCCCGATCATGGCGAGAAGCCGTTCGCCGGCCTCCCGCCCGAGGGCGCTCAGATTCATGTCGATGCTGGAAAGGGGCGGACGCGCGGCATTGACCATCACGTCCCAGTTGTCGAAACCGACAATGGCGACGTCGCGCGGCACGTCGATGCCGCGTTCGCGCAGCGCCTCGGCGGCACCGCGTGCTATCTGGTCGTTGCCGCAGAACAGCGCGTCCGGGGTTTCGGCCTTGCCGTCGTAGAGGCGGGCCACGGCATCGCGGCCCCATTGCTCGGACCAGGCACCGGGGAGATAGTAACCATCGCGGAGGTTATGGCCGGCAGCGGCCAGGGCTGCTTCGCAACCGCGCCGCCGAAGCTGGACGGCCTCGAACCGCTCCGGGCCGGTGATGTGGGCTATCCGCGTACGTCCCAGCGCGAGGAGGTGGTTCGCGGCCAGTCGCGCGCCCCCTTCGTCGTCCGGCAGCAGCGACCGGGCGTTGGGGTCGTCGGCCTGCGAGAAGACGTAGACGATCGGGATATTGTTGGCGAGCGGGCCGATAGGCGGGCGCTTGTCGGAACGGCGGGCGGTCACCACGAGGCCGTCGATGCGCTTGCCGAGCAGCTGGTCGAGGTGCTGGGCTTCGCGGGCCGGGTCGTCGGTGGCGTTGCACATGAAGACCGCGATACCCTGGTCGGCGAACTGCTCCTCCAGGGCCTGGAAGATCGGCAGGGTGAAGCGGCCGAAACTGTCGGTCGAGATGATGCCGACGGTCATCGAGCGGGTGCGGTGCAGGCTCTGCGCCATGTCGTTGGGGCGGTATCCGATCTCGCGCGCGATGCGGCGCACCTTCTCGCGCGTTTCCTCGCGCAGGCGTCCGTTGGCGTTGAGCGCCTTGGATGCTGTGCCGATCGAGACTTCGGCCAGCCGGGCCACGTCACGGATGGTCGGGCCGTGCCGGCCGGTGCGGTCGCCTTTGCCGGTGGTGGAATCGCTGGTCATCTCTGCCTCTACTTGACTGCCCCGCTG
The DNA here is from genome assembly GCA_023417815.1 of Bacteroidota bacterium. Lineage (GTDB taxonomy): Bacteria > Bacteroidota > Bacteroidia > Chitinophagales > Chitinophagaceae > Ferruginibacter. The sequence continues at coordinate 1,569 of JAEZEI010000130.1, read as the reverse complement.
AGGAAGCCAGCCACGTAGTACTTCTGCAAGAGCACGTAGATGAGGATACAGGGCAGGATCGAAACGATGACGCCGGCCTGCAGCGCCCCCCAGTCGACGGCACCCAACCGCCCGGCGCGGACGCTCACCAGCATGATCGGCACGGTGAAGCTCTGTTCGTTGTTCATGAAGATCAGCGCCGACAGGAACTCGTTCCAGCTGGCAATGAAGGCAAAGAGCGCCACGGTGACGATGCCGGGAACGACGAGCGGCAGGAATATCTTGAGCAGGATCTGCACCGAGCCGCTGCCGTCGACCTTGGCGGCTTCCTCCAGTTCGCGGGGGATGCCTTCGAAGCTGTTGCGCATCAGGTAGATCGAAAAGGGCAGCTGCAGGATGGTGTGCACGATGGCGAGGCCGAGATGGCTGTTGGCCAGGCCGATCTTGGAAAAGGTCAGGTAGAGCGGCGTCAGCAGGGCCTGGTAGGGGATCATCAGCGGCGCCAGCAGCAGGATGAACCAGATCTCCTTGCCGCGAATCCTGAAGCGGGCGAGGCCGTAGCCGGCGGGTACCGAAAGCGCGAGGCAGAGCACGATGGTGAGCGTCGCCACCCAGAGCGAGTTGCCCACATAGGTCCAGAGACCGGCCTGGAAGTCGACGATCTTCTGGTAGTTCTCGAGGCTGAGGGCGGAGGGCAGATAGGTCGGCGGCGACTGCCGCGCTTCCGCCGATGGCTTGATCGAGGCAAGGAACGAGAGAACGATCGGCATCAGCATGATGGTGATGACGGCGACGCAGACGGCGCCGACCAGATAGGCGATCGGGCGGCTCTCACCCACCACGCGGCTCTTGCCGCGGGCGCTGTCGGAGAGGCGCGGGGCGTCTTCGGCGAGGGCGGTCATGACTGCGGGCTCCGGCTGGAGAGCATCACCTGGATCGACGAGAAGACCAGGATAATGAGGGTCAGGATGATAGAGAGCGCAGCGCCGTAGCCGAGTTTGAAGCTGATGAAGCTGTTCTGGTAGATCCAGTAGACCGAGGTGAAGGTCTGACCGCGCGGATTGCCGCCGGTCATGATGTAGAATTGCTCGAAGGCCAGCATCGAGCCGATTACCGAGATCAGCGTGGTGAGCAGGATCACCCGCATCGAGAGTGGCAGGATGATGTACCAGACGCGCTGCCAGTAGTTGGCGCCGTCGATCAGGGCAGCTTCCGAGACCTCCGCCTGGATCGACTGGATGCCGGCGACGAAGAGCAGCATGCCGAAGCCGATGACCTTCCAGGTCACCGAGATGATGACGGCGGCGAGGCCCATGTCGGCCTTGGTGAACCAGACGGCCGGCTGTTCGAAGATGCCCAGGTCGACCATGAACTGGTTGAACTGGCCGACCTGCTGGTCGAAGAGCCAGAACCAGAGGAGGCTCGATGACCCCAGCCCGATCACCACCGGCAGGAAGACGACCCCGCGGGTCACCTGTCGCAGCGGCGTGTTGGGCGAGGTCAGCAGGGCCAGCGCAAAGCCCAGTCCCATCAGGATCGGCGTGATGAAGACCGTGTACCGGACGGTAAAGCCGAGCGCCCGCCAGAACG
>JAEZEI010000126.1 GCA_023417815.1 Bacteroidota bacterium | reverse complement strand
GCGCGGACGCGCTCGACGAGATCATATTGGCGCATCATGCGGCCGCGGCTGGCGCGCGCCCGCTTGCCAGCAGCGGTTGCATCGACGGCCGGTGTGGTGCCAGGCGCGACGGGCACAGCCGCGCCCTCCACGCGCGCCGGAGGCGCCGCGGTCGTCTCATTTGCGGCCTGCATCTGCCGTGACTGACGGCGCGACGTCGCCATTGCTGTCCTCAATTCTGCCGAGTCGCTGATGACTCGTGTCCATTTCAAACAGATAATTTGCCCCGAAACGGCACGCAAATGCAAAGGCCCGGACTTGCGGTCCGGGCCTTGCGCGAAACTGTGATGGAGAAAGAGTGAAGCGTATCCGCTTACTCGTCTTCTTCCGGCTGTTCTTCCGGCGGAGCCAGGCCTTCGAGGCCCTTGAGCAGCTCTTCTTCGGTCATGCGCTCGACGGCGACTTCCGTGTCGTCGGCATCGGCTGCGCCGCTTGAGCCGATCAACGGCACGGTATCGCCTTCCGGCTCGTCCACTTCGACGAACTTCTGCAGCGAGTGCACGAGTTCCTCGCGGAGATCTTCCGGCGAGATGGTCTCATCGGCGATCTCACGCAGCGAGACGACCGGATTCTTGTCGTTGTCGCGGTCAATCGTGAGTTGTGAGCCGGACGAGATCATGCGAGCCCGGTGGGCTGCCAGCAGGACCAGATCGAAGCGATTGTCGACCTTGTCGATGCAATCTTCTACGGTGACGCGCGCCATGAAATGTCGCTCCGTTTGGTTGAGAGACCGAAAAATGGGATTGTTGGGGCTCAGTATAGCGGCTTGGCACCCAGTGCAAGAACGAAATTAGAATCCAGCTTGGCGGTTTTGTTTTGGGTAGGACTATGTTACCCTCAAAACACCCTTGGATATAAGGGCTTGCGACCATTAAATAATGGCCTTTCCGACACCATTTGGGACACCAAAAGGCTTCATTGCAACTGCAAAAAGATGAGCTTATCGCTCTCCTCTTCAATTGCGTGAAAGTACGGTCGGGCCGGTCCGCCAGAAGGCGGATGACGACTTGCTGCCGACGACTTTATGCCACCACTTTCGACCAATGTGCGGCGAGATTTCGCCGTGCCAAAAACGTCACAACAACAAACCCTATGAGAAACTTGATGTCTCAATCTGTTAACAAGATCGCGCTCTTCATCGACGGCGCCAATCTCTACGCCACGGCGAAGACGCTCGGTTTCGACATCGACTACAAGCGTCTTCTCAAGGAATTTCAGAGCCGCGGAACCCTGGTACGCGCGTTTTATTACACCGCCATTATCGAAGATCAGGAATATTCCTCGATTCGTCCGCTGATCGATTGGCTGGACTACAACGGCTACACCGTGGTGACGAAAGCCACCAAGGAATTCATCGACGCGTCGGGCCGGCGCAAGGTGAAGGGCAACATGGACATCGAACTCGCTGTCGATGCCATGGAACTCGCCGAGCATGTGGACCAGATCGTGCTGTTCTCCGGCGACGGCGATTTCCGTTCGCTGGTGGAAGCGGTTCAGCGCCGCGGCGTTCGCGTGACGGTGATCTCGACCATTTCGAGCCAACCGCCGATGATCGCCGACGAATTGCGCCGCCAGGCGGATGTGTTCACGGATCTGATGGAATTGCAGAGCAAGATCGGCAGCGCCCCGGCCGAGCGCCCTGCTCCGCGCGAGCCGCGTCACCAGACGCCGCAATTCCTGCAGCGCTCGGCCACCGTGGCACCGCGAGGCGACGACGATTTCGAAGACTGAGATTCCGAAGACCGATGGTTCAAAGACCGATGTCGCAAAGACTCGGACTCAACTGAGTCGGCAATCGCCGGCGGTGGTCGCAGCCGCGATCTCCGCTGGCACCTCCACCAATCCGGGCCGCGACTGCCCGCTCTGCCCGCGTCTTGTCGATTACCGGACGGAGCTGCGTGCACGCGAGCCCGATGGGTTCAACGCGCCGGTGCCGTCATTTGGCGGGGCGGACGCGCAATTATTGATAGTCGGCCTTGCGCCGGGCGCCCAGGGCGCCAATCGCACCGGGCGGCCCTTCACCGGCGATTATGCCGGCGACCTGCTCTATGATACGCTGCTGCATTTCGGCTTCGCCGAAGGCACCTTCTTGGCCCGGCCGGATGACGGGCTGACGCTGACAGGGAGCCGCATCACCAATGCGGTGCGCTGCGTGCCGCCGCAGAACAAGCCGCTGCCGGTCGAGATCACCACCTGCCGGCCGTTCCTGATCGCGACCATGGACGAGATGCCGAAGCTGCGCGCCATCGTGCTGCTCGGCCGCGTCGCCCATGACACGATGCTGAAGACGCTGGGAATTCGCGCAGTAACTGCGCCCTTCGGCCATGGCGCCGTGCATGACGCCGGACGTTTCAAGCTCTACGACAGCTATCACTGCTCGCGCTACAACACGAATACGGGCGTGCTGACGCCGGAGATGTTCCGTGCGGTGTTTGCGCGGGTGAAGAAGGATTTGGCGCTGAGCCGTAGGGCGGATGAGCCGAAGGCGTAATCCGCCGCGGAGTTTCGGCTTTGAACTCGGCCGGCGGATTACGCTACGCTCATACGC
>JAEZEI010000052.1 GCA_023417815.1 Bacteroidota bacterium | reverse complement strand
CAAACCACGGGAACAGAACAATTTATAGAAAGAGAATCTACAATCATTGCAGATAATATATTAGAATGGCTTTCCTCCCAGGAGAATTCCACAGACTCTGCCAGGATTGGAATAATCAATTCTTTATATTCAAACATGCTATTAAGCAATATGTACGTTGAAGAATTCAGGGAAGAAGAAAACTTTATAATTGTTCCATTAGATCCAACCTATTTTAGTAAAAATTTAGACACCAGCACTGTCCTGCCATTACAATATTTACTTCTTGTTGAAGATTCAACAGGTGCTATCAGACGTGGAGATTTAATTTTCTTTTATCCAGACGGATCACAAATTACCGAATTGCCTTACAATTCATTTTCCGATTTTTTTAATTATCAGAAATTTCCTGTTGATGGCACTTTTACTTTATTAAATCTAAGTGACATCAAGCAGTATGAAATGGATTTTGAGAATGAATTGCCTACAGAACATAGGTTGTGGGAACCCAGGGCTCCGCTGGAAATTCCTGAAGGTTCCTTTTGCATAGAATGGTATCTTGTTACAACTATTTATTGGTCTGATGGTACCACAGATGTCGATGAATCATATGTAGGTCAAACTTGTGGCCACACCATAAGCGGTGGAAGTGGTGGAGGATATACGCCAGGTTTTAATGGAACCCCGGTAACAAAAGATGTAAATTATTGCGTAATACACAAAAATGGGAACAATAGATTCTTTACGCTGAATGCTTATTATACTCTTTCCGGAACTACTTATTCAGATCCATCTCAGAATAAATATACTGGTTCAGGAATTGTTCCTAATGCATCTCAATTTGTAGTTTTATGGGGAAACTCTAATTATAATCAATTGCCCGGAATGCCATGGTTTGCGCAATATGCTCAAGTGTCAAATGTCTATGGTTTAATAAATTCCAAACTCGCTAAAGCTACTTATTCAGGCCAATTTCATTTTATTAATAGGCCTTGGCCAAATATTGAAATTTATAGTGAACCTAAATTTTGGCCTGCCTCAACCTCTTTACATTAAAAATTTAATCGTTGAAATACATTTATACCTTTGCTATAGTAGTTTTTATTTATTCCTGTACAAATACAAAAATAATTAATGAAGGCTTGGTCTATCATCAAAATTTAATTAACGACTCCACCATTTTTTCAGACGGGAAAACTTGGTTCAAAGACAGTTTCGTAATTGTTGAAGGAAAATGGCACAGGCAAAAAGTTACGATTAACAATGTTAGATTGGGAGAAATTTATGAAACCTATAAATATACATTTCTTAATTTAAAAACCGGCAGAGCCCAGGATTATTTCACTTTTAGCGATACCGCCACCCCACTAAATAATTACCATGTAAAGGAAGGATTTATTGGATGGGGTTTTTATAAAGACAATGGATTTTATTCACATCCTGATTCTACTTACAATTTACCAGATACAATTATTAACCACAGAACCTTTAAAAGGTGGGGAGTTTTAAAACCCCATATGCCAAATTACTACTACCGTTTATACGGCACAGAAAAGTTTCCGAAAACAGTTTTTCAAGTAGATCGTAGAATTGAAAAACTTTATCCGGGAATTAAAATTGTCCGATTGGATATTCTTAGTAATCAAGATTCATTGGAATTTTCATTTAACTATAAAATCCTCAGGAAAGACCTTGATAAAAATGAAAATAAAATATTCAGGAAGTGGATCCAAAATTCAATTGAGTCCAATCTACCTTTGATAACATTTGAAGAGGCCCAAAAAATAGCATTGCCGGATATTCAACCTGAACCCGAAGAATAATTTATTAATTAATGCTATCATCAGTCGATAATGAAAGGCTGTCAATGACAGCCTTTCATTATTTAATCTCTATCTGCCTTGGTGGCTTCTTCTTTGCCTCTTCCCGTTTTGGGATCTCAAGCATCAGCACCCCATCATTGTAGCGTGCATTGATGTTGTCAATGTCAACTACATCTTTAGGCAGGCTGAATGAACGCTGGAACGACTGGTAGCTGAACTCTTTCATGCTGTACCTTTCATTTTCATGCTCCTCACGCTCCTCACTTTTTTCAGAAGAAATGGTGAGCAGGTTGCCGTCGAGGTTGATCTTAAAATCCTCTTTCTTCATTCCGGGTGCCGCCATTTCAACGGTGTAGTTGTCATCATTTTCCCTGATATTCACCGCAGGCAGGGTAGTTCCGGTGTTGGAAAAATTCAGGTTTCTCCAATCGAGCAGATCCCTGGTAAAGAAATCATCGAATAAAGACGGGAACCTGCCATTCCTCGTGCTTTTTACCGGTGTCATAATTTACCTCCTTGTTTTGATTAGAAAATTAATTTTACCATACCGGCCACAACTCCGATGCCACAGGAAAGAGGCTGAATTTTTTACATTTTCGAATTACAAAATGACATTTTCAACTGGTGGTAAAAGATATCTCTTCTGCAATTTTTTCAGTCATCAGTAAAGGTTTCCCTTAATAGATCCATGATTAAAAGGCTTTGCTAGAGCGGTATTGTTCCCGCAGACTGCGCAGACTTTCGCAGAAAAAAAATGTCCACTAAACTACCTGTAATAATCGGCGAGATCAGCGGGAAATTAAATACAGAAGGTGCAACCTGCTCAGCAAATGATAATTGTTGCTGATGATAAAAGGAGATTCAATTCACCATTTTCCGGCGCTGACCATTTTACAGCAATTGTTTATTGCCATACAAGCTTCATCAATATCTTCATCGCTGATATTTAAAGGCGGAACAATACGAAGTGCCTGCGGCGCGAATAGGAACCAGTCTGTAAATATTCCTTCTTCTAACAACTTTGCGATCACCTCCTGGTTGGTTTCGGCATCCTGGAAATGAACAGCCATCATTAGTCCGCGTGATGAAACTTTTTTAATCAACGGATGCTTCAAACCTCTTACAAATCGTTCTTCTTTTTCTTTCACTCCTTCGATCATCCTTTCTTCAATCAATGCTTCAAGTCCGGCAAGTCCTGCAGCGCAGGAGAGCGGGTGACCACCGAAGGTGTTTATATGGCCAAGCACAGGATCATGTGCCAGGGAGCGCATTATATTATTGTTCGCTATAAATGCTCCCAGCGGCAATCCTGCTCCCAAAGCTTTTCCCAACAACAGCACATCCGGAACTATCCCGAATTGCTCGAAAGCCCATAAAGTGCCGTTCCTGCCGAAACCACACTGTATTTCATCACACACCATAAGCACCCCATTTGCTGTGCATTTTTCCCGTACAGTTTTTATCCAGTTCTCATGAGGAATGTTCACCCCTGCTTCCGCCTGGATGGTCTCCATGATCACGCAGGACACTTCTTCATTTATCGCGTCAAGCTGATCGAAGTCGTTGTAATCAAGCTGAATTATCCCTGGTAGTAATGGCCTGAAAGCATTGCGCCAGTATTCATCTCCCATAATGGAAAGGCTTCCCTGGGTGCTGCCATGGTAACTCCTTTTAAAAGAAATGATCTTTGACCTGCCGGTGTAACGCTTGGCAAGCTTCATGGCGCCTTCGGTAGCCTCAGAACCGCTGGCAGTAAAAAAAACAGTGTTCAGGGTGGAAGGAAGCAGAGAAGTGAGCCTGATCGCATAGGCCACCTGTGGGTTTTCCACTAATTCACCATATACCATTATATGGAGGTATTTTTCAGCCTGCTCCTGTATTGCCGCAAGTACCCTGGGATGGCGGTGACCGATGTTGCAGACGCTTATGCCTGCAATAAGGTCGATATACTTTTTCCCATCAATATCCCAAAGCCATGATCCTTCTGCCTTTACCATATTTATGGCAAGGGGTGAATCGGATGTTTGCCCTACATGCCTTAAAAACATTTCACGGGTATTCATACAGAAATACAATTGATGCTGCAATTTACCCGATAATTGCAGGGTAAAACATCAATTATGGCACTTATACTTCCTGTAAAAGGCGTGCTCCCTGTTTTGGGAGAGAACTGTTTCCTTGCTCCGAATGCTACCATTGCCGGTGATGTAACCATGGGGAACGAATGCAGCATCTGGTTCAACGCGGTGGTTAGAGGAGATGTGAACAGTATAATCATGGGCGATAAAGTAAATATCCAGGACGGGGCTGTAATTCATTGCACCTACCAGCGGTCGAAGACCATTATGGGAAATAATGTAAGCGTCGGGCACAATGCGATCGTACATGGCTGCGTTATAGAGGATAATGTGCTCATCGGGATGGGCGCCATAGTGATGGATAACGCCCGGATAGGAAGTAATTCCATTATTGCTGCCGGGGCTGTTGTACTTGAGAACACTGTAGTGGAACCCGGATCGATCTATGCCGGTATTCCGGCAAAAAAGGTGAAAGAGATCAGCCAGGAAAAGATCTCCGGCGAAATTGACCGCATCGCCAATAATTATGTAATGTACAGTTCATGGTTCAAAGAGGAGAATGGTTAAAAAAACTGTGCTAACTTTAAAGAATGAAAAAAGTTTTACTGGCCACCCTGGTGGTTACCATGTGCAGCGGATGTTTTGTATCACGCATGTTCCAGAAAAAAGAAAAGCTGGGTTGTGAAACGAATGGAAGGAACATTGGAGCAGAAAGAATTGCAGCAGGCGATGAAAAAGCGATCCGCGCAAGCAACAAGGCAAAGTTCAAAGGGCTGAAAAGCTACTAGAACATCCTGTTACTGAGGTTATCCAACAAATCCTTAAAAACCTAATACCTCATGTGCTACAAACTAAAGACCAGCTACGGTGGTACCGAAGCGGTTATTGATGACAACTGCGGCATCAATAAATTTTATGCCATCGCAAATACCCTTGCAGAACATCTGCAGATCCAGTTTCTGAACCAGGTTGATGATGCAGAAACGCTGGACTGGGATTTTAAGTACAAGGACCAGTTCCTTACCCTTCACTACAACATCTTTAATGGCGTTAGTATTCTTCCGCAGCAACCTGTTCAAAGCAAGAACAATGATGTAGTAATGGAAGTGGCCCACTTCCTGGAGAAACATTCTTTTTAATACTCTTCTCCCGTAATGGTATCCATTATCTTCAGGTAACTGGCATACCGTTCAAAATGAATGGTGCCTTTGGCTACTCCGTCCTTAACCGCGCAGGCGTTTTCGTCTATATGAAGACAGTTATTGAACCGGCAATCGTTCAGTACTGCCCGCATTTCAGGAAAATAATGAGAAAGTTCCTGCCTGGAAATATCAACCAGCCCAAGTTCACGCAGACCGGGCGTATCTATAAGCCTGCCTCCTCCTTCAAGATCGAACATTTCAGCAAAAGTTGTGGTATGCAAACCTTTGCCACTCCAACCACTTACATCCTGGATCTTTCTAAGCCCCGGGAATATATGATTGATGAATGATGACTTCCCTACCCCGGAGTGCCCGGATAATAAGGTTGTCTTATCTTTTAGCAGGTCCATCACTTCCTTTACACCGGTTCCATTCTCAATACTCATCTCCATGATCGCGTAACCTATCTGTTCATATATGTTCCTGATCTCTTTCATAGCTTCAATTTCTTTCTTCCTGAAAAGATCGGTCTTGTTGAACACTATTATTGCAGGCACATGGTAGGCCTCTGAAATCACAAGGAAGCGATCGATGAAGCCCAGTGATGTGCGTGGCTCCCTGAGCGTTGCAAATAACAGCGACTGATCAATATTGGATGCAACAATATGGTGAAGCTTCCTGTTATGTGGAGAGGTACGGTTTATATAATTCCTGCGTGGATGGATATCTGTAATGATGGTATTCTCTTCATCATCTTCATTCTCTATCTCCACTATGTCGCCTACAGCAATTGGATTGGTGGAGGTGATCCCGTCGATCTTGAATTTACCCTTCAGCCTTGCCCTGAAAGCACGTCCCTCCTCATTTTTTAACTGGTACCAGTTCCCTGTGGATTTATAAACAATTGCCCGCATAGCGCAAGTTAAGGATTAAGGATACCTGCGGAATACAGTATATCGCAACAAAACCTCCAGGAGTATAAAAAATAAGGCGGCAATTATAAAAGGATAATATTTCTCCTGGAAGCGAACGTGGTTTATGATCTCGACTTTAGTTCGCTCAAGGGCATCAATATTTGAATATACAGCATTCAGTGACTGATTATCTTTTGCCCTGAAATACTTACCGCCTGTTTCATTTGCGATCGCAGTCAATAATTGCTCATCAATGTTCACCTTTTCACTTTGCATCACAACGCCCATCGGCGTATTTACCGGCTGCTGGGCATACCCGTCAGAACCGATCCCGATGGTGTAAACTTTTATACCAAATGTTTTTGCAATTTCCTTTGCCGTATTAGGATCGATAAGACCGCCATTATTCACCCCATCCGTAAGCAGCAATACGACCTTTGAGGGCGACTGGCTTTTTCTTAACCTGTCAACACTTGTTGCAAGGCCTGCACCTATCGCGGTTCCATCTTCCAGTAAACCATTGCGAATATTCTGGATCGCAGACAACAGCACAGATTTATCGGTTGTTAATGGGCATTGGGTAAAACTTTCTCCCGAAAAGATCACGATCCCGATCCTGTCTGTTATCCTTTTTTCAACGAAATCTGCAGCAACAGATTTTGCAGCTTCGAGCCTGTTGGGTTTAAAATCCCTGGCGGTCATACTGCCGCTCACATCAATGCAAAGAATTATGTCTATGCCTTCCCCTTCTGTTCTTTGTTCATCATTCCTTGTTTGAGGCCGTGCAATAGTGAGGATCAAAAATGTTATGGCCAGGAGACGAAGAATAAATGGCAGGTGGCGTAAAGAGGCTTTGGCTGAACCAAGCCCGTCCCTCCGGGTAGAGGATACCTTTATTGCAGGAAGCAGCCTGTTATGTTTCCATACATACCAGAAAATAAGCAAGGGCAATAGCACAAGCAGTCCCAATAATTCAGGATATGCAAACTGTATATTTTGAAAATAATCGAACAGCACTTACTTATAATTATTATTAAAGAACCTTATCGCTTTCCTTGTCATTTCCAGTGAAGCTTTGCTATCATTCAAGGCAGGCTGAAATTTTGCGAATTTTACAGCATCCGACATTCTCAGCATCTCTGCCAGTTCAGTTCGTGTATCATCATCAGTTATATCTCTCCGAACTTCAATTAACAATTCGCCCGAGGTAAGGCTGCGCATATCCACCTGCTTGGTCCTGCTGTAGTAAAGCCTGAAAATATCTGATAACCTGGTATGGAATTGCTTCACCTCGCCCTTCATCAACAGGTCTTCCTTTTCCAGGTCAGAAAGCGCCTGTATCGCCTCATCATACGGCGTCTGTGTGCCTTGAAGGATTGGTTTCGGCCTGCTTTTTCTCTTTTTCAGGTAGCGGTAAAGAAGGTATCCCAGCAGCAGGAGAAGTATTATTCCACCAATTATGTAATACAGGAGGTAGTTATGAACCTTTACCTCCATCATGCTTTTAATATCCCTGGGCTTCCCGGTGCTATCGATCGGCATGTAGTCCACATGAATCAGTATAGAATCGCTGCTGAGATTTATCCTCCTGCTGCCGTCGGTAATGGTAACCGGAATGGAAGGAAAATACCAGCTGCCGGAGTCAAAACTTGTAAAGGTGATCACCTGCTCCACTGCAGGTTGTCCTTTCACTGAAGCCACCTCTTCCTTTCTCAATACTTCAAAATGAGCAACTGAATCAGGAATGCTGAAGAATGTTTTAAATCCTGATGAGGGCAGCACAACCTTTAGCCCGTAATTAACCTGTTCGCCGATCAGGATACGGTTACGGTTAATTGAAACCTCAACCGACTGAGCGGATAAAATTGCAGGAAAAAGAAAAGCCGTTATAATAAGGAAGATCTTCATGCTTATGCGCGGTTCAGGAAAAACTGTTGAAGGATCTTTACATAATCGTTGTCGGTCCGTAAGTGAAGCAGATCAGCCCCTGCCTTACGAAAGTGCATCTTTACCATCTCGGAATGTTTAAGAAAATGTTGCTGGTAATTATGCCTTACAAGTTCATTTCCTGTATCCACCCATTTCACCGTGCCTGTTTCAGCATCCTGAAACTCCATCAAACCTGCATCGGGTAACTGCATATCCATGATGTCGTAGATCTTGATCCCGATCACATCGTGTTTCTTCCCGATTACCTTCAGATCATTATCATATCCCGAATCAAGGAAATCACTTAGTATGAAAGCGATGCTTCGTTGCTTTATATTCCTGTTAAAGTAACGTATGGCTTCATTGATATTCGTGCCGGGCTCTGCGGATTCAGATGCGAGAAGTTCTCTTACGATATACAGGGCATGATCTCTTCCCTTTTTAGGAGGAATGTATTTTTCTACATGGTTGCTGAAGAAGATCGCTCCCACCTTGTCATTATTGTTAATGGCGCTGAATGACAGCACGGCGCCAATTTCATTGAGGATATCCCTCTTTCTTCCGCCCCTTGTTCCAAACAGGTTACTTGCGCTGGTATCAATTAGCAACATGAGCGTAAGTTCTCTTTCTTCTTCAAAAACCTTTGTGAAGGGATGAGAAAAGCGCGCACTCACATTCCAGTCAATAAATCGTACATCATCGCCAGCAGTATAATCACGAACCTCCCTGAAATGCATTCCCTTTCCCTTGAAGGCCGAATGGTACTCGCCTGTAAAGAGATGGGTGGTAAGTTTTTTACTCCTGATCTCCAGTTCCCTTACCTTTTTTAATATTTCGTTTGTGGTCAGCACTATTAAGGAACATTCACAGTTTTCAGTATTTCCCCGATGATCATTTCTACGCTTACATTTTCAGCTTCTGCTTCGTAACTAAGCCCGATACGATGCCTGAGGATATCTTCGCTTATGGCACGAACATCTTCCGGCACCACGTAGCCACGTTTATTGAGGAACGCATAGGCTTTTGCAGCCAACGCAAGGTTAATGCTCGCCCTTGGAGATCCACCGAAGCTGATGAGGGGTTTCAGTTTTGCAAGATTGTATTGTTCCGGAAAGCGGGTTGCAAAAACTATGTCGATGATATAATTCTCTATTTTTTCATCTATGTATACCTGCCGGACCAGTTCCCTGGCAGAAAGAATTTCAGACGAGGATGCAACAGGGTTTATTGGCGCCTGGGTCATGCCCATGGTATTCTGCCTGATGATCATTTGCTCTTCTGTCTTAGCGGGGTATCCCACAACAACTTTCAGCATAAACCGGTCTACCTGCGCCTCTGGCAATGGATAAGTTCCTTCCTGTTCAATCGGGTTTTGGGTTGCAAGAACAAGGAAAGGTTCTGAAAGTTTATAACTGGTATCACCAATCGTAACCTGCCTTTCCTGCATGGCTTCGAGCAGAGCACTCTGAACCTTTGCAGGGGCACGGTTTATCTCATCTGCCAATATGAAGTTTGAAAAGATTGGACCTTTGCGGACATAAAATTCATTTTTAGCCTGGTTGTAGATCATAGTTCCGATCACATCCGCAGGCAAAAGGTCCGGTGTAAACTGTATCCTGCTGAAATTAGCATGAATTGCCTGGGCAAGCGACTTTATCGAAAGCGTTTTCGCCAGTCCCGGCACTCCTTCCAGCAATACATGCCCGTTACTCAAAAGCCCGATAAGTAATCTTTCGATCATGTAATGCTGCCCAACGATCACTTTTCCGAGTTCATCATTTATCCTGGTGATGAAAGATGACGAATGGCTTATCTTCTCATTAAGCAGCCTGATATCTTCTGCTGTCTGTAGCATATAACATTGAATTTCTTATGATTGGTGCAAAATACGACCTCTTTGAAACAAAAATACTGCCACCCATGTAAGGCCTTGTTAATGCTTTAGCCAAGATATTTTCCTACGATCGGCATCCGCCTGCCCGGCCCAAAGGCCTTTGAGGAGATCCTTATGATAGGACAGAACTGGTTCCTCTTATATTCGTTGGTGTTTACAAGTTTAAGGATCCTGTCTACTACAGCGCTCCCGAATCCCAGTGCTTTTATCTCATCAGGACCCTTTGACTGCTCTATATATTGATACAGTACCCTGTCCAGCACATTATAATCAGGAAGACTGTCACTGTCCTTTTGGCCCGGCCTGAGTTCTGCGCTTGGAGGCTTTGTTATGATATTGTTTGGAATAACTTCTTTATCGCGGTTTATATATGCTGCCAGTTCGTATACCTGCAACTTGTAACAATCTCCCAGAACGGCAAGCCCTCCTGCCATGTCGCCATACAGGGTTCCATAACCGGTTGCAAGCTCACTCTTATTAGAAGTATTCAGCAGGATGTATCCGAATTTATTCGCCACGGCCATTAAAAGATTGCCACGCGTTCTGCTCTGCAGGTTTTCTTCTGCCACAGAAAAAGGAAGATCTCCAAAAACAGGATTCAGCGTTTTGATGAATTCTGCATATACATTCTCAATAGGTATGATGTGAAAAGGATTATCCAGGTGCCTGCTCAACGCCTCAGCATCTGAAACCGAATGACCCGTAGAATACATGGAAGGCATCAGCAGGGCAACAACGTTCTCTTTTCCCAGAGCATCACAGGCAAGGGCGAGGGTTACAGCACTGTCGATACCACCGCTGCTGCCCAGTATCGCCTTACCGAATCCCATCTTGTTGAAATAATCCCTTATGCCCATTACCAGCGCTTCGTAAACCTGGGCAATATTCAGCTTTTCTTCAAATGCAGGAGGATTCAACTCTTCTTCAGGAATGGCAACAGAAGGTTCTATTATACCTTCAGCAATACTCCCATCGTCGTTCAGAGTAAATCCCTGCAGGTCTTCTTCAAATGCTTTGAGCCTGCCACACAGATTTGCGTCCTTGTCAAATACAAGCGACTGACCATCGAATACGATCTCGGTCTGGCTTCCTACACCATTACAATAGAACATAGGCAAGCCATATTTAAGCACGTTGGCCTTAACTGCAGCCTTGCGGTCGGCATCATGCGTATAATCGAAAGGTGATGCTGAGAGGTTGATCATTACATCAGGTTGTTGCGGCATCAGCATATCCATAGGGCAATACCGGTAAAGTGGGTTGTTGCCTAAATTCCAGATATCTTCACAAACAGTAACCGCCAGCTTCTTTCCCATGAATTCGATCACCTCCCAGGAAGCAGCTGGTTCGAAATACCTGTCTTCATCAAAAACGTCATAAGTTGGAAGGCAGGTCTTGTTAATGATCCTTGATATCCCACCATTCTCCAGGAAGTAGGCAGAATTGAAAAGATCTTTCCCCATTGGATCAGGATTATGGGAGGGCGCGCCCACAAGCACCGCGATACCCATAGCATGCCGGGCAATCTCATTCACGGCATTCTCACACTTACTGATAAAATCCCGGAAGTAAAGGAAATCACGCGGCGGATAACCGCAAATTGATAATTCGCTAAAAACAATGAGATCACCTCCCTGTCTTTTTGCCTCTTCGATTGCAGCAATTATCCTTGCAGTGTTATATTCGAAATTACCTATATGATAATTCTGTTGTGCTAAAAATACCTTCATGCCCTTACAGAGTTTTAACTTTAGGCTGTTTGAAAATGATTTGCATTGTAAAGTTAACAGAACGTAAGATGAGATACCTGTTGTTTATCACCGTAGCCTTTTTACTTTCCTGCTCCAATAATGATGCCCCTGATGTTTCCGGGATCAAGGCCGACCTTGCCGTGAAAAGATTTGAGCAATCTCTTTTTAGGGCTGATACAAATTCGATATTGCAGGTAATGCCGGCCATGGAGAAGGAATACCCGGGCTTCGCCCGGAATTTCTTTTCAGAGATTCTAAACATGGATCCGGGATGGAGCGCTGAAGAAGCTGCCTTATACCTTAACGGCTTCATCAGTGCATATAGGAGCGTTCATGATTCTGCAATCAATGTGTTCAAAGATTTTACTCCTTATGAAAAAGATATAGAGGAAGCAGTTAAGTATGTGAAGCATTATTTCCCGGATTATAAAACGCCACAAAAGATCATAACCTATGTAGGACCGCTGGATGGTTATGGGGACATACTGGACCGTGATGCGTTCATAATAGGATTACACCATCATCTTGGAGAAAATTTTTCATTGTATAAAACTGATATGGTCGCAGCCGTGTACCCGGAGTATATTACCCGGAGATTTGAGCCTGGCTATATAGTGGTTAACTGTATGAAGAATGTTGTAAACGATATGTATCCCGACAACAATTCTGATAAATCATTGGTCATACAAATGGTGGAAAGCGGGAAGAGATTATTCCTTTTGCAGAAATTCCTTCCGCGAGTAAAGGAACATATGCTGATAGGATATACCGAAAAGCAGCTAAAGGAAAGTTATGCGCATGAAGCTGTGATCTGGGACCTGTTCGCGAGGAATAACTATCTCCAGTCTACTGATATAAACCTTGTCAAAAATTACATCGGTGAAAGCCCAAGAACCCTGGAACTTGGGGAATCCAGCCCTGGTAATATAGGTTCCTTTGCGGGTTGGCAGATCGTAAAAAAATATATGAATAACAACAAGGAAATGTCTCTTGCAGACCTGATGATCAAAGATCCATCCGAGATATTTGCTGCTGCGAAGTATAAGCCTTAATTCATCTTAAGCGGTGCATGCATTTCAAAAGCAGGGATACTGACATTGAATGCACGGTGGGTTAAAAAATTTTCCATCAGGTATTCACCATGCATGCGGCCCATTTCAGTTTTCAGGTTACAACCACTGATATACTGGTATGCTTCCCCGGGTTCAATAAGCGGTTGCACACCAACTACCCCTTCTCCCTGAACTTCACGGAAGTCCCCGTTACTGTCAAATATTTTCCAGTGCCGGCTTATCAGCTTAACTGCGAATTCATTCCGGTTCTCAATGGTGATCCTGTAAGCGAACATGAATTCGTTATTAATAGGATTGCTGTATTCAGGTTGATAATATGTTTCCACGGTTACCTGTACACCGCCTGAAACCATAGAAATCATAGGAAAGTGTTTAATGTAATATACCTCAAATTTAAAAGAGAGGTTGCCTGTGTTATTAACGTGGTGTGAACAATGTTTATTATTTAACATTCGTGTACCCGTTCTTTCTTAGCCATTGGATCACCTTCTCCCGGTGGTTACCCTGAACCAGTACCTGGCCATCCTTGAAAGAGCCCCCGGTTCCGCAATGCGTTTTCAGTTGTTTCGCAACAGGATTACCGTCACCTTTGAAACCATCAACAACCGTCACAGCCTTGCCTCCCCTGTGTTTTGTTTCAAAGCGAACACGCAATACCTGGGATGCAGGCGAAGGAGTTTCTTCCGGTTCAGGTTCATTGAACTGAAAGCTCGCATCCGTTGAATAAACTATTCCTCCGGTATTCTTCTTCTTCATAATACAATGGCTTTTAAACTAAGATCAAGGCTTACCGCCTGGTGTATGATGCTGCCGCTTGATATGAACTGCACACCGGTGGCAGCATAAGCTTCAATATTATCAAGATTGATCCCTCCACTTGCCTCCGTTTCAAACCTTTCGTTAATGAGGGTCACGGCTTCCTTAACATTTTCCGGCGAAAAATTATCCAGCATTATCCTGTCTACTTTGCCAACCTTAATTACTTCCTTCACATCATCCAGCGAACGGGTCTCCACTTCTATCTTAAGGCCAGGCTGTTTCTCCTGAACATAGTTCCAGGCCATCTCGATCGCCCTGGTTATACCACCGCAATAATCAATGTGATTATCCTTGAGCATGATCATATCATACAGGCCAAAACGATGATTAACTGCACCCCCGATCCTGACAGCTTCCTTTTCCAGTAACCTGAAGTTTGGTGTGGTCTTTCGGGTATCAAGCAACCTGGATCTATACCCTTCCAGCCTGCTGGTGTACTTCCGTGTTAGCGTAGCAATCCCACTCATACGCTGCATGCTGTTCAGAACCAGTCTTTCACATTTTAGAATGGTATGCACCTTACCTGATACCTCGAATGCCTCGTCGCCGATCTTCATTGCGTCGCCATCATTCATTATCCTTTCGAAGGATATCCCGGGTTCTGCTTCCCTGAAGATCGCTTCTGCTACATCAATGCCTGCAATAATTCCGTTTTGTTTAACCCTGAGAACTGCCCTGCCCTTGGTATCGGCAGGAATGCAACTTAATGTGGAATGATCGCCATCACCAATGTCTTCATTTAAAGCATCGGTGATTAATTTCTGCAATTTTTGCCTGTCCATTCAGCAAAGCTAAGGAAAGAAAAACCCTCCAAAAGGAGGGTTGATCAAAGTATAGCCATGAAAGTTTTTACCTGTTCTCAAATCTTATTTCCTGCAAAGTTTGCTTTGAACCTTTGTGCTTCATGAATACAGTGGTTCTGTAAGTTGCATTACGCGTAACAAGGGTTCCAATACAATATTCTGCCCCGGCATTCTCACCTTTATGGATTATATCAAAAGATTTGATCGGGTTATTGCTGAAGAAATCCTTCAGGATCATTTCTGCCTGGCTTTTGCTGTAACTGTTCCGTTTATCGGGCAGGGTTATTTCCACCATCTGGTCGAAATAACGTGCCACCTGGGAAGCATTTCCAACCTTTAACGCCTTAACCACATCATCGAGGCCGGGGAGAGTGAAGGAAACCAAAAAAGCCGACAAGGCAAGCAGTGTAAAGATTCTTTTCATAAGATGCTTTTGCACCCCATTGGTCTAAAAGTATGCCAACGGGCATTGGAGTTGTTGTTTTGGCAATTTATTACAATATGCGGACAACAACAAAACCCTGTACGCTGCAAATGAGTAATTTGCAATATGAATAAAAAAGTTGCCCTGGTGATCATGGATGGATGGGGATTGGGAAATGTCCCTGAAAGTGATGCGATTCTGAAAGCTGATACGCCATTTATCGATGGACTTTATAAAAAATATCCTAATTCTACATTAATTACATGTGGTCCTGAAGTGGGTCTTCCGGAAGGTCAGATGGGTAACAGCGAGGTTGGTCATCTTAATATTGGCGCAGGTAGGATTGTTTACCAGGAGCTGGAAAGAATAAACGTGGCGATAAGAACGGGTGAAATGGAGTCAAATCCTGTTCTGAATGAAGCACTTGAAAACGCTCTACACCATAAGAAAAGGCTGCACCTGGTAGGATTAGTAAGTGATGGAGGTGTGCATTCTCATATTTCGCACCTGGAGGCACTATTAACCATAGGCAGTAAAAAGGGAATTACAGATGTATTGGTTCATGCATTTACCGACGGGCGCGACACAGATCCGAAAAGCGGTTATGGTTACCTTACAAGGCTGCAGCAACACATGCTGAAAACCACCGGGGCGCTTGCGACGGTAACAGGTAGATATTATGCAATGGACAGGGATAAACGCTGGGAGCGTATCAGGAAAGCATATGATGCTATGGTTCACGGAACGGGGAACCGCCATAATGATCTTTTAACCGCCATACAGGAAAGTTATGACCAGGGTGTTACTGATGAATTCCTGGAACCTATGGTGAATAGCCTTATCCCTGAACCTTGTATCAGGGAGGGAGATACAGTGATCTGCTTTAATTTTCGCACCGACAGGTGCAGGGAGATCACCGAAGTGCTAACCCAGGTAAACATGCCTGATCTTGGTATGAATGCTCTGAATATTGGTTATTATACCATGACCGAATATGATGAGACCTATAAGAATGTAAAACCATTGTTCACAAAGGATAACCTTGAAAATACACTTGGAGAGGTATTAAGCAGGCATGGCAAAACCCAGTTGCGCATTGCGGAAACTGAGAAATATCCGCATGTAAGTTTCTTTTTCAGCGGGGGACGCGAGGAGCCCTTTCCAGGAGAAAAACGTATTATGATCCCCTCTCCCAAGGTAGCCACTTACGACCTTCAACCGGAGATGAGCGCAATTCCTCTTACTGATGCTGTTGTTGCTGAAATTGAGAATGAAGAACCGGACTTTATCTGCCTGAACTTTGCAAATGCGGATATGGTAGGCCATACAGGGGTTTGGAATGCCGTTGTGAAGGCGGTTGAAACAGTAGACCGGTGCGTGGAAAGAGTGATCAACGCGGCACTTTCAAAGGGCTATAGTGTTGTCCTGACTGCAGATCATGGAAATGCAGACTACGAGATAAACGCTGATGGTTCCCCTAATACTGCTCATACCCTGAACCCGGTTCCATTGTTCATCATCCACCCTGATTTCAATGGAACGGTCAGGACAGGTAAATTGGGCGACATTGCACCCACCATTTTAAACTTGCTTAATATTCCCGTACCGGCGGAAATGACCGGAAACTCCCTGATATAAATGAAACGTTTTTTTAAAGCTCTTTTCTGGACTGTTTTTATCCTTTTCATTGCCGTCCAGTTTGTTCCCCGCCCTAAAAAGAACATATCAAATCATACTTCTGAAAATGACATCTCCGTTTCACACAAAACAAGCGTGGAAGTTCAGGATATTCTTGCAGTGAGCTGCTACGACTGCCATAGCAATAACACCAAATATCCATGGTACACCAACATACAACCCATATCGTGGTGGATGGGTGACCATATTGATGAAGGAAAAAAAGAACTTAATTTCTCCGAGTTCGGAACTTATTCTCCAAGGCGGCAGTACCGAAAGCTGGAAGAAATAATTGAGGAGGTGGAAGATGGCAAGATGCCTCTCGAATCCTATACGCTGATCCACCGCAATGCCTTGCTGTCCGCTGCGGAAAAGAATATCCTGGTCAACTGGGCCAGGAACCAGAGATCCCTGATGGCCAGTATATATCCTGCTGACAGCCTGGTGCGGAAACAATAGTGTTAAAATTTCCCGGCGCCTCTCCAAGCAGCGGTTTTTCACAACCTTTTGTCTAAATTTAAGGGAATAAACCCTATGCTTTATGACCGAAGAGCAAATGCTTGCAGGCAGCATTAAGCACAATGCTGCTGCGCAGGAAGCATTATATAACCGTTTCAGCCCAAGAATGCTTGGCGTATGTTACCGTTTTGGACGGAACAGGGAAGATGCGGAAGACATGCTGCAGGAAGGTTTCATTAAAGTATTTACCCAGCTTCATCAATTCAGAGGTGATGGATCTCTCGAAGGATGGATCAGGCGGATAATTGTTCATACCTGCATAAACAGCCTTAAAAAGAATAAGAAATTTTCTGAGAGCGTGGATATCATTCACGCCACCTCGGTACATGTAAAGGAAGACATGATCCCTTCGATCATGCAGGCGAAACAGGTTGTGGAAAGCATCAGGCTGTTGCCATTAGGATATCGCACTGTACTGAACCTTTATGCTATTGAAGGATTTAGTCACCGGGAAATTGCCCAGATGCTTGATATAGAAGAAAGCACCAGCCGTAGCCAATACACACGGGCGAGGGCAATGTTGGAAGATATTCTCATAAAAAAGAACATCATGCAAAAGCCAAGGTTGTACGGCAATGCAGGATCAAAATAGCTTACCACACGAAACAAGAACTTGTGCACGATGGAACAAAAATTTTACACAGACAGCTTTGAACAACTGTTGCGCGAAACAACAGATGAATTCAGGATGTACCCCAACCGGAAGGTATGGCATAGCATTTATAATGATATCCATCCCTCACGGAAATGGCCATCAGCTTCCGTATTACTGCTCTTTATCGTTTCATTGCTTTATATCTCAGGTTACCATGTGCAGAAACCTTTTGCCAAAAAAATTGCAGAAGGCAATTTACCTGCCACCCCAGATTTAGTTACCGCAACTTCTGTTTCGGGTGGGGTGAATGATGTACCATTTTATACAGCATCCCCGGTTCCTGCAATATCTATTGGTGAAACACCAGGTGAAAGGATCCAGAGTACAGCAAGCCAGCCAGCCCTTACATTGGCAAGCCAGGTTATAAACGCATATTCAGAAGGAGCCTCTTCATCGATCATGGTATCTCCTTCAGTCACCAGCTTCTTTGAAGAAAAACAACAAGGCATTTCTTTGGAGCCAGGAGCTGATGAATTCAACGAAACAAAAACAGCATTGAAAATAAAGGATCTTACTTCGGTCAAAGATCTACAGGAAGATGATGAAGATCCCAATAAATGGATGCAGGAAGATATCTTCTACAATAAAAAATCCAGGAGCAGCAAATGGAAGAATGTATCTTACCAGCTATACGGCACTCCCTCCTTTGGTTTCCGTTCACTTAAAAGAAAAGATGCTGTACCTGTAGCGGCTGCTTCACTGGTTGCCAATCCTGAAGCCCCGGTGCATGAAAATGTGAATCACGACCTTGCAATGAACTTTGAAGTGGGTGCAAATGCACTGGTACGGTATTCCAGGAATCTGAGGTTAAAGGCAGGCTTGCAATTCAACTTTACAAACTACAGGATAAGGGCTTATGAACTTAATCACCCAAGCACTGCAACGCTAACATTGAACAGTCTGGGATCGGACCAGCCAACCTACCAGCCTTATGCAACTGTTTTGGCAAATACACCGGGGCTGTATTCCACTGTGCTCGATAATTATACGCTTCAATTATCAGTGCCTGTTGGTGCTGATTATCGTATAGCCGGCAAAAAGAACATTCAGTGGTACGCCGGCGCGTCCATTCAGCCAACCCTTATCACCAATGGTAATGCATACCTTCTCTCTTCAGATATGAATCACTATGTTAATGACAATAACCTGCTGCGGCGCTTCAATATAAATGGATCGGTTGAGACCTTTATCAGTTTCAAAACCCGAAACGGGGTTACGCTGAATGCAGGTCCGCAGGTGCGTTACCAGTTCCTTTCAACCTACAGCAACCAGTATAATTACACTGAAAAGCTATATAACATCGGGTTGAAGCTTGGTGTTACTACAAATTTTTAATTCCCTGTAAAAACTTTAAAAGCGAAGGCATGGCCTTCGTTTTTTTATTGTCTTAACTGTAGGATTTCCATACCAGAATTCTATTTCAGTATTTTTGGGAATGCGTTACCTGAAGCTTTCCATACTATTATTATACCTGTCATCCTGCGATCTCACCGAACCCAGCGATGTGCCGGATGACCAACTTCCAGGGAACAAGAAGTTCTTCCCGGTAACTTCCTACCTGAAAGGTCAGATCATTGACCTGAAACAGGCAGCGGTTACTCCGTTAATGTATATAACCAGGGATGGAAAAAAAGATTCGGCATGGCTGTCATTAGAGGAAACGGAGAAACAACTTCAGCCCTTCCTCGAACCAACGATCGACTCAACCAACCTATTGCCCCTTTTTGAAGAAACCCGCTTTCTTGACCAGACAATAAATGCATTTACATTCAGCTACATGCCGAAGAAAAAACTGCCGGACAGTATTTCACTCCGGAGGTGGGATGTATATGTGAATCCTGAAAACGGAAAGGTGCAGCGTATCTATATGGTCACAGAAAAAAATAAAGGATCAACCCAATTAACCTGGCAAAGCGATAAAAGAGCCAGGATAGTTACCCTGGAAGACTCTTCCGGCACATCAATGGTAAAAGAAGAAAAGGAAATAATCTGGGATTTCTAAAATGACCCAACAGGAGTTTTCGGCCATATCGTCAACAATACCAACCCAGCCAGGCATCTATAAATATTATGATGCTTCCAATAAACTTATTTATGTAGGGAAGGCTAAGCATCTTCGGAAAAGGGTCAGCAGTTACTTTTCGAAATCTGCAACCAATTACAAAACGCGTGAACTGGTAAACCGGATAAGAAGGATCGAGTTCACTATCGTGAACAGTGAACAGGATGCTTTCCTCCTTGAAAATTCGCTGATCAAGGAATTTCAGCCACTGTTCAACATTAATCTCAAAGACGATAAGACCTATCCTTTTATCGTCATTAAGAATGAACCTTTCCCACGGGTATTTCTCACCAGGAGAAAGATCGAGGACGGATCTCAGTACTTCGGGCCATTCACTTCAGTGGCCAAGGTGCGTGACCTCCTGGATTTCATTAAACAAAATATACAATTAAGGACCTGCAAGCTCAATCTTACCAAATCAAATATTGAAAAAAAGAAGTTCAGGGTTTGCCTTGAATACCACCTTGGAAATTGTAAAGGGCCCTGTGAAGGATACCAGTCTGAGCATGATTACAGGGAGGGACTGGAGCAGCTTAAACAACTTATCAGGGGGAATCTCTCACCCGTGATTAATTATTTCAGGAAAGAGATCCAGAAACATTCAGAGGCGCTTGAATTTGAGAAAGCTGCCATACTCCAGGATAAGATCAGGCATCTGCAGCAATACCAGGCGCGATCGGCTGTGGTAAACATCAATACGGGCAGCCTTGATGTGTTCAACATATTGGAAGAAGGCGACATTGCCTATGTGAACTATCTTTCCGTAAATAATGGCAGTGTAGTTCAAACAAAGACCCTTACTCTGGAAAAGAAGCTCGAAGAATCCAAAGAAGAAGTACTTGCATTTGCGATAGCCCGTATAAGGCAAACCTTCAACAGCGAAGCAAAAGAGATAGTAGTTCCCTTCCATATTGAATACGCTGAAGAAAACTGCATGCTAACAGTTCCGAAGGGAGGTGATAAAAAAAAGCTGCTTGATCTTTCTGCAACAAACGTGAATCACTTTCAGCAGGAACTGCAGGCAAGGAAGATTCTTAAGCTGGAGGAGCGGTCTGCAGCTGAGGTCGATGAAATCCTGGCCCAGATGAAAGAGGACCTGCAACTCCGTGACGTACCTGTTCACATCGAATGCTTTGATAACTCGAACTTCCAGGGAAGCTACCCGGTTTCAGCAATGGTTTGCTTCAAGGATGGCCTCCCCAGTAAAAAGGACTATCGCCATTTTAATATTAAAACCGTGACCGGCATAAATGATTTTGCTTCTATGAAGGAAGTGGTTTTTCGCCGGTATAAGCGCCTTATAGATGAAGGAGCGTCACTTCCCCAACTGGTAATAATAGATGGCGGTAAAGGCCAGTTAAGTTCCGCCATGGAAAGTATAAACCAATTGGGATTAAAGGGAAAAATGACCGTGATCGGGCTTGCCAAAAGCCAGGAGGAAATATTCTACCCTGGTGACACTATCCCGGTAAGGCTGGCCTGGAACAGCGAATCTTTAAAGCTAATAAGAAGGATCCGCGATGAAGTACATCGATTTGGTATAACCTTCCACCGCAATAAACGCAGTAAGGGCGCTTTGAAAAATGAACTGGAACAGATCCCGGGAATTGGCAAACATACTGCAGATCAATTACTTAAGGAATTCAGAAGCCTGAAGAATGTAAGGACCCTCTCCCTTCAGGCGTTAGAAACCACCATTGGAAAGGCAAGGGCAAGGATCGTTTACGATGCCCTACACAGGGAGGAAAAAGAAAAGGGGCCAGGATAGAAATCCAGCCCCGCTTTAAAATCCAATATCCTATGAAAAACCAGGGCAAAGGTAGGGTTAGCCGTAACCTCAACAATACCTGAAATAGGGTATTTTGGTGGTATGTTGACAATTTCAGGTACGCCAACAATTTTTAATAAATGTGGAATTGACAGTTCCACACTTCCCCAATTTTTTTGTCAATTATTGGTTTAAAATTATAAGTACCTGAGGATCTACTATTTACGGAATAACACCCTAATGGCTGAAATCTTTTCTGTCGTTGTCCCCATTTTTTATTTTGAAAATTAAAAGGGGGACAGCCCATCATAGGTTTTTGGTGAGATAAGTTTGGTGAGATAAGTTTTTTAGTGAGAACACCAAAAAACTCAACCTCAAACCTCCAACCTCCACCTTCCAACTTCCAACTGTCTTCCTGCGTAACCTTTTGAGACGCAAGTATGCGTCTCTACATTATCACAACAATAAACTCTAAACAATAAATCCTAAACAACCTCCAACCTCAAACTTCCAACCTCAAACTTCCAACCTCAAACTTCCAACTAAAAAGCCCCTTCGTTACCGAAGAGGCTTTCTAAAATATTTAAACCCTGATTAGTAGCTCCACAGGTCCTGCTCATAGTTGAATATCTTTTCTTTAATATTCTCACCTTCAAGCAGTTGCAGAACTCCGTTCTCAGATAATCCTTTTACATTCTTGATGTAAAGATCCGCCGGGTTATCGATGGTGCTCTTAATGATGCGGCCATAGAACATACGGCTTTCGAAAAGCTCTTCCCAGCTCATACGTGCTCCGAAGTTCTTACCATTGTACACTTCATACTTGGCAAAAACCGGGCGCATATCAGGGTAATATACCCAGAACAATTCTGTTTCTCCAAGGTTGATACCCATGCTGGTAATGATATTCTTCACAGGGGCAATTCCAAGGATCCTCCAGAATAGGCGTGAGCTTTCCTTATCGAAGATCACTTCTTCCTTAATACGGAATTTATAGAAAGAGTCGAGGTTAACTTCCGGGGTCATTGTTTTTGTTCCCACCAGGTTACCAAGTGAATCATAGATTGGAACATCTATAGGGTCACCACCGATCACCTTTGCTACTTCCGCTTTCGTCATTGGAGTAGTAAAGCGGTCGTCAACGCTGCTGAACACAGTAACAAGGCTATCCTGGATCGACTGCATAAGGATAGAGATGAACCTTTGGTTACCCCCGTTTTCATCCGCTGCATAACGGAATGGCAGGTTTATCTTTTCCCTGGTATCGATCTCTCTCCAGATCTTGTGACGGTAAACCGCATCGTCGGCACGAAGGTGCTCATAAGGAAGCGGCGTGCGGTCGCGCAGAACAGTAGTTTCCACTGCTTCGTCAGGGCGAAGTGATTTCTTCACCTGGCGGATAGGCAAACTATCGTTTGGAGGAGGAACGGCAGCTGCCACAACGGTATCAACCGGGGTAGCTGTAGTGGGCTGGATACTTGCCTTTGTTTTAGTATTGGTAGTCTTCCTTGCCGTGGTACGCTTCTTGGCAGTACGCTTCTGCGCAACAGCCACATCTGCTACCATTCCAAAGAGGAGCGCCAGTAACAAGTATTTCCAGATTTGCTTTTTCATAGCCTTGTTTTTATAGAGATTATTGCAGAATTATACCAACACCCTGGATCGACCTTGTTCCATCCGGTCCGGATACCTTCACATTATCAAATGTGATGGATGAACCTGGCTGGCACCTTTGCATGTACTGTGACAGTGATGAAAGGTTGTTTCCATTTATTGATGCTGTTACTACGTTAGGGAAGCCTGCTCCTGAGAAATAAACAGTAGCGCTTACCACGTTATAACGAACATCAAAGTCAAAGTTCTCCAGGTCTGCTCGGCAGAACTGCTGATTCTTAAACGTCACAGAAGGCATTCTCGTACCTCCGGGACCAACTTTAAATATCGGGTCAGGAATTCTTTTGATCCTGAAATCGAAAGTTGAAGGTTTTCCATCGGCTGTAACAGTGATGGAAGCCTTACCTGGCGAGGTTACCCTAACGGTACGGTTTGAACCGCTTCCGCTAATGGTACCGCCGCTCATTGAAACGTTGGTTTTATCCCAGCCTGTTGGTGAACCTATGGTTACAGGGTTGTCGACACCGATATAGAACACATTCATCTTATCAAGCATCACAGCCGCACCACCCGGTACACCTACTGTGTATTCAACTTCTTTAGTTTCTACCTTTTCATTACCATCCTGGTCTTTGTAACGGATAGTAACCGGAACTTTCCTTAAGCCTGCACCTGATGCAGTTACTTTGTAAGTACCGGCACCATCTACAACCGGAACGCTTGAACCACCGATAGAGATCTGGGGCTGGGCAGCGGAGCTGTACGCACCAATTCCCGCAGTGATCACCACTTCCTGACCAGGCATTACGTAGTTTGAACTCTGTCCAACCAGAACACCGGTTTTATCAAACTTCACCTTTACAGCACCGATCTGCTCGTGAATGAAGGTAACCACCTGGTTTTCCGCATTACGAACGTTGTTCTGGAATTTGCTAAGTAAAGTTAAGCCTGCAACTGTTGGCGTCATGTGAAAATATGCGTTCGTAAACGTATTTTTCTTGCCGTCCTGGCCTATTGGAGGTTCCAATTCAATAGGCAAAGTTTTATCGAACTGGGCTTTAATTGCAGGGTGGATATTCAGCATAGCAGCCCTGTAATCCCTAAGCCTTTTCTCCAGTTCTTCACCTTTTTTGTTGGTAGCAAAAAGGCGGGTGGCAGCTTCAAGGTTATCTTCCTTGAAAACTTCCTTGCCCTCTTCTACCTTAAGACCTGATTCTTTTTTCAGTTCCTTTTTAAGGTCCTCGATATAATTGAACATATCAGAGGAAAGCTTCTTGGCCTTTTCGCCCAGGGGCTGCCATTCTTCAGCTTTCAGTTTTGATTCTGGTTCATTCAGTTTTGCCAGGAGGGAAGCATACAGAGTATTGTTACCGGCTTCCAGGTTGCGGCTGGAAGTTTGTAAACTCTGGTCAACAACCTTAAAGGCATTCAATATTTCGCTAGATACATTAAGCGCCAGCAGAGCCGTCAGTACGAGGTACATCAGGTTGATCATCTTCTGCCGGGGCTCTTTGGGTAAAGCCATTTTTAAGGGATATTAATAGTTTTATGGAATGTTGTTAGTTCTGGTTCACGAAATTATCTTCCCTGCATTGCAGTAAGCATATTTCCGTAAACTGCGTTCAGTTTGCCCAGGTTATTTGCAAGCGCACCGATCTGCTCTTTCGCCCTGTTCGCATCTTCAACGCTGCTCATCATAGCCTGGCTAGCTTCAGCCATTTTACCATAGAAACCATTCAAAGCCTTCAGGTGGTTGTTGCTTTCTTTCAACTCAAGTTCATAGATGGTATTCAATGAACCCAGGTTTTTAGTAAGCACCTGTACCTGCTCGTGGAAACCTTTAGCGCTTTCAGAAGCATTATTGAAAGAAGCCATTGTTGCAGCACTGCTGGAAAACGCGCTAGACATGGTAGTGATAGCGTTTGTAGCTTCTTTTGTTTTTGCAGAGAAATCGCTGGTTGATTTAACCACGTCGCTCACATCATTCATATTATTAACAGTAGTTCCCAGTTTCTGGAAACCTTCTCCCAGTCTTTTAAGATTTGTTGGAGTGATGTCTGCTTCAAGCAACATCTTATCCATGCTTTTCAGTGGGGAAGCTTCTGCAGCAGCTACTGGAGCAACACCTGGTTCAGGAGGAGGTGCCAGCCAATAAAGTATAGCATAAGCAAGGAACACAGCAGCCTCTGTATAAAGACCTACTTTCAGCCAGATATCCGCACCCGGAGCGTGAGTGATCTTGAAAAGTGCACCAAGTAGAACGGGTACCGCCGCAGCAGACACGAATACATTTAGAATCCTATCAATTGGACGAGATTGACCAGCAGCCATAGTTTTGTGTTTTTTAAGTTTAAGTGGATTATTTGATTTAAGAAAATGATGACTTGACCGTTAATTTCAAGAATAACCCGTTCGCGATAAACGGGTTATTCGAAAAAATAAGATTATTGAAACGCTTTAGAATTGTTCTCTATAATTATCTGCGTTTTCTTGAAGTTGAAGCAGGTAAATCAATTACGCTACGGAATCCAATGTACGATTTAGAAGTATCCTGGTATTCATAGCTACGTGTGCTGGTTTGCAGGAAGTGACCTACATCTTTCCAGCTTCCGCCACGAAGCACTTTGCGCTTCATCCTTGGAGGATCTGAATCTTTCGCGTTCCAGCGAATATCCGGGTTCATATCATGCTGGAAGTTGTAACCACCTTCATAGTAAAGTGAAGAGGTCCACTCAGCTACGTTACCAGCCATGTTATACAGGCCGAAATCGTTTGGCCAGTATGCATCAGCACGTACAGTATAAAATCCGCCATCTTCAGGATAGTTACCCCTGCCTGGCTTAAAGTTAGCCAGCAGACAGCCTTTTTTGTTTCTCAGGTATGGTCCGCCCCATGGATATGGTGCCTGTGAACGGCCACCCCTTGCTGCGTACTCCCACTGAGCCTCTGTAGGAAGACGGAAGTCAGTTTCAGGCGTGCGCTTCTTGCTTTCAAGATAGCTGTTCAGGTAATGTGTTCTCCATTCGCAGAACGCAGTAGCCTGCTTCCAGTTCACGCCTACAACAGGATAATTTCCGAAAGCAGGGTGAGTGAAATATCTTTTGGCCATTGGCTCATTGTAAGAATAGGCGAAGTCTCTAACCCAGCAAAGTGAATCAGGGTAAACAGGAATCTGCTGTTTAACGATGAAAGCTGAACGGGGAATCGTTACGTCGCGGTTCTGAGCGGCGGCTTTGTAATCGAAGGTTTCTGACTGGTACACGATCTTTTTTGCATCCAGTTCTTTTTTGCCAAAGATCCTGTTATCCGGAGTTACGATAATAGCATCGATCTTTTCGATTGTTGCCTTATCTCCCCATTTAATGGTTTTGGCTTTAGTCCAGTCAACCTGTTCAACACCGTCAGCATTTTGCTTAACGTATCCCATGAGCTTTGAAGCGATGGAATCTCTTACCCAGTTGGTGAACTGCCTGTATTGATTATTGGTGATCTCTGTGGCGTCCATCCAGAATCCACTGATGGAAACTGCTTTGTTGCGGGCAGTGAATGCATAATTCACATCCTCATCGCTTGGACCCATATGGAATGTACCGGCAGGCACATAAACCATTCCTGGTGGTTTGGTCAGGTTCCACTTAGCCCCGGGTGCTACGCCATGTAGCTGGCCATCGTTGGGAAGGGCACCTGACTTTTTCTTACCGCTGAGCATTTTACAACCAGATGCTGAAAACATGGCTGCAACGGCTATCAGGCAAAACAACCGATTATTCATTTTATTAAACTTTGAGGGTAATGGGCAAATGTAATGATTATTTTGATTCGATTTCATTTTCGAAATTATTCGTAAAAATTATTGTTTTCTTCAAAAATGGAACCCATAAACCGGTAAACGCCTAAGGTATTTATTTATTGTAAACCGATTTGTTAAGAATTCCTTTAAAATGGCTATAAATCAAGTTCAGCCACGGTTTTCACCGGTGAAGAACAACTATAATTTTTGCATCTGTACACCCAGTGGGGCTCCTCAAATGTCTTCCCTTTTAATAACGGAAAGTCTTCCTCTTTAGTATCGGACTGGAACACTTTGTTTGGGATAAAGCGGGAAAGCAATCTCTTGTTTTCTTCCTCAAAATGACTCCCGGTAATGACAATTTCCTCGGTCCCGACTTCCATTTCCAAACCAATGGAAGTCCAGTTTCCGAAAGATCCCGGGAACCGGCTGATTACTCCCCACATCCCCTTTACCATCTCCCCGCTTCTCGCCTGCCAGTCCTTGCGTTCAAAAACAATACCCAGGTATTTCAGGTTATAGGCCATGGTACTGTTGCCCGAAGGGGTCGCCGCATCAAATACCTCCTTTTTCCTGACCACCAGGTCGGGCTGACCGCTGCGGGAGTAGTAAAAGAAAATTCCCTCCTCATCGCCAAATTGCTGCTCAATTTCCACGACGAGGTCAAAAGCTTTCCGCAAATACTCCTGCGAAGAGGTGATCTCCTGCAGCATTATCATCGCCTGGACAAGATAGGACAGGTCGTCCAGGAATGCAGGTATCCTGGCCTCCTGTTTATAGGTATGGTGCCAGTTCTTTTTTTTCATCCTTGTCTCAAGAAAGGCATATAGTGAAACTGCCCTTTGCCGGTAAATTTCATCCCCAAAAGCACCATAGGCCTTGCAAAAGGCAGTGACCAATAAGGCATTCCATCCCAAAATTATCTTGTCGTCTGTACCAGGACGTATCCTTCTCTCCCTCGTTTCCAGAAGCTTTTTTTTCCATTTCTCCCTTAGGTGTATGGAAGGAACATCACCATATTTTTCACGAAACTCTTCTTCGCTAAATGGCAGGTGAAGGATATTGGTATGCTCCCAATTCCCCTCCGGGCTCACTCCAAACCACCTGGCAGCGAGTTCGGAATCTTTTCCCAGGATCTTCGTAAACTCTTCATGGCTCCATACATAATATTTCCCCTCCACCCCTTCTGAATCTGCATCCAGTGCCGCATAATAGCCTCCTTCGCTGCTTTTCATTTCACGTTCAAGGAAATCAAGGGTGTACTCCGCGAAATTGCGGTAGAAATCATCTCCTGTTACCTGGAATAACTCACATAGCAGGATCAGCAGAAGTGCATTATCATAAAGCATTTTTTCGAAGTGCGGCGCAAGCCATTTTTCATCGGTGCTGTACCGTGCAAATCCTCCTCCCAAATGATCAAACAATCCTCCCCTGCACATCATTCTTACCGAGCGTTCCACCTGCTCCAGAGCTTCTTTTTGCTGAAAAAAATGATGATACATCAGCAGGAACCGGAGACTCATTGTTTGAGGGAATTTAGGAGCCTTACCAAAACCACCCCATTCAGTGTCGGCTTGCTTCATGAGGGCTTCATAGGCTTCCTGTAAGGAGATCTCCTGTATTACGCCAGGTCCTTTCATTAACTGGCTGGAATTGTCAGCAATATGGTCCGTCAGCGTTTGCGCCTGTTCAAGCACTTCATTCCGCTGGTTGTTCCAGGCATCGTTGATGAAGGTGAGCACATCCATCCAGCTTGCCCGGTTGAATGCTTTTTGCGGTGGAAAATAAGTGCCCCCATAGAAAGGTCTCCCATCAGGCGTAAGAAAAACATTCAGCGGCCAGCCGCCACTGCCAGTAAGGGCCTGTACTGCATCCATAAAAATATGATCGAGGTCGGGACGCTCTTCGCGGTCTATTTTGATGTTCACGAAATGCTCATTCATGAAATCAGCCACCGCAGGATCCTCGAAACTTTCATGCTCCATTACATGGCACCAATGGCAGGCGGAATATCCGATACTGGCCAGAATAGGAAGGTTTTCACGCCGGGCACGCTCCAGCGCTTCTTCTCCCCAGGGATACCAATCCACCGGGTTGGCTGCATGTTGCAGCAGGTAAGGACTGCTCTCTTTCGAGAGCCTGTTGAGTTGGGGCATCGCGGAAGTTACTGTAAGAAGCTTACAGCACAAACGAGGGGCCGGAAGTTATTTTTTCTTTAAACCGATCAGGAATTTCTCCAGCGCTGAAACCATACTGGGAGCTTGTGGAAGAGGTGCTTTTATTTCGAGGCTCAAACCTGCATCTTCTACGGCTTTTATAGTATTAGCACCAAACGCCGCCAGGGTTGCACCGTTCTGCTGATAACCAGGGAAATTCTCAAGCAGGCTCTTTACGCCGCCAGGAGTGAAGAAACAGATGATGTCGTAATTGCGGTTAATTACTTCCCTTATATCATTGCTGATGATCTTATAAAGTACCGGGGTGGCATATTCGCAATTGTGTTCACGAAGCCAGTTAGTGATCTCGGAGTCGAAGCTTTCTGAACACGGATAGAGAAAGCGTTCATTATCCTTATGCTTGTTGATGACATCAAAGAGGCTTTTGTTACTGCCATCTGCTCCGTAAAACACCTTTCTCTTGCGGTACAGGATGAATTTCTGGAGGTATAGTGCTACTGCTTCGGTTATGCAGAAATACTTTGTATCCTGGGAAACTGAAACCTTCAGTTCTTCGCAGGTGCGGAAAAAATGATCAATCGCATTCCTGCTGGTGAATATCACCGCGGTATATGCTGCTATATCGATCTTTTGCTTCCTGAAGTCCCTAGCAGGAATACCTTCAACTACTATGAACGGATGAAAATCAAGTGTTACATTGAACCTGGCTGCCAGGTCAAAATAAGGAGACCTTGCACCTTCAGGCCGTGGTTGGGTAATCAGGATCTTCTTAATGGTCTTTTTGGCTTTTGAAAGCCCCTTTTCTTCAGTTTTCGCCATACACGTTTAGCCGGTAGGCTGCAAATTTACGACTTTTCCAGCAACTGCCCTGTAGCTTTCAATATCACCAGCACCGGCATTATCTCGATCCCGATGATATACAACAGGAAATGCACCCTGCTTACCTTTATCCTGTGGCCCAGCAATGAATAACTCCTGAAGAACCTGAACAGGAATAACAGGCAGACTATTATGACCGCCCCAACAAGTACAGGATAGGTGAAATCATCTTCGATGAAAGCCAGGAGTATAACCACCGGTATCAATATTATCCCCATTATCTTATTCACCAGGAAAATGATAAATATATACATGTCCGTTTCCTGTGAGAACCCACTGATCCAGCCGCTGAATTTTAAAGTGAGGTATTTTACCGAATACATGAGCGCCAATGCCAATACACACCACATCAGGAGACTGTAATCTCCTTCTTCGCCATAGCCGGAATAAATGAAAAGAAAAAAAAGAAAGAATCCTCCCATTAAAATGAAGAAAAGGTTGAAAAATAATGAAGGAAGTTTTGCCTGCAAAAGTTGATCAGTAAGCTGCGATTGCCTTAACGAGGTATTGAAAAACACCCGCATCAGGTTCGCCAGGTACCGAGAATAAAAAGTCTTCAGCATTCCAAACATCAACAGCAGAATGCCCAGGCTGTAAAAAAGAAATTCAAGGTTTCGAGGCTTATGTTCCGACACTGCCAATGGCTCGGATACTTTATCAGCATTCAGGAACCGGTTATCTTCAAGGATCTTCTCTAAAGCTGAAGATGATGAAACCGGTTTCGAAATAATGAGTGAATCCCTGGTAGTGGTTGAGTCGGACTGGGCATGACTAAAAAGACCAGTCATCATTAAAAAGAAGGTCAGGATCAGGGAACGCATACTCAAAAATAAGTCAGGTATCCCAAATGGAGTTTCGAAGCTTCCCTCAGGTTGAATCTTACGTCATCGCGCTTACCGATCGCATAGCTGATATTCAAAAGTCCCACCTTTGTTTCGAAGAACAGACCTGCCCCGGTCCCCATCAGAAAGTTATCAGTGTCAATATCCTGGTGCCTGTTCTTTACCCAACAGGCATCAACGAAAGCGAAGAAATATGAATTGGTTTGAACCAGGTAACGGTATTCAATTGTGGCTACAGAAAACTGCGAAGCATAGATGCTTTCTTCATCGAAACCCCGCATCAGGTTAAAGCCACCGATCTGGAATAATTCATTCCGAAAAACCGATGGACTGAAAAATCCTCCGGCGGCTATTCCTGTTTTCAATACACTGTAGGTTCCTAAGGGAAAATACCGGGATGCATTCAATCTTAGGCGCAGCTGGTAACTTTCAGGTTTCACCGAATCATATAGCGATGCAAAATTGAATGAAGGATCAGTAAGCGAAAGAACTTCATCACTCCTGCTGATCTTTTTCAGTCCAACAATCGCAGAGATATCCAATTCTGATCCCCGGCGTGGATTGAATTGATAATCCGTAGTACGTTGTTCATAATTAAGCCCGGCGCTGATGGCTGATACATCGATGTTAGGCGGGAGCCTTTTTTGCTGCTTCACATAATTGGTATCGATACCGGCAGCAAGCAATGTTGTGCTTTGTACCTGGGCAAACAGCTTTGCGCTTCTTTGAGAAGTAAAATCATATTGCACGCCTGCCTGTGCATTTACCTGAAGGAAGGTTGAATCCTTTTTGAACAGGTCGAAACTGAAATCAATGCCATAAGGGCTACCAAACAGATAGGGATGGTTAAAGCCCAGGTTCAGTCGAGGTGATTTTACCTGCAGTTGCTGCCATTTTACCAGGATACGTTCGCCGTTACCAAAAAGGTTTTTAAGATCAAGGTTTACATCACCGGTCAGTTGAAGTTTCCCTGATGTTCCTGAAGGGAGGAAGCCGATGAGAAAGTTGACTTTACTTGCACGTTTCTGGTTTAGGTATAAATTCAATACAGATCCACTTCCGAGGTAGGTGATGTCTGAAGGTTGCACGGGGGTTAGAAATGTGATCTCCTTCAGGCGATCATCAACCGCAGATAATTTTGAACGGTCATACGCTGCCGATGGTTCAATAGAAAGGTATCGATGCAAAAAACGCTTATTGATCCTTGCATTTCCAATGACCCGCAAACTGTCAACAATATAATTCAACGAGGCATCATTTCTAAGGCGGGCGATAACAACATTGTTTTGAATATGGATACTGTCAAGGTAAACTGATGCAAATGGCTTCCCATTGTTTTCGAAATATTGAAGCATTCTTTCTGTGAAGGATCCAAAACTGCCGAAGGAAAGTTTAATGAATGGTGATAGTTTCCTGTTTACCAAAGCATACCGTACTGCATCCTGGTCTGCCAGCCTGGTATCAAGTTCCAGATCTCCGTATTGCCTGCCGAGGTATAAAAAAACAGTCGCAATATTTCCCTGCTGAACAACCGAATCTACCGAAGCAAGAGGAAAACCCCTGGACCTCAGTAATCCCGGAACAGTTAAAAGATACTCATTAAGTTGCGTGGTGTTGTTAAATGATGTTCTGAGTTTTAGGGAAGCGGTATTAAACGAGGTATCTTTGCCGCCGAATTCGAACCTTAGTTGAATGCCGGTAGTGTCAGGCTTTTGAGCCAGGCAATTCCCGGAAATTAAAAGCAATAAAAAGATCCAGAACGTTCGGGGGGCCGGCATCAGCAGGAATTCGTTAAACTGTAAATCTACAATTTGGCTGGCATTTATATCCATATCCCCTTTTGCCGCCAGGCATGTACCTATTGCAATTTTCATTTTTCCGTGAACCTGTCTTCTCATGAACGGATACTTTCAGCGATGATGGAAGAATTGAAGACAACCCCGGTAAGAGAAGAAAAGATCGGGACAATTTATTTTGGAGGAGGAACCCCTAGTGTTGTTCCGTTTCATTTTATCCAGGAGATGCTGAAAGTGATCTATGATCGTTTTGATGTGATCGAAGATGTTGAAATAACCTTAGAAACCAACCCCGATGATATATCTGTTGATTCGGCAATGAACTGGATCGAAGCAGGTATAAACAGGTTAAGTATCGGGATTCAATCTTTTGATGATACAGAACTGAAATGGATGAACAGGGTCCATTCCTCTTCACAGGCAATTACAGGCCTTGAGATCGTAAGAAATGCCGGGTTTAAAAATTTTTCATGCGACCTGATCTATGGCTCTCCGTTTCAATCCAACGAATCATTACTGCGGAATATAGATACATTATTACAATTCGACGTACCTCACATTTCCGCGTATGCGTTAACGGTAGAGCCGGGTACGGCTCTTCATTCATTTATCAGGAAAGGAAAAAGTGCCGATGTAGACCAGGCACATCAGTCTGAAGCTTTCCGGCTGTTGGCTTCAACGCTGAAGTCTAAGGGATATGTTCATTATGAGATCAGCAATTTCTGTATCCCGGGCATGCAGAGCAGGCATAACAGCAGTTATTGGGAAGGAAAACCATATTATGGGATCGGCCCCGGCGCTCACAGTTATGATGGATCGTTGGAGAGAAAATGGAATATCTCAAATAATGCCTTGTACGCAACAGGAATTGAGAATGGCCATCCGAATTTTGAATCTGAGATTCTGACCAACATACAACGAATTAATGAAATGATCATGATCTCTCTCAGAACCTCGACTGGCCTGGATGCTGGAAACCTCGATAAGATACTCCCCGGTTCTTCTGAAAAATTCAGGAAGGAGGCAGAAAAATTCATTGCAGGCGGAAAGCTGATTCGCGAGGGAGATAAATACCTGGTAACAGACGAAGGAAAAATGTTTGCTGATGGAATAGCCTCTGATCTCTTCTTTTAAACGAGGAGTGGCTCAATTTCTGAAAATGCCTGGTACGCGGGTACATTCTCCCAAAGGATCCTGTAAACTGCATTAGCGATTGGCATGTCGGCGCCAATGGATCTGTTCAGGATATGCATGCACCTGCTGGCATTATATCCTTCTGCTACCATGCTCATCTCAATTTGGGCAGCCTTTACTGAATAGCCCTTGCCGATCATATTTCCGAACGTGCGGTTTCGGCTAAACAAAGAATAACAGGTCACTAAAAGATCCCCGAGATAAACCGAGGCTGCATAATTCGTATGCATGTTCCCGAATGTGCCGGAATGATCGATATATCCCACTTCAGCATTGATGATCCCGGCCTTTCTAAGGAATCCTGCCATCTCATCTGCACTGTTGGCTATAAGTACGCTCAGGAAATTATCGCCATAATCAAGTCCGTGTGCCATCCCGGATCCTACCGCGTAAATATTCTTTAATACAGCGGCATACTGAACGCCGTATATATCCTTGTTGATGATCGTTTTAAGGTATGAAGTTGAGAAAGACATTGAAATATTCCTGCACATTATTTCATCCACACCGGAAAAAGTGAGGTAAGAAAGTTTTTCCTGCGCTACTTCTTCAGCATGGCAGGGACCCAGCACCGCAAAATAATTTTCAATGGCTACATTAAACTCCGACTTAAGATGATCGTTTAAAAGAACATTCGCTTCAGGTAATATCCCTTTTACAGCCGATAATATTTTCTTTCCTCCAAAGGCATCATGCCTGATATTTTTTAAAACATCACCCAGGTAGGCAGAGGGTACTGCTATGATTATTACCTGTGAATCGCTGATAACATCTTCAATAGAGGAATTCAGTTTCAGTTTTGAAACATCGAAATGAGCCGACTGCAGGTATTGAGGATTGTGCCTGCGTTTGTTGAATAACGCTATGGTTTCGTCATTTCTGAACCACCAGTTAATTGTGTTGCCGTTATCTGTAAGAATTTTGGCGAGCGCTGTTCCCCAGCTGCCGCTACCCAGTATCCCGAATTTCATTTGCATGATTTTACAAGCCCAGTTTTTCTACTGCAAGTTGCGCAGCGATCTGGCTGGCGTCTTTCTTATTGAAACCTTTTGCCTTTGATACAAGTTCGCCATCCACAGTAGCACCTATTGTGAACAGTCTTCTTCCATTTTCAAACTTCTCTTCAAGGGTGGTAAACTCCAGTGACTTTCCATTCTTATTGGCCCAGCCATAGAGTTTGTTCTTTATATTGATCTCAATGCCTTCAAGGTCTTCAGTGAACATATGAGGCAGTATGATGAATTTCTCAACCCACTTTTGCGTTTTCTTATAACCCTTATCAAGGAATACCGCGCCGATCAGCGCCTCAAGTGTATTACCGAATATCTGTGATATCTTCAGGGCATTGTCGAACTTATTGTAAAAAGTGATCTTCTTCAATCCCATCTTTATGGCGATCTCGTTCAGTTTTTGACGGTTCACCATCTTACTTCTCATTTCCGTGAGGAAGCCTTCACCTTTATATGGGTATTTGCGGAACAGGTGGTGTGCAATAATAGATGACAGTACTGCATCCCCTAAAAACTCAAGTCGTTCATTATTCTCATCTGCACCTTCCCGAACCGAACGATGACTTAGAGCAGTACGGTACAAAGACAGGTCTCCCGGGGTGAATCCAAGCACATTGGTAAGCTGCTTTTTAAAAGCTTTCTTGCCGGGCTCATCAAAAAACTGCCTGAAGAAATCTAAGGTATTGATACGACTAAGTTTATATCCGAAATTAGCGAATATTATTCCAAAGCTTTTGCGCGAGGTTAGTCCTTATATTTTCTGAGGATAACTGAGGCATTGTGGCCTCCAAAACCGAAAGTATTGCTGAGAGCAGCGTTCACCGTCCGGGTTTGTGCCTTATTAAAGGTAAAATTCAGTGCAGGATCCAACTCAGGGTCATCAGTAAAATGATTGATAGTTGGAGGCACAATATCTTTAGTAACTGCCAGGATACAGGCAAGAGCTTCCAATGCTCCGGCTGCACCAAGGCAATGACCAGTCATACTTTTCGTAGAGCTGATGTTGAGATTATAGGCATGCTCGCCGAAAACTTCGAGG
Source organism: Bacteroidota bacterium (assembly GCA_023417815.1). Lineage (GTDB taxonomy): Bacteria > Bacteroidota > Bacteroidia > Chitinophagales > Chitinophagaceae > Ferruginibacter. The sequence continues at coordinate 336,673 of JAEZEI010000052.1, read as the reverse complement.
ATAGCTTTTGTTTCTGCAATATCACCGAGCGGAGTTGAAGTGCCGTGTACATTGATATAGTCAATATGCTCAGGCTTCATGCCGGCATCGCGTAATGCGGTCTGCATTACATTCCGTGCACCTAATCCTTCCGGATGAGGCGCGGTAATATGATGAGCATCTGCGGTGGCTCCTCCCCCTGCAACTTCGCAATAAATTTTTGCTCCGCGGGCCAGGGCATGTTCAAGGCTTTCCAGAACAAGTACGCCAGCTCCTTCTCCCATTACAAAACCATCACGCTCCTTGTCAAACGGCCTGCTGGCAGTTTTAGGATCATCGTTCCGCTCGCTCAGGGCTTTCATGGCATTGAAGCCACCAACGCCTGCAGCGCTTATTACTGCCTCACTTCCACCGGTAACTACCACATCTGCCTTTCCAAGGCGGATATTGTCGAAAGCGTCGATTATTGCATTTGTGGATGAAGCACAGGCACTTACTACGGCAAAATTCGGACCCCTGAAGCCATGGCGCATTGAGATCTGCCCGGCTGCAATATCAAGGATCATTTTAGGAATGAAGAATGGATTAAAGCGGGGGGTTCCATCTCCGGCAGCAAAGTTCATGACCTCCTCCTGGAAGGTGATAAGTCCGCCAATGCCACTGGCGAAGATCACACCCACCCTGTCAGGATTCACATTCTCTTTGGTGATTCCGGCGTCCTGTACCGCCTGGTCGCTGGCTATAAGCGCGAACTGGCAATACCGGTCAATCTTTCTTGCTTCCTTTCGGTCGAGGTATTCTGTAGGTTCAAAATTTTTAACCTCACAGGCAAACCGCGTTTTGAATTTAGAAACATCAAATTGCTGAATAAAATCACAGCCGCTCACCCCATCAGTCAGTCCCTGCCAATAATCAGCAACGGTCTTTCCCAATGGAGTAACGGCACCTAATCCCGTTACAACAACCCTCTTTAAATCCATACAATCTGCCTGTGAAAATTAAAAGATTACTTGGCGTTCTCTTCCAGGTAAGAAACAGCCTGGCCAACAGTAGTAATGGTCTCAGCCTGTTCATCAGGAATAGAAATATTAAATTCTTTTTCGAATTCCATGATCAACTCAACGGTGTCGAGACTATCGGCACCTAAATCGTTTGTAAAAGAAGCCTCCGGGGTAACTTCCGCCTCATCAACACCTAGTTTGTCAACAATGATCTTTTTTACTCTTGTTGAAATGTCTGACATGATAGTATAATTTAGTTAATACAGGTGCAAAAATATACTTTTTGAACTAATCACAAAGAAATATTGAAACCCCCTGAATTCCCCCTAAAACGCTTTATTTTCAAGGGTTTTAATTTATCTTAAATCCTTATTTGGCCGGCTGCCTCCACCTCCTGAAAACCACGCATAAATTTGTGTATATTTAATTTCATCTCAGGTATAATTTCACAGGTATGGGTTTAAAACAGATCGATCATGGAAGTTCGGAATATGAGCAAATGGTAAAACTCCGGCACCTTATCTTAAGACAGCCCCTTGGGCTAAGTTTTACCCCCGACGAACTGGAAAAAGAAAAAGACAATATATTGATAGCCTCCTTTGAAGAGGATGAAATGCTGGGGTGCTGTATGCTGAAACCTGTAGATTCACAAACCCTGCAATTAAGGCAGATGGCTGTTCCTGACAAACTTCAGGGCAAAGGCATAGGGGCGTCCATAATATCCTTTGCCGAAAGCCTGGCGGTTGATAAGGGTTACAGGCGCATCATGATGCATGCCCGCGATACTGCCATTGGCTTTTACGAAAAGTTTGGATATAAAAAAGTTGGGGAACAGTTCACAGAAGTAAACATCCCGCATCATATCATGGAAAAGAATCTATGAGCTGATATACTTCCTGAAATATCGCCTTGCCTCATGAACATCATCACCTTCAAAAGCCTCTTTAGGGATAATGAAGAATGACCTGGAGTTAAAATACAGGTGGTAAAAATGAGGACTTTCCAGCCAGGTACTGAACTCATTCCATTTCCAGCTACGCTGACCTCTTTCATTTTCAAGGGTGAAGTTATGGTCATCAAGGCTAACCCTGAATTCATCCCTGAAGGTGTGCGCCTTACGATAGATCATCCATGGCAACAGGAACCAGAAAATGATCATCAGGAAGAACCATAAAAGAGAACTCACCAGGAAGGCTGCGGGAGAAACTTTTTTCAGGTAAAATAAAACTGCCGCAATAATCGCAAATACATTCACAAATATCATCAGCACTTTTATTTCCCTGCGGCTGATGAAATGATATCTTAAGGCCTGGATAACCTTATTCTTATTATAGGTGAAGTATCCTGATGTCATCCGGCAAATATACGTCACCGCCCAGCCTTTAAAGCTTCCTGCGAAACTTCCCAGGAATGAATAAGATTTCCTTTTACATCCAGGAATTCGAACTTCATCTTTCTTTTCCCTGCAGGACCATATACAGATACCCTTGCATAGTTATGCTGTTTTATCTGGGGACCGACACGTGCAGGATTATCAGTATCCTCAGGCCGGGCGGAACTTACTCCCGAGGTAAGCGGGGAAACGGTTATATCATAATATGTATAAAGTCCATCCCGTTTCATTATTTCAGAATGATGCCTGTCGCCCGATAAAAAGATCACGCCCTGGATCCTTTGCGATTCAAGAAAATCCATCAGCTCATTAAACTCCGTTTCATAATGCCGCATGCAATCCTGGCTGCTTACGGGGTTCAACACCTGGGAGCCACTTACAATGACCTTGAATGTTGCACGGCTGTCGAGTAAAGAATTTTTAAGCCATTGCATTTGAACTTTTCCCAGGAAGGTCTTGCCCGCAGAGTCCCTGGAGCTCTGGTGGCTCCTGAACCATCGTCCATCAAGGAGAAAAAGATCTACATCACTTTCGCTGATGCGTGTATACACTCCTTCTCCACTCTGTCCATAAGAAGGATTCAGGGTATAATCCATAAAAACCTTCCTGCTTTCATTCTTATATATATAGTCCATACCGGCATTGTTCGGACCATAGTCATGGTCATCCCACAAAAAATATTGCGGCATTTTTTTCAATAGTGGCTGAAGGACGGGCCTGGACCTGTCGAGGCTTGCCCGGTAATACATACCCCAAGGGGTGAAATCCACTTCCCTGTAATACCATGAATCCCCCAGCCACAAATTGAAATCGGCCTTCTCTTTTGCCATCGCCAGGAAAATAGTCGAATCCCCTCCATAGGGTTTTCCGGGACGGTCATATTCAGGCTCATTAAAATAGGAACAACTTCCTGCGAGGAATACAATATCGGGTGCAGGCTTCCTGTATTGCCAGAGCTCCTTAGTTGTAAAGCTTCCATTATAAGAGAATCTTCTTTTTGAAGAATGAAGGTCTGCTTCAAACCTGTATTCGGTTGCAGGCTCCAGGCCAGTCAGATCAATCCGGGAAGGATTGAATTCATTGCCGGGAATTATTATTACTGAAACTGACCTTGAATTTTCTTTCTTTCCTAACGGGAAGTAGCGCACTACAACACTGTCTGTTCCGGCCAGTGGTTCCATCCATAAAGAAGCGGTCCGCAGCCCGATGTTGCCAATCCATGGACCACTTTTTACCTGAGCCTGAAGGGAAACTGGAAAAAAGAGCAGTATCAATATTTTTCTAATGGTCATTTTAATTTCGGGTTTTGTTTATGCCTTTCTGCGTCTCGGATGGTTTTCTTTTCAAGGTTTCTTTCCAGGGCTTCGGTAAGATTCACTCCGGTTTGATTTGCCAGGCAAAGCAATACCCAAAGAACATCAGCCATTTCATCAGACAGGTCTCCAGGTTCACCGGCTTTAAAAGATTGTTCTCCATATTTTCTTACCATTATCCTTGATAGCTCTCCAACTTCCTCCATTAGAATTCCAAGATTGGTTAGCTCATTAAAATATCTTACGCCGATGCTTTTTATAAAAGCATCAACCCTTGCCTGTGCATCTGAAATTGTCATTACTCCCTGTTTTTTGAATCCATAATAATTGTGAGTGGACCGTCATTCACCAGTTTCACTTTCATATCTGCTCCGAAAATGCCGGTGCTGATTTTTTTTCCGAGATGGTTCTCCAGCAAAGCTATGAACTGTTCGTAGAGCGGTATTGCTTTTTCAGGTCTAGCTGCCTTTGTATATCCCGGCCTGTTTCCCTTTTTGATTGAAGCATGAAGCGTGAACTGGCTAACTACAAGGATATCACCTTTAATATCCAGCACGCTCAAATTCGGAACATGGTTCTCATCGTTGAATATGCGCATAGAAATGACTTTACCCGCAATCCACTCAACATCGTTGTAGTCATCATTCTCTTCAATTCCGGCTAGAATGACGAGGCCTTTTTTTATTGATGAATGAATCCTGTTATCTATTATAACATCTGCCTCAGTTGTGCGCTGGATCACTACTCTCATAATATGCTGTTGAGCTATGCAATTTGATTTAAATTATTACTCCATATTTTCTAATCAAAAAAATAATTTCTTTCCACAGAAGGTGTACAACTCACCAAAATCAATAGGCTTCTGCACTGCTTAATTATACACAACTTTTATCCACAGAATGTGAAAATATATGAATATGAAAGATGGGCATCAAGGGATATTTTCGTTCTCCTACTGATTTTTAAATCACCTACTAACTTTCTATCATATGCCAACAAAGAAGCAATCCACAAAAGCGCTGCAGTTTCAGCGGCTATTTACCCGGGAAGGGGTAAGTCCGTACGATATGTTCGAATACGACTATCGTACCTCAGTCATTAAGAACCCAACCGGTGAAGTTGTGTTTCAAATGGATAATGTGGAGGTGCCGAAACAATGGAGCCAGATTGCTACAGATATTCTTGCACAAAAATATTTCCGCAAAGCGGGTGTACCCCAGCCAGATGGTTCAACCGGAAGAGAAACATCCGTAAAACAGGTTGCCCACCGCCTTGCTCATTGCTGGAGGGTATGGGGTGAGCGTTACGATTATTTTGCCTCTGAGCAGGATGCGCAGATCTTTTACGAAGAACTGGTTTATTCAATCCTAAACCAGGCATGTGTACCTAACAGTCCGCAATGGTTCAACACAGGGCTTCATGAAGTTTATGGCATTACCGGGAAACCGCAGGGACATTATTATGTAGATCCCAAAGATGGAATGTTGAAGAACTCAACTTCTGCTTATGAACGCCCTCAGCCTCATGCATGTTTTATCCTTAGCGTGGAAGATGACCTGGTAAATGAAGGTGGTATCATGGATCTATGGGTTCGTGAGGCAAGGATATTTAAATATGGCAGTGGTGTTGGTACGAACTTCAGCAGCATAAGAGGTGAAGGAGAAAAACTGAGTGGAGGCGGTACATCAAGCGGGTTAATGAGTTTTCTTAAGATCGGTGACCGTGCAGCCGGAGCCATTAAAAGTGGCGGTACAACCCGCCGCGCTGCCAAAATGGTTTGCCTGGATATTGATCATCCGGAGATCCAGAGTTTCGTGAACTGGAAAGTTGAAGAAGAAAAGAAAGTCGCAGCCCTCATCGCTGCAGGCTATCCAAGTGATTATGAAGGTGAGGCTTACAGAACCGTGAGCGGACAGAACAGCAATAACTCGGTAAGGATACCAAATTCCTTCTTCAAAACGCTGGATAATGACGGGGACTGGGAACTGAAAGCAAGGAGTGACGGCCGCACCATGAAGACCGTTAAAGCCCGCCAGCTTTGGGAGCAAATCAATTATGCAGCATGGCGCTGTGCAGACCCTGGCACCCAGTACGATACAACCATCAACGAATGGCATACCTGCCCGGAAGGAGGCGCTATCAGGGCTTCCAATCCTTGTAGCGAATATATGTTCCTGGATAATACCGCCTGCAACCTCGCCAGCGTAAACCTTCGTCGCTTCTTTAATGAAGACACCAACCAGTTTGATGTAAAGGGATTTGAAAATACCTGCCGCATCTGGACTGTTGTGCTGGAGATCTCCGTATTGATGGCTCAATTCCCATCAAAGGAAGTGGCTCAGCTTAGCTATGATTACAGGACACTTGGACTAGGATATGCTAACCTTGGAAGCATGCTGATGGTAAGTGGAATTGCTTACGACAGTGAAGAAGCCCGGGGCATCGCAGGAGCTATCACTGCTATCATGACTGGTGTCGCTTATAAAACATCTGCAGAAATGGCTTCATTCCTTGGTTCATTCCCGCGCTTCAAAGAAAACAGGGATCATATGTTGAGGGTAATGAGGAACCACCGTGCTGCTGCCTATGACGCAACTGATGCCTACGATGGCCTGGAAATAAAGCCCCATGGCATTAATGCACGCTATTGCCCCGACTATCTTCTGAAAGCAGCCACAAAAGCATGGGATGATGCAGTTCAGCTTGGTGAAAAATATGGCTATCGCAATGCACAAACCACGGTTATCGCTCCTACAGGTACTATCGGCCTTGTGATGGATTGCGATACCACTGGAGTTGAACCTGATTTCGCCCTGGTGAAATTCAAAAAATTATCCGGCGGCGGTTACTTTAAGATCATCAACCAGAGTGTTCCACAAGCCCTAAGAAATCTGAAATACTCTGAAAAAGAGATCGAGGCTATTGTTAATTATGCTAAAGGCCATGCAACCCTTGCAGGTGCACCCCATATAAATGAGATCTCACTTAGTGAAAAAGGGTTTTTGCCTGTGGAGATTGAAAGACTTAATGCAGCCATGGGAAGCGCATTTGAGATAGGATTTGTTTTCAACGTTTATACCCTTGGAGAAGCCTGCCTCAAAAGACTTGGATTCACTGCCGACCAGTATAATGACTTTGGCTGGAGCCTGCTTGAAGCCCTAGGTTTTTCCGATGAGCAGATCGAGGAAGCAAATACTTACGTATGCGGTACTATGACCGTTGAAGGCGCACCATATCTAAAAGAAGAACATTTACCGGTGTTTGACTGCGCCAACAAGTGCGGTACAATCGGCAAACGTTTTATACATGCACATGGTCACATCAGGATGATGGCTGCAGCACAACCTTTCCTTAGCGGCGCGATCAGCAAGACCATTAACCTGCCTAATGAGGCTACGGTGGAAGAGATCGCTGATGCATACAGGCTCAGTTGGGAATTAGGCCTTAAAGCTTGCGCTCTTTATCGCGATGGATCCAAACTCAGCCAGCCACTTAGCAATAAGAGCGATAAAAAGAAGAAAGAAGACACTGCTGAACAGGTTGCCAATGAAGCTCCTCAACTGATTGACATGGGCAAACTAACCATTGAAGAACTTCTTGAGGAAATGAATAAGCGTGTCCAAAATAGCGCAGATACTTCCCTGAAACGCCAGCTTGCAATGATCGTTGAAAGAAGAGCGCTTCCTGCAAAAAGAAGAGGATTTACACAAAAGGCTAAGATCAACGGCCAGGCATTGTTCCTGAGAACCGGCGAATATAATGATGGTACTCTTGGTGAGATCTTTATTGATATGGCCAAAGAAGGCGCTACCATGCGCAGCATGCTTAACTGTTTCGCGATCGCTATCTCCATAGGATTGCAATATGGTGTGCCCCTGGAAGAATACGTTGAGAAATTCGTATTTACACGTTTCGAACCAGCAGGTATGGTCGATCATCCGAATATTAAAACAACCACATCCATCATCGACTTCATGTTCAGGTCTCTTGCATATGAATATCTCGGACGCACCGACCTGGTACATGTTCTGGATAAACCTGAAGTGCTCAATACAGGTGATGAACCATGGGATGAAGCAACACCTGCAATTGGTGAAAGAACTCCTGAACTAAGTGAAGTAAGGCTTGTTAGTCCTTCCCCGCAGGGTGTAAAGGCTCACCGCACGGCTTACGCTCAAAAACCATCAAATGGGGTTGATGCAATGAACAAATTAAATAAGGATATGCAGGGTGATGCCCCGGCCTGTAATGTTTGCGGCCACATCACCGTTCGCAGCGGAACCTGCTATAAATGCCTCAACTGCGGCAATAGCCTCGGTTGCAGTTAATTGTATGATCTACTCCTGAAAAGACTGTCCCGAAAGGACAGTCTTTTTTTTACCGGAATGAAAGAGTGAACATTTTATCTTTGCGGCCTTATGGCAGCTACAGAAAATAATTTCCAGGAACTTATCTCTCATTGCAAGGAATACGGTTTCATCTTCCAGTCCTCAGAATTATATGATGGCCTGAGTGCGGTTTATGATTACGGACAAATGGGGGCTCAACTGAAAAAGAACCTGAGAGACCAGTGGTGGAAGAGCATGACCCAGATGCATGAGAACATCGTCGGAATTGATGCTGCGATCTTTATGCACCCCACTACCTGGAAAGCAAGCGGGCACGTTGATAATTTCAGCGACCCGATGATCGATAATAAAGACAGCAATAAACGATACCGGGTAGACCACCTTATAGAAGCACATGCTGAAAGTATTGGAGCAGAGGAAGGAAAGAAACTGCTCGAAGAAATGGACCGGCTTATTGCTGCCGACGATCTGCCAGGTTTAAAAGATCTGATAGTTTCCAACAAGATAAAATGCTCGGTAAGTAATACCTGCAACTGGACGGATGTTAGACAATTCAACCTGATGTTCAGTACACAGATGGGAAGCGTTGCCGGTGAAGCCGATGTTATCTACCTAAGGCCTGAAACAGCCCAGGGAATATTTGTGAACTTTCTGAACGTTCAGAAAACAGGCAGGATGAAGATCCCTTTCGGTATCGCACAAACGGGAAAAGCATTCCGGAATGAGATCGTCGCACGCCAGTTCATTTTCAGGATGAGGGAATTCGAGCAAATGGAAATGCAGTTCTTCGTTCGTCCCGGCACACAAATGGAATGGTACAACTACTGGAAAGAAACGAGGAAGAAGTGGCTTGAAAGTATGGGAATCCCTTCAGAAAAATTACGCTACCACGATCATATAAAGCTTGCACATTATGCTGATGCAGCGCTGGATATTGAATTTGAATTCCCTTTTGGCTGGAAAGAACTTGAAGGAATACACAGCCGTACCGACTTCGACCTGAAGCAACACCAGGAATACAGCCGCAAGAAGATCCAGTATTTTGATAATGATCTGAACCCTGAAGGGAAGCCTTATGGAAATTACACTCCATTCGTTGTGGAAACATCAATTGGCCTTGATCGTCTTTTCCTCACTATTATGAGCCTCGCTTATACCGAAGAAAAATGGAAGAAAGATGATGGCACTGATGATAGCCGCGTTGTATTAAGACTCCCTCCTGCTATTGCGCCGGTAAAGCTTGCAATATTGCCTCTCCTGAAAAAAGATGGTCTGCCCGAAATAGCAAGAAAACTGATGGATGAATGTAAAGGCGCTTTCCATTGTTTTTATGAGGAGAAAGATACCATCGGGAAGCGTTACAGGAGAATGGATGCAATTGGAGCGCCCTTCTGCGTAACCATTGATCACCAGACAAAGGAAGATAATACCGTTACCATTCGTTACAGGGATGATATGCGCCAGGAAAGAATTGCATTGGGAGAGATAAAGAATCTTGTGTTGGGAATAATCTCCTGATCAGGATTTCTTTTTCAGGAACTCGATGATATTCATTCCAAGGATCCCTACAAAGATCCCCATTACCAGCAGGGTTACAATATGGATCATCCTGATACAATCAGAATTTTCGATAATGGACATATTGAAACCCAGGACGATTATTCCAAGGATCGGGATGATGAATTTGCGCGTGGTATGCTTATCCATAGTTTAGATTATCCGTAAAGTTCAAGGTGAATGCACTTCTTATCGTAACCCAGTTCCATTATCCTTTTCTTCGCTTCATCTATCATATCCTTCCATCCACACAGGTAAAAAAATGCAGGGCAATCTTCCTGGCCGCTCTGGTAACGTTTCTGCTTAACCATATCTTCATAAACTGCGTGAACATATCCTCTTTTTCCCTCCCATTCTTCTCTTGATAAGGTAGGAATGTAATGCAGGTTTGGAATCCTTCCAGCAAGTTCATTCATTTCTTCATAATACAACAGGTTTTCCCTGTGCCTTGTCCCAAAGATGAGGTAAATATCCTGGTGTGGAATATTATGCCGTTCAATGTGGTGCAGCATGCTCCTGAAAGGCGCTATTCCCGTGCCGGTGCAGATGAGATAAAGATCCCGGTCAATGGCTTCCGGCAAAACAAATACACCCACAGGTCCGCGCAGGGTAAGTTCATGCCCTTCCTTTACTTCTTTAAAAAGGTATTGTGTACCGGCTCCGCCTTCAAGCAACACGATGCATAATTCAAACACATTCGTTCCATCTGGCCAGCTTGCTATGGAATAGCTACGCCAACGCTTGTTCGGCTTTTCGTGAATGGGAAGGTCGAGCGTTACGAACTGCCCGGGCTTAAAATCGAATCGTTCCAGCTCGGGGACCTGAATAAAGAACCTCCTGGTATTACCTGTTTGCTCTTCAATGCGGGTAACAATGCCTTTCCTCCAGGGCTCTAATGGCATAACTTTTATTTGTAGTAAGATACAACTTTTGAAATGGATTCACCTTGGCACAGCATTGTAGTATCTTTGCCGGGGTATCCACATTACCGACTGAAGGATGAATCTTGAGGTGTTGATGAATTATTTTTTGAATGACCCCCGCTGCAAATCGATAGCGGACAGGTTATCTATGCCCGAACCTTCAGTGTTTCTCCTTAAAGGTCTTGCAGGCAGTTCTTCTCAATTCCTTACTGCTGCCGTAAGTTCCCTTAATACATTTAACCACCTGGTCATTCTTCGCGATGCGGAAGAAGCAGCGTATTTTCATAATTCGCTTGAGAATATTACAGGGGCCCTGGATATTTTTTACTTCCCTTCTTCGTTCAGGAACAGGAAGAATTTCAGCATGCTCAATAGCAGTCACGTTATGCTTAGAACAGAAACGCTGACTAAAATTGCCGCAGGAGGAAATAAAAAGATCATCGTTACCTACCCGGAGGCCTTATTTGAAAAGGTGGTGAAAAGCGGGATCCTCTCTGAGAAGATCATAAATATTAAACAGGCAGATGTACTTGATGTTGAAAAAATAATCGGAAACTTCATTGAACTGGGTTTCAGGAAAACGGACTTCGTTTATGAACCCGGACAATTCGCAATTCGCGGAGGTATCCTGGATATCTATTCTTTTGGCAATGAAAAGCCATACAGGATAGAACTCTTCGGCAACGAAGTTGACAGCATCCGCATATTCGATCCCCAGAACCAGTTGAGTGAAAGAAAACTATTACAGGTACAGATCATTCCAAATGTTGAAACAAAATTTGAAAGCGGTGAAAAGGTTTCGCTTCCTGAATTCCTGCCGTCAAATACAGCAATATGGGTAAACAACTGGGATTTCATAAAAGAAAGGATCCAGATCCAGGAAACTGAATTCGAGGAATTTTCCGCAACAGAAGCTGAACAGCCACACGAAAACCCGGAAAACGAGACTGACCTTGTAAGACCAGTTAAGGAAGATTTTGTCTCAGCAGATGAACTGGAAAGTCAGCTCCGCAAAAGACATATCATTGAGTCGGGGAACAGGTCATGGTTTTCTTCCTCGCCAGAGATATTTCAGTTCCAGGTAAAGGAACAACCGGCATTCAACAGGCAATTTGATCTCCTTATTAAAAACCTGCAAGAGTTCGAGCAAAGGAAATATAATATCTTCCTCTTCGCAGAAAATCCTAAACAACTCGAGAGACTGCATGCCATCTTCAGCGACCTTAATGCGAATATCCAGGTAACCCCGATCCCGGTTTCCATACATGAAGGCTTCATCGATGAAGATCATAAACTGGTTTGCTATACCGATCACCAGATATTCCAGCGTTACCATAAATACAAGGTGAAGCAGGCCTTTAGTAAGAACAAGGCACTTACACTGAAAACGCTCCGTGAATTACAACCGGGCGACTATGTAACCCACATAGATCATGGTGTTGGCGTTTACAGTGGTCTTCAGAAAATTGAAGCTAATGGTAAGATGCAGGAGGCGGTACGTATCCAGTACAAAGATGGTGACCTTCTTTACGTGAATATTGCATCATTGCATAAGATAAGTAAGTACAGTGGAAAGGAAGGAACGGTGCCGAAGATGAATAAGCTGGGAAGTGATGTATGGAATAAGCTGAAAGATAAAACACGCAAACAGGTAAAGGATATTGCAACCGACCTAATAAAACTATACGCCAAAAGGAAAAGCCTCCAGGGTTTTTCGCACAGCCCTGATACTTACCTGCAGACAGAACTTGAAGCAAGCTTTATATATGAAGACACTCCCGACCAGGCGAAGGCCACCGAAGACGTGAAACGGGATATGGAGAAACCTTCACCAATGGACAGGCTGGTTTGTGGCGACGTAGGTTTTGGCAAAACGGAAGTTGCTGTTCGCGCAGCCTTCAAAACTGTGGCAGATGGAAAACAGGCTGCCGTCCTGGTTCCTACAACTATCCTCGCATACCAGCATTATAAAACTTTCAGTGACAGGTTAAAAGATTTTCCGGTCAGCATCGATTTCATCAACCGCTTTAAAACGTCAAAGGAGAAGAAGCTGGTCATGAAAAAACTGGAGGAGGGCAAACTTGATATCATTATCGGGACTCATGCATTGTTGGGGAAGGATGTAAAGTTTAAAAACCTGGGCATAATGATCATTGATGAGGAGCAAAAATTCGGCGTTGCCGCAAAAGAAAAATTAAAGCAGTTAAGAACAACCGTGGATTCGCTTACGCTGACGGCTACTCCTATTCCCCGGACCCTCCAGTTCAGTTTAATGGGAGCCAGGGATCTCAGCATCATTAATACCCCGCCTCCAAACAGGCAGCCCATCGAAACTGAACTAATGGTCTTTAATGAAGATGCGATCAGGGAGATCATCTATTATGAAGTGGAAAGGGGTGGCCAGGTCTTTTTCATTCACAACCGGGTTAAAGGTCTTGCCGAGATGAAGAGTTTTATACAGGGACTTTGCCCTGACCTTAGTATTGCCTTTGCCCATGGCCAGATGGAGGGGGATAAACTGGAAGATACCATCCTCGATTTTATGGACCGCAAGTATGACGTGCTTGTTTGTACCAATATTGTTGAAAGTGGGGTTGATATCCCGAATGTAAATACCATCATAGTCAATAACGCCCACCAGTTCGGGCTTAGCGATCTTCACCAGTTGCGAGGACGTGTGGGCAGGAGCAATAAGAAAGCATTCTGTTACCTGGTATCACCACCGGTGAGTACCCTTCCTGATGACAGCAGGAAACGACTGAATACACTTGAACAATACAGCGACCTGGGAAGCGGTTTCCAGATCGCGATGCGGGATCTTGATATCCGGGGAGCCGGCAACCTGCTAGGTGGGGAACAATCCGGGTTTATCGCTGAGATCGGGTTTGAAATGTACCAGAAGATCCTTGATGAGGCTATCAGGGAATTGAAACGAAATGAGTTCAGGGACGTATTCCGGGAAGAGATCAGTAAGCAGGATGATTTTGTTTCGGATTGCACCATTGATACCGACCTCGAAATTCTTATTCCGGATAGCTATGTTGAATCAATAACCGAAAGGCTGTCATTATACTCCAGGCTCGATAATTGTGAAACCGAAGAACAGCTTGCTGCATTTCATGCTGAACTTACAGACCGGTTTGGCCCTGTGCCTGATGTGGTTGAAGATTTATTTACCACTGTAAGATGCAGGAAGCTGGCTGTGGAACTGGGGTTTGAAAAGTTGTTCCTGAAGAAAGGCGTGCTGAAATGCTTCTTCGTAGGTAACCCTGATTCACCATACTTTCAAAGTGAAACATTCAACAGGATACTTATCTTCCTTCAGCGGGACACCAATAAAGCAAAACTGCGACAGGTGGGGAAGCATGGCATCCTGAATGTGGAGGATATCAATGGGATGAATGAAATGTACAGGTTCCTGAAAAGAATGTCAGACTCCGTGAATGAAGCCGTTCCTGCACGGCAGGCATAAAAAAAACTGCCGAAGCAGTTTCTTTTATCAATTAGATGCTATTACCAGCCTTTTTTGGCAACACCGTCCTTAACAGCCTGAAGCGCTTTAGCTTCGGCCAGCATAGTTGTCATTTTATTTCCTTTTCCATCATCTCCCTGTGCCATATAACCTCCGCGCGCTGTCTTAGTGATCACAGCGTTATGCATTGGGCAATTCTTCTCTTTAGTTTTCATGCAATATGCCGTTAACAGTTCTGCCATAGTGTAAAATTTTAGGTTTTTTTGAATTGGGTTATTATATCTCCTGTACAAACTACTAAATAAATCGGTTTCGCCAAATTCCTGGGCAAATAAGTATTACACATCCAGTTTGGCATACCTGGCATGGGTTTCAATGAATTCCCTCCTTGGAGGCACCTCATCACCCATCAGCATGCTGAATATCCTGTCTGCTTCTGCGGCACTGTCGAGAGTAACCTGCTTCAGGGTTCTCGTTTCGGGATTCATGGTTGTTTCCCACAACTGTTCTGCATTCATCTCTCCCAAACCTTTATAACGCTGAACGGTAACTGAATCGTCTTTTCCCTGGCCGAGCAGCGTGATGAGTCCTTTTCGCTCCTCATCATTCCAGGCGTATTCCTGCTCCTTACCTTTTTTCACCAGGTAAAGCGGTGGCTGGGCAATATAGATGTAACCCTGTTCCACCAGTTCTTTCATATAGCGGAATACAAAGGTCAATATCAGTGTAGCGATATGGCTTCCATCCACATCCGCATCCGTCATGATGATAAGCTTATGGTAACGAAGTTTGGAGATGTCGAGTGCCTTAGGATCTTCAGGAGTACCGATCTTTACACCAAGGGCTGTGAACATATTCCTGATCTCCTCATTATCGTAGATCTTATGCTCCATGGCTTTCTCCACATTGAGTATCTTACCGCGAAGTGGAAGTATGGCCTGGAAGCTTCTATCCCTTCCTTGCTTGGCTGTTCCGCCCGCTGAATCACCCTCAACCAGAAATAATTCACAACGGCCCGGGTCCTTATCAGAACAATCGGCCAGTTTACCCGGTAAACCGCCACCTACTAAAACACTTTTACGCTGAACCATATCACGCGCACGCTTTGCCGCGGCACGCGCCTGTGCAGCCAGGATCACCTTTTGGATTATCGTCTTGGCATCCCTTGGATTTTCTTCCAGGTAATTTTCAAGCACCCTGCTCAGGGTTGTATCAACCACACCCATTACCTCGCTGTTTCCAAGTTTGGTCTTGGTCTGCCCTTCAAACTGCGGCTCAGGAACTTTCACGGAAATGATAGCAGAGATACCTTCCCTGAAATCATCTCCTTCAATCGTAACCTTTGCCTTTTCAAACAGCCCCTGCTTTTCTCCATAGCTTTTAAATACCCTGGTAATGCTTCGCCTGAAGCCAGCCACATGGGTTCCGCCCTCTATGGTATTGATATTATTTACATAGCTGAAGAT
This sequence comes from Bacteroidota bacterium, assembly GCA_023417815.1. Lineage (GTDB taxonomy): Bacteria > Bacteroidota > Bacteroidia > Chitinophagales > Chitinophagaceae > Ferruginibacter. The sequence continues at coordinate 321,220 of JAEZEI010000052.1, read as the reverse complement.
GTGTTCCTGGTAACCGGCATTGTACACCATAGCAACCTCTACGGCCACATTGGTTGATTCATCATGCCCTTCGCAATGAATAACTTTTGGAATAAGCGGGTGCCTGTTCGCATTCTTATCGATCATTTCCACGAACTCCACTATTCCACCTTCGCTATAAAATGTTTTTGAATAGGTAATGCCCTCATCATCCTTCTCACGGAGATCATTCAATGTGATGGAAAGTTTCCTGTTAAGGAACGCTAGTTCGCGCAAGCGGCTTTCCAGGATCTCCCTGTTATAGATTGTAGTGGTGAAGATGCTACCGTCGGGCCAGAACTGAACCCTTGTGCCGGTCTTATCGGTTGTGCCTATTTCACGCACCGCATACTGTGGTATACCGGTATTGTATTCCTGCTCAAATACTTTTCCCTCGCGCTGAACTGTAACATGCAAATGTGTACTAAGTGCATTCACGCAACTAACACCCACACCATGAAGTCCGCCAGACACTTTATAAGAGCCCTTATCGAACTTACCACCCGCATGTAGCACCGTCATAACCACTTCAAGCGCACTCCTGTTTTCCTTGGTGTGCATGCCGGTAGGGATACCACGCCCGTTATCTTCAACGGTTATGGAGTTATCTTCATTTATAGTGACCTGTATATTGGTGCAATAACCCGCAAGGGCTTCATCGATGGAGTTATCCACCACTTCATAAACCAGGTGATGAAGTCCTTTAAGACTGATATCACCGATATACATTGCCGGTCTTTTACGAACCGCTTCCAGGCCCTCTAATACCTGGATACTGTCTGCACTATAAGAATTATTGGAGGGAACTGGAACCACTGCTGTTTCTGTACTCATAAAGGAATTTGGCATATCAAAATGCCGGTGTAGATTATATCTGCAAATGTAACAAAATCAAGGCGGAAACGGAAGAAAGAAGCCCTGAATTTTGGCACCTTGGGGGCCAAGGAAATGTGAATAAATTCCCACCCTTTTCCAAGGTCAAACCATTGTAATAAAATGGTAATAATTGCTCATATCCAAGGTAATCAAGCTGATTTATGTATATTTGCATCGAAATTTTTCAATGAATAATTATTCCGACATACTTTCCCTCGCCAACAGCCAGCCCATGATGCTGGAACAGATGGAAATTTTGCAGGAGATCGACCGGACTGTTCCCGGGTCGGTGAATTATTCCATTAGAAGGTATAAGAAGGACCCCACCTGGAATATTGAAGATACCGGGGTGCTGGTTTACAATTTTGAAAAAAACAATTCCCGCGCTAATTCCCTCGAATTAAGGTTTTGCCTTAGCGGGAACGTGTATTGCCGCAAAAAAGCCACGGAATGCGATTATTGCATGCTGAATGAATCGAAAGGGTGCGTGGAAAAGGTAGATAGTGTAGACATCCTGAGTTTCTCCTTCAGCAGGAGCTACCTTAATCAGTTCTCCCGTGCAAACAAGAACCCGGTATCACTGTCGGAGAATGTACTTTCTTTCCGCCACCGCAGTTCTTTTTCCAAGATCCTTCCGCTTTGCGGTAAAACCAGGATGGCCATCCAGGCCTTGCTAAATCACAACTATTCTGATACGCTGGAGAATATCTTTATAAACGCCCAAACCCAGATCCTGCTGCTTTACAGTATGGATTGCATGCTGGGAGAAAAAGAAGAACAGGTATTCACCTGCAAATTCCTGGAGAATGAACTTGATCGGGAAAAGATCATAAAGGCAAGAGAGATCCTGCTGGAGCATATCGGCGAACCTATTACCATTAAGGCGCTGAGCCGGAAAGTTGCTATCAACGAATGTTATCTTAAAAAGGGTTTTAAGGAGATCTTCGGAACCACCATATTCGATTTTTACCAGGGTCAGCGAATGGAACATGCCAAGTACCTGTTGTATGAAAAAGGATTAAGCGTTACTGAGGTTTCTATGTTACTAGGATATTCATCTATTTCACACTTCAGCACAGCATTCAAAAAGCATACAGGGTTAAAACCCTGCGAGCTTCTCCTGCACTAGGACGGAATTGTACATCTCCTTATTCAGAATCTTATTTGCACAAAAAAGGAAGCCTTGCGGCTTCCTTAAGCTTTTCATATGCCTCTGGGGCATTGGATCCAAACGGGACTCTGGTTAAAATAAGAACGGGAGTAAGAATACTCCCGTTTTACCCTAATAAAACCCTAAACCAGCAAAATCATTATTCCATTATCACACCACCATCGCTCACAAAAATCTCGCGGCCTGATCCATCTTCATTCTCAAGTTTTACCTTGTAATATGGATCAACGCCAATTATTTCGATCCTGGAGGCTTCTTTGATCTTAGACTGCGCAAACTTAGGTTTTGCTGCAATTGCAGAGGTTAAAGCTTCAGGATATGTTTCATTATAAACGGTTACTATTTTAAGCTGTTTGCCCTGATCATCGAATTCAACGGTTTGTTTCTGATCTCCCTCAGTGGAGAAACTGGCAACGTAATTACCACTGAGATTCTTACTCCATTTGTTGTTTTCAACCATCGCATACCGGGCGGTGAAAGAACTATTTACAACTTCAGGCACTGAAACCTTTGCTGTAGTTGTCTTTTTCTTCTGGGCGGTAGAGGTAAGGCTGAGCATCATTGCAGCACAGAGGAGGAAAAAGGTGTTTTTCATACATTAACATTAATAGGATGGAATTCTTTTAATTGGGTTTGTAATTACGAATACTATGCCAACACAAAAAGATTGTGGAAAACTGGAGTCCACAAACTGTTAATAAAAATCAAATTCGAAAAATCTCCACAAAGCCATACCAGGCATTGGTTTCAATCAATATATATCCAATCAACCGTTTCATTAATACAACCTCCATTAAACCTGACAATAACTTCAACTTCATTACCTTTGCAGGCCAAAAAAAGAACCTTTATGTCGGTTCGTTACCAGGAATACCAGCAACTTAACTTACCAGAAATAAGCAATTCCATATTGCAGCAATGGAATGACCACCAGGTGTTTGAAAAAAGCATAAGCCTGCGTGAAGGCAAGCCTTCATTTGTGTTTTATGAAGGCCCGCCCAGTGCAAATGGTTTGCCCGGCATACATCACGTTATTTCGCGGACACTTAAGGACCTGGTTTGCAGGTACAAGACCATGCGTGGTTATAAAGTGAACCGGAAAGGAGGCTGGGATACTCATGGTCTGCCGGTGGAACTTGGAGTGGAAAAGGAACTTGGTATCTCAAAAGAAGATATCGGCACCAAGATCTCTGTTGAAGAATATAACCGCAAATGCCGTGAAGTGGTGATGCGGTTCAAGGATAAATGGGATGACATCACCCGCAGAATGGGTTACTGGGTTGATCTGAACCACCCTTATGTAACCTTTACCAATGATTATATAGAAACCCTTTGGTGGTGCTTAAGCGAATTATACCAAAAGGGCTACCTGTATGAAAGTGTAAGCATTCAGCCTTACTCTCCTGCCGCAGGAACCGGGTTGAGCAGCCATGAACTGAACCAGCCGGGAACATACAAGGATGTAAAGGATACGAGTGCGGTTGCCATGTTCAAAGCAGTAAGAAATGATTTCTCCAGGAAGATATTTGATACTGTTGATGCTTCGGAAGAAGTTTTCTTCATGGCCTGGACCACCACACCATGGACCCTTCCATCCAACCTTGGCCTTACTGTAGGTCCGGATATCCGGTATGTGCTGGTTAAAACCTTTAATCCTTATACTGCTCTGCCTGTAAATGTGATTCTGGCAGAAGCGCTGGTCTCAAAATATTTTAAGTCCGAAGCAGAAAATTCAGCGATGGAATTTGCTGAAGGCTCTAAGGTGCTGCCCTGGAAGGTCATTTCCTCCTTCACCGGCAAGGAGCTGGAAGGAACCAGGTATGAACAGTTGCTGCAATTTGAGTCAAATTCCATTGAAGAGATCAAAGCACTCACTCCAGGTGCAGATCCGTTCAGGGTGGTAACAGGCGATTTCGTTACCACAGAAGACGGTACCGGGATTGTGCATACTGCCCCTGCATTTGGCGCAGACGATTTCCGTGTAGGTAAAAAAAATAATTTAGGGATCCTTACCCTGGTGGATAAAGAAGGAAAATTCATTGACGGCACCGGCGAATTTTCAGGAAGATTCGTAAAGAATTATAAGGATGACCCTGCTTATGTAGATGTGAATGTTGATATTTCCGTCAGGCTGAAAAAAGAGAACCGGGCTTTTAAAGTTGAGAAATACGAACACAGTTATCCGCATTGCTGGAGGACCGACAAACCGGTTATCTATTACCCGCTTGATGCATGGTTCATAAAGACCACTGCGGCAAAAGAAAGACTAATAGAGCTAAACAAAACCATCAACTGGAAACCCGCATCAACAGGAACAGGAAGGTTTGGTAACTGGCTGGAGAACATGGTCGACTGGAATCTCAGCCGAAGCCGTTTCTGGGGAACTCCCCTGCCGATCTGGAAAACCGCTGATGAAGAAGAAGAGATATGTATTGGCAGCGTTGAAGAACTGAATAAAGAGATCAGGAAAGCACACGAGGTTCTTGGTGTAAATGAAAAATTCGTTGCTGGGGTTCCTGACCTGCATAAGCCATTTGTAGACGAGATCATTCTTGTAAGCAAAAGTGGTAAAGCCATGAAACGTGTACCCGACCTGGTGGATGTATGGTTCGATAGTGGCGCCATGCCCTATGCGCAGTGGCATTTTCCCTTTGAGAATAAAGAAGCCTTCAAAGAGAATTTTCCTGCAGATTTTATTGCGGAAGGGGTTGACCAGACAAGAGGATGGTTTTATACTCTTCATGTGCTCGCTGGATTATTGTTCGACAGTGTAGCCTACAAAACTGTAGTGAGTAACGGGTTGGTGCTTGATAAAGCAGGAAATAAAATGAGCAAGCGCCTGGGAAATGTTGTTGATCCTTTTAAGACGATCGATGCCTATGGCGCGGATGCCACAAGATGGTATTTGATAAGTAATGCCTCACCATGGGACAGCCTTAAATTTGATGAAGAAGGGATCAGGGAAGTTCAGCGTAAATTCTTCGGTACATTATATAATACTTACCAATTCTTTGCGCTGTACGCGAATGTGGATGGATTCAGGTTTGAGGAAGAATATATCAGGATCGAGGACAGGCCTGAGATTGACCGCTGGATACTTTCAGTACTTAATAACCTGGTTGAAACCGTTACCCGCAATTTTGACCAGTATGAACCAACACAAAGTGCTAGGGCGATAGAGGAATTTGTGGATACGCATCTTAGTAACTGGTATGTGCGACTATGCAGGCGCAGGTTCTGGAAAGGCGAATACGAGAAGGATAAGATCAGCGCATACCAGACATTGTATGAATGCCTGGAAACAATTTCAGCGCTGGTAGCCCCGGTTGCGCCTTTCTTCGCAGACTGGTTATTCAATAATCTGAATTCGGTTACCAATAGAAGTTCTCATACCTCGGTACATCATATCGATTTCCCCAAATCAGATGAAGGAAAGATCGATAATGATCTTGAAAAGCGCATGTTGCTTGCGCAGGATACCTGTTCGCTGATCCTTTCCCTGAGAAAGAAAGTGAATATTAAAGTGAGGCAGCCCTTGCAAAAAGTATTCATCCCTGCGCTCGACCAGGAAATGGCAGCCAATATCAGGAAAGTGGAGGAAGTAATAAAGGCTGAAACAAACATCAAGGAAGTTGACATCCTGGATGCCGATAATGATTTTATACGCAAGAAGGCAAAGGCGAATTTCAAGACCCTGGGAAAAAGACTGGGTCCAAAAATGAAGTGGGCAGCACAAGCCATTGAGCAATTAGATAATAATTCTATCCAGCAGGTTTTGGTGGGCCAGTTCCTGCTGAATGCAACGGAAGCTGCAGCAGGTGAGGAGCCGATCTACATTTCCGGAGAGGATATGGAGGTTTCCACCGATGAAATCCCGGGTTATGAGATCGCCGGGAAGGGAAATCTGACCGTTGCCCTGGATATTTCCATTACCGAAAACCTGCGTAATGAAGGAAATGCCCGGGAATTCGTGAACCGGGTTCAAAACATACGTAAGGATAACAATTTTGATGTTACTGACAGGATAGCGGTAAGCCTTGAGGAACATGCATCCTTGCAGCCATCTTTAATTCAATTTAAAGATTATATTTGCCGCGAAATTTTGGCAGATACACTTGAATTTGTACCCCAAATCAGCAATGGGACCCCTATTGAAGTGAATGAAGCTACCATTAACGTGAATGTTATAAAAACAAGCAAGTAGTATGGCAACCAAGAAAAAGGCAGCAAAACCCGCTACCAAAAAGCCAGCACCAAAAAAAGCTGCACCAAAAAGCGCAAAAAAGCCGGCTCCTGCTAAAAAAGCTGCCCCGGCTAAAAAGCCTGCGGCAAAACCCGCAAAAGCAGTGAAGAAAACTGTGCCTGCAAAAAAATCAGCACCTAAAAAAGTGGTTGCAAAACCTGTCAAAAAGGTTGCCAAGAAAGCTGCTGCCAAATCCAAACCTGTAAGTAAACCTTTGCCAAAAACTGCTAAACCTGCAACACCAGCGCCAAAAAAGCCGGTAGCTGTTCAAAAAAAGCCGGCACCTACACCTATGGCAAAAAAGACAAAGGAAACCGTTCCGGCGAAGGCTGCAGCGAAAGCGCCAGCTAAACCGGTGAAAACGGTTCCTAAAAGCGCAAAAGATATCAAGGTAACTCCGGCTAAGCCCGTTGTACTTCCAAAAATATCCACCAAAACCTCCAGGACCTACCAGCCAGATTTCACCAGGTCGGTTTTGGACCAACCTGCCCATGACCCGGGAGCTCCTATAGTTCGCTACAGTGATACAGACCTTGCTGAATTCAGGGAACTGATACAGCGTAAGCTGGAAGCGGCCAAAAAGGAACTGAACTACCTCCAGGGACTTATCACCCGTAAGGATGATATGGGCGGCGACGAAAGTGACAACCGCTACATGACCATGGAAGACGGAAGCCTGAGTATGGAAAGAGAGCAGCTTAGCCAGATGGCAAGCAGGCAGATCACCTTCATCGACCATCTTGAAAAGGCTTTAATGCGTATCGAAAACAAAACCTACGGTATTTGCCGGGTAACAGGTAAGTTGATCGATAAGGCAAGGCTTCGTGCAGTTCCCCATGCCACATTAAGCATAGAAGCTAAGATGGGCCAGAAGTAATAAACCGCTAAATTATTTAAAAGCCGCTCCGGGAGCGGCTTTTTTGTTCAAAATTTGGATCAATGCTGTGAGCAAAGGCATCATTTTACTTCCTGCATTTCTACCAGGCGTCGGTAAAAGCCATTCTTCGCGATCAATTCCTCGTGACTTCCCCGTTCAACTATCTCCCCTTTTTGAAGCACGATAATTTCATCGGCATGCCTGATGGTACTTAACCTGTGTGCAATCACGAGGGCGGTGCGGTTGCTCATTAGGTTATTTATCGCATCCTGTACAAGACGTTCACTTTCTGTATCAAGGGAAGATGTGGCCTCATCCAGGATTAGTATTGGCGGGTTCTTTAATACAGCCCGTGCAATGGTCAATCGCTGTCGTTCACCACCGCTCAATTTCAGTCCCCTGTCTCCAATATTTGTCTCATAACCATTTTCCTTCTTTCGGATAAATTCATCCGCATTTGCGATCACCGCAGCCTGCTTTACCTCAGCCTCTTCAGCCTTATCGCGCGCCAGCGCTATGTTATTGGCTATTGAATCATTGAAAAGGATAGCTTCCTGGGTTACAATACCCATCTGGTTCCGGATTGATTCGAGACTATATTCCTTAATATTGATCCCGTCAATCAGCACTTCTCCTTCGGTAGCATCAATAAAACGGGGCAACAAGTCAGCCAGGGTGCTTTTACCGGCTCCGCTGCTTCCTACCAGCGCAACGGTCTTTCCCTTTTCGATCCTGAGATCAATGTTCTTTAATATAGTATGACCCTCATATCCAAAGCTCACATTCTTTAATTCTATAGCCCGGGTGAACTCCTTCAGCACCACTGGCGAAGAGGATTCACGTATACTAACATTCTCCTGTATAAGGTTCTCAATCCTTTCAATACTCGCTGCACCTCTTTGAATATTATAGGATGCGTTCGAAAGTGCCTTAAGGGGCTGGATCATTTGGGAAAAAATAGCGATGTAAGCGAGAAAATCTCCAGCATTCAGACCAAAGGATACGTCACCACTTAATACCAGCCTTCCGCCATACCATAATATTATTATCACCGAAGTAACTCCTAGTGCTTCTGATACCGGGCTGGCAAGATCCCTGCGCCTGTTGGCTTTGTTCTTTAAATGAAAAAGACGTTCGTTTTCCGACCGGAACCTTCTTTCTATTTTGTTCTCTGCGTTGAAGGCTTTAATGATCCGGATGCCCCCGAGGGTTTCTTCGATGGTGCTGAATATTTTCCCGAGTTGCTGCAGTACATGTATGTTCTCTTTTTTAAGTGACCTTCCTATCCTTCCCAGCACAAACCCGGAAACAGGAAGAAATACCACGAGAAACACGGTAAGCTCAGGACTAAGGATCACCATGTAGGAAAGGGAAAGCAGGATGATTATCGGTTCACGGAAAATACTTTCCAGTACACTAATGGTAGAGCCTTCAACATCGTTCAGATCGTTGGAAAGTTTGCTCATAATCTCCCCTTTACGTTGCTCTGTGAAGAAACCGATCGGCAACCGGAGGATCTTATGATACATGGCTCCCCGCATATCGTTCAGTATGTTATTGCGGATGGGGTTGAGGAAATACATGCTCATGTAACTGCAAAAGGTCTTCAGCAATATTGCCCCAAGCATGATGAGGCATATAACTGTCAGCGCCTTATGGCTTCCTCCCGGCTGTTGAATGATACCATAAAGCCAGGTACGAAAATGGTTTACAGGGTTTATGGATTCATCAACTCCTGAAACCGGGATGGAAAAGGTCTCCGTTTGACGGAATAACAGCATTAAAAAAGGACTCAGTAAACCAAGAGAAAAAATGCTGAATACCGATGAAAGGATGTTGAAACCAAAATATGTTGCAACAAGCCGCGGGTAATTGCTGATGTACCGGAAAATCGTTCTTAAACTCTTCATGCAGTGCCTCGTAATATTAATAGCGGCTATGAACGCACAAAGTAACTAATTTTACAGGGATTAAACCGGTGGGATATGATCGAAGGAAAAAGGCAGAAACAAGTGGCAGCAGTGCTCGAAAAAGAGCTTAATGATATATTTCAGAAACTGGGACTGTCCATGCTGAATGGAGGAATGGTCTCAATTTCATCTGTTAAGATAACTCCCGATCTCTTTGATGCCAGGGTATACCTTAGCCTATTCAAAGTAAATGATCCGGCAGCAACGTTGAAGATCATCAATGAAAGAAGTTGGGAGATCAAAAAACTGCTTACCTCCCAGGTAAGGCACCAGCTCAGGTCAATGCCCCAACTTACATTCTATATTGATGATACACTTGAATATGTCGACAAAATGGAAAAGCTGTTCAGGGAAATACGTGAGAATGATGATAAGTTGAAAGACGGAAAAGATCAATAACACCGGATGTACCTTCAGTTCGCCTGGCGCTATTTCAGGGCCAAAAAATCAGCCAATGCAATCAATATCATTGCCTGGGTAACCACGGGTGTAATAGCCTTTGCTACGTGCTGCCAGGTACTTGTCCTGAGCGTGTTTAATGGATTTGAAGACCTGGTGCGCTCCCTGTATTCTTCTTTTTACTCCGACATTAAAGTCTCACCTGTTAAAGGCAAAACGATCGAACTTTCTCCGCAACAGATCGCACAGATCAAAGGACTTCCCTACATATCTACTGCTTCACTGGTTGCCGAGGAAAGGGCACTCATAAAAAACGGTGATGCGCAATCGGTAGTGTTCTTAAAAGGTGTAGACAGCCTGCATACAAGGGTTTCGGGCGTTAGCTCAAAAATTACAAGAGGCAGGTACGACCTGGGATCTATAGATGAACCAAAGATCGTAGTAGGCTCCGGTGTTCAACAGGCAGGGCAGATTATGATCAACGAAGCTTTCATGCCGGAACCATTAACCATAATACTTCCAAAACTCAATTCTCCTGGTAATGATCCACTTGAATCTTTAAGCGAAGGAAATGTGGAAGCTTCGGGTGTGTTCTCCATTCAGCAGGAATTCGATAACCAGTATGCCATTACTAACCTTGATTTCGTTAAGCAACAAATGACTTTTTTGCCGGATCAGTTTACTTCTGCTGAACTGAGGCTGAAAATGGGTAGTGATCCTGAGCAGGCCAGGGATTCATTACAAAAATTACTAGGTCCTTCTTATAAAGTATTAAGCAGGTATGAACAGAACACCAACCTGTATAATACGATGAAAATGGAAAAGTGGGCCATCTTCGCAGTACTGACGCTTATCCTGGTTATCGCCGCATTTAATATGATCAGCGCACTCACCATGCTGGTGCTGGAAAAGAAGCAGGACATTGCAATACTTCAGAGTATGGGTTCAACGAGGAGTGGGATCAGGAGAATATTCCTCACTGAAGGAATGCTGCTTGGAGTTATCGGTGCTGCAGCAGGAATAGTGCTGGCTGTTGTGATATGCCTGTTCCAGATGAAGTTTAAGATCATAAAGCTCGGAGGAGGATCATTCCTGATCGATCATTTCCCGGTGAAACTGGTTCCTGGCGATTTCCTGCTGGTTACACTTACTGCCCTCTTGATCACCTTTATAGCAAGTTGGTTCCCGGCCTATAAAGCATCAAGACAGCCTTTGAACTTACGGTAAATTAATAATCTCCTATTGTTTCAGGAAGTTGTGCGAGTGCCTTTTGAAGTTGCTCGTCATTGGGAGCTATACCATGCCATTCGTGGCTTCCTTCCATGAAATCCACTCCCTTACCCATTCCGGTCTGCATAAGTATTGCAACAGGCTTACCGCGACCAATCATAGATTTCGCCTTAGCCAATCCTGCAAGTACCTGTTCCATATCGTTACCATTCATCTCCATAACCAGCCAGTCGAACGATTCGAATTTAGCCCTGAGGTTCCCAAGATTCATTACTTTATCAGTGGGACCATCTATTTGCTGGCCGTTATAATCCACGGTAGCGATCAGGTTATCTACTTTGTGATGGGATGCCGACAAGATCGCCTCCCAATTCTGGCCTTCATTCAGTTCGCCGTCGCCATGTAATGAATACACAACATTTGAATCGCCATTGAGCTTTTTTGCCATGGCTGCGCCTATGGCCACACTCATTCCCTGGCCCAACGAGCCGCTTGCAACCCTAACACCAGGAAGATGCTCATGAGTTGTTGGATGTCCCTGTAACCTGCTGTTCAGTTTGCGGAAAGTGGAGAGCTCTTCTACAGGGAAATAACCACTTCTTGCCAGTACGCTGTAAAAAACCGGGGAGATATGCCCATTGCTGAGAATGAAAATATCCTCATCCTTTCCATCCATGTTAAAGGATGGGTTATGGTCCATCACCTCGAAATATAAAGCTGTGAAATAATCTGCACAACCCAGTGAACCGCCAGGATGCCCGCTTTGAACCTGGTGTACCATCCGCACAATGTCTCTCCTTACCTGGGTTGCAATGTCTTTTAACTCATTTACACTTTTGCGGGCCATGTTTTTCAGATTTTTTGCAAACCTAAATTAAATCGGTGATTCACCCACCAGGATACCCTGATTATACTAACCCGGCGGAATTACCGTTATAATAGGGTCCCAGGGGTTAAATGGAAAGATTTTTGCAGATGTAATCCGGCAGTTGTTATATCCTAACTGATAACAACCTGTTTTTTACCTCTGGAAATCATTAGTCCAAACATTTTTTTAATATTTTTGCCCCCGGGTGGTGTTCTAAACCTTACGCATGGATAATATACTACTTAGTGCGGCACTGGCTTTCTCAATCACATTTTTTGCGATACCGGTTATAATTCAGGTGGCTAAGGATAAGAAGTTATTCGATGAACCGGATGAAAGGAAGGTGCATAAGGTAGTTATTCCAACACTGGGCGGATTAGGCATTTTTGCGGGTTTTATCCTGGGTCTGCTTATGGGAAATCCGCTCAACCTTACAGGCGAGATCCAGTATTATGCTGCAGCAGCCATTGTTATGTTTTTTCTTGGCCTTAAGGATGACATCCTGGTACTATCTGCATCCAAGAAATTCATCGGCCAGCTTCTCGCCGCAGGTATTCTTATCAAGTTCGGAGGGGTTCAGATAACCAATATGCACGGTTTCCTTGGTATCAATGAACTCCCACATATCGCCAGCGTGGCAATTAGTGTTTTCACAATCGTTGTTATTACAAATTCTTTTAATCTCATAGATGGTGTTGACGGCCTTGCAGGAAGCCTGGGCCTTCTCACCACCTTCGTGTTTGGTTCATATTTCTTCCTGGCTGGCCATCTTACCTATGCTGTTATGGCCTTTGCGCTTTCCGGAAGTATCCTGAGTTTCCTGATATACAATTTTTCGCCTGCGAAGATCTTCATGGGTGATACCGGGTCCTTGTTATTGGGCCTGGTGAATTCCATCCTGGTAGTAAAATTCATTAACATTGCCGGCGCTGCCGACAGTGCTTTCCCTATTGCGGCTTCACCTGCGATCGGGTTCGCCATTCTTATCCTGCCCCTGTTTGATACCCTGCGGGTGTTTGGGCTAAGATTGCTCGACAGGCGCTCACCTTTCAGCCCCGACAGGAATCATATTCATCATTTCCTTCTTGATCTTGGTTTAAGCCATAGGCAGATAACATATACCTTGCTCAGCACCAATATACTCTTCATTTGCCTGGCATACTCCCTTATAAATCTTGGCTCAACTCTGGTGATCGTCATTATGTTGCTTATGGCATGGATGCTTACCGGGATCGTGTTTTACCTGCGCCAGAAAAAACAGGCAGGTATCATGGCCGCCAAATCGCGGGAAACGGAGATCATTCAACCGCGAAAGATCCTTACCCTTATGTCTGATCCGGTGGAAGCAGAATAAAAGGGCTTTTATCAATTAATTAAGACGGTTTTTTTAGATTTGCAGCCAATTCAAAGAATATGGCAGAAGATCTGGATTCGATTATTACAAGCCTGAATGGTTCAATGTCAAAGACCATTGACCACCTGGAGGCTGAACTGGTAAAGATCAGGGCTGGAAAGGCTAACCCGAACATGCTGGAAGGCATTATGGTGGATTATTATGGCAACCCCACCCCGGTGAACCAGGTGGCCAACGTTGCTACCCTGGATGCGCGGACCATTACTGTTCAACCCTGGGAAAAGAACATGCTTCAACCTATTGAACGTGCGATCATTGCCGCCAATATTGGCATCAATCCCCAAAACGATGGTAATACGATCAGGCTCTTTTTACCTCCACTTACAGAAGAAAGAAGAAAGGAACTCGTAAAGAAATGTAATTCTGAAGGTGAGCACGCAAAAGTTTCTGTACGTAATATCCGGAGAGATGCAATTGAATCTATAAAGAAACTGCAGAAGGACGGGCTCAGCGAAGACGCAGCGAAGGACGGAGAATCCAATGTTCAGGTAATTACAGACAAATTCATCTCACTTATTGATAAGCATCTGGCAGCCAAAGAGAAAGAGATCATGGCGGTTTAAAAGATAATTTTTATGCTGCAGATCATTCCTGTTACAAATAAAAAGGAAAGCAGGCTCTTCCTGGAAGTGCCTGTTTTTTTATATACCAATGACCCTAACTGGATCAGACCTCTTGATAAGGACATTAATGAGGTTTTCGACCCCAAAAAGAATAAAGCTTTCCGCCATGGAAAAGTCATCCGCTGGGTATTGATTGCTGATGGAAAGCCGGCGGGAAGGATAGCAGCATTCACCAATTCCAGATATAAAAGTAAAGGCGATGATTTTGCCGTAGGTGGGATAGGATTTTTTGAATGCATTAACGACCAGGCAGCTGCAGACCTTCTTTTTGATAATGCACGGCACTGGCTGCTTAATGAAGGTATTGAGGCAATGGATGGCCCCATCAATTTCGGAGAACGCGACAGGTGGTGGGGACTCGTCACGGAAGGTTTTCTTCCCCCGCTTTACTGCATGAATTATAACCTGCCTTATTATAAAGAATTGTTCGAGAATTACGGTTTCAAACTATTCTATAACCAGGTCTGCCTTGGATTTGACCCCAAAGCCGAACTTCCGGAAAAGATACTTTCCCGGCACAGAACATTATCTGCCGGGCAACCTTTCAGGTATGAGATCCTGGATAAAAGGCAACTAAGGAAATATGCAGCAGATTTTACCACCGTTTATAATAAGGCATGGGCAGGACATGGTGGATTGAAACAGGTCAGTGAATCACAGATCTTTAATATGTTCTCTAAAATGAAGCCGGTGATGGACCCGAATGTTATCGGTTTCGTATATCACCAGAATGATCCTGTAGGCATCTTCGTGAACCTTCCGGATCTTAACCAATGGTTCAAATACCTGGGAGGAAAATTTACCCTGCTTCATAAACTCTATTTCTTATATGTAAAGAAATTCAAACCAAATCCGAAGTTTGTGGGTTTGGTTTTCGGCATCGTTCCCGAGTGGCATGGCAAGGGAGCCGATGCGTATATGATCGCAGAAGCCAGTAAGATAATAAGGTCGCCTGCAGTGCCTTATACCCAGTATGAGATGCAATGGATAGGAGATTTCAATCCGAAAATGATAAATATTGCCGAGGGACTTGGAGATGTGTTTAAAACACGAAACCTGGTTACCTATAGGTACCTGTTCGACCGGACAAAAGAATTCAGGCGCCATCCTTTATTGGTGTAAATTTGAAGCCTACCATGGAGAAATTTATCGTATCGGCAAGGAAATACAGGCCACAGAACTTTAGTTCTGTTGTAGGTCAATCGCACATCACCACCACACTTAAAAATGCCATCCGGAATGATCAGCTCGCACATGCATTCCTGTTCTGCGGACCAAGGGGGGTTGGTAAGACAACATGCGCACGTATTCTTGCAAAAACGATCAATTGTGAGAACAGGACCCCGGATGCAGAAGCATGTAATTCCTGCAATAGTTGCATTTCATTCGATAATGGAACATCCCTGAACATTCATGAACTGGATGCGGCGAGTAATAATTCTGTTGATGATATCAGGAACCTTGTAGACCAGATCAGGTTTGCACCACAGGCTGGACGGTATAAGGTATATATTGTGGATGAGGTTCACATGCTAAGCTCACAGGCGTTCAATGCTTTCCTCAAAACACTGGAGGAACCACCACCCTTTGCGATCTTTATTTTAGCAACCACGGAAAAGCACAAGATCCTTCCCACTATTTTAAGTCGCTGCCAGATATTCGATTTTAAACGCATTACCGCTAACGATACCGTTGACCATTTGAGCGAGATCTGCTCAAAAGAATCGATTGAATGTGAGAAGGCAGGTCTGCATGTAATAGCGCGCAAGAGTGAAGGATGCCTCAGGGATGCCCTGAGTATTCTCGATAAGATCGTAAGTTTCAGTAATGGT
The DNA here is from genome assembly GCA_023417815.1 of Bacteroidota bacterium. GTDB lineage: Bacteria > Bacteroidota > Bacteroidia > Chitinophagales > Chitinophagaceae > Ferruginibacter. The sequence continues at coordinate 305,699 of JAEZEI010000052.1, read as the reverse complement.
CATCTTACCTACAGCAGCACCCTCGAACATCTTAATATCCTGGATGAGGATTATTATTTCAAGATGCTCGATGTGTTGCAGGCGCAACAGCTCACTGATGTAATGATGATCTATGATGAGATAAATCAAAAAGGATTTGAAGGAGATATATTCCTGGATGGCTTTGCTGAATTCTTCAGGAATTTGCTGGTAAGCAAAGACGCACGGGCTGCAAGCCTGCTTGAAGTTGCAGATGATTTCAGGGAGAGGTATGTTTCTAATGCAGCTTCTATTCCTACGGCTTGGATCATTTCTGCCCTGAATATTATAAATGAGTGCAGCATTTCCTACAAACAGGCAAGGAATCGCAGGTTACATATCGAAATGGCACTTATTAAGCTTTCTTACCTTAAACAGGCATTGGACCTTACAGTCAACCAGGGTTCGGGACAAGCTAAAACCCTTGCCTTCCGGGCATTGCAACCTGTGGTTACTGTACCGGTTTCCCAGAGGCCGGAAACTAAAAGGAAGTCTCCCACCCAGATAGAACCAGCTCCAAAGGTTTTCGTAGAACAACCTGCAGCAGCAAAACCTTCGGTAAAGCATGAAGAAGTTAAACCGCTGGAGAAGCAGGCTGTAGGATCAACCCTCAGTAAGATCAGGAACCGGATCGCTGAAAAGAATAAGGCCGGTCATTCCGAAGCGAAAGAACTTACCATAGAAGAAGCGGAAATATGCTGGAAAGATTTTATAGGTAAATTAAAAGAAAGAGAAAATCATTCGGCTGTTTCCAATTTCCAGAGCACCCGGTTAAACCCAATTGACCAGGACACCCTGGAACTTATTGTACAATCCGGCTTCCAGCAAAAATTCATTGAAGCGGAAAGGCCATTGCTGATCGAACATCTTCAACAACATTTCAGGAACAGGAAACTGAAATATTATATTACTGTTGAGGAACCGGAAAATACCGAACCTTCCGGCCCGGTGTTAAGCAGGAAAGAGATGTTCGGGAAGCTAACGGAGAAATACCCGATGGTCAAAGAACTCAAGGACCGGTTGAAACTTGGTCTCGAATGATGCACCTTCATCCCGCAGGGCATCTTTGTTGTTTTTACATTAATTTCGGGCCTCAAATTAAACTTGTGATATGGCAGAAGTTATCCGCATGCCCAGGCTGAGCGATACTATGACTGAAGGCGTGATTGCGGCATGGCATAAAAAAGTGGGTGATAAGATTAAACCAGGAGATGTTCTGGCTGATGTTGAAACGGATAAGGCAACTATGGAGTTGGAAAGTTACAATGAAGGAACGCTTTTATTTATAGGCGCAGATAAAGGAAGCTCTGTTAAAATAGACGGAGTGCTGGCAGTTGTGGGTAAGGAAGGAGAAGATTATAAAGATCTTATTGAGGAAAATGGCCAGCCACAACCTGTCGAAAGCAAGGATGACAAGACATCTCAAGAGGAAAAGAATAATAAACCGGAACCAAACAATTCAGATCAAAGTGCATCCCTTCCTGAAGGAGCAAAAGAGATCAGGATGCCATTGCTGAGTGATACCATGACAGAAGGTAAAATAGTTGCATGGCACAAAAAAGTCGGCGATAAGGTTAAGGCAGATGATGTTCTGGCAGAAGTTGAAACAGACAAGGCAACAATGGAAGTTGTAGGTTATGAAGAGGGAACATTATTGCATATCGGGGTTGAAGCTGGAAATGCAGCCAAAGTAAACCAGCTTATCGCGATCGTTGGTAAGGAAGGCACTGATGTATCCGCATATGTAGCAGCAGACCGGTCATCTGTATCACAACCTGCAGCCCCTGAAAAGCATAATATTCCATCTGAAGAACCTGCCCGGAAAGAAAGTTCAGAAGAAAAACGTGAGCCTTCAGGAACTTCCAAACAAGGCCGTATTAAAGCATCTCCACTTGCAAGAAGGCTTGCAAATGAGAAAGGGATCGATCTTGCAGCAATAACCGGGACCGGAGATGGTGGAAGGATCACGCGCCGCGACGTGGATGAATTTAAAGAATCGCCTAAAAAAACCACTGCACCTGCGCAGGCTCCTGCACACCGGGAAGGTGAATATCAGGATGTACAGCTTTCTCAAATGCGTAAAACCATTGCCCGCAGGCTTTCAGAAAGCAAATATTCCGCGCCTCATTTTTACCTGACCATGGAGATCAACATGGATAATGCCATGGCAGCCAGGGAGAAGATGAATGAAGTTAGCCCAGTAAAGATCTCCTTTAATGATATGGTGATCAAAGCATGTGCATCTGCTTTAAGGCTTCATCCCGATGTAAATTCGAGCTGGATGGGCGATTATATCCGCCAGAACAACAGGATCAACATCGGTTCTGCTGTAGCTCTTCCCGAGGGACTGATCGTTCCCGTAATTAAAGATGCAGATCATAAATCGCTTTCCGCGATTGCTACAGAAGCAAAGGAACTCTATGGTAAAGCAAGGGATAAGAAACTGCAACCTGAGGAATTCTCAGGAAATACCTTTACTATTTCCAACCTTGGAATGATGGACATCGAGGAATTCACGGCCATCATTAATCCACCGGATAGTTGCATTCTTGCAGTGGGCCGCATCAAAGAGGTGGTGATACCGCAAAACGGTTCCTTCGTTGTTACCACTGTGATGAAGGTTACATTAAGTTGCGATCACCGGAGCGTTGATGGCGCAGTGGGTGCATCTTTCCTGCAAACCCTGAAGAAGTTCATTGAGAACCCCGTTACAATGCTGGTTTGATCAAAACCTGATCAGAAGGAATGTAACAAGGCTTATCAGCAACCATAAGATAATTCCCTGCAAAAATGGTCTGATACCTATTGCCTTCAATCTTGTGAAGGACAGTCCGGATCCTATCAGGAAAAGTGTAACATTCAGCAACGACCTCCCGGAAAAATAAAAAGCATCAGAAATTTTTTCTTCGATGAAATATGTCCCTGCGATCATTGCCAGGATGAACCCAATGATGAAGTAGGGAAATTTGATCTTCCCCTTTGAGCGGAAGATCACTGCACTGGCTAGGGTAAGCGGTATGATCCATAATGCCCTGGCAAGTTTTACTGTGGTTGCCACTTCGAGGGCACCTTCTCCAAATCGTGATGCTGCCCCTACAACTGAACTGGTATCATGAATTGCGATTGCTGCCCACATTCCAAACTGTTGACCGGTCATTTCAAAAGCTTTCCCGATCGGTGGAAAGATGAACAATGCAATAGCATTCAGGATGAATACAATTCCAAGGGAGACGGAAACCTGGTTTTCATCTGCGTTTATCACCGGGGCTACAGCAGCAATGGCGCTACCTCCGCAGATTGCCGTACCCGATGAAACCAGGAATGACGTTTTAAACCCGGATTTTACATAATACCCTAAGAGCAAACCTGCTCCTATTGTGCCGATGATAGAAAGAATAGTAAATAAGAAACCATCAGCGCCCGCCTGTAGCGCGCTTTCAAAATTCATCCCGAATCCTAAAGCAACTATTGAGACCTGTAGTAATATTGTAGTGATTCTTTTATTAGCAGTTCCAAATGGATTTCCCGGCCATTGCGCCGCCAGTATGCCGAGAAATAAGGCAATGGGAGCAGAAACCAGGGGAGTTAAACAGAAAAAGGCAGCTACAAGAAAAATAAACCTTTGGTAAACAGGCATATTCAAAATTAAGATGTCAATGAGGATATCACATTTTTTTATTTTATAAATGGAAGGAAAAGACCTTGTATTATTTGACGGCGTATGTAATCTTTGCAACAAAAGTGTGCAATTCATCGTCCGACATGACCCCGGGGAACGGTTTGTGTTTGCCTCGATCCAAAGTCCTTTCGGGCAGCATATGATCCGGAAATTCGGGCTTGAAAAAGAAGATTCCATAATCCTGATAAGAGGGAACAAATCCTTTATACGATCTACCGCAGTGCTGGAAATAGCCCGCTACCTGAAAGGAATGAAATACCTGTATGGCTTCATTATTGTACCTGCCTTTCTGAGAAATCTTATTTACAGGTTTATTTCGCGTGTGAGATACAGGTGGTTTGGAAAAAGAGAAGAATGTATGATCCCGGATCCAACGCTCAACCGAAGGTTCATAAACTGAAACAATGGAAAAGAAAACTCTCGTTCTTGGTGCATCAGAAAATCCGCAACGTTACAGTTACCTGGCTATAGAATCACTGCTTCATAAGGATCAACCTGTGGTGGCTATCGGGAAAAAGGAAGGAAAGGTTTTTGGCGTTGATATTCATAAAGAAAAAATTCCATTTGAAGATGTTGACACCATAACACTTTACCTGAATCCAGCAAACCAAAAGCAGTACTACGATTATATATTAAGCCTCAATCCGAAAAGAATAATCTTTAATCCCGGGACAGAAAACCGGGAACTTGCCTCTCTGGCACGTAATAATGGTATAGAAGTGATGAATGCCTGTACGCTTGTGATGTTGAGTACCAACCAGTATTAAAAAAATCTATCCCGGCATACTATATTTCTTTGTATTGCGTTTATAAACCTGAGCTTACCACTCAGTATTTAAACCAATATCATGAAACCGCTTTACCTACTGGTGACTTTGCTATCCCTATGCGCTGTCACCTCCCATGCACAACTGCCCGGCAAACCAAAGGTTTTCGCTTCCTACCCGGAACGATTTATCTGTTCTGGTGAAAAATTCAACGAAGCGTTCGCTATAGCTGAAGGTTATTATGTAAATCTTGAACTAACGCCTGGTTTTATTTTCAGGGGAAGAGTTACTTCGAACATTCAACGCTACAGCAATCTTTACAGCATGACTATCCAGAGCATTGAATTTGAGAATGCTGTATTTCATCTTTCAAAGCAAATAGGCCAGGATAATTCCATCACTTATGTAGGAAGAATTATGAGCATGAACGCAGATGACGGATATGTTCTCCAACGATCAGAAGGACAATATATCATGGAAAAAACTGAAGAAAAATTCATACGCCAGGTATGTAATTATTAATTCCTATCCGCCCTAACGGAAAAAATATCACACATGAGATCATTCACAAAATTATTAACACTGCCGATACTGCTTCTATGGAGCGGTCTGATGGCCCAGCCAAAGCTTAGCAGCTATCCTTCTGCTTCGGCTACGATTTTTATAGACTTTGACGGTCACACATTAATAGGATCAAGCTGGAATAATGGAAACAGGCTTGATTGTGCGCCAGCCCTATTAAATGATGCACAGAAAACGGAGATCTTCAACAGGGTTGCCGAGGATTACCGTCCATTCAATGTAAATATCACTACTGATTCCACAGTATTCCTATCTGCCCCATTGAATCGCAGGATGAGAGTAATAGTTACTCCTACGAGTTCCTGGTCGCCAGGTGTTGGTGGTATAGCCTACATAGGGTCATTTGTTTGGGGAGACGATACCCCGGCTTTTGTTTTCAGCGACCGGCTGAACAACAGTCCAAAATATATAGGCGAATGCGTAACCCATGAAAGCGGACACACTGTAGGTCTTGCTCATCAAAGTGCCTGGGACAACAATTGTAATCTGATTGAGCAATATGCACAGGGCACTGGCAGCGGAGAAACAGGATGGGCGCCGGTAATGGGCAACAGCTATTATAAGAACATGACCGGATGGAACCATGGTCCAACTCCTTATGGATGCTCCAACACCCAGGATAACCTTACCATTATTACAACACAAAATGGTTTTGGATACAGAACAGATGATCATTCTGACTTTAAAGATGCTTCAGCGACCAATCTTAATCCTAATGCATTTACCCAGGAAGGGATCATTACTACGAATACCGATAAAGACGTATTCAGATATACCATTGCTCAAAATTCAACCATCCACTTTGAGTTCATACCATTCGGTCTTAATGCTGCCAATGCAGGGGCGAATCTTGATATCGAAGTAAAGATCTTCGGCCAGGATGGCAACCTTCTGAATACTTACAACCCGGGAAACAAATTGAGTGTAACTATTGATACCAGCCTTACTTCCGGAACATATTTCTTCCAGGTGGCAGGTAGTGGCAATAATAACACTGATGGATATGGAAGCCTGGGATCCTACACTATTACAGGTTTTAGGGGAGCATTGCCTATAAGAGAAGTATCTCTTTCAGGAACAAATCAGAATGGAACGCATTCATTCTCCTGGAATGTAATTGCAGATGAGCCTATCCACAACCTGGACCTGCAGATGAGTGAAGATGGAAACACCTTCAGGAATATATCCAGTATGCCCGGTTCATTCACTACAGCTTCTTATACACCGCAGGCCGCAGGTACATTCTATTACAGGTTAAAAGTGACCTCTGTAATAAACGAGGTAGCCTATTCCAATACCGTTGCACTGCGTGCAGAAGGTAAGGCAGGCAAGTTCGTTGTATCAACGCTGGTGTCGAACCAGATCAATATCAATGCAGGTGAAGCTTTTGAATATTTCATTACTGATATCAATGGAAGAAGGCTGATCTCAGGAAAGGGAAATGCCGGATTCAACACCATAAACTTTGATAAGCCTGCAGGCATATATGTTATCAGGCTATTAGGAAAAACTATAGCACAAACAGAAAGAATTATAAAACAGTAAGGTAGATTCATGTGTAAGTTAGGGGTCAGCGTTAGGGGCTGGCCCCTTTTTGTTTTCTATACTATATGGTAATTAATAATTATCTTTAGAAAACCCACTTCCTTATGCTATGGAGAAAATTTAATGGCGATGCCATTGAGCTACCCATCAAAGAAGCTGTTGAAAAAGCCATAAAAAGAGAAACATCAGATGGCTACAAACTAAAAGTTTGTATAGGCACCGACAGCCAGGTAAAAGGCCGCGAAACAGAATTTGCAACGGTTATCGTATTCCTTCGGGAAGGTCATGGCGGCTTCATGTTCATCCACAATGAAAAGACTTTCCACCAATATGGAATAAAGGAACGGATGCTTGTTGAAGTAGCAAAGAGCATCGAGATCGCATACGAACTATGTGACCTGTTCACCATCTATGATGTAGACATGGAGGTTCATGCCGACATAAACACAAATCCTCAATTTAAAAGCAATGAAGCGCTCCGGGAGGCAATGGGATATATCCTGGGGATGGGATTTGCCTTCAAGGCGAAGCCTGAAGCATTTGCCAGCAGCAGTTGTGCTAACAAGGCAGTGAATTAATCATCCTCAAACCATTCAATACTGGTCTCATGTATGTGACCTATAAGCTTCTGCCGGCCACTCTTTTTTTCAGCACTGGTAAGAAATTGCTGCGGCAGGAATTGCCATGTTGATCGCAGCGTATCCATGAACATCTTCACATTCCTGGCTACTATACTCTGTGTTTCCTTATCAGATTTGGTAAAAACAAGACTGAACGGAACCTCCCATTTACGTAGTTGTTCCAGAAAAGCGAGATCGATCTTCTGCGGAGAATGCCTGCTATCAATGAGCACAAACACCATGGCAATGTTCTCTCTCTTCCTCAGATAATTCTCTATCATTTGCTCCCACCTTCGCCTGCTGCTTTGGCTAACCTTGGCAAATCCATATCCCGGCAGATCAACAAGGTACCAGTTGCTTTCCCTTCCATTAGCCTTTTCATTACTGGTAAACTTAAAATGATTGATAAGCTGTGTCTTCCCGGGTGAAGCAGACGTTTTTGCAAGCTTATCATTATTAGCAAGCATATTGATCAATGAAGACTTTCCAACATTGCTTCTTCCAATAAATGCAAATTCGGGCCGGTCGGGCACAGGACATTTGTCGAATGATGGGCTGCTGATCAGGTATTCAGCTTTCCTGATATTATATTCTTCCTTCATGCAATGTGCAAAGTAAGCATTACCAGCCTTTTTAACATCTTTCAAGGACGCGGAACCGCTTATCTTTGCCGGCTATATGACCCGCTACGCCCACGATTCTGTAGTTCCGGCCCCCGGTTCCATGTTGCCTAAAAAACAACAGGTTGCAGGTATGTTCGACAATATTGCAGGGCGCTATGATTTTTTGAACAGGTTTTTGAGTGCAGGTATAGACCAGGGATGGAGACGCAAGGCCCTTTCGCAACTGGCGGGCAGGCAGTTAGACCATCTGCTTGATGTGGCAACAGGCACTGGCGATGTAGCGATAATGGCTAACAGGTTATTGAAACCAAAAAAGATCACAGGGATAGATATCAGCGAAGGAATGATAGAAGTGGGTAAAGAAAAAATACGCAAAGTTGATATGGATAATATCACCCTGTTAAAAGGCGACAGCGAAGCAATAAGTTTTCCCGATGGATCGTTTGACGCTGTAACCGTTGCATTTGGTGTGAGAAATTTCCAGGATCTTGAAAAAGGACTCCGTGAAATCAGGAGAGTTTTAAAACCAGGTGGTAAACTGGTTGTATTGGAATTTAGCAAACCAAAGTCATGGTTGATTAGAAAATTTTACGATATTTATATGAAGGTAGTCTGCCCCTATGCCGGCAGGTTATTTTCAAAGAATAAAGCTGCATATCAATATTTAGATCACTCAATTAAAAAATTCCCCGAAGGCAAGAACTTTACACGAATCCTGGAAACAACTGGTTTTAAAGAAACCTACAGTAAACCACTTACCTTAGGAATATGCAGCATCTATTGCGGAATAAAATAGCTCTGATAGTTATAGCACTATGTACTTTGCCGTTCACAACCACGGCCCAATACAGGTATCTAAACCTGGAGAACCACGATGATAAACCATTTCACTTTGGTATCAATGTTGGCATCAACAGGTCGCATTATAATTTCTCACGACATCCCCGGTTTCTGCAGTATGATAGCGTTATGGTCATTGAGAGCATAAACAACACAGGGATCAACCTTGCATGGTTGGTAAATAAAAGACTTGGCCAGCACTTCGATCTCAGGACCTATCCGCTGAACCTGGTTTTTACCGAGAAGGCATTTCAATATCATCTCTCCTACCCTGATAAACCAGCAGGAGAGGATAGTGTAACGATTAAGAAAGTTCAGGGGATAACCCTTGCACTTCCGCTACAATTGAAATTCAGCAGCGACCGCATAAATAATCTGAAAGTTTATATGTTCACCGGCGCAAGGGTTGAATATGACCTTGCGGCAAGTGCGGGAAAAAAGAATGCAGATGATATTATCAAGCTCAACAAACTCGATTATGGCATCGAAGCCGGGATAGGCTTTCATATATATTTCCCGGTATTTGTTCTATCTCCTGAAATAAAGATCGGTTGGGGCCTCAACAACGTTCATTCCAGGGATGAACACCTGAAATATTCCAACACGCTGGATAAGATCCATGCGCGCTCCGTTTCATTTTCCCTTACTGTTGAATGATCAATAATCGTATTCTCTTCTCGCAAGATTAAGGCGGACACCTCCTGAAACCATGGTTGAATTTTGGCGCGGCATAATTCCTTCAACCGAAAATGCACGTTGCTGAATAGACATATCTATGAAAAGGTTCTCCTTCAATTCATAACTTAACTCAAGTAAAGCATTCACACATTTTGCTTTAGCACCTCCACCTACCGCGAAACCATCATCCATAGGCCTGGTAAGATAACTGTTAAAAATATTACCTCCGAAATTCACTCCTGCAGTATCGAGGCCTTTATAATAGAACATCGCACGCCCATAGATATATAATTTTCTGGTGGGCTGATACCTCATGATACCGATAACCTCCTGGAAATTCGCTCCCAGCGGATGCGCCAGTGGTTGATTGTAATGAGTATAATTTGCGATAGTATCATTATGAGAATAAGTGAATGGTCTTACACGGTTCATTTCCAGTTGCAGGTCGAGATTATCAACGCCAAATGCATCAACATACTTCATCCCTGCCTGTATCCCAAATTTATTAACCCAGCTTTTTGGCCTGTTCTTCAATTCTGACAGAATGAATTCATCCATCAGGAACTGGCCATAAAACTGGAGTTTATGAGCAACATTGGCTTTCACATCCAACCCAGCCACAGCATTATCCGGACTGCCAACTGTGCCTTCTATGTGCCTGTAAAATATTAAGGGATTCAGATACTGGAAGTCAAAACGGTTTGGCCTTCCAAAAACAACTCCTTCAAAAACTCCCACATTCAGCCAACGCGTAACATTCATGCTTAAATGATGCATGGCGGCATATTTCCTGTTCAAAAGTGAATCTCCGCTCTTTTTGAATTGAGGCATCAGCTCCATGAACAAATTCTGGTAGTTAAGCTTCCATATCCTCGTATTCAGCTTCACAAACAGGTTGCTGTTTCCCCAGTCACTCAGGAACAAACTCCTGTAACCATTCCCGATAAAATTCTTATCATAACCAGCCTGGATATTAATGTACTTCGCAGCTTTGAAAGTGATGTACCCCCTGGCATCAAAATAATCAACAGCTGTTTTCTTAAAATCTTTGTAAAACCCGTTCCCCGGTACAGCCCTGTTCATAGAGACATATTCCGTAAAATAAGATGGCCCCCGCTCCTGGTTATCTGTAATGGTTGCTGAAAAGCCCAGCCTGTCTGCAAGAAGACCACGAAGCGTTATGCCCCTGCTGTTTAAGAAGAGAGTTTCGTCATTATCACTTTCCTTCCCGATCCTGAAGCTCAGAACAGGATTAAGCGCCAGAAAAAAATCTTTTGAATTCACCTCGAAAAAATTAGCGGGAGACTTGTAGAAAGTTTTTAGAAAAGGCCTCTTGCTGTTGAACTCCCTGGCTGGACGAACCCATTCTGAATTGTTCAGTAACAACCTTTCGAGATTATATTCATCTACACGGGTCAGGCGAAGATCGGTCCACTCTTTAAATTTATCCTGGCCCAAACTATCACGATAACCAAGCCTTGCACTGTCCAGGAACATAGCCTCTTCCACAACATATTTCCTGTTGAACGGCTTTAATGCAGAGAAGTTGAGATCTGTATTGGATTGCTGTTTGATCTGAAGCCTGTCAACAAAATGATATTCTTTGGATCCTTGTGGTATATAAGTGGATTGACAAAGTGCAGTTAAAGGGAAAATAAAAGCAAGCAGATTGAGGAAGCTTTTGATAATTTGCATTGATAGTCCTGGTTTAAATATGACTAATATCAAGATATGCAAAATTATCTTTTCCGAAACATACATATAGTAAATGAAGGTGAAATCATAGCAGGAGATGTCTATATCCGTGAAGGAAGAATTGAAAGGATTGGAAGTTCCCTGAACATTAAAAGCAACTATAGCGAGATAGATGGCACCGGAAAACACCTGTTACCAGGAGTGATAGACGACCAGGTTCATTTCAGGGAGCCGGGCCTTACGCACAAGGCTTCAATATATTCTGAAAGCAGGGCAGCCGTTGCAGGAGGGATTACGTCTTTCATGGAAATGCCCAATACATTGCCCAATACCCTTACCCAGGATCTGTTGGAGGAAAAGTATGCAATAGCTTCCAGGAGTTCCCTGGCGAATTACAGCTTTTACATGGGTGTTAGTAATGATAACGTGGAAGAGGTACTTAAGACCAACAGGAAGAAAAACGATGTTTGCGGTATAAAGATCTTCATGGGAAGCAGCACCGGTAATATGCTGGTTAATAATCATTCAACCCTGAACAGGATTTTCGCTGATTCAGAAATGCTGATCGCAACTCATTGCGAAGATGAAAGGATCATAAGAGCCAACTATGAAAAGCTAAAGGCCGCTAAGCCGGAACTCAGTCCTGCCGACCACCCGTTGATCAGGAATGAGGAAGCTTGCTATGAATCTTCGCTGCTGGCAATACAGTTTGCCATGCGCCACCAGTCGAGGCTCCACATTCTTCATATCAGTACGGAAAAAGAATTGCAGTTGTTCAGTAATATGCTGCCTTTAAAGGAGAAGAGGATCACCTCCGAAGTTTGTGTTCATCATTTACATTTTAGTTCGGATGATTATGATTCGCTGGGTTATAAGATCAAATGCAACCCGGCAATCAAGCACCCCAAAAATAAAACAGCATTGTGGCAAGCGCTGAACGATGATATACTGGATGTAATAGCAACTGACCACGCTCCGCATCTGCCGGAAGAAAAAGAACCACCGTACGAACATGCACACGCGGGTTTACCGCTGGTTCAACACTCATTAATTTTAATGCTGGATCATGTTCAAAAAGGCCATTTATCGCTTGAGACTCTTGTAAGAAAAATGAGTCATGCAGTTGCAGAATGCTTTATGATAAAAGATCGTGGATATATACGTGAAGGCTATCATGCAGATCTTGTTGTAGTGAATATGAATAATTCAACTGAGATTAAGAAGGAAAACCTGCTGTATAAGTGCGGTTGGTCTCCCCTGGAAGGCTTCATTGCAGGTGCAAGGATCGAAAAGACCCTGGTAAATGGAGCGCTGGTTTATGAAAATGACCGGCTGATCGAATCTCAATTAGGTCAACACCTTACATTCAACAGGTAAAAATGCTGATAGATAAAACCACCCTGAATGATCTTTCCATCTTCGACACCGGTGCGGGGTTTTCTGTGTTTGAAAAGATTGACCTGACCAATACAAGCCATGGTCGCGATGCTTTGTATAAGATGCTATCCCAGCCTCTTGAGTCAATAGAAAAGATCCGGGGTGTTCAGGATACCCTGAAACGAATGATAGAAAAGGCTGACCAGATCAGGTCGGGAATAACGAACGGCACCTTAATGGTGATCGAAAATTTTTATCTTACAAATATCGACAGAATCCCATCCAGGCCAGGAAAGTTCTCCTCACTCTCCTATAAACTCTTCTACGGACCGGATTATTCGCTCGTAAAATATTCTGTGGAACATTCATTTGAATTTTTGCGGGGAATGAGTAAGATACTTGATTTAAGGAGTGATAATACTCCTGAACCGCTCTCCAGGGTGATGAAGGAAATTGAAGATCATTTGAAAGCGGGTGAGATCAAGGAGTTGCTTAAATACGGCTCATTCAAACAAGTCCAGGTAACAGATATCCTTCGATACGGGCATTTCCTAAGGTATAGATTTAAACGCCAGATACTTGACCTGGTAAGACTGTACGGCATCCTGGATGCATGGAACAGTATGGGCAAAGCTGTAGTGCAATTTGGACTTACGTTTCCTGAATTTATTGAGAAGGAAGATCCTTTGATCTCGATTGAAGGATTTTACCATATACTTCTGGAAAATGCCATACCATATGACCTTGAACTCGATAAACAGAATAAATTCCTCTTTCTCACAGGGGCGAACATGGCTGGAAAAAGCACCTTCATAAAAGCAGTAGGAACAACGGTGTTCCTGGCGCATACCGGGTTAGGGGTTCCAGCCAAAAATATGTCGCTCACTTTTTTTGAAGGGATGCTCAGTAACATAAATGTTATGGATAACCTCGTAAAAGGGGAAAGTTATTTCTATAACGAGGTACAACGAATTAAATCCACTCTTACAAGGATTAATGATGGACGGAAATGGCTCATACTTATTGATGAATTATTCAAGGGCACGAATGTGGAAGATGCGATGAAATGCAGCAAAACAGTTATCGAAGGTTTGCTGAGGATCCCGAACTCGCTGTTTATTCTCTCCACCCATCTTTATGAGATCGGCCACGATCTAAAAGACCACAAGGGAATTGTTTTTAATTTCTTTGAAACAAAACTTAAGGATGATGTATTGCATTTTGAATACAGGCTAAAGCCAGGTATTAGCCAGGACAGGCTGGGATACCTTATTCTGAAACAGGAAGGAGTCGTAGATCTTCTTGGCCGACTGGGAGAGCAATAGGCTGAATGTGGCAAATTCCCTAATTGCTTACATTCGTTTACTTCTTCAACCTACCCTTTTTCCTTTCTTTATAGGTTTACCTTGCCTTCAAAAAAATGCTGGTAAATATTTTTGGAAGCGCAGTATATGGAGTAGAGGCCATCACCATTTCTATAGAGGTTAATATTCCCGGAACAGGGCAGCATTATTATATAGTTGGATTGCCGGATAATGCAGTAAAAGAAAGCCTGCAGCGAGTAGACAGTGCCATTAAATCGATCGGCCTTGAAATGCCACGAACCAAGATCGTGATCAATATGGCACCTGCTGATATTAAAAAGTCGGGTTCTGCATTTGACCTGCCCATTGCAATAGGGATACTTGCGGCGCATGAACAGATTCCAGGGGATGACCTTAAGAATTTTGTGATGATGGGGGAATTAAGTCTTGATGGTGCAGTTAAACCTATTCGCGGGTCACTTCCAATCGCAATACAGGCCAGGAAGGAAGGTTTTAAGGGACTAATTGTACCTGCGGGCAATGCTCGCGAGGCAGGCATCGTAAACAATATTGATGTTTATGGAATCGATCATATTGAAGACATCATTAAACATCTTGAAGGCAAGAATCCCTTGCAGAAAACGTTCATTAATTGCCGGGAAGAATTCGCAGCAGCACAATATGATTTTGAAATTGACTTTGCAGATGTAAAAGGCCAGGAAAATATAAAACGATCCCTGGAAATTGCGGCGGCAGGTGGCCACAATGCCATTCTTATTGGTCCTCCCGGAGCGGGAAAGACCATGCTTGCCAAAAGACTTCCCACCATTCTTCCACCGCTTACTTTGCAGGAATCGCTTGAAACCACCAAGATCCATAGCGTAGCAGGAAAACTACCTGAACATGCTACCCTTGTTTCCAGACGGCCTTTCAGAAGTCCTCACCATACCATTTCGGATGTTGCATTGGTGGGCGGTGGGGGAAATCCTCAGCCTGGCGAGATCTCCCTTGCACACAATGGAGTGCTTTTCCTCGACGAATTACCTGAATTTAAAAGAACGGTGCTTGAAGTAATGCGGCAACCTATAGAGGAAAGAAGGGTTACCATCTCCCGGGCAAAAGTCTCTATAGATTTCCCTGCCAGCTTCATGCTTATAGCAAGTATGAACCCCTGCCCCTGCGGGTTTTTCAATCACCCTGAAAGAACCTGCACCTGCCCGCCCGGCACTGTTCAGAAATACCTTAACAGGATAAGCGGCCCTCTTTTAGACCGGATAGATCTGCACGTGGAAGTTACCCCGGTCGACTTCAACGAATTATCCTCTCTGAGGGTGTCAGAAAAAAGTGAAGCGATACGGCAACGGGTTATTGCAGCAAGGGATATACAATCAAAACGGTATTTAAATTTAGAAGGTGTGTATTCCAATGCCCAGATGACCAGCAATCATGTGAAGCAATTGTGTGAACTGGACGAACCTTCAAGGATATTGTTGAAAAAGGCTATGGAGAAGCTGGACCTGTCTGCCAGGGCGTACGACAGGATATTGAAAGTGAGCAGAACCATTGCTGATCTTGATAGCTCGGAAAATATAAAGGGCGAACATGTTGCAGAGGCTATACATTTCAGAAGCCTTGACCGGGAGACCTGGGGTTTACCATCTGCTCATTTACATTGATATGCTTTTACGATATTTAGGTAATGAAGATCCTGCTCCATTATCTCAAGCCACATAAATGGCTTGTTATATTAACACTAACGCTAGCTGCCATAAATATGGGGTTTTCCCTGGTTGATCCGATCCTTTTGGGAAAACTTGTAAACCTGGCAAACGATTACCGTAACCAGCCTTCTGCTTTTACAGAAAACAGTTTCTACTGGTTATATAATGATACCACGCGTAATGGAAAGCCATACCTCGAACTTGGCGTGGTCTACATACTATTGTTTTCTATCTCTGTTGCCATGGTGAGCCGGATCGCAAAAGCCTTCCAGGATTATTTCCTCAACCTTATCATCCAGAAATTCGGCGCCAGGGTATTCACTGATGGTTTGCAGCATGCAATGAAGCTTCCTTACCAGGAATTTGAAGACCAGCGAAGCGGTGAAACATTAAGCGTTCTTACTAAAGTGAGAGCTGATGTAGAGAAGTTCATGATCAACTTCATCAACATTCTTTTTGGTGTTATCGTAGGCGTTGTCTTTGTATTCGTTTATGCAGCTCTTTATATAAACTGGAGAATCCCGGTAGCATACGTAGCTGGTATCATCATTCTCACAATCATCACCAATCTTCTCAGCAAAAAGATCAAAACCATCCAAAAGAATATTGTGGGCGAGACTACGGCACTGGCAGGATCCACCACGGAGTCGCTTCGCAACATTGAACTGGTGAAGAGCCTCGGACTCACACGACAGGAGGTAGATCGCCTCAATAAGAATACTTACAAGATCCTGGGCCTGGAACTCAAAAAGGTTAAGCGGATTAGAAGTATCAGTTTTCTGCAGGGAACCATGGTGAACACGCTCAGGCAAGTGATCCTGTTCATCTTAATGTGGCTCATATTCCGGCACGAAATGGATGCCGGGCAACTGGTTACCATGCAGATCTTTTCATTCTTCATATTTGGGCCGCTTCAGGAAATAGGAAACATCCTGTTAAGCTACCGCGAAGCTGAGGCATCGTTGAATAATTTCCGGAACCTGATGAAAAAGGAACCGGAAAAAGAACCTTTACAACCTGTTACTTTAGGCGGCATCAGGGAATTGCATTTTAAGGAAGTTGGGTTCAAACACCAGACTGCCAGTCATAAAGCCATCGATAATATTTCCTTCAGGGTGAAGCAAGGGGAGACAATAGCATTTGTTGGTCCTAGCGGCAGCGGTAAATCCACTCTTATGAAGCTTTTGGTCGGACTGTATCGCCCCCAGGAGGGAGTGATACTTTACAATAACCTGAATGAAAATGATATCCGGTTCGATGACCTTAGAAAACAGATAGGATTCGTGACCCAGGATACAAATCTGTTCAGCGGAACCATTCGTGAGAACCTGATGTTCGTTAATCCGCAGGCAACAGAGGCAGACCTGCAGGATGCGCTCCAGAAAGCAAGTTGTTTCAACCTGCTTGCCCGGGCTGAAAAAGGAGTTGATACAATGATCGGCGAAGGGGGTTTAAAACTTTCCGGGGGTGAAAAGCAACGGATCTCGATTGCCAGGGCGCTTTTGCGGAAACCGCATTTACTGATCTTCGATGAAGCAACTTCAGCGCTTGATTCACTTACTGAAGAGGAGATCACGAATACGATCATAGATATTTCAAGGATGCGTGAGCAAATAACCATCCTGATTGCCCACCGTTTGAGCACAATTATGCATGCAGACCGGATCTATGTTTTGGAAAAAGGTGTGGTTGCAGAAACAGGAACACATGCCGAATTACTCGAAGAAAAGGGATTGTATTACGCAATGTGGCGGCAGCAGATCGGGGAACGTAAAAAAGAAGGTATCACAGCAGGCGTTAAAATTTAGTCTGCACTTAAAGGTTCTCGTAAATTTGCAGTATGGAACACGAAGAGAAACCCCGGCCAGGATACATGTGGAGTATTATTACAATGAAATGCCCCAGGTGCAGGAGAGGAAAAATGTTCACTGATCAGAATGCCTATAAGAGCCTGAAACTTTCCAGGATATTTGATATGCCCGAAAGATGCCCGGTTTGCAACCAGCGGTACGATCTTGAACCTGGCTTTTGGTATGGAACAGGCTATGTAAGTTATGCGCTTGCAGTTGCTGTTTCTGTCGCTACATTCATTGCATGGTGGATATTCATTGGTGTATCAACTGATGATAACCGGGTATTATACTGGTTACTGGTGAATGCAGTGATCCTTGTATTACTGCAACCATGGCTGATGAGGCTTAGCAGGGTGATCTATATGCGTTTCTTTGTAACATACGACCCGGAATATGACAGAACCGATCCCCACGAATTCGACACTAACGCTAATTAATGTTTTCAATTATTCCAGCAATACCCTGGCCTCCACCAACACAGGCGGTAACCATTCCGTATTTCTTATCAAGGCGCTTCATGTCATTAATCAGTTGAATAGTTAGCTTACTGCCTGAACATCCCAGCGGATGACCCAGCGCAATTGCTCCCCCGTTTATGTTCACCTTTGCAGGATCTAACGATAATTCCCGGATCACTGCCAGTGACTGCGAAGCGAAGGCTTCATTCAATTCAATAAGATCTATATCTGCCAGATTCATACCTGCCCGTTTAAGTACTTTAGGGACAGCTTCAATAGGTCCTACTCCCATTATTCTTGGATGAACACCAGCACTTACACAATTTACGAGCCTTGCTATAGGCTTTAACTGGAGAGAGTTAATCAGCTTTTCACTCATAACAATTACAAAAGCAGCACCATCACTGGTTTGGGATGAATTACCTGCCGTAACTGTTCCATTATTTGCAAAGGCAGGTTTTAGTTTAGCAAGGGCCTCAAGCGTTGTATCCTCCCTTACACCTTCATCCGTATCAACCACGAACTTCTTTTTGGATTTCTTTCCCTCCTCATTCACATAAACCTGCTCTACTTCCACGGAAAGTATCCCGGATTTAAAATATCCCTCACGGATAGCTTTGGCAGCTTTCATATGACTGTTGAAACTGAATTCATCCATTTCCTCACGGTTTACACCAAACTCTTTGGCTACAGCTTCAGCAGTAAGCCCCATGCTCAGGTAATAATCGGGTTCATCATTCGCAATTGAATATGCAGGAACTGTTTTCCAGCCTGCGGTCGGTACCAGGCTCATACTTTCCGTACCCCCGGCTATGATACAGTCTGCCATTCCTGTCCTGATCTTTGCCGTAGCCATGGCTATACTCTCAAGGCCGCTCGCGCAATAACGATTGATTGTTATACCTGGAGCATGCACGCCTATTGCCCTTGACGCTATTATCCGGCCTACCTGTAACCCCTGCTCTGCCTCCGGCACTGCATTTCCTACAATCACATCGTCTACTAATTTTGGATCAAGTTGGGGAACTGAAGCCAGCAAACCCTTAATTACAGTTATAGCCAGGTCATCAGGCCGCGTGAACCTGAACCCTCCCTTTTTCGCCTTTCCTACTGCAGTACGATACCCTGCTATTATATATGCTTCCTGCATCATATTTTATTTAGTTGTTTATGCAACCTTCTATTTCAAAGTTAGTCTTCTCACAGCAAAACAAAAAACCAAAAGTCGTCGTTATTTTCGCGCAGATGTATAAAGTTGCCAGGCGCCTATTATTCCTTTTTGATGCAGAGAAAGTGCACCATTTCTCGATGAATATGTTCCGGTCGGTGAATCGGACTTTTTTCGGTGGGTTAATTAAAAAAACCTTTCATCCTTCACACAACCCGGTTAAAGTTTTCGGCCTGCATTTCAGGAACAGGGTGGGCCTGGGAGCCGGTTTTGATAAGAACGCTCTTTATCTTGCTGAACTTGATAATATCGGTTTTGGGTTTATAGAAATCGGAACGGTTACCCCTCTTCCCCAGGATGGTAATGAAAGACCAAGACTATTCAGGCTGCCTGCAGATAAAGCACTTGTGAACCGGATGGGATTCAACAATGATGGAGCACATGTAATTGCAGAAAGACTCAGGAACTGGCGCAAGCATGGTTCCGCAATGATCGTTGGAGGAAACATCGGCAAAAATAAGAACACCCAGAACAATGATGCCTGGCTCGATTACGAGATCTGTTTCAGGACACTTTACCCATATGTAGATTACTTTGTTGTGAACGTTAGCAGCCCTAATACCCCAGGACTGAGAGAACTCCAGGAAGTGGGCTCACTTAAAAGGATCCTTACAAACCTGCAGGAAAACAGGGCCGGCGAAAAAGTATACAGGCCCATATTGTTAAAGATCGCACCTGACCTCACCATGGAACACTTCAATGAAGTGATAGATCTTGCCCTTAATATAGATCTTGATGGACTTATCATTTCCAATACAACACTTAGCAGGGAAGGATTATCCTCTTCGTCGCAGGAGGTTGAAAATGCAGGTGCAGGGGGACTGAGCGGGGCTCCCTTAACAAACCGGGTGACCTCCCTTATTAAACACGCTTTCGCCAGGAGCAATGGAAAGTTGAATATCATTGCAAGCGGAGGAGTTTTCAGTGCTGAAGATGCGCGGGCGCATATAAATGCCGGCGCAAAGCTGGTGCAGGTGTGGACGGGTTTCATTTATGAAGGACCTGCAATTGTAAAAAGGATAACTAACGGGTTAGCATAACTGCTGCTGTAATGGCGGCTGTTTCTGTACGTAGTCTTGTATTTCCCAGCGTAACACTTTTAAAGCCTGCTTTCAATGCAGCGTGAATTTCTTCCTCTGTAAAATCTCCTTCCGGCCCGATCAGGACAACGGTATCTGAATCAGCACCTGCCGCCAAATTTTTTTTCTCCCCTTCTCCACACCAGGCAATTAACTTCTCCTTCGCATCAATAGAATTTACCAGGGCCTGAAATAAAACGGGTTCCCCTAGTTGAGGCATCCAAACCTGTTTGCTTTGCAACATTGCACTTTGTAAGATGCCCATCATCCGTGGCATTCGGAAATGCTGCCTTTCGGTGCGGGTACAGATAATTGGTATGATTGAAGAAATTCCGAGTTCTGTTGCTTTCTCAATGAACCATTCAAACCGTGCAGAATTCTTTAGGGGAGAAACTGCGATCGTTATTGACGGTGCAGGTTTATTATAAATTTCCTTTGTTTTAATAACAAGTGTAACATTCCTCTTTGATGCAGACCTGATCTCTGCAACCGCCCGCGCACCTTTTCCATCGGTAAGGTGCAGGAGATCACCTTCCTTCATTCTCAGCACCTGCGCGATATGCCGGGCCGATTCTTCCGGAAGGCTTACCATTTCTCCGCTCCCGGGTATCACTTCAGAATAAAAATACGGGAGGTCCTTTATCATTAGAATGGTGATTCTTCATCAAATTCATCGTCATTCATCCTGCTTCCCTTCTGGATGAACATCCTGCCACCGTCCTCTGCAGGACCATCATTCAATGGCCTCCAGGAACCAGGCCCGGAAGGACCGGGCATCCCGCCTTCATCTTCAACGAATTTTTGTATGTGCAGAAGGGCACGAAGCTTTATTGTTTCAAGGCTACCGTTACGATGTTTCGCGATCTTCACATGAGTTTCACCTTTGGTACTTTCTCCATGCTCATTTGCATTAAGTTCATAATAATCCGGGCGATAAAGGAACATAACCATATCCGCATCCTGTTCAATAGCACCGGATTCCCTAAGGTCACTTAGCTGAGGCATCTTGTTTCCTTCCTTTCTCTTTTCCACTTCCCTGCTCAACTGCGACAGGGCAATGATCGGAACCTGGAGCTCCTTCGCAAGCCCCTTAAGGTCTCTAGAGATCTTACTGATCTCCTGCTCACGATTGGAATTCCTTTCCTGGCTGCCTGTCATTAACTGCAGGTAATCAATAATTATCAGGCCCACATTATGTTTATTCTTGAGCCTGCGGCATTTTGCCCTCAGCTCAAAAATGTTTAGTGCTGCTGAATCATCAATGAATATCGGGGTCTTACTTAAACGCTCCACTCCTTTTGTGTAAAGCTGCTTCATTTCATGTTCTTCCAGTTTACCACGACTTATCTTCTCCAGCCATATTTCTGATTCTGCGCTGAGAATACGCTGAACAAGCTGGCTGCTGCTCATTTCCAGGCTGAAGAAACCTACAGCCGTGGGTTTTGTAGGATGCATGGCTGCACTACGGGCAAGGTTAAGCGCAAATGCTGTTTTACCCACCGAAGGCCTCGCTGCGAGAATAATGAGATCTGTTGCCTGCCAACCGTAGGTAACCCTGTCAAGCGCAGGGAACCCGGTAGGTACGCCGGTGATATCCTCGCTGCGATTACGCATATCCTCAATTCGCTGGATGGTTTTAACAAGCACTGAATCTATGCTGTCGAAATTCTTGCGGAGGTGACTGTTGGTGATCTCGAATAATTTAGACTCTGCATTATCCAGCATATCAAATACATCAATGCTGTCTTCATAAGCATCCCCGATAATCTCTCCACTGATCCTGATGAGCTCGCGCTGGATAAATTTCTGTAATACGATCCTTGCATGCGCTTCAATATTTGCAGAAGAAACTACGGTATTGGTTAACCGGGAAACAAAATATGGACCTCCAACAAATTCAAGGTCGCCCTGGAAGCGTAATTCCTCCACTACGGTAAGAAGATCGATCGGAAGGCTTTTAGCAGCCAGTGATTGCATGGATTTGAAAACACGCTGATGCGCTTCTACGTAGAAACACTGGGGCTTCAGGATCTCAATAATATTATCAAAGGCGCTTTTTTCGAGCATGATCGCACCGAGGATTGCCTCTTCAAGCTCTTTCGCCTGTGGAGGAACTTTGCCGAAAACCATATTACCAACCTCGATGGGAGCCTTCAGGCGTACTGTCCTTCCTTTATTTATGTTTGATAGATCCATTTTATATGTTTTACCGGCTGAAACCGGTCAATTCTTACCTTGTTTTTAGCGGGCGGCTAAGGTAAACTCAAATCGGTAATCTGAAAATCCCGGAAGCCTGTTATTAACGATTCCAGAAGTATTTCCACTTTAAATTAACACAAAAACGCGGTTATTCACGGCTTATTCACAGCAATATCAACAGGAGAAATATGGATCATGCCCTAAAAGACTCTTTATGCACAGAATCCCCCTTCCGGGGTAAATATTTGTGCACCTGAACACCACCAAAATTATGTTGCAAATCTCAACGCCTTTGATTAGATTTTCTCATAGCTGCGTTAACTATCTTTGGCGCCTAATTTTTATTATGACGATCTCGTATTCCTGGCTTTGTGATTATTTACCGTTGTCTGTGAACGGCCAGCCCCTTCCCTCGCCTAAAGAAATGGCAGAAATCCTTACCTCTATTGGTCTTGAAGTGGAACGCTCAGAAGCATTTGAATCCATAAAAGGTGGATTGGAAGGACTGGTTATTGGTGAAGTTCTGGAATGTGATAAACATCCGGATGCGGATAAACTAAGTGTAACCAGGGTAAACACGGGAGACAGGATCCTGCAGATCGTTTGCGGGGCAAAGAATGTTCAGAAAGGCCAGAAGGTGATCGTGGCCCCGGTAGGATCCACCATTTATCCTGTTTCAGGTGAGAAGATCACTATGAAAAAAGCCAGGATAAGGGGTGTAGAGAGTGAAGGAATGATCTGCGCAGAAGACGAGATCGGGGCAGGAACATCACATGAGGGGATCATGGTTATTGAAACAACTGCCGCACCCGGCACCCCGGCATCTACCGTGCTGAACACCTACGCAGATCATCTTTTTGAAATAGGGCTCACTCCTAACCGTATGGATGCCATGAGCCATATCGGGGTTGCCCGTGATGTAGCAGCATACCTCGCTCATCACCGGGGCGCAGAGGCCATCACCAATTTACCTTATAAACCCCTGGGCACAATCACACCTTCAGAGATCAAAGTAACCATCCAGGATTCTGTTGGTTGCAAAAGATATTCGGGTATCCATATCCGTGACATCAGGGTTACCGATAGCCCGGCATGGCTGAAACACAGGCTGGCCGCCATAGGAGTGAAACCGGTAAACAATGTAGTTGATATAACCAACTATGTATTGCATGAAACAGGGCAGCCACTTCATGCTTTTGACGCTGACAAAATAAAAGGAAACACTATAGTTGTAAGAAGGGCAATGGAAAGGGAGAAATTTATCACCCTGGATCAAAAAGAGAGATCACTCTCTTCAGCCGACCTGGTGATCTGTGATGAAAGTGACCCCATGTGTATTGCCGGTATCTTTGGCGGAATTCAAAGTGGCATCACAGATTCCACAACTTCCATGTTCCTTGAAAGTGCATGGTTCGATCCTGCAGTAACGCGTATCTCCTCTCTCAGGCATGGCCTGAGAACTGATGCTGCAATACGATTTGAAAAGGGTGTTGATATTTCTAATGTTACCAACGCTCTTGAACGTGCTGCCGCATTGATCGTTTCTGTTACAGGAGGAAAGCTATCGGGGTTCACCGATGTGTACCCAGAGCCCGTCCAAAAAAAACAGGTCAGTTTTTCCGGGAAATATATCCGGAAGATCAGCGGCAAGCATTATTCTCCAGAAGCAATAATGACGATCCTGTTAAACCTCGGTTTTGAATTCCTGGACCAGGAAAATGATAATTATACCGTACTTGTACCTTACCACAAGCCGGATATTTCTCTTGAAGCGGATATTGCAGAAGAGATCCTGCGTATTGATGGCCTTAACAATATTCCTTTCCCGGCCACGATCACAATATCGCCCCAGCATGGCAGGAATATAAGATCAAGGATCCTTAAGGAAAAGATCGCGGCGGCCTTAACAGGTAATGGTTATTTCGAGATCTTCACCAACAGTATATCAAACAGCGCATTGTATAATGGCAATGCCATCAAAATGATAAACAGCCTCAGTGCAGAACTTGATTGTATGCGCCCTGATATGCTTCAGAGCGGGCTGCAGGTTATTGCGTTCAATCATCACCGTAAGAACAACGATACAAGGTTCTATGAATTCGGAAAAACATATGGAGCCACAACAAACGGATTCATCGAAAATGAACGCCTGGCAATTTTCCTGAGCGGGGATGCAGTGGAAGCAGACTGGAAACATAAGACACAGCCAGCGGATTATTACACCTTAAAAGGCCTGGTACAAAAAGTGATGCAGCTCACTGGTCATAAGGTAAAGGAAAAGCCTGTGGACCGTGAAGGTTTTGAACAATGTCTTGAACTAAGATCAGTAAGCAGGTGCGGATTTATCGGAACGGTTTCTTCCGCGCTTCTTGAAAAATATGACATAAGACAGCCGGTATTTGTTGCTGACCTCGACTGGGGTGTTCTATCCTCATTACCGGAGGATATGCAATACCGGGAGATCTCGAAATTCCCTTCCTCACAACGCGACCTGGCAATTATAGTGAATAAGGAGGTTGCCTATACGGAAGTTGAGAAAGCAACGAATGCAGCGCGGATCGAAAGTTTGATCGCTGTTAAATTGTTCGATGTATTTGAAAGCGATAAGCTGGGTGAAGGAAAAAAATCATTAGCTTTAAATTACACCTTTGGATCAGACAGCGCTACGCTCACCGATAAGGAGATCGACGCCATGATGAACAAGCTGATCAGGAGCTATGAATCACATCTTAACGCCGAAATCAGGAAATGATTGGACCAGGTTCAGCAACATATTGACCGGATCAGGCATAAGATCCAGCAAAGGAACAGGGAACTTTCCCAGCTCAGGAAAGATAATGCCCGCTTGCTGGAGGCAGCCAGCGCTGCCAGGGCACACCAGGCCGTACTGGAAGAAGAAATAAGAAACCTGAAAGAACAGAATAATATCCTTAAGGCAGCCACTGCCAATATGAATCAGGCAGACAAGGCTGTATTTGAAAGGTCGATCAACCGTTATATTAAGGATATAGATAAATGTATAGCACTGTTAAGCCAGTAAAATGCCGGAACTCATACCTATAAATATCCTTATTGGCGACCGTACCTACCGGATCCGTACCAGTGCGGAAGATGAGGAGTTCATCCGGAAAACCCTGAAGACAATTAACGACAAGATCATCGAGTTCAAGACAGCATATGCCGGGAAGGATATGCAGGATTATATTGCCATGGTGGTGATTTGGTATGCCACCGAAGTTGCTCCCCGAGCGGGAAATGGCGGAAGCTCTGCCGATATAACAAGCCTGCTTACAGAGATCGAGAAGAGCCTTGACCTCCCCTGACCCCACACTTCCCCAAAATCCCTATCTTCGCTCCCTGTGCTCTATTAAAGGCCAGGCAATTGTGAATCAGCAAAAAACGATAAATTTCAATGGAACCAACTATAATTTACATCATAATTGGTGTAGGAGGGCTACTTTTGGGCATCCTACTGGGCAAGGTCATCTTTGCCCGCAATACAAAAAAACAGGTTGAAGAAGCAGAGGCGCAGGCGCAGAAGATATTGCAGGAGAGCGAGTTAAAGGCAGAGACATTAAAAAAGGAAAAACTCCTTGAGGCTAAAGAGAAGTTTGTGCAGATGAAACTCGAGCACGACCGTGAAGTGCTTCAGCGCACCCAGAAGATCAATGAATCCGAGAACCGTCTCAAGCAAAGAGAGCAAAGCTTCAACCAGCGAGAAGCCAACCTGGATAAGCAACTAAAAGAGAACGAAGCCATAAAGCAAAACCTTAATCGCCAGATCGAGGTTGTGAACGTTAAGCGCACCGAACTGGAAAAACACCAGGAGGAACACATCCGCCGTCTTGAAAAAGTTGCCGGGCTTTCCGCAGAAGATGCTAAGGCTCAGTTAATTGAAAGCCTGAAACAGGAAGCTCAGAGCAGGGCACTTGTTCTTCAGCAGGAAATAATTGAGGAAGCTAAAGTAAGAGCGAACAAAGACGCCCGGAAGATCATCATACAAACCATTCAGCGTACTGCTGCTGAACAGGCCATTGAAAATTCAATTACCGTTTTCAACCTTGAAAGTGATGAAATAAAAGGAAGTATCATTGGAAGAGAGGGTCGAAATATCCGTGCAATTGAAGCTGCTACGGGTGTTGACCTTATCGTTGATGATACCCCTGAGGCGATCGTGCTTTCTTCCTTTGATCCATTAAGAAGGGAGATCGCAAGACTATCCCTACAGCGCCTGGTTGCGGATGGAAGGATACATCCTGCCCGTATTGAGGAAGTTGTGGAGAAGACCCGTCGCCAGCTGGAAGACCAGGTAATGGATATCGGGGAAAGAACCGTGATAGAGCTTGGTATCCACGGGCTGCATAAAGAACTGGTAAGAATGGTGGGCCGTATGCGCTTCCGCTCCAGCTATGGTCAGAACCTTTTGATGCACAGCCGGGAAACCGCGAACCTGTGCGGCATTATGGCTGCAGAGCTTGGAATGAACCCTAAACTTGCCAAAAGAGCGGGCCTCCTTCACGATATTGGAAAAGTGCCTGATGAAGAAACAGAACTGAGCCATGCTCTATTGGGGGCTAAGCTGGCGGAAAAATATGGTGAAAACCCTGCGGTCGTGAATGCCATTGGTGCACACCACGATGAAATGGAAATGCAGTTTGTGATCTCTCCGATCATCCAGGCCTGTGATGCCATAAGTGGTGCCCGCCCAGGAGCCCGCAGGGAGATCATGCAGCAATATATCCAGCGTATCAAAGACCTGGAAAACCTTGCAATGGCCTACCAGGGAGTGGAAAAAGCCTATGCGATCCAGGCCGGTCGTGAACTCAGGGTGATCGTTGAAGCGGATAAGGTAACGGATAACGACAGCGATAAGCTCAGTTTCGAGATCGCCCAGAAGATCCAGACAGAAATGACCTTCCCTGGCCAGATAAAGGTTACGGTAATCCGGGAAAAAAGAGCTGTGAATATTGCCCGTTAATAAAAAGATTTCCCTACCTTTGCCGTCCGTTAAAATTACATGATATGAACGCTATTGATTTTGTTCATGAACAAATGTCCAGCAAAGGCAACTTCCCTACTTTTAAAGCAGGTGATAATATAACTGTTAACTATAAGATCGTTGAGGGAACCAAGGAACGTATCCAGAGCTTTAAGGGCGATGTTATTAAGCGCCAGGGCGAGGGAGCTACTGCAACCTTTACCGTAAGAAAGATCAGTGACGGCGTGGGCGTGGAAAGGCTTTTCCCTTTATTCTCCCCTCATATCGACAGTATTGTACTGAATAAAGTAGGTCGTGTTCGCAGGGCGAAACTTTACTTCCTTCGCGAAAGAAGTGGTAAAAGCGCTCGTATCAAAGAAAAAAGAATGGCTGTTGGTGCCAAAACTGCAAAAGCCAAGTAAGCTGATCCATATTATTAACAGGGCTGCCCACAAGGGCAGCCTTTTTTTATTGAATCACTTTTTGTGACATTTTTTTCTGAACAAAAAATTTTGTCACAAATGTTTTTGTTCAAAGTTGTGACAATTATTTTTGAAAATAAATGAATGTCACAAGTTTAAGGAGTAAGGTTTAATTACGGCTGATCATTGTAGGATTGAAATTCAATAAGTTAATAAGATAAATATATCAATGGTCTACCCCTCTCAGGAGTTTCATACCTGGAAGAGGAAGGATAAGGAGGTGGATAACTAACTAGCTAGTAAGCGTTTAAATCCGGGTATTCTTCAATTCATCGTGTAACTTTTGATCGGGGCGGGAACGCCAGTTCCCCGGCCGAATGGGGTTATTTATTAAAATTTTAAATCTTTTATATCATATAGCTTTGATTTTCAGGCTCAGGGTATTATCTTGCCTCCAGATTTTTAATATCCCACGGAAGAACTTCCTCTATCGACATTTTTTTACACGCTAAACCTCACACCATGAGAAAGTTCATCCTGGCAGCAGTGCTCCTATCAACCTTATTCTTTATTTCCTGCTCGCGAAGCATCTCCGTTTTTGAAGCAGCAAATGGTAAAGCCCGTTGTGGCCGCACCTTAAGATAACCATGTTAAATACGGGGGAATTGAAGGAATTTGCTCTTACAGGGCTAAAAAATCCGTTATCTTTACACCCTCAATTCAACATTATGCTCTTAAACATCCTGAACATATTCCTGTTTTCCATGCCCGGCGGAAGTGAATGGATCCTGATCATCCTCGTAGTATTACTGATGTTCGGCGGAAGAAAGATCCCTGAATTAATGCGAGGCCTTGGCCGCGGTATCCGCGAATTCAACGATGCAAAAAGCAACGTAAAGAATGAAATAGAAGACGGAATAAAGGAAAAGGATTCCAGGAAGGAAATCGCAAAACAAGCGCAATAACCTTCTTTTCAACGCATTCAAACCGGGGCCAGTTCCCGGTTTTTTGTTTTATGCCGCTTCGGAAAGCATCTTTAGCATAACCTTACCTGTCCTTAACATATAGATATTTTATCTTTGCTGTCCCTTTTAAAGGCATGAGATCCATTGTTATCACCATATTCCTTTTAACCTCCCTGCCACTTCTTGCAGCAGCTAACGATAACCTCAGATCGGTAAAGGATACCACGAAGGAACTGGAAAAACAAACTCACGCTGTTATAGAGGAGATCATCGAAAATAAAGAAGTCCCAAAGGAAAAGGTGGAATACCTAAGCCAGTTAACAAGGTATGGCTTTAAGAATCTGTTCAATAAGTATAACTATAATTCTACCCTACCCTATTCTTCCCAGGTAAACCCGAATGCTGAATTCTACATGCAGGATTACCTCAGGATCCATACTGCACATTTAACCAGGATGAAGTCGTGGGCTACTCCCTACTTCAATCTTATCGACAATATCTTTTCACAATACGGCCTGCCTAAAGAGTTGAAATACCTTGCCGTAATTGAAAGCAATCTTCAAACGTCAGCTACAAGCTGGGTGGGTGCAGGCGGCCCATGGCAATTCATGCCTTACACGGCGCGTGATTACGGATTGGTTGTGAACGGAAATTATGACGAGCGCCGGGACTATTACAAAAGTACTCATGCCGCTGCCCGTTACTTGCTTACATTATATCGCCAACTGGATGACTGGCTGCTTGTTATTGCAGCCTATAATGGAGGACCGGGAAGAGTTTTCAATGCGATCAAAAAAAGCGGCAGCAGGAATTTCTGGGACCTTCAGTATCATTTACCCGAGGAAAGCAGGAATCATGTAAAGAAGTTCATTGCCACACATTATATAATGGAAGGGGCGGCAAACAGTACAGGTGGAACCCTGACCAAAAAAACGGGATTATCCGGAAGCAATCCTTACGATAATAATCCAAACATCAGCGACGAGGAATTAAGCCGGTTAAAAAAACAGACCATTTCCGGCAAGTACAATTCAGTAGTGATCGCAAAGAACCTTTCAATGGAGATAACTGAATTCAACCGGTACAACCCGGGCTTCGATCAAAGATTGCAGAACGCGGATCAATATGACCTGATGCTTCCCGAAGATAAAATGAACCTCTTTCTTGCCAACAGGTACCAGATACTTAACGAATGTGTTCAGCTATTATTGACCGATACACCCGGACCTGCAACACGTACCGTTTATAATAAAAAGAAGAAGAATTAATTTCCCTCAAGGATCCTTCTGATCGATGATGCCTTCAGCATCGATTCCATGTATTCCCGTTCCGGATCACTTTTGAATGTTATTCCCCCGCCTGCAAGAAAGGTAGTTGAATGCTTCCCCGCATCATAGAATAAGCTTCTTATTACCACGTTAAGATCAAAGTCACCATCCGGCGTAATATACCCGATAGAACCTGAGAACAAACCCCTTGCTGAAGGTTCAAACTCCATTATAAGTTCCATCACTCTCACCTTTGGTGCGCCTGTCATTGATCCCATGGGGAAACATGCACTGATAGCATCTGTAAAATGCATGTCTTCGCGAAGCCTGCCTTCAATAGTGCTGATCATCTGAAACACTTGCGGAAAATCATATATGCCGCACAGTTCCTTAACTTTTATCGATCCGGGAATACATACCCTGCCCAGGTCGTTTCGAACAAGATCGACAACCATAATATTCTCACTCCTTTCCTTTGGACTTCCCGCCAGATATTTCCTGCTCTCTTCATCCTTAAGTTTATCCTGAAATCTTGGCGATGTTCCCTTAATTGGCTGTGAGGTTAAGACCTGCCCTTCCTTTTTCAGGAAGCGTTCAGGGCTGGCACATAAACAATATTGTGAATTCAATTTGTATAATGCACTGTAAGGATTCGGAGATCTGTCAACAAGCTGCAAGTATGTAGCAACCGGGTCAAGAGTTCCTTCAGCGAAAAATTCCTGGCAGAAATTCAACTCGTAACAATCTCCCCGTTGAATATGATATTTAATTTTCTGAACCCTGGAAATATATTCTTCCTTTGTTAATGAAGACCTGATTTTTGATTTGCATACAAAAGGATCAGGGGGATGGGTACTGCATATTGCACTGAAAATTCCGGCAGGATCGGTATCTGATTCTATTTCAAGATGATCCTTAAAAACCAAAATAGTGATTCCCGGCTCGAAGAAAAATCCCTTATTAAACCGGTTACCATCTGTTCTTATAGAAGTTCCTGCTTCGTATCCAATGTGTCCGAATAGCCATGAAGGCCGGGCATTGAAGAATTGCTTAAGTGTCTCCCAGGGTTTATGATCAAGATTAATGCTGCGTTTTGAGTCAACGGCCAGCAGCATTTCAGGTGAGCCGGGTGCGGCATATCCGCAGCTATCCAGTAAACAAAAAATGTTGAACCGGTTTGCCCAGCTCAACATTCTGTATTTAAGATCCTCAGAGAATTCTATTGTGAACGTTTCCTTCACCTGTCAATAATCGTCATCATCATAACCTCCTCCACCTGCATCATCCATATCGTCGAACAGTCCAAGGTCTTTAAAGTCGTCATCAACTTTAAAATCATCTTCATCCTTTTCTTTTGAAGAAGCCTTCTTGGATTTCGATTTTGGCAAATCAAACTCTTCAAAATCAGGATCCCAGTCATCATCCTCATCTACCTTTTCCCAATCATCTTCTACTTCTGCATCATCATCATCTTCATCTTCCTCCGACTTTTTAGATTTTGCTCCTTTAGCAGCAGTGCGTTTTGGAGTCTCATCCAGGTCATCGTCATCATCATCTTCATCTTCCTCCTGTTTCTTTTTAGGAGTTGCCTTTGCTGGTGCAGTCTTTTTCGGAGCAGCCTTTTTTGCGGCCTTCTTAGGTTCCTTATCAGATTTTGAAGCCATATCGCTTGAACTGTTATTGCTGTAAATTTTCTATACTATTTCGGATTTGCCAAATATTTTCAGGAAATTTTTCGGGTGGTAATGATCTGTTCCCTTGAAGGACCATTGCTGATATAACTTACCGGGGTTCCCAGGTATCCTGCCAGGTAATTCATATATGTTTTCATATTTTCCGGCATTTCATCATAGGATTTCATACCTGAGATATCCTTCATCCATCCATCAAACGATTTATATACGGGAGTAGCCTTTGAACGGGTGAGTTGAAACGGAACGAAATCTTTTTCTTCATCATTGATCATATATCCCTTGCATACTTTCAGTTCCGGTAAATGGTCAAGGATGTCTGCCTTTGTCATAACGATCTGCGTTACTCCATTGATCATGCATGCAAATTTTAAAGCCACCAGGTCTATCCATCCGCAGCGACGAGGTCTTCCCGTGGTGCTCCCGAATTCATTACCCGCCTGTCTTAATTTTTCACCAGTCTCATCTTCAAGTTCAGTGGGGAATGGTCCTCCACCGACCCGTGTACAATAGGCCTTACTTATTCCGATCACCTCTTTTATCTTTTGCGGTGCAACACCAAGCCCGGAGCATACGCCCGCAGATATGGTGTTGCTGCTTGTAACAAAAGGAAAGGTCCCGAAATCTACATCAAGCATGGAACCCTGTGCACCTTCTGCCAGAACTTTCTTTCCTGCAACTATCTTTTCATTAAGGAAATATTCGCCATTTACGATCCTGAACTCCCTCAGTTGTTCAAGTGCTTCAAAGAACTCTTCTTCCCACTGGCTTATATCTTCCTGGAAATTGAAATTGTCAAGAAGTCTTTGATGCTTAAGACGCAGCTTAATATACTGTGTTGTAAAATTCTTGTCGAGAATATCCCCTACCCTAAGCCCGTTCCTGCCGGTTTTATCCATGTAAGCCGGTCCAATTCCCTTCAACGTGCTGCCGATCTTATCGTGTCCTTTGCTTAGTTCACTTGCCTTATCGAGGGCGCGGTGAGTAGGCAGTATCAGGTGTGTGCGTTCGCTGATGTATAGATTCTTACGATGGTCTACACCCAGGTCACTTACCGATTTGCATTCGCGCATCAGGGTTACCGGGTCAAGCACCACCCCATTACCGATAAGGTTCACTTTGTCTTCATGAAAAATACCGCTGGGGATCTGGTGAAGCACTACCTTTTTGCCATCTACATAAAGAGTGTGCCCGGCATTTGGACCGCCCTGGAAACGCGCAACCACATCATAGTTCTTCGCGAAATAATCCACGATCTTTCCCTTTCCTTCATCGCCCCATTGCAGGCCCAGTATTACATCTACCATTATATACAGTATTGAGGGGCGAAAATAAGGAGTTTTAATAAAGGTGGAAGGATTACTCTAATTGATCAGCCTCTAAATTTTCTGCACTGTTCCTTGATTTCGTATCTTAAATAAAAGAATGTATGGAAAAATATATCACACCTGCTAATACGCGAATCGGCCATGTTCATTTGAAAGTCAGTGACCTGGAAAGATCACTAGCATTCTACAGTGGCTTGTTAGGTTTCCAACTCACCCAGCGATATGGAAAAGACGCGGCATTTATTTCTGCAGGAGGATACCATCATCATATTGGATTGAATACATGGCAAAGCAAAAATGCAGGTCCTGCAAATCCGTTTGCAGTTGGACTATATCATACTGCTATTCTTTATGAAGAAAGAAAAGACCTGGCTATTATTTATAAAAGGTTGAAGGAAGCCAGGTATCCGTTAACTGGTGCGTCCGATCATGGTGTATCAGAAGCATTATATCTTGATGACCCGGATGGCAATGGTGTGGAACTATACTGGGACAGGCCAAAAGAAGAATGGCCCCTTGATGAAAGAGGCCATTTAAATATGTTTACACGTCCGTTGAATTTACGTGAACTGGAAGCGCTTGCTTAGGCTACCTTTAACATGCTCAGTTTAGACATATTGAATTTGCGTTGAGCATACTCGAGAGTAACTTCAAAGGATTTCACCTTTTGAGATGGCAGTTCATACATGGCATCGGTAAGAATACTCTCACAGATACTACGCAAGCCCCTCGCACCCAGTTTATACTCCAGCGCTTTCTCTACCATGAAATCAAATACAGCGGGTTCAAACTTTAGCGAGATGCCTTCAATTTCAAACAACCGGGTGAACTGCCTGATCAGGCTGTTCCTTGGCTCGGTCAGAATATTGCGAAGGGTTTCAGCATCCAGCGGGTTAAGATAAGTAACTACAGGAAGCCTTCCCAACAACTCGGGTATCAATCCAAAATGCTTAAGGTCTACAGCATTTACGAATTGCAGCAGGTTCTTATTCTGGTATTCAGCGATCTCCTTGTTTACATTGAAACCAATGCTGTTCGTATTTACCCTGCGGGCAATGATGCGGTCAATTCCATCGAAAGCACCGCCGCAAATGAAAAGTATGTTCTGGGTATTTACCTTGATCAGTTTTTGTTCAGGATGCTTGCGTCCTCCCTGTGGTGGCACAAGCACTTCGCTACCTTCCAGGAGTTTCAGCAGTCCCTGCTGAACACCTTCACCACTTACGTCGCGTGTAATGGAAGGATTATCGCTTTTGCGGGCGATCTTATCAATTTCATCGATATATACGATCCCTCTTTCCGCCGCGGCCACATCGTAATTGCATGACTGAAGCAGCCTGGTAAGCATGCTTTCAACATCTTCACCTACATACCCTGCTTCTGTGAATACGGTTGCATCTACGATTGCGAACGGAACATTCAGCATTCGTGCAATACTTTTTGCCAGGAGTGTTTTACCGGTCCCGGTTTCACCCACCATAATGATATTGCTTTTCTCTATTTCAACATCATTCTCGATCTTCTGGTTAAGACGTTTATAGTGATTGTAAACTGCCACTGCAAGGATCTTCTTCGCATCATCCTGGCCGATCACGTATTCGTCCAGGAATTTCTTTATTTCAACAGGCTTGCGAACGGTAAGTTTATGGCCATTTGAAACAGTTGATTTGGAATCATTGTGGCTTGCGAGTTCCTGCACTATAATATCCTGTGCATGTTCAACGCAGTTTTCGCAAATATGTCCATCCTGCCCTGCAATGAGAATTTTCACCTCATCGCGGTTACGGCCGCAGAAAGAACAGTGGAGAATTTGCTGTTTTGCCATCAGAAAAAATTAAGTGTACAAAGGTAAGCAACATAAGCTAAACACAGGTTTAGACAACTGTTAATAGCTAAACGTTGCACCAATACTGGTATTGTTACAGTAAGAAGAAATAGTGCCATTTCTGGCACTATTTAAGGCATTATTTCCTTTGGAGGATTAAATTTCGGTAAGGATCTGGTCTACGATACCATATTTGATCGACTCATTGGCATCCATCCAGTAATCGCGGTCAAAATCCTTTAGTACTTTTTCTACTGTCTGGCCGCAATTTTCTGCCAGGATTTTGGCACCCAGCATCTTGGCTTTCTGGATCTGTATTGCCATGATCTCAAGGTCGGCGCTGGTACCCCTGCCACCTCCGCTGGGTTGGTGTATCATAACTTCCCCGTGAGGGAAGATAAATCGACGGCCTTTCGCGCCTCCGCTTAACAATATACTTCCCATGCTCGCAGCCATACCCATACAAACCGTGCTCACAGGAGAGGTGATCATCTGCATGGTATCATAGATCACCATACCGCTGGTAACTACCCCCCCTGGGCTGTTAATGTAGAAAGTGATCTCCTTTCCGGGATCGATCGCTTCCAGGTATAGTAGCCTGTCTGTAATATCTTTTGCTGATTTATCTTCCACAGCTCCCCAAAGAAATATCTTCCTTTGTTCAACAAATTTCTTGTCGAAAAGCCAACCGCTCATCATTCGTTCCATATTAACTTCCGGAAGTTTTAGCGGCTCTGTTTCTTCTTCTTCAGCCAGGAATAACTTTTTCGTATTCATAATGTTTTTTTGATCAGTCTTTTTTCTGTTTCCTTGGATTTGTAAGCAACACTTCATCTACAAGCCCGTAATCTTTTGCTTCTGTAGCTGTAAGCCATTTATCCCGATCACAATCGAGGGCTACCTGGTCGGGAGTTTGCCCGGTGTGATAAGATATGATCTCATATAATTCTGACTTCAGTTTACGGATCTGGTTAACTGTTATCTCGATATCACTGGCCTGGCCACCTGCACCAGCGCTTGGCTGATGAAGCATGATCCGGCTGTGTTTCAGGGCAGTTCTCTTTCCATGAGCACCGGCACACATTAAAACAGCACCCATACTTGCAGCCATGCCGGTACAGATCGTTGCTACATCCGGAGAAATGAACTGCATAGTGTCATACATGCCCAGCCCGGCATGCACGCTGCCACCAGGGCTGTTTATATACATCTGTATATCCCGTGTTCTGTCTGTACTTTCAAGAAATAATAATTGAGCTGTTACGATATTTGCAACTTCATCCGTAATAGGATAACCGAGGAAGATTATCCTGTCCATCATCAGCCTGCTATACACATCCATAACTGCAATATTCATCGGGCGTTCCTCGATGATGTTAGGAGTTAGGTTGGTAACGTTATGCTCGATATAACCATGCAGTGTATTGCTGCTGATTCCTTTATGTTTTACCGCGTACTTCGCGAATTCTTTTCCAAGATCCATGAGATAAAAATTAGGTATGAAACAAAGATAGAGAGATGTATGTCTTAATCGTCACTTCTGCTTTGGTAAATAAGGATATATTGTACCAGCATCGCAATGGAAGCCAACGCTGCAACCACATAGGTCATAGCTGCCCACTTAAGTGCATCCTTCGCTTTTTCCTTTTCGGCGGAAGTGGTAATACCTGCAGAGTTGAGCCATGCCAACGCACGGTTAGACGCATCAAATTCAACCGGTAAGGTTATAACCGCGAACAAAGTGGTGATGGCGAAGAGAACTATTCCCACAAGTAAAACTGTTGGATTTCCACCGCCAAAACCCATTACTCCAAGGCCAGCAATTATGATCCATTGAGAAAGCTGGCTGCTTATGTTTACCGCAGGTACAAGTTTGCTCCGTAAGGTAAGCCACTGGTAAGCAGTAGCGTGTTGTACCGCATGGCCGCATTCGTGAGCTGAAACTGCTGCTGCTGCCACCGAATGACCATGATAAACATCATGACTAAGGTTTACAGTCTTATTTACCGGGTTATAATGATCGGTAAGTTGCCCTTCTACAGAAATAACCTGCACATCGTAGATCCCGTTATCACGAAGCATTTTCTCGGCTATATCCTTTCCACTAAGTCCGCTTGTAGTTGGCACTTTGCTGTAGGTAGCGAATTTACTTTTGAGCCTGAACTGAACCGCCATTCCCAGCAGCATGAACAGAACAGATATAATGATGATCTCTATTGTCATTTGAGAAATTTGAACAACAATAATCAAATTCTGTTCCCCCTCCCACCTCCTGCCAAAATTACAAAATGAAGAAAGGGAAGCATGAGCTTCCCTTTCATTGGTATAAAGAAATAAACTTATTTGTATTGAGGAATGATACCCTGTGCCAGTTCAACCATTTTCTTAATGCCATCTTCAGGAAGATTACCTTTCTTGAATTCGGCCAGCACTTCTGGCATTTTATTCTCCATTTCCACCAGGAAGTGTTCTTCGAAAGCTTTTACATTCTTCACTGCAACATCGCGAAGTATTCCCTGGGTTCCAAGGTAGATCACCGCAACCTGCTTTTCAACGGTGAAAGGTGCGTACTGAGGCTGTTTCAGCAATTCCACGTTCCGTGCACCTTTGTCGATCACGTTTTTTGTAGCAGCATCAAGGTCACCACCAAATTTTGAGAACGCTTCAAGTTCGCGATAAAGAGCCTGGTCCAGTTTCAGGGTACCTGCAACCTTTTTCATTGACTTGATCTGAGCGTTACCACCCACACGGCTCACGGAAATACCTACGTTGATCGCCGGGCGGATACCTGCATTAAAGAGGTTACTTTCCAGGAAGATCTGTCCATCCGTAATAGAGATCACGTTTGTCGGGATATATGCCGATACGTCACCCGCCTGGGTTTCGATGATCGGGAGAGCAGTTAATGAACCACCACCTTTTACAAGGTGCCTGATCGATTCGGGAAGGTCATTCATTTGTTTAGCGATATCATCCCTGGAGATCACCTTAGCAGCCCTTTCAAGAAGGCGGCTGTGCAGGTAGAATACGTCACCAGGATAAGCCTCGCGGCCTGGAGGCCTTCTCAGTAGCAGTGATACCTCGCGATAAGCTACAGCCTGCTTACTCAGGTCATCATAAATGATAAGAGCCGGGCGGCCGGTATCGCGGAAGAATTCACCGATTGCAGCGCCTGCGAACGGTGCATAGAACTGTAAAGGTGCAGGATCAGAAGCCGATGCCGCCACGATAGTGGTGTACGGCATAGCGCCATATTCTTCCAGGGTCTTCATAATACCGGCTATGGTAGAAGCTTTCTGGCCGATGGCAACATATATGCAATAAACAGGCTTTCCTGCGTCGTAAAATTCTTTCTGATTGATGATGGTATCTACAGCAATAGCGCTCTTACCGGTCTGGCGGTCGCCAATGATAAGCTCACGCTGTCCGCGTCCGATAGGGATCATTGCATCGATAGCTTTGATACCGGTTTGAAGCGGTTCTTTTACCGGTTCACGGAAGATAACGCCCGGTGCCTTACGTTCAAGCGGCATTTCATAAAGTTCACCTTTCAGCGGGCCTTTACCATCGATCGGTTCGCCCAGGGTATTGATAACCCTTCCACACATACCTTCACCCACACGGATAGAAGCGATCTTACCTGTACGCTTAACCTTATCTCCTTCCCTGATCTCGCTGTAGTCTCCCATCAAAACCACACCCACATTGTCTTCTTCAAGGTTCAAAGCGATCGCACGCACCCCGTTATCGAATTCCACAAGTTCACCCGACCTCACATTGGAAAGGCCATAAATACGGGCAATACCGTCACCCACCTGGAGCACGGTACCAACTTCCTCAAGATTAGCTCCTGCATTGAAGTTGCTTAGTTGCTGGCGAAGGATCGCAGAGATCTCATCAGGTTTTATTTCTACCATATCTGATTGTGTTTTTAAGAACCGGTCAATGTAACCGGATTTTCAGGGCGCAAAGGTAAGCCCCCTTGATTGTATTCACAAAAAAAGAAAAGCCTTTTTAATAGTGGGAACATCTTGCGGCCGGCAACAACCTCCGGCATCCTTATGAAAGTTTATTATAGGTTGATTTTCAATTAATAAGAATTAAGTTATGAAGGCTAACCCGCTACCTTGGTCAATTCCGGTTGGGCAGTTTTATAAGAACGCAAAAAGGATATGGGATACGGGAAGAGTGCGATATGGAAGCATTATTATTTTGTTAACTTAGAGCCCCTTATTGAATTGCCAAAAACTTACATTGAACATCCTTCCCAATTCCAGTCATCCAAAACTTTAAAATGAAAAGATTTCTACTCCTCCTGTCTTTAATGGTGAATGCAATTTTGTTATCTGGCCAGGATCTTGACCATAAAACAGCCTTGCAACTCGTTCGCAACAATGTGAATTTGCTGGGATTATCCGAAGAGGATATTTCTGACAGTAAAATATCAAATGCCTATACGAGTAACCCTGCAGGCATCCAGCTTGTTTATCTTCAACAAACCTGGAAGAACCTGCCAGTCTATAACCAGATACAGGTACTAGCTTTTAAAGATGGAAAATTAGTGAGCAATGCAGGTGGCCGGATCCCCGGAATCGAAACCAGGATCACCCAATCAGTGGAAACAGCCATCAGGGCTGAGTCTGCCGTACTTGCAGCCCTCTCTGCCAAGAATCTGGTTGCAATGGGAGCCATGAATCCTGTAGATATCCAGCCCAATAAAAAAAGCTTTGGAAAACTTGGAGTGAGCTACGAAAATATTACTGCAGAACTGTTGTGGGTTCCCGTAAATGAAGGAAAACAAGTGAAACTTGGTTGGCAGGTATACCTCCTGCCTGTCGGAACTTCCGATTACTGGATGATAAGGATAGACGCTTCAAATGGCAGCCTCATAGAAGAGAACAATCTCACGGTCTATTGCAATTTTGATCATCCTGATAAGGCAACAAAGGCAGATCACCAGCACGATATTTCATCCTGTTTTAAAAGAACAGATTTTGTGGAACCAGTGCAAGGTATGGAAGCCTTTAGTCCCTCTATAGTGAATTCGGCTACCTACCGTGTTATTCCTTTTCCTGCTGAAAGTCCCAGGCACCCTGGCGGCGGTCACGTGCTGAAGACCGATCCCTGGAATGCCGCGCCTGGAAACGCAACAACATTAAAATGGCACAGTAACGGAACAAACGATTTTAACTATACCCGGGGAAACAATGTTTGGGCTCAGGAAGACCTGAATGCAAATAATGGTACGGGCACCCCTGCTACATCCACAACAGGGCCTGATCCGCTTACCTTCGATTTCACCCCGGATTATATGGTCACTCCTACTCAGTTAAGTCCGGTTCCGAATCAGCAATTCAACATTACAAACCTTTTCTACTGGAATAATGTTATTCACGATGTTTTGTACCAGTATGGGTTCGATGAACCTGCAGGAAACTTCCAGGCCAATAACCAGGGAAGAGGCGGCCTTGGAAATGACTTTGTTTATGCGGATGCACAGGATGGGAACTATGTAGCTCCAAACCAGAATAATGCAAACTTTTCAACCCCTCCGGATGGCGGTAACGGCAGAATGCAGATGTACCTGTGGGATTCAATCCCAGCCATGAGGGTAAACGGCCCGTCTTCAGTTGCAGGGATATATACCGCTTTTGAAAGCACCTTCAGCACCGCCAACAAACTCAAAGATCTTGGACCACGCACCGGCGATGTTATCTGGTTCAATGATGACGCCTCAGGCACCGTTCATGAAGCATGCGGTGGCTCGCCTGCAAATAATATTTCAGGGAAGATCGCATTGATCGTAAGAGGGAACTGCAACTTCACCATTAAGGTTAAGAATGCGCAAAATGCCGGGGCCATAGCGGTGATTATGATAAACAATGTTTCTGGTGCACCTATTCTTATGGGTGGAGATGATAATACCATTACCATTCCAGCAGTTATGATAAGTGATGTGGATGGAGCTCTTCTTTCTGCCCAACTTGGTGCAGGGTTAAACGTAACCCTTGCTGCACCTGCCAATGCTGATGGAGCGGTTGATAATGGAGTTGTAGTTCATGAATTTTCTCATGGAATCAGTAACAGGCTTACTGGAGGACCTGCCCAGGCGGGTTGTGTAAGCAATGCTGAACATATGGGCGAAGGATGGAGTGATTATTATTCATTGATGCTAACGCAGGACTGGGCGAATTCAACTCTTACTTCAGGCGCCATGCCTCGTACGCTTGGAACCTATGCGGTTGGACAGGCACCTTCCGGCGGTGGTATCAGGACAAAACCTTACTCGACTGATTTCACTATTAACAACCTCGTTTATACTGCAACGTTACCAGGCACCGGGCAGCAACATACACGAGGTGAATTGTGGGCAGCCACTCTCTGGGATATGACCTGGAACATCATCCAACAGGTAGGAACCATTAATCCTGATATTTATAATGTAGCAGGCGGAGGAGGAAATATAATTGCGCTTCGGCTTGTTACTGAGGCCATGAAACTTCAGCCATGTGGTCCCGGTTTCATTGATGGAAGAAATGCTATCCTGCAGGCAGACCAGGTACTATATGGCGGGCAATACAGTTGTGCCATCCGCGAAGCATTCCGTCGCAGGGGAATGGGCCCTAATGCTTCCCAGGGTTCTGCTAACAGCACTACGGACCAGGTACCGGATTTCACTTCGGCTTTACAGGTGGTATTGCACCCCAGCGTAACAACAGTACCTGAAGGACAACAAATAACCTATACCAATACAGTAACCACCTGCAGCGCTGTAACGAATTATACAATCATAGACACTCTTCCTTCGAATGTAACCTATGTTTCGGGGG
The DNA here is from genome assembly GCA_023417815.1 of Bacteroidota bacterium. GTDB lineage: Bacteria > Bacteroidota > Bacteroidia > Chitinophagales > Chitinophagaceae > Ferruginibacter. The sequence goes on along the minus strand of JAEZEI010000052.1, from coordinate 264,126 downwards.
GAACCTATAATGCTGCAAACAGGACCGTTAGCTTTACCGTGAACCTGGCTGCAGGTCAAACACAGAACTATGTATTCACTGTTATGGTGAACAATGGAAGCTATTATCCCACTACCACCCTGTTCAGTGAAAATTTTGCAGGCGCAGCAATGCCGGCTACAATGACTGCCACATCCTCAACAGGAACAAACTGGACCATATCAACAGCACAAAGTACAAGTGCACCAAATTCGGCCTTCAGCTCCAGCCCTACCGTTCCAAGTGACCAGTCGTTAACAAATACCAATGGTATAGCGCTTGGCGCGAATCCTTCGCAGCTATACTTCCAGCATCTCTGGGATCTTGAAACCGGATGGGATGGTGGTGTGCTGGAGATATCTACAAATAATGGTACCACCTGGACGGACCTTGGGCCCAAAATGTTTGAAACCAGGTATAATTCTTCAATTGATGCAACTGCAGGAACTCCAATTTCCGGAAGGGAAGCATTTACAGGTATTAGTAATGGCTTTAAACGAACAGCAGTGAACCTGGCATCATATACAGGACAAACAGTTAAGATCCGCTGGCGTTTTGTTTCGGATAATGGAACTGCTGCTACAGGTTGGTATGTAGATGATATAAACCTGAAAGCCGAACCCCTGGTGATCATGCGTACAAATCTTTTTACCAATACAGGAGTTCGTGTAGGCATAAGCGATACTGTAACGGTAATTACACAACAGGCAACCTGCACCAATATTGCGATCACCACCCAACCTTCTGCTGTTAGCGGCTGTGCAGGTGGAGATGCATCTTTCAGCGTAACCGCAACAGGTACAAATCCTGAATATCAATGGCAGGTAAGCACCGATGGAGGTGCCAACTTCACTAATATTCCAAGTGCAACTTCTGCCACCTTAACCCTAACAGGAATTACAGGATCATTGAACAATTACCAGTACAGGGTTATCATCAACAACACCTGCCCATCAACTGTTACATCAAATGCAGCAACATTAACCGTTACCACTCCTGCAGCGATCACAAACCAGCCTGCTTCAGTTACAGTTTGTGAAGGCAACAATGCAACATTCAGTGTTACTGCAACCGGGCCATCAAACACATATCAATGGCAGGTAAGCACCGATGGAGGAACATCATGGACAAACATATCCGGTGCAACAACAACATCCCTTAACCTTACGTCGGTTACAACTTCCATGAATGGAAACCGGTACAGGGTTGTTATTACCAGTTGTGGCCCTGCTCCTCTGAATTCTGATGCAGTTACATTAACAGTAAATGGAAATGCTTCCATAACCACGCAGCCATCCAACACTAACGCTTGTACCGGAGGCAATGCGTCCATTTCAGTTATAGCTTCAGGAAGCAATCTTTCTTATCAATGGCAGGTAAGTACCGATGGAGGTACAAGCTGGACGAATATCAGTGGCGCAACTTCTTCTACCCTTACGCTTACTGGTATCACATCGGGCATGAATAATAACCAGTACCAGGTGATCGTGAGCAATTCATGTCCATCAAGCGTGACTTCAAACGCGGTGACCCTAACAGTGAGTGACCCTGCCACAATTTCCGGTCACCCTGTTAATGCTACTGTATGCGCCGGAACGAATGCATCTTTCAGTGTTACGGCTGCGGGAACGAATATCAGCTACCAATGGCAGGTGAGTACTGATGGTGGAACAACCTGGAACAATATACCAGGAGCCACTTCAGCTACGCTTAATCTGTCCGCAGTTACCTCCACGATGCATAATAACCAATACAGGGTCGTGGTGTTGAGTTGCGACCCCACCGGTTTGAATTCGGCCGCCGCCATCTTAACAGTTAACAACCCGGCTTCAATTTCAAATCATCCTCAATCCACAACAGTGTGTACGGGAGGTAATGCTTCGTTTAGCGTTACAGCATCCGGAACTTCGGTAAACTATCAATGGCAGGTAAGCACTGATGGTGGAACAACCTGGAATAATATACCAGCGGCAACAACCTCAACACTTGCAGTGAATGGGGTTACATCAGCCATGAACGGGAACCAATACAGGGTTTTACTATCCAACATCTGTACAACGTCTCAAGCATCAAATGCTGCAACACTTTCTGTGGGGGCTGTTTCAGCGATCAACAACCATCCGGAGGATATTACTGTGTGTGCCGGAAGTAATGCAACTTTTGCTGTAACCGCCTCAGGAACCGGGAATACTTACCAATGGCAGGTAAGCACTGATGGTGGAACATCATGGAATAATTTAAGTGGAGAAACCGGTTCTTCACTGGTCATTTCTTCCGTAGAAGCAAACCAGAACGGATATAGGTACCGGGCTGTAGTTTCCGGATGTGGAACAGTAAACTCGAATGGAGCAATATTAACAGTGAATCCAAACCCTGTTGTTAACCTTGCTGCATCTCCATATGTTAGATTAACACCGGATATTAATACGGTGATCACTGCAGCTTCTTCCACCACTGCAGCTTCATATACGTGGTACTTAAATGGTTCGGTGATTCCAGGTGCCACCGGGAACACTCTTACCGTGGAGTATTCAGGTTTGGGCGCCTACAGTGCAACAGTGACCGATATAAATGGATGTACAGGAACCTCGGGTATTCTTAATATCCAGGATTCAACGGTAAACATAGCATTCATCTATCCAAACCCTAATACAGGGTTATTCTCTGTGCGATACAGCGGCATCCAGACTTCCGCTGTTAACCGTTTCATCGTGATTTATGACAGCAAAGGTTCGAGGGTATTTGTCCGCAGGTATGTTATCACAGCTCCTTTCCAGGTTATGGACGTAGACATCCAACATCTTAGTGCAGGAACTTATGCTGTGGTTCTGCTTGACAGCCAGGGCAATAGAATGGCCCAGGGCCAGGTAATTAAGGAGTAGAAATTCGATCTTACAACAGAGCCGGTCGAAATAGACCGGCTTTTTTTATGCCTGATTTACCAAAAAACAGTAATTTCATTTTTCAATAATTCGTTACCATAAACAATTGCTTTTACCAGTATCCGCCACTCCAGAGGATATTTTTTAAACCCCACACTTTATGAAAAAGATCGTATTGCTATTTGCGATCACCTTACTTCAATTTTGCGCGTTTGCCCAACTTGAAAATGAGAAGGCAATCAGGTTAATTGAAAGAAATTTAAGTTCTACAGGATTAAATGAGAACGACCTGAAGAATTTCAGCGTCAGCAGCACTTATTTTAATAACCAGTCAGGTACCCAAATGGTTTATTTGCAACAGAACCACCTTGGCATCCCTATCGTGAACCAGCTCCTGGTACTGGCCTTCAGGAATGAAAAGCTTGTATCCATTAGTGGAGAAAGATATAAGATCTCAGTTAAAGAACCAGTGGCGGTACCGGTTATTACAGCCCAGGATGCGGTAATGACTGCAGCATCCAGTAAAAAAGTTGTTATGCCTGCTTTACCTGCTGGTGTTTCGGTAAGTACAAACAAACTGGATTTTGGAAAACTTGGTGTATCTCATGAGAATATAACTGCTGAACTTGTATGGCTTCCTCTTGAGGGTGGAGAAATACGGCTCGCATGGCAGGTTTACCTTGTACCGACCATATCTTCAGATTACTGGCTTCTGCATGTGGATGCAACAGACAGGTCGTTGTTAAACGAGTTCAACCTGACTGTGTATTGCACATTTGAAGCCCATCCCGATGGTGAAGTTTGTTCTTCACCCCACCCCGTTGATATAGCTCCTGAAAAAGCGGAAGGCGTAAACCTGGTGAATACAGTTAACTACCGTGTTATTCCGTACCCGGCAGAAAGCCCTAATCACCCTGGTGGGGCACATGCTATTGTTACCAACCCTTGGACAGCAGCGCCGGGTAATGCTACTACTCTTGGATGGCATAATGACGGAACCACCGATTATTCCATAACAAGGGGTAACAATGTATGGGCACAGGAAGACAGGGATAATAACAACAATACCATGGGTCTTCCGGCAACTTCATCAACCGGCCCGGACCCTCTTAACTTTGATTTTACTCCCAATTTCGGGATGCCTCCAACAACCACTACTCCTCCAAACCAGGCATTCAATATCACTAATCTTTTCTACTGGAATAACATCATTCATGATATAACCTATTTATATGGTTTTGATGAGCCCGCTGCAAACTTCCAGGCCTCAAATATGGGAAGGGGCGGTTCAGGATCAGATTACGTAATTGCAGATGCCCAGGATGCCGGTGGAACCAATAATGCAAACTTCGCCACACCAGTGGACGGTCAGCGTCCCAGGATGCAGATGTACCTGTGGAGCGGCAACCCTCAACGTGATGGCGATGTTGATAATGGAATCGTTGTGCACGAATACACCCATGGTATAAGCAACAGGCTTACCGGCGGACCTTCAACAGCAAGCTGCCTGCAGAATGCTGAACATATGGGTGAAGGATGGAGTGATTACATTTCCCTTATGTACACGCACGACTGGGCCAACTCAAACCTGAATACCGGATTCAGCAATCCAAGGGGAATTGGTACATATGCTGTAGGACAGGCTCCAACCGGGCTTGGCATCCGCTCACAGCGCTATTGCACCAACTTCAGCATAAATAATAAAGTTTATGCTGCCTCAATACCGTCATCTTCGCACGATCGCGGGGAGATATGGTGTGCTACGCTCTGGGATATGACCTGGAATATCATTCAACAAGTAGGAACCATCAATCCTAATTTATTCAATCCTGCAGCCGGTGGCGGTAACACAATTGCTTTGCGCCTTGTTATAGAGGGTATGAAACTTCAACCTTGCAGCCCGGGCTTTATTTCCGGAAGGGATGCGATATTACAGGCAGACCAGATCCTGTATGGCGGACAGTTTGAATGTGCCATCAAGGAGGCATTCAGGAGAAGAGGTATGGGTATGAATGCATCACAGGGTTCATCAGGAAGTGTAAATGACCAGGTACCGGATTTCAACGGGGGCGTTACATTAACCCTTACCCAGGGAGGAATGACCCAGGTTCCGGAAGGCCAGCAGATCAATTATGTTAATACTATAACGTCTACCTGCGATGCACTTACGAATTTCGTATTAAGGGATACGTTACCTGCGAATGTTACCTATGTTTCCGGCGGAACCTACGATGCGGCTACGCGCGTGGTTAGCTGGGTTATTAACCAGCCTTCGGGTTCTACGCAAACCTATCCATTCACGGTCCTGGTTAATAATGGAAGCTATTTCCCTCCAACAGATCTGATTAATGAACCTGTAGCAACTTCGTCTATCCCGACAGGTTGGTCTACAACGGGTTCACCGATAAATACTGCTTTCACCGTTTCAACACTGAACAGTCAAAGTGCTCCAAATTCGTTATATGCAGAGAATTATACCGTAGCTGCCGACCAACGGCTATTCACATCATCAGATGCATCTTTGCCTCCGGGAACAGCTCCAAGATTATCCTTTGCGCATAAGTTCAATACTGAAGCAGGATGGGATGGAGGTGTAGTCGAAATAAGCACAAATGGAGGCGGAGCCTGGAATGACATAGGTGGTTTAATGATCACCAATGGATACAATGGTAATATCGGGAATAACCCCACCAATATTCTGGCAAACAGGGTTGGGTTCACTGGCACCATAAATAATTTTATGACCACTACCGTGAATCTCGCACCTTATGCCGGTCAAAATGTAAGGTTCAGGTTTCGTTTTGGCTCTGACGATAATACCACTGCAACAACTACCCCGGCAGGCTGGTGGATTGATGATATCAAATTATCTGTTCAGCCAATGGTGTTAATGCGCAGCAGCTTATTCAATAGCAGCAATGTTCGGGTTACTTATGCTGACACCGTTACTATAATCATCCAGGGTGCTTCATGCTCCCCGGTTGCAATTGCTCAACAACCTGTATATGTAGAGGTTTGTGAGAATGGTTCTGCAACATTTACGGTAACAGCTACAGGCACAACCCCGATTACATACCAGTGGCAAAGTGCAGCATCATGTACCGGGCCATGGGTTAATATTCCCGGGGAAACTGCTTCTTCGTTAACTATCCCTAACATAACTTCTGCAAATAGTTCAACTGTTTACAGGGTAATAATAGATAATGGATGTCCTTCACAGGTAATATCCGATTGCGCAGGCGTAACACTCAGCACTGCTCCAACAATCTCAATTCAACCTGTAGATACTGAGGTTTGTCCTGGAGCTTCAGCCACCTTTACAGCTGGTGCCAACGGTGCAGGATTGAGTTACCAATGGCAGGTAAGTACAAATGGTGGTGTCACTTTCAGTAATGTTCCTGGAGGAACAGCTACTTCGCTGACAATACCATCCGTTAATCCAAGCCAGCATGGAACTGTTTACCAGCTTGTGGTGACAGGCTGTGGCGGAGCATCAGTTACATCTTCTCCATCAGGACTAAATGTTACAGCGGCGGCAACCATTGATGATGAACCCCAGGATGTAAGTACATGTGCTGGAACCCAGGCTGTATTTACGATCAATGCTGAAGGTGCAGGCCTGAACTACCAATGGCAGGTTAGCACTAATAATGGAGCAACTTATAATAACCTGCCCGGTGAAATAAATCCCACACTCACCCTGGATAATGTTACAGTATCTCAAAGTGGCAACATGTACAGGGTTCTGATCAATGGCACCTGCACATCCGGTCTAACCTCAAACAGCGCCTTGTTAACCGTGAATACTTCTGCAGATATTGCAGTTCATCCCCAGGATGTTGCAGCATGTACTGGTGAGCAGGCAGAATTCTCCGTTCAAGCCACCGGCACTACAATAACTTACCAGTGGCAGGTAAGCATTAATGGAAGCACCTTTGTAAACATCCAGGATGGATCTCTTTATTCCGGTACCACCACCGCGAATATGACCGTTCTTAATGTTCTGCCAACAATGAACGGGTATCGCTACCGGGTGATTGTATCTGGAGTGCCATGCGGCGGTGTTGTGAGTAATGAGGTAACATTGACAGCAAACAGTAAACCTGGTGTTGTGTTAGTTGCCGCAGAATATTCAAACCTCACACCATCTGTTCCCTCAGCACTTTATACTACAGTAAGTCCGGAAGGAGTTTATACTTATCAATGGTATCAGAATGGTATTCTAATGCCTGGTGTAACTACATCTTCAATGCCTGTGAATGTTGACCTGTTCGGGGAATATTATGTTATAGCAACCGGGTCAAATGGTTGCAGTGCACTTAGTAATAAAGTGAATGTGAGTGACTCTCTTAGCAGCAGCATCTTTATTTATCCGAATCCTAATGATGGACGATTCCAGGTCAGGTACCACAGCATTGCTGCCGGTGAAAGCTATATTATCTCTGTATATGACAGTAAAGGTGCAAGAGTATACAGCAGGAAGTACAGCGGAAGCGGTATCTATAACCGAATGGATGTAGATCTACAAAATGCGGCTGCGGGAGTATACCTTATAGACCTGAGCACGGATAAAGGAAGAAGATTGGCCACGTCAAAAGTTATAATACAATAAGATATAACCATTTTAAATTTAAAGAGCCACTGATCAGTGGCTCTTTTTTTGTACCTATTGCACCGGATCAATATTACCTTTAAGAAATGGAAATTAAGGACCTGAGGCTTGCCGTTTTGATTGATGCAGACAATGTACCGGCCGCCTATGTAACCAAAATGTTCGAGGAGATCACGAAATACGGTTCGCCGACATTTAAACGGATATATGCTGATTGGACCAAACCGACTGTAACTGCATGGAAAAAAGTATTACTAGAACATGCGATAACTCCTATTCAACAATACAGTTATACCAGGGGAAAAAATTCAAGCGATAGCGCAATGATCATTGACGCAATGGATATTCTTTATACAGGAAAGGTTGACGGCTTCTGCATTGTATCAAGCGACAGCGATTTTACCCGGCTTGCGACCAGGTTACGTGAAGCAGGCATGCGCGTAATAGGCATCGGGGAAAAGAAAACTCTTTCTCCGTTCATAACGGCATGCGACAAATTCATTTACCTGGAGATACTTGGTACAAATGAAGACGAAGAGGAAGAAGAAGAATCAAATGTAAAGCCTGAAAAGGTTACGCCTAAAAAACATTCACCTAAACCACACCAGCCTATTCGCAAGATCGATCAGAAATTGATCCGACTGGTCAGTGAAAGCATCTCAGATATTGCTGATGAAAATGGATGGGTATTCCTGGGCGACCTGGGTAATCACATGCTTAAAAGAAATCCTGATTTCGATTCAAGGAATTATGGCTTTGCCAAACTATTACCACTGATCAAAAGCCTGGATCGTTTCGAGATCGATGAAAGGGAAACAGGTAAACGCAATATCAGGCATGTATATATAAGGATCAGGTAAACCAGAAGTTAATTTCAACAACAGGTCCTGACACTTTCTTCGCATTTTTTTACTTTCGTACTCTTTCCAGGTTCAATGTTAATTTGCTCACCATGAATTATTACCTATGAAAGAGAACTTTCTTGAATTTTACAATAATGCCATCCCCTGGCTTATAACCCATGGCACACGGATCCTTCTCATCATTATTCTCGCATGGCTTATCAGGAGATTTGCGTGCAGGTTCATAACAAAAGCCGTAAGAACGGCTGTAAAACGTCAAAAATATACGTCAGAGATCTCGGAGCAACTTAGAGAAAACACTTTGATTGAGATCATTAATACAACATTGAGTATTGTAATTTTAACTATTGCTGCTTTAATGATAATGACAGAGGTGGGATTGAAGATAGGACCACTTCTTGCCGCCGCTGGAATAGTAGGCCTTGCCTTCGGTTTTGGAGGTCAATACCTGATCCGGGACGTGATTACAGGGTTGTTCATAATAATAGAAAATCAGTACAGGATAGGAGATGTAGTAACACTGGATGGAACTTCCGGTAGCGTAGAGAGAATTACTCTACGGATGACAACCCTTAGAGACATGGACGGAACAGTTCACCACATTCCCAATGGAGAAATAAAAAAGGTTTCGAATATGTCGAAGGATTATGCAAGGGTCAACCTGAATATTGACATCTCCTATTATTCCAATATAGAACTTGTAGCTGATGTCGTAAACAGAACGGGTCGGGAACTCGCTTCTGATCCTTTGTGGAAAGATGCCATCATAACACCGCCTAAATTCCTTCGTGTAGACAATCTTTCAGATTCGTCCGTAGTTATTAAAGTACTGGGAGATACACTTCCGTTAAAACAATGGGATGTAACTGGAGAATTGCGTAAAAGGCTTCTCGCTGCATTCCGGGCCTCGGGAATAGAGATGCAATTACCACAACTGGTTGTTCATATGCCCGGCCAAAACTGAAAAAAAATGCCGGCTTAAGCCGGCATCAATTTATTTAAAGATCCTTACCTGATCTTATGGATGTATTCATTATCCAGGAACTGTTTACCAATATCCTGGAGATCGTGCAGGATAGACGCATCTACCAATTGGTCAGCAAGTTGAAGTTTAAACCCACCGATCAATGATGGATCTACCACAGCCTGAAGCTCTATATTCTGGAATTCAGGATTCCTACGGATCTTTTCCAGGATCACATCTTCCATTTCAGATGTAAGCGGAACAGCCGTAGTTATCTTAACAGGATAGATCCCCTTAATGGCATTGTACTGATCAATAAATGCGGCTGCCATTTCCGGAAGATTCGCTTCACGTGTCTTCTTTATCAAAAGCTGGATAAACCTGTGTGTAATGTCATGAATTCTCCCTGCCATAACTTCATCAAGAACACTCTGCTTCTTTTCAGCAGTCATTATCGGGCTTTTAAGGAAAGAAACGAACTGGGGATTTTGCTTTGCAATAGATGCAATGCTCTTCATGTCCTCATATACACTTTCCAGCTGGCCTTGTTCCTGCGCCAGGTCGATCAGGCTTTTCGCATAACGGCCGGCTAAACGCGGATTATTCATACAAATTCGTTTTACCCAATGGGTTAGTTCAGTTTAATGTCATCAGCCAGGCCGCGGATAAAGTTCTCCTGGTCAGCTTTATTGGACAATTCGCGGCGCAGCACCTTTTCGCTTACTTCTATAACAAGTTTACCTACCTGGTTTTTGATATCGGTCATTGCCGCCATCTTCTGGTTCGTAATAGAAGCCTGTGCTTCACTGATGATCTTCGCAGCCTGGGCTTTCGCTTCGTCTTTGGCTTCATTGATCATCTTGTCCCTGATCTCCTTCGCTTCTTTCAGCATAGCAGCGCGTTCTTCACGGGCTACAGCTAGCAGCTCCTCGTTTTCGCTTTTCAACTGAGCCATCTCAAGCTTAACTTTTTCAGCGGTGGCAATTGAATCTGCAATATTCGCTTCCCTGTCGTTTAGACCTTTGATAATAGGTTTCCATGCAAATTTCTTAAGCAGGAATAGCACCACAAGGAACGCAACAAGCGTCCAGAAAATAAGGCCTAAAGGTGGTAATAAAAGTTCCATTTTATATAGTTGATAATTAATCTTGAAAAATACTGCATCCTTCAGCCCTGTGCATCGGATGCAGTAAGAGTTTAGTGCTCGCTTACTTCAGAACTGCAAGCAGACCCGCGATAACTGCGAAAAGGGCAACACCCTCTACGAACGCAGCAGTCAGGATCATGTTAGCACGAATGTCGTTGGAAGCTTCCGGCTGACGAGCGATAGATTCTACAGCTCCCCTACCGATCTGGCCGATACCGATACCAGCGCCAATTGCCGCGAGGCCTGCACCGATGGCACCACCAAAATGTGAGTAACCCAACTGTACTTCTTGTAACAAGGTCATCAAAGTCATGATACTTGGTTTAATTAATGAAAAAACTCTTAAGCAATTACAGGATCTGCATGCCCGTCAACATCATCATGTCCACCCTCGAATGCCTGTCCAATGAACACGGCTGTTAAGTTGGTGAAGATGAAGGCCTGGATGAATGCAACCAGTAATTCTATGAAATAGATAAATACGGTAAATAAAACTGAAATAGGTGAAAAACCAATACCTGCCACCTTATTCATTGCACCGAAAATAAAGATCAGTGAAATGAAACTAAGAATAATGATATGCCCAGCCACCATATTGGCAAAAAGACGAATGATCAATGCAGCAGGCTTGATCACCAGCACACCAAGCAACTCTATAGGAATCAAAATTATTTTCACAAAGAAAGGCACCCCGGGAGGCCAGAATATATGGCCCCAGAAATGGCTGTTGGTGCTGAAAAGAATTACGATCAGAGATATTACACCAAGAACAAGGGTAAAAGCAGTATTTCCTGTTACATTAGCTGCTCCCGGTATCAATCCGAAAAGATTGTTGATCAGGATAAAAAAGAAAACCGTGAGCAGGTAGGGCAAATAACTCACCCACTTATGACCAAGGTTTGGCTTTGCAACTTCATCCCGAACAAAAGTGATCACAGGCTCAACAGCATTCTGCCAGCCTGAAGGTGCCGAGGTCACACCAATACCCTTCTTATATTTCCTGGCAATACCCGTCATCAAAAGAACCAGTACAGCCAGGGCAATGATCATTTGTACTACATTCTTGGTCATTGAAAAATCATAAACCTTGCTGCCATCAGTAGTAACTATTGAACCTTCGGCCATTTTGTAGCCATTGTATTCAGCATGACCGTGTTCAAACTTTGAAGAAGAAAAAACAGACAGCCCTTTTTCAGGTGAATACAATATTACAGGCAGGGGAACTGTAGCATGAAAATCTCCAACAGAGAAAAAGTGGAATTCGTGGGCATCCTTGATATGATCCATAATGATCTTCGCCGGATTCAGCTTTTCTTCCTTTACCTCATGCGAACCATCATTTTCGCTATGCTCCTGACCCATTGCCGGGTTGCCAATTGCCAGCGCAAACAGGCTGAAAGCCGCCACCAGTAACGATTTGATGCCTTTTGATACCATATCTTCCCTAAAATTTGCCGCAAAGATAAGGGGGTATCCCCTAATTGAAAAATTTGAAGGAACTTAGTTTAAGTGGCTATAACTCTTTGATTTTCAGACTGCATCTTATGGAGTTGGGCGTATGCACCCTGACGCTCAATCAATTCAGAATGTGAACCTTCCTCCTTTATCACACCATTATCCAGCACGATGATCTTATCTGCTTTACGAATAGTACTTAACCGGTGAGCAATTACTATCGAAGTTCTACCCGCAATAAGTTTGTCAATGGCCTTTTGAACAAGAGCCTCACTTTCCGCATCAACTGAAGATGTGGCTTCATCCATTATCAAAATTGCAGGGTCATATAACAGTACCCGTGCGAAAGAAAGTAATTGCCTTTGACCCAGGGATAGTGTGGCTCCTCTTTCCATTACATTGTAATCATATCCTCCGGGAAGTGCCATGATGAATTCATGGATCCCAATGAGCTTTGATGCCTGAACCACTTCTTCCTTTGTAATTGATGGATTTCGAAGCGTCAGGTTGTCCATGATGCTGCCGCTGAAAAGAAATACATCCTGGAGTACGACCCCGATACAGCTTCGCAGGTAATCAAGATTATATTCGCGGATGTTTCTTCCATCGATCAGGATTGAACCGGAATTATGTTCGTATAAACGGTTTATGAGACTGATGATAGATGTCTTTCCGCTCCCGGTATGTCCAACAATCGCAACAGTTTTTCCGGCGGGGATATGGAAGCTTATTTCTTTCAGCACTTTCGTTTCCTCATTATATCCGAATGATACATTGTTAAAACTGATCTCTCCTACGATCCCGGAATTTATCATCCCGGCATTCATCATCAAATCATTATTATCCAATACTTTGAAAACACGTTCACTTGCGATCATTCCCATTTGAAGAACATTGAATTTATCAGCCAGCATTCTCAGGGGGCGGAACAAAAGGTTTATGCAAAGAATAAAGGAAGTAATAATGCCCCCCGCATTGGCCGCTTTGTCCGGTGCCACGCCAAGCGATTCTTTTGCAGCCCACCAAACCAGCAATCCCACAGACAATGCCGATACAAGTTCTACAACAGGAAAAAAAACCGAATAGGCAAAAATTGCCCGGATATTCGCATTCCGGTGTTTCTTATTAATGTCCTCGAACTTTTTATGTTCCCGCCTTTCCATGGCAAAAGCCTGCACCAGCGACATCCCGGAAATGTGCTCCTGCACAAATGCATTTAGCTCCGCCACCGCATTTCTCACTTTAATGAATGACCTGTTCACACTTTCCTTGAAAAAATAGGTTGCTATGATCAGGATTGGAAAAGGTGCCAGGCAGACCAGGGATAACAGCCAGTCGGCATAGAACATATAAGCCAACACAGAAATGATGGCAAGAAGATCAGCAATTATTGGGATAAGGCCTTCAGAAAAAATATCATTCACTGATTCGATATCATTAATGGTCCTGGTTGTGAGCGTTCCTATCTGCGTCCTGTCAAATTGCCTCAGGTTCAGAGACATGATCTTTTTATAGGTACTGGTTCTCATATCCCTCACCACACTTTGTCCAAGCGATGCCGTGCTGAATGTAAAAAAGAATCTAGCCGTAGTTTCAATTAACAATAAAGCGACCTGTATTATGGTAATCTCTATAATAAATCCACCCGGACCTTCAATGAAGCTTCCTTCACCCCAATCTTTCAACCCCAGGTTAATTGTGATCTGGATCAGTAAGGGCCGTACCGGGGCCATCACCGCAAGAAGTACGGCAAGAAATAAAGAGAAATAGAATTTTTTACGGTAGGGAAGGGTGAAAGCAAAAACCCGCCTTAGCAAACCGGTGTCTAAAAATGTTTTCTTTCCACTTTTCGCCATCTGCGAATTTACGGAGGCTATTTCTGACTTTCCATCCGGCGATTATAGGCCTTCAGGAATATTGCACCCAGGTTTCGGTAAGGGGGAATGTAATCTTCCCAGCTTTCTCTTACTTCCCGGTTGGGATCATTCCTGAATGTCCTGGAAAGAGATGCCCACATGTCCTTCCATACTATAGGCTGCCCCTGAATGAAAGCATTGTTCAGGTAATTGGTGATCGGTTGATTAATATCCCCTTTACCGATCTCCTTTGTAGATATTATATGGGCTTCAGGGCAAACCTCAAGGATCTGGTTCAGGTTTTTATACCCTCCGCAGGATCCTAAAACTATGATGCGCGCGCTTTCCGGGAGCATCTGGATTGTTCGCGGCAACCAATAACTATGTCCCCTGTGTACAACCATTGTAGGTTGCAGGCCTACATTTTCAAGGTAACGGGCAAGGTGTACCTGTGCGCTGTCATCCAGGTTCTCATTATTATCAAGCGGCCGGTTTGCAAAAACCCATACATTTCCCTTCAGTGATTTTATCTCCACCCATTCCTTTTTCATTGTGACTTTCCAATCCTTAGATGAGAATGAATTCACGAACATGGGGAAAAAGATCTTGCCGTCTTCATCGCCATAAAAGAAAACCTGCTGAACTATGTTCCCTTTTTCATCCTTCATTTCTTTGGCCGGAACTTCATAAATAGAAGGAATTCCTAAAATGCCCGTAAGATCGACGGAGGGATCATTTGCAGATCTGAAGATGGTTTTAAGCAAACCGTAAATGACCATTCCCCTGTTGTCCCGTGCGCCAATCGCAGCTTTCTCATTTTGTTCTACATAGGAAAGAATGGTAGTCAAAAGCTTTTTGTCGTTAATACTGCTATAGCTGTCTGCAACATCCACTGCATCCTCAAGATTTCCCGTAGTATGAAGATTTGCAACGAAGGCACGCATCAACACCTCTGAACTTGCAGCAGGCATGCTCTTTAGGAAGGTATCCAGCTTGTTGTAGCTGGCTGCCATTTTTATGAATTTCTTGAAATGATCAAAGTGAACAGCCTGCAGCAATTTATCGCCGCGGGGTTTATCTCCCATTCTTGCAAGCATCCTGTTGAAGCTGTGCTTGTAGCTTGAAGTGTAGATATCATTTTCACCCATCACCATCATGAAATAAAGCTCCTCAGGCGTAAGGGGATCAATTGCCCGCATCCTTACATCTACATTTGATACATTATGCAATTCGTTTATCGGGGTAATGAAATGTTGTATTGATTTCTTACGCAGCATTTCCCTTAAACCATTGGCTCCAAACATCGCAACTGGCGTATCTCTCATCGGAGGAGCCATGCGTTTAAAATAATCTACTTCGGTTTTAACCAGTAGCTTATAATAACCAACGCTGTCATACCCTTTCTCTCCATCTCCTACATATTGCTTTATATTATCTATAGTGATTGATCCATTAAGTAGTTTATCCAGGAAAGGGAAATAAAATAAGGCATTCGGCGTATGGCTGAGATCCGCAACGGCTTTCACCATTGGGTCCGGATTTCGGTGGATCAGCTTCCCTTCCACACTGTTCCTGTTCTGTGCATAGGAATATAATTGAACAGGATCCTTTCTGCTTGCCACAACTATAAGGCTGTCGGCAAATGATTCTTCTGCAAATGGTCTAATCGTCTGAAGTATCTTATCCGGGTTAAAATACGTGAACTTGAGATACACTAGCTTCCTGATATCCTTTTGCGCTTTATTGTCGAAGAATACAAGTGAATGGATACGAGCAACAGGATAGGATAAAGGCACGAAGTATTCGATCACAGGTTCATTCTTCAACTGTGCCTGCATGATCCTTTCAAAAGATTCATAAAGTTCAGGCAGATTTACAGGTGCTATATCTTTTGATTTCCAGGCTGTCCTGAATTGACGGATCAATGATTCGATGTAGGAAAGATACCTTACTTTATCGTTGTTTGTGGTTAGCAATGGCTCTCTTTCAACCCACATCCTCAGTTCGTCCGTTTTGCGAAAAAGAACATCCGACAATCTTAGGTTTATTTCTTCATTGCTTCCTGCATGAAGAACATTATCCAGTTTTCCATCAGCCTTATCCGTAAGTTTCTGTTCAGAAAGGATCTTGTCATGGAAATACTGCCTGTTGAGCGGGATAGTAACAGTATCAGCGAGAGCCGTTCCAGTAATTACCAGGAAAAACAATAATAAAGTAGATCTCATATTTCAAACACTGGAACAAAGATGATGCAATTTGGATTATAATATCATTATACGGATTGAATAAGACACAGATGTGCGGCTTTTGATTAACAATTTAATAATATTATAACTATTGCTGTATTCCTTCAACCCGGTTTATAAAACTGTAATTTTGAAAAATGAATATTATGAGCCGAACCAGGAAAATACTTGTAGCGGATGATGAACCTGATATTCTTGAAATTATTTCATTTAATCTTTCACTGGAAGGTTATGAAATAATAACTGCAAAAAATGGAAATGAGGCCCTGGAAAAAGCAAAGTCAAATCAACCCGACCTGATCATACTTGATATAATGATGCCTGGAAAATCCGGCATTGATACATGCAACATCCTGAGAAGCGACCCGGCATTCAACAAAACCCTCATCATCTTCCTTACCGCAATGAGTGGTGATAATGCAGAAATAAGGGGACTTGAATCAGGTGCTGATGATTACCTCACCAAACCTGTAAGTCCAAAAGTTTTGGTAAGCAAGGTAAATGCATTGTTCCGCCGTTTAAATGAAGAACAGCCGCTTATTACCCGTATGGGAGGCCTTGAAATTGACCGGGAACAATTCATGGTGAGAATGGATGGCAAAGAGATAATTCTCGCCAGGAAAGAATTTGAACTTCTCAATTTACTTGCATCCCGGCCGGGAAAAGTATTCCTCCGAAATGAGATCCTTTCGCAGATCTGGGGTACTGATGTGATCGTTGGTGACAGGACTATAGATGTCCATATCCGGAAGATCAGGCAAAAACTGGGGATCGACTGTATCAGCACTGTAAAAGGTGTAGGGTATAAATTCATTTACCAGGAGGAACCTGCTTCCTAAGCCCCGGCATTAGCTAACTTGCAATTATGTATTCCGGTAAAAGTCTTTCTCCTCAAAAACTTTCTGCATACACTGCGCTTGCTCTTTCTGGACCCATAAGCCTGGGCATCTTTATTTTCAAGCCAGTTTGGTGGATAGCACTTTTGTCGTTGTTCGCGATATTCACCGGAAGTTATGCGCTTATACTTTTTACCTTACAAAGATTCATTTACCGTAAGTTGAAGCTTATATATAAACTTATTTACCAGACAAAGGCTACAAAACGTGAAGAAATCTATTATCAAAATATATTGCCTCAGAAAGGCATTGATGAAGTAAGAGAGGATGTCGAGAACTGGGCAAAACAGCGCACAGCGGAACTTGAGGTGCTTCGGCAGAATGAAAAATTCAGGAGGGAATTTCTGCAAAACTTAAGTCATGAACTAAGAACTCCTGTTTTTGCCATACAGGGATATGTAGATACTTTGATTGGTGGCGCTGTTACCAATGAAGCAGTTAACATGCGTTTTTTGCACAATGCTGCCAGGAATGTAGACAGACTGGTGAACCTACTTGACGACCTGGATGAAATCTCCAGGATCGAGAGCGGCAAATTCATTTTGAACGAACAACAATTCATTATCCAGGATCTGGTAAAGGAGGTTTTCGAAACGCTGGAGATAAAATCACGGGAAAAGAATATTACCCTGCGCATAAAAAAAGGCTGTGAAGATCCTTTGACAGTGTATGCAGATAAGGAACGGATCAGGCAGGTATTGGTAAACCTGGTCGATAATGCCATAAAGTACGGAAGGGAAAATGGTAATGTTGAAGCTAGCTTTTATAACGTTGATGGCTTCAACATACTAATCGAGATCGGTGATGATGGATACGGAATGAGTGAAGAACATCTTAACCGGGTATTTGAAAGATTTTACAGAACAGACCTGGCCCGAAGCCGCAAAGTTGGCGGAAGCGGTCTTGGCCTATCAATCTGCAAGCATATAATTGAGGCCCATGGCCAGGCCATTCACTTGCGAAGCAAACTTGATGTGGGCAGCACCTTTGGGTTCTCATTGCCAATACGCAAACCGCATACAGTTCAATAAGCATTCTTTTGCTCCCATTCCGGGAAACCCCGACAATCTCACAGGATCAATAACCAATTTTCAAGGCAAAAAAAAGCCTCCATCAGGAATGATGGCGGCTTTAGCATGATCTAAGTGTTATTGCTAATGTCAGCGTTTAATTAAATTTCGTCCAGCCTTTCCACCAGTTATCACCAGGAGCAGCAGCTCCTATATGCGCAACCTGAGAAAATCCTGAGGCGAGTTTTGGATGGGTAAACCTTGCCCCGGTTACAAGAGGTGAAGTTACCGTAGGATTAAAATCAGGGTCAGTATAATTGAATGGGGCGCCCAATCCAAGATCTGCGTTTGTTGCCAGGATCTGGTTCTGGTATGAAGGTGTATTGAACCAGTCAAGCATCGTAGAATGGTTTGCACCTGTTGGAGCCGTGGCACTTGCCGAATAGCGAACCGCCATATTTGCCAGGCTTCCGGCTATCCAGGTATTCTGAACAAACAATGAAGGATTTGTTCCGGAAATATTAAGATCTGTGGGAGTGCCTTTACTTGCATCAACAAGCAATCCTACAGGCCAGCCGGCAATTACACTATTAAAAAGGCTTACACTAGAATTTCTCCGGATCTGAACCGCACCAAGGTACAAGCTGTTACCATTATTATCTACCTGGGCTTTTGGGCCAATAAGCGTCATATTACTGAATACTGCTGATGTCGAAGGAGTGAGTGTACTACCATTCGCATCGTTATCCGTTTCTATTCCTTCACTTTTACTGATATCAGCAACAGCACTGTCGCGAAGTACAATTCCAAACTGAACTTTTCCGCTGTACCCTGCATCTGCATCAAAATCATCATCCAGGGTTTTGTATGCAATAAGGTGAGAGGCATTCACAGTTCCGCCGAACCATTCAAAAGCATCATCATTCGCATAACTTACCTGAACATGATCTATGATGGTTCCGGAACCAACACCACCCAGAGTAAGTGAATTGATCTCTTTATCCGGAAGGAATGCATAGCCAGCATATTCGATCCGGACATAACGAAGAATTCCGCTATTATCAGCCGGGTTGCTGCTCGCACCAAGTCCGTATAAGCCCAATCCGTCGCTGTTATTCACTCCACCTTCTATTTCACCTACTCCTTGCTGCCCGTTAAAGGAAGAGTTTGTAGGCGCATTCCCGAGAATTACGACTCCTGCCCAGTCTCCCCGCTGTGGCGTAGAAGACTCACTTGTGAAAACAATAGGTTTGTCAGGTGTTCCGTCCGCAATGATCCTTGAATCGCGGGTGATCACAAGTCCTCCGCCACGGCGCGGGTTCCGTCGTCATAACCTAGCCAGTCGGTTTTACCTCCCCGATACTTATAAAAATCATTCCCGATGGTTTGGGTATTGAATCCGGTTCCGATCTGAACATTCAAAAAGGCTCTTGCAGGAATATCTTTTGTATTGACCTGAACAAGTCCTCCAGCCCATTCTCCCGGAAGCTCCGGAACAAAGGCTTTGTTCACGATCATATTATCTATCATCGCGGAAGGGAAAATATCGAAAGAGAAAGTTTTACGGTCTGGTTCAGTACTTGAAAGCTGGATACCATTCAACATAGCCTGGTTGTACCTGTCACTTAAACCTCGTACCACAAGATATTTGCCTTCCTGCACACTGGCCCCCGGGATCCTCTTGAGAACATCACCAGCACTGCGGTCCGGCGATCTGCGAATGGCTTCAGAAGAAACTACCTGCGCAACGGTGTTGGTATTCTTCTGGAAAGTGAGAAGAGCATTAGTTGATTCCAGTCGCGCAGTGGCACGCACCACCACGGCCTCTTCTGTTTTAGGAGCTGTTTCAAGGCTCACATCCAGGCTTGTGATCTTTCCCGGATTGATAACTATATCTTCAATGCGCTTTGGACTGAATCCTACAGAAGAGAAAAGAATACTGTATGTACCTGGCTCCAGTGTTAATGAATAAACACCATCTACATTAGTTGAAGTAGCTTTTGCAGATCCCGATACTGAAACCGATACCCCTACTGCCCGTGCTCCTTTCCCTGAATCAGTAATTGTCCCTTCAATCCCGGAAACCTGGCTAAATGCGGCCAGGTTAATTCCGGTAAAAAATATAACAATCAATAATTTTCTCATACCTCAATATTTGAGGCAAAGAGATTCATTCATTGTTAACTAATAGTGATGCCCGGGTAAAGCAATCATTAATTGAATGTTAGGGAAATATTAAGCGCGGGCCTTCGCCCATCTTTATCAAAATCTGAATTGAATTCTAAGCGTAAAAACATCGTCATTTACGTCTGAAGTAAACCCTGGCAAATTCGTTGATTCATTCTTCACCATTGCATAGTATGCAAGCAGTTTTACATTGGGTGTAATATGATTAAGGTATCCAACACCAACAGTCTGGTATTTTATATCGCCTTTTGTAAAGCCTGTACCGGTTGCTCCAATTTCCCCACCACTTACATCTGTATTCGGATCATATACGTCGTATTTCACAAGTATTGAATGCCTTGGAGAGAATAGATCCTGGATGAAATAAGCATAACCTCCTCTAAAATTCCTTACATGAAATCCTTCCATCCCTTCAGGCAGGCGTGTGGGAGTTTCACTATCTATTACAGTCCCTGATTGCTTGCCTGCAATTATTTCACCTCGTAACTGCGTAAATCCTTTCTTATTCTTCAGTTTTAACTGTGCATCTGCACCAAAATACTTTCGTGGGGAACGTGAGCCGATATTGCTTAAACTTGAATCAACCTGAAGGTTCTTAATCCCTCCTTCTGAAACTGTAGTGTAAATATATTTGGTGCTATTCTCCAGCCCTCCATATAATATAGAAGCGCCACCTGAAATAGAAAGGTTATTTATTTCAATTGGTTTGGTATATATCCTTCCGATCAGGTCCTTGTAATTGTCAAAATCGCCTTGAGCGTTAATACCCTGCCCGTTGAATAACCCAAGATCCATTTTCAGGAAGTTAAGCGCACCATTCTTTTTACGCGAATCAAAACTCACCATGGCGCCAAGATCTCTTTCCGATTTCATCAGTATCTGACTCATTCTTCCACGCTCAGGACTTTCCCTGTCGCTACTGCTCAGGTTCACCTCATAACCGAAGGGCCTGGCAAACATTCCTGTAGTAAAAGAGAATAATTTGAACCTGTTCTCGAAAACCCGTCCCCATACATCGCGAACAGTGAACCCTCTTTCATTCGCATCAAACTGGAATACAATATGAAAATCAGGCGACCGCTCGTTACCAAAATGAGCATAGTCGATCTTAACCCTGCTCCTCCTGAACATGAACCTGTTACTGACCCGTGGTGCAAAATCCCCACCTTCAAATGATTCTATTCCCTTCTGTTCAGCAACCTGGAATTGCGGCTGAATATATCCACTCAACTTTAAATGATCAAAATTCCTGACGATATGTAAAAGCCCCTTCCCTTCATTGGTTGTAGTATCGAGCATATCCATCAGGAACTGCGAAAATGAGGCATGGGCTATGCACATAAATACGACAAAAAGCAGGATTCTTTTCACGGTGCAAACCTAATAAGATTTCGGTATTGGGCCATTGTTAAGAAATTATTACCAATGGCAGACGCACGATTACCGCGAGCCTTAAAAATTACTTTTGCAAAAATCAATTTTCCATGTCACTTAATTCCATATTGAAGATCTTCTTACCAAAAGACAGGGTTTTTTATCAATTGTTTGAAAGTGTTGCTGAGGAACTCGTTAAGATGGGAGAAAAACTAAAAGAGGTGGTAAACGAACCAAACTTCGAGGTAAGGGCAAAACTTATCAAGGAACTTGAGGATATGGAACATGTAAATGATGAATTAACGCATAGAATTTTCACAGAACTCGGGAAGAACTTCATAACACCATTCGACAGGGAAGATATTCACTCCCTTGCTTCAGCCCTTGATGATATTGCCGATTACATTTTCGCCTCTGCCAAAAAGATTAATTTCTACCATGTGAATCCGGATGATATCGGTTTTCAGAAAATGGGAGATCTTATTGCACAGGGATGCCTGCAGGTTCACAAGGCTGTAACGGAATTGCGCAACATGAAGAAGATGCGCCAGATCACAGATGCACTTGTTGCTATCAACAGTATAGAGAACCAGGGAGATGACATTTTTGATATGAGTATTGAAAGATTGTTTGCCACAGAACCCGATGCAAAAGAGGTTATCAAGAAAAGAGAGATCTTCCAGGTGATGGAGATCGTTACAGACAAATGTGAGGATGCAGCGAACGTGATAGAATCAATCATTATCAAATACGCATAACCTGGCTAAAGCAGCAATATGTCCACTCTCTTAATCGTCATCATCTTTCTTGCCCTTGTTTTTGATTATATCAATGGCTTTCACGATGCCGCGAACTCTATTGCCACTGTTGTATCCACAAAAGTGCTTACACCGTTCCAGGCGGTAGTTTGGGCTGCATTCTTCAATTTTGTTGCTTTCTTTATTTTCAAGGATCATGCTGTTGCCAACACAATTGCAAAAACGGTAAAAAGTGAATTCATCACCCTACCTGTGATCTTCAGTGGTCTTGTTGCGGCCATAGGATGGAATCTGCTTACATGGTGGTATGGTATACCTTCTTCCTCTTCACATACCCTGATCGGAGGTTTTGCCGGCGCTGCAATAGCACATGCTTTTGATAAGAAAGGTCTGATCGGCTTAGGACAGATTGTAGAGGACAGAAAGATCCTGACGATCATACTTTTTATTTTCCTGGCACCACTTATAGGAATGCTTGTATCCATGTTCATTACCCTCGTTACTATTAACAGGCGATTCTGGGTGAAGGTGCTGCTGATTGTAGTAGCAACTGCAGGAACATGGAAAATGTTCGAATACTTTCAGAACAAAAAAATATCTGAAAACCTCAGCAAATTCTATTACCTCGACAAATTAAAGGAGCAGGCAAAATACGATACCTCCGCAGCTTCCTCATATATTGTTATGACGGGCGAATACAATAAAGCCAGCAAACTTTCAGAGGATTTCGGAAGTGTAAGCGCGGAGGTGATAGGAGACAGGATAGAAAAAGCAGACTTATTACACACTGTTACGGTAAAACGCTATCGTGAAGAGATCGGGAAGATCCTGATCGACAGCCTGAAAGCCGATGTAGCCGCTAATCCAACATTGAAGCCTCACCTGGACAGTATCATCCTGAACCTTAAAGGGAAGGACCAGCTTATTGCATCCTATGTAGACCCAATGCGACCGGGGCTTTCGGATACACTCACCAGCCTTCTCAAGCTTACCGCTTTTGAAAAAGCCAAACTTGAAAGTGCTCTTGCCGGCGTGAATGTAAAACAGGAACTGGTGAAATCTGTTTCAAAAGCCGATAATTCATTCATTCGTTATGGACTTGTTGCCATTTCACTTCTATTTATATTGTGTTATGTTTATGTTGATCTGATCCGCAAGCCCAGCGCTTCGAGAACAGGGAAAATGTTCAAAAAACTTCAACTGGTTTCCTCTGCTATTTTCAGTATTGGTCATGGTGGAAATGACGCGCAAAAAGTAATGGGCATAATTGCAGCCGCACTTGTTGCAGATGGAGTACTTACAGATATTAAACATATGCCTGACTGGATCCCGCTTGCATGTTATTCTGCAATAGCGTTAGGAACCATGAGTGGTGGCTGGAAGATCATTAAGACAATGGGAACCAAGATCACTAAAGTAACTCCGCTTGAAGGTGTCTCGGCTGAAACTTCAGGAGCTATGACCTTGTTCATGACCGAACAAATGGGGATCCCGGTTTCCACTACGCACACTATCACCGGTGCAATTATAGGAGTGGGCGCCACAAAAAGGTTAAGTGCTGTAAGATGGGGTGTAACCATTAACCTCATCTGGGCGTGGATACTAACTATTCCAGTCAGTGCCATCCTGGCCACCATCGTTTATTATATCTCCAAATTATTCCTGTAGAGTAAAAACGGAAAGGTCGTTACGCTTTAGCCCTATAATCACCTGCAGTTATAAACTTCGGAAGTAACGAACTAAATTCGCACCATGAAAAAAATCCTGGTTACCGGAGGCTGCGGCTATATAGGGTCACATACAATTGTGGACCTGATTCAAAATGGCTTTGAAGTGATCTCTGTAGACAACAACAGCAGGGGGCTTGCAACCATACTGGACGGAGTGGAAAAGATCACGGGGGTAAAGGTGAAGAATTACACGGTTGACCTTTGCATTTTTGATGATGTGCACGCAATATTCCAGGAGAATCCTGGCATTTCAGGAATTATACATTTTGCAGCTTATAAAGCAGTGGGAGAATCAGTAGAACAGCCCCTCATGTATTTTGAGAACAATAATACATCGCTTCTCAATGTACTTAAGTGCTGCCAGGAATTCAATGTGCTGGATTTTGTTTTTTCAAGCAGTTGCACTGTATATGGTAACCCGGATACTATCCCGGTAACGGAAGACACTCCATTCCGTAAAGCAGAATCACCATACGGTTATACCAAGCAAATGGGAGAAGAAATGGTGAGATTTACAGTGGCTGCCACACCTATCAGGGCTGTATTGCTGCGGTACTTTAACCCTGTGGGAGCGCATCCTTCAGTGCAGATCGGTGAGATCCCTATCGGTCGGCCAGCAAACCTGGTTCCTGCGATTACACAGACCGCAATTGGGAAACTCCCCGAAATGGAAGTTTTCGGAACTGATTATCCTACAAGAGATGGGAGTTGTGTAAGAGACTATATTCACGTTTCTGATATCGCCCATGCACATACCCTGGCGCTTAACTACCTGGCTGATGGAAAAAATGAAAGTAATTGTGATGTATTCAACCTTGGAACAGGTAACGGATACACGGTACTTGAAGTAATTAAGACCTTTGAAAAAGTTAGCGGGGAAAAACTGAATTATAAGTTAAGCGGCCGCCGCCCTGGTGATGTGGTCGCTATTTATGCAAATAACGATAAGGCTGTTAAAGTGCTGGGATGGCAGACTAAATATAACCTTGATGATATGATGCGTACTGCATGGGACTGGGAATTGAAACTCAAAAAGGATCATCATTTATATAACCAGAAAAACCCGGAATTAAATTGATTACTGCGCTAACTTGCGCCAAATTTCAGACATGTTAAACACCATAGAAGTTACAGGAAATAAGGATACCAGGAGCGGCTTTGGAGATGGAATTTTAGAAGCGGCCCGGAAGAATAAAAACATAGTTGCTCTTACTGCGGATCTTGCCGGTTCCCTGAAACTCAATGGGTTCATCAAAGAATTTCCTGAACGTTTTATACAGTGCGGTATTGCAGAAGCTAATATGATGGGAATTGCTGCCGGTCTTACCATTGGCGGAAAGATCCCTTTCACCACCACTTTTGCCAACTTCAGCACAGGAAGAGTGTATGACCAGATTAGACAAAGCATTGCCTATAGCGGGAAGAATGTAAAAATCTGTGCTTCCCATGCCGGGCTTACCCTCGGTGAAGACGGTGCGACCCACCAGATCCTTGAGGATATCGGGTTGATGCGTATGCTGCCAGGAATGACAGTTGTTGTTCCTGCAGATTACAACCAGACCAAAGCAGCTACCATGGCCATTGCAGAAATGGAAGGCCCTGTGTACCTCAGGTTTGGACGGCCAGTCTGGCCGATCTTCACCAAAGAATCTGATTTCGTACTTGGGAAAGCTCAGGTTCTTAATGAGGGAAAGGATGTAAGCATATTCGCCTGCGGGCACATGGTGTGGATTGCAGTGGAAGCTGCGCGTGAACTTGAGAAGAAAGGAATAAGCGTTGACCTTTTAAATATTCATACAATTAAGCCCCTGGATACAAATGCAGTGATCGCTTCTTTAAAGAAGACCGGATGTGCAATTACAGCGGAGGAACATAATATCCATGGTGGCCTGGGGGATATGGTCGCACAGGTGGCTGCAAGGAATAATCCCGTGCCGATGGAATTCGTGGGTACCAATGATACCTTTGGTGAAAGCGGTAAACCTTCCGAACTCCTGGTTAAATATGGCCTGGATGTTAAGAATATCGTAGAAGCAGCGGAAAAGGTCATACAACGCAGGAAAGGTTAAACACTGATTCCGGAATTAACTTTTCACTGGGGTTCTCATTTGGACCCCCTTTTTTATTTTTATGCGGGCACGATCAGCACGGGTATCAAACTGGCGAACTGCCTTACATTTGCTGAACATCAACCTATTCCATGGCTCATATAGAAGATGATAAAGAATTACTGATGCTTTTCCGTGACCCGGTTACCAGGGAAAGCGCTTTCACCCGGATCATTAAGAAATACCAGGAGAAGATATATTGGCATATCCGCAGAATGGTTGTTGAACATGAAGATGCCAACGATGTGATGCAGAATGTATTTATCAAGGTCTGGAAAAACCTGGAGAATTTCCGTGAAGACAGCCAGCTCTATACCTGGATGTACAGGATCGCAACTAATGAATGCCTGAACTTCTTAGAGCAACAGAAAAAAAGAAAGACCAATACGATCGATGAGGACTATATGGCCAACCGCCTGCGGGCCGATAAGGACTTTGATTCCAGGAAACTGGAATGGAAACTTCAACTGGCAATTCAACAATTACCTGAAAAACAAAGGCTTGTATTCAATTTAAGGTATTTTGAAGAAATGCCATACGAAGAAATGAGCAAGATTCTGGAGACAAGTGAGGGTGCCCTGAAGGCCAGTTACCATCATGCAGTAAAAAAGGTGGAAGATTATATCCTTAATCATTAAACTACCATCCCGAAAAGCAGTCAAAGTGCCGTGAATGCGAAAAAAGAAATATTTGATGAGCTGAACAGCCTTTCACCAACCCTTGCGGGCATGGATAAATCTCCATTAGGAAGTGTTCCCGAAGGGTACTTTGATGCTTTTCCCCTCGAAATGACCTCCAGGGTTGCTGATTTTACTAAGGAGGCACCGGATGGATATTTTGATTCCTTCCCTGCCAGGCTAATGGAAAAGATCAGGGCCGAAGAAGAAAGATCTCCTGTTCTCCATAAGGTTGGAAAGGAAAATGTATTTACAATCCCTGGTGGTTATTTTGAAAATTTACCGGCTGAAATAATAGCAAAAGTAAAAACACCCGCAAAGGTTGTTTCCATGAATATGCGTTCTGTTGCGCGGTATGCAGTTGCAGCGGTAGTTACCGGCCTTCTTGGCCTGGCAATTTTTAATTTTCCAGGTAAAAATTCAGCGTATGACAGGGAATACGCTTCTATTGTGAGAGAAGGCCTGAGTATTGCGAAGAATGCTGATTTTGATGCGGTACTTCAAACGGTTTCGGATAACGAGATAGAAGAATACCTTAATGAAAGCGGAATTGATGTAGATGCTGCACTTGTTGCTGCTGCTTCCATGGAAGAAAGCAGTTTGCCGGCGGCTGAAGACCTGCTGTTCGATGAAAATACCCTTGATGAATACCTAAAAGAGCTGAACATAAACGATCTAAATTAAAGTCATGAAAAAGATATTTACCATACTCTTCTCCCTGTTAACTGTAGTCGTTATGGCCCAGGGTCCTGCCCAGGAGAAGGTAAGGGCGTTATACGTGGCCTATATCTCCCAGGAATTGAAACTAACCGAACCTGAAGCCCAGCGGTTCTGGCCAGTGCACGCGGAATATGATGCTGACCTTAAAAAAACCAGGGTGGATATGCCCGAACTTGAACGTCAGCAGCAGCAGTTGAATACCAAGAAAAAATATGAAGACCGCTTCGTAAAAATACTGGGGGCTGAACGAACCAATGAATTCTTTAAAAAAGATGCGGAATTCCGCAAACGTATGATCGAAAGGCTGCAGAAGATGCGGGAAAACCGGGGTCGAAGACCAGGAAATAATCGCCCGTAATTCTACGGATATAATATTTAAAGCCTGCTTAAAAGCAGGCTTTTTTCATTTTGACTCTTTTAATAAGTTCGGAATTAATGCTTCTATACTTTTTAAAAATTATTAATAAATATTGATTCTTATTTAATTTCTTCTATTTTTGCAGCAGGTGTTTTTCATAGGTTAGCAACGGCCAGCTCTTTCTAGGGCAGGCCTCTTTTATTTTAGGGGCTTTACAAATGGATTCCTTATATCATGATAAAATAAAAAGGTCCATCCTTCATCCTTACCCTGTGCCCACCACCTGCTTCGAAGCTCCATCGCCTTTCTTCCATCATGATCATATTTCGCCATGAACCTGTTTTTCATTTGCTGGTGTTGCGGCGCTTCATCTCCACCAAAAAAAATTATCTCCCCATTTTCTTTCAACCAGAAAACAATATGATAAGGACTATGGCCTCCTGAAAGTTCATAATGGATATTGTTGGTGATAGTGCCCCCCTCGGATAATAAGGAAAGTTGAGAAGAATCAGAAAGCGTTTCAAAATCACTTCGCCTGTAACTGGCCGTATTACTTTCCATTGCATTTTGAAATTCTCTGCCACCTACATAATAGGTTGCATTTGCAAAAGCAGGCTTTGAATTGTTCTTATCAAGGATGCCACCTGAATGATCTTTATGCAGATGACTCAATAATACTCTTGTGATATCCTCAGGTAAGATCCCATGATCTTTTAAGTTTCTGTGTAGCTGCATTTCTCCGTCCTGGCTAAAACCCAAGCCTGTATCAAAAAGGATCACTTCATCATCCATTCTCACAGCAAACGGTTGTACTTCTACCAGCAGACTTCCTCTTGGCCGGTCTGTAAGTATGTCCTTTTCTTTATCAAAGGGAAGAAACTCTTTTGTACGGTCTACCGTAAATGTTCCTTCACTTAAGGGAATAATTTCCATTGCTTACCTCAGCACCATCTGCCTGTCTGAGTCCAGTTTAATCAATATGAATATGAGGATCGTGAACGTAAGAAGGGATGAACCTCCATAACTCATCAACGGTAAGGTTATCCCGATCACCGGTGCGATCCCGATCGTCATGCCGATATTAATGGCAATATGAAAGAACAATATGCCTGCCACACTATAGGCATATACCCTGCTGAATGTACTTCGTTGTCTTTCGGCAATGAATACAATCCGTAACAACATAGCCGTGTACAAAAGCATGAGGAAGGTTGTTCCCAAAAAACCAAAGCTTTCACCCAGGGAAGTGAAAATAAAATCTGTATGCTGCTCCGGAACGAAATCGCCCTGGGTCTGGGTTCCCTTAAGGAATCCTTTCCCGGCAAAACCCCCTGAACCTATAGCGATCTTGGATTGCTTAACGTTATAATTCTCTACCGGGGCCTTCTTCGCCTTTAGGTCCACAGTGGTTGTATCGCTTTTCTCCGTAAAAGGATTGTCCCTGCCTACCATGCTGAAGATCCTGTCGGCCTGGTATTTCTGAAATACACTGGTGAACAGGAAGGGAACGGCCACCCCTACAAACAAAACGCTTATCATCCACGAGCCTATTATAACAAAAAGTAATGACCTGTTCCTTCTGATCTTGCGCTTCATGAAATAAATGATCAGGGCTGCAATAATTGTTAGTGCTATACTTAATTGCAAAGGAGGAAAAAGTAATGTTATTATAAGCAATACAGCCAGCGTTGCTCCGAATACCAGGTAACCCGGCGGTAAACCTTCCCTGTACATTGGGAGAAGGAAGGAGAAATAAACAAGCGCAAGGCCTGTTTCATTCTGAAGTATACTGAAAACCATTGGCAGAAAGGAAATCCCTGCCGCAATGATCTGTACCCTTGGCTGGCGCAGATCAGTATCGGGTATGGAAAGATATTTTGCGAGAGCTAATGCTGTAAATATCTTACTGGTTTCCACAGGCTGAAGATTCATGAATCCAAGAGGGATCCAGCTTCGGGAGCCATTCACTTCCTTACCTACAACAAATGTTGCGAGTATCAATAAGATACCAATGATATAAAGCAGGTTTGGAAAAGCCGTGAATAATTTACTGTCGGCCAGTAGAATAAAAATAGCAATGACAGCAGAAATGCCCATAAAGAAAATCTGCTTACTGTAATTCTTATTGAAACCAAAAATTGTTCCCCAGAAGGAATCATCCTGTTTGAATTCCACAGAGAAAATGCAGATCAGTCCCAGTACGGTGATTATGGCATAAAGCCAGATCATTACCCAATCCACTCCTTTCGCTATTACAGGTTTATTCTGATACATATTACCTGGGCTGTGATGAATCTGGAACAATGCGTTGCCTTTGAGGCAGGATTGCATCGCGACTTACAGAATCTTTTGGTTTGGTTGGTGTGGTTGGTTTTTGTTTTTCTTTCTTGAGTTTATCCAGTGCCTCTGAATCATCCTCTTCTTCCATTCCAACAGTATCTCTTACCTTTTTTATATATCCTTTCGCAAGCAGGTATGCTGAATCCCTTCTATGCATCAGTGAATCCTGGGTCCTTATGGCCTGCACGAGCCGCGGCGGAATGAGGTTCATCTTATGGATCTGTTCTGCTTTATCCTTTCTGGCTTTCCCGGAAATAGAATCGCGAAGATACTTTTCGATCATAAGGCTGGCTATGGGAGCTGCTGAAGTTGACCCGAAACCGGCATTCTCACAAATTACTGCAATTGCTATCCTTGGATTCCTCCTGGGGGCAAATGCGGCAAAGAATGCGTGATCCTTTTGCTTAACCCCCCTATAACTATTTTCCACGGTACCTGTCTTACCGCAAATGTCAATGCCTTCCACTTTTGCATATCGCCCTGTTCCGCTTTCCATAACTCCCTGCATACCGTCATGAACAGATTCAAATACGCTGTCAGGAATATTTACCGCGGTATGTTTTTCTTTGAAAGCATCGAGTAATCCATAAAGATCTCCGCCTTCTATCGAATCCACAATATGCGGTGTAATATACCATCCTTTATTTGCCAGGTAAGCCATTTCATTGGCAACCTGCAACGGCGTTGTTTCAACCTCTCCCTGGCCGATGCTCACTGATCTGAACGTGCAGAAATTCCAGCGGCCATCACCATAGATCCTGTCATACGTTTTGGCGGTTGGAATGCTGCCTGATTTTTCAGAAGGCAGATCAACCCCGAGCCTGTGACCAAGTCCAAAGGCATGCATATACTCCGCCCATGCATTCAGGCTGCTGTCAAGAGAAGGATACTTCGGGTTATTGATTACACGTTGCATAACGTGAGCGAAATATGTATTGCAGGAATGTGTGATGGCACCTTTCAATGCCCATACACCCGGATCAAGACAACGCATTGGTTTACCACAACCATAAAATGCCCCGCTGCAAGAGAAAGTCGTGGAAGGAGTTACAACTCCCTCGTGAAGGCCTACCAGGCCCTGCAGGGTTTTGAAAGTAGATCCGGGAGCATACTTGGCGCCGATGGTCCGGTTCAGGAAAGGAATTCTTGGATCAAGCAATAATTCAGCATAATGCTTTTTCCTTTCTGCACCTGTAAGTAAACGTGGCTTGTATGTGGGACTGCTCACCATTGCCAAAATACCTCCTGTTTGAGGATCAATGGCAACCACGGCGCCTACCTTGTTCTCCATCAGGTACTCACCGAATTCCTGTAATTCAATATCCAAAGATGTATAGAGATTGCTACCGGCAATGGCCATGGTGTCGAACATCCCGTTCTCGAACCTGCCTGTTAGCCTGTTCTTATTATCCCTTTTATAATAATGGATCCCACGCTTTCCCATCAGCACTTTCTCATACTGTATCTCCAGCCCCGTTTTGCCTGCATAATCACCGCTTACATATCCTTCACCAGGATGTTTCTCCAGGAATCTTGTATCCACTTCAGATAAATATCCGAGGATATTTCCTGCCGCGTCGTAGGGATAAGCTCTTACCGGTCGTTCCTGGAGATAGTAGCCGGGAGCAAAACGGTATAGGTTTTCATTGATCTTCGCCATCTTCTCCTCGCTAAGCAATGCTTCAAAGGTTGAAGGCCTGTAGCTGCGGTTCTTAATGATGGAGGTAATGATACGTTTATGAAATTCTGCGCTGTCTATACCCAGTATATTACAAAGCATCGCGGTATCAGTCCCTTTTATTTTGGAGGGGATCACCATCAGATCATATATAATGGTATTTTCCAGGATAGACTTCCCTTTCCTGTCGTAAACTATGCCGCGATCAGGATACACCACCTGGCGAAAAATTCCCTGGTCATCTGCCAGCACCTTGTATTTTGAAGAAAGCACCTGCAACGTGAATAGCCTTGCCACGATGATCAGGAACATCGCGATGAAGATGAGGCGTATCACATTTCTTCTCGACTGGTTAAACACAGGCACGCTTGGAAATTATTTATTGTGAAAAGTTGAAGAAGCAGTGTTACAAAGTTACAATAAGCTCAATCAAATGGTATTGGTACGGAACCTTTGTTTTCGTGAAAATATCAGTTCTACGATCAATATTACAAAAAGACTTACTGCAGTAGAGATCACCGTCTTCAAAACAAAATACCAGATATCGGCAAATTGCCATGCTTCCAGCAAAAAGAGCCATGCATTGTGAATGAAGGTGAGCAGCCCGGCATAGATCATGTAAGGAAGCAGCCCACCCATGCTTTGTATGGATGGTTCATCATAGTTGCTGTCGGCCCCTTCCTGGGGAATCATAAGGTTTATCAGAAAAGGCCTTATATATGCTACAAAAACACATGCTGCAGCATGAAAACCCGGGAAATACCTGAAACCATCTAAACTTAATCCCACTGCGAATGCCAGGATCATCTGCAGGCTCCGGTTCATATTAAAGGGTAGCCATAATACGAACAGGAAATAAACATACGGGGTCACCATCTGGTGAAGCCTGATCTTATCAAGCACAAATACCTGGAAAAGTATGAAAAGCGCGAAGCGGATGATATTTTTTACAAGCGTGCTCAATTATAATTGTTGTTTCCGGGTTTTGTCCAGCAATTGCTTTATAGCTGCCTCCTCTGAATTGTTTATAACATATACATACTGGAGGTTGTAGAAATTAGTGAATGAGCGAAGTTTGACACGCATAGTGGTGGCAGAAGGATCTTTAATGATACTTTCAACCCTGCCGATCAAAATTCCCAGGGGGAATGTTGTGCTGAAGCCACTGGTGATCACCGAATCACCCTTCGACATTTTTACGCTTTTTGGTATGCCGTTAAGCATAAGAATATTAGGTTCCTTTCCATCCCATGTAAGTGTTCCTGTTTCCCCTGTGCGCTTCAACTTCCCGCTTATGCGGCTGTCTTTATGCAGCAGGCTCATCACCACTGCATAATCTTCACTAACGTCTGTAATGATACCAGCCACTGCATAATTAGGATCTATAACTCCCATTCCCTTTTTCAATCCGTCGGCACTTCCCTTACCCAGAACGATATAGTTGCTTTGCGAGGTAACGGCATTGGCAACCACCCTGGCGGAGATATAAGAATACTTCCTGTACGTTTCGAGGGAATCGACCTTCATGGTGTCAATTACAACATGCGGGAGTGAATCCGGAATATCAAAATTCTGTTTCAGCTTATTATAAAGCATTTCATTGGCTTTCACCAGTGAATCATTTGTACGCTTCAGGTGGAAGTAATATTCTACGTCGCTGTACCTTTTATTTACAAGCCCGGTTATGTTCTTACTGAAATTCCCTGCGATGGCCTGGTGGTATTTGCTGTAATTCACGATGAGGTAAATACAGGTAATCTGCAGCAGCAGGAAGAGAAGAAAATTAAAATAACGTCGGATGAACAGAAAAATGTTACGCACCTCAGATCATTTATTTTGGAGGCGCAGCCGGCTCAGACTGCTGTGGAACTACCTCATCACAAAAGGATACCTGTCGTAATTCTTTAACGCAATTCCGGTTCCGCGCACTACGCTTTTTAATGGGTCGTCTGCAACGTGAACGGGCAATTTGATCTTTGCAGTCAGGCGTTTATCCAGGCCGCGCAATAATGATCCGCCACCGGTAATGTAAAGTCCCCGGCGGTAAATATCAGCTGCCAGTTCCGGGGGCGTAGTTTCCAGCGCTTTCAGGATCGCTTCTTCGATCTTGAAAATGCTTTTATCCAGCGCTTCGGCAACTTCCTGGTAACTCACCATAACCTGCTTTGGAATACCGGTCACAAGGTCGCGGCCATTTACAGGAATATCGTCCGGAGGTGAATCAAGGTCTTTCATGGCGGCGCCAACCTGGATCTTGATCTGTTCTGCGGTTCGTTCACCGATAAGCAAGCTGTGGTAGCGACGCAGCGCTTCCATGATATCCGCGGTGAATTCGTCTCCCGCGATCCTGATACTTTGATCACATACGATACCTGCGAGAGCGATCACGGTAATGCCGGTGGTTCCGCCACCTATATCAATGATCATGTTACCTACAGGCTCTTCCACATCTATTCCTATACCCAGGGCAGCAGCCATGGGTTCATGTATAAGGTAAACTTCCTTTGCACCGGCCTGTTCGGCACTGTCGCGAACAGCACGTTTTTCAACCTCGGTGATACTGCTTGGAATGCAGATCATCATTCTCCAGCTTGGTGCGAAAAGGGGTTTTTTCGGGAAGATCATTTTGATCATTTCCCGGATCATCAGTTCCGCAGCGTTAAAGTCGGCAATTACACCGTCGCGCAGGGGACGAACAGTACGTATGCTCTCATGTGTTTTCTCATGCATCATGAGCGCCTTACGGCCTACTGCAAGAAGATTCTTGGGATTATTCCTGTCGAGTGCAACAATGGAGGGTTCATTCACAACCACTTCATCATTATGGATTATCAGGGTATTAGCGGTGCCGAGATCCATGGCGATCTCCTGCGTCAGGAAATTGAATAGGCCCATATTTTAAATAAGATACTGCGAACGTTAGTAATGCAGGCAAAGTTGAAGGAAAATATTTGATTAAACAACGTCAGAAAATTTATTTTAGTACAATTGTTATTAACCTTTCACTAACATTCCTGTGAAGCTGAAACCTTGATGGCTGCTGCTTTACATACGATCATTCAAATTCATACCCGATATCCTTACGGAAGTATATGTTTTCAAAGCTGATGTTCTGAAGGCTATTCACCGAACGTTGTGCAGCGCCATGCACCGATTCATCGAAGGAAGTTACAGCCAGCACCCTTCCTCCGCTCGTTAATACCTTGTCATTTATCCCGGTAGTACCGGCATGGAAAACAAGGCTTTCACCGGCTGTGTCCAGGCCTACGACCTCCATCCCTTTTTCAAAGGCGCCTGGATATCCTCCACTTACAGCAACCACGGTAGCAGCAGCTTTTGGATCAGCTTCCACCTTTACTGAGTTTAGCCTTCCTTCTTTCATCGCGATCAGTAATTCAACCAGGTCGTTCTTCAAACGCGGGATGACCACCTCGGTTTCCGGGTCGCCCATTCTGCAATTATATTCTATCACATAAGGTTCTCCCTCCCTTATCATCAGGCCAATAAACACAAATCCTTTATACACCAGTCCATCCTTTCCCAGGCCTTCAATGGTGGGTTCCACGATCCTCTTCACGATCTTTTCGCGCAGCACTTCGTTGAAGAATGGAACGGGGCTCACTGCCCCCATACCGCCGGTGTTCAGGCCGGAATCTCCCTCCCCGATCCTTTTATAATCTTTAGCTTCCGGCAGCATTACATAGTCGCGGCCATCGGTGAGCACAAAGCAACTCATTTCAATCCCTTCAAGAAATTCTTCCACAACCACCTTCTTTCCTGCATCTCCGAACTTTGATTGCTGGATCATGAGTTCAAATTCTGCCAGGGCTTCAACAACGGTCTGGCATATCAGCACACCTTTTCCCGCAGCCAGTCCGTCGGCCTTTAAAACTACAGGCAGATCATGTTCCTTTAAATAGGATATGCCGTCCATGAAATTCTCTTCATTGAATTCGCGATATGCCGCAGTGGGGATATGATGCCGGATCATGAATTCCTTAGCGAAGGCCTTGCTGCCTTCCAGGCGGGCTGCATTGGCTGAAGGACCTACAATAAAGATGTGTTGCAGGGATGGTTCCTTCGCGAAGTGATCATAAATGCCCTTAACCAATGGGTCCTCCGGGCCAACCACCACCATTTCAATTTTTTCATCCAGGCAGAATGCAGCGATACGGTCAAATTCCAGGACCCCCATCGCGACATTGGTTCCAATAAGGGCTGTACCGGCATTACCCGGGGCAGTGAACAGCCTGTCGCAATGCGTACTTTGATCCAGTTTCCAGGCAAGGGCATGCTCGCGGCCACCGCCTCCCAGCAATAATATATTCATGGTTCAAATTCTTGGAATGCGAATATCGGTAAGATAAAGCAAGAGGCTGTTCTGCATTTTTTAAAGAATAAAATCTTTATTTTGAGGCAATATGCCATGGCATAAACCATTTATTAACCAACAAAAGAAATATGTCTAACGTAACTGCCGGAGATGAAGCGATCCTTCAACATGCAGGAGCCCAGAAAGGCCATCCTAAAGGCTTAGGAGTATTATTCGCAACCGAAATGTGGGAACGGTTCAATTTTTATGGCATGCGGGCCATACTTACCCTGTTCCTGGCCAATGCGCTTATGCTGGGAGAAAAGGATGCATCCCTTATTTATGGAGGTTTCCTTGGACTCTGTTACCTGACCCCTATGCTGGGTGGTTATATCTCAGATAAATACCTTGGCAACAGGGCATGTATCATACTCGGGGGGCTTACCATGGGTTTAGGCCAGCTGCTTTTGTTTGCCAGCGCAAGCACTTATGAAAATCTTGACCTGGCACGCACTATCATGTGGATAGGTCTTGGCGTGATCGTATTGGGTAATGGCTTCTTCAAGCCAAATATTTCGAGCATGGTAGGACAGCTTTACCCTGCCCAGCAGAAAAGCAAGCTCGATTCTGCCTTCACTATTTTTTATATGGGTATAAACGTTGGTGCATTCCTCGGGATCACTATCTGCCCATTGCTGGGTGATGTGGAAACAAATGGTGTCAGGGACCTGAGCGCATTCAAATGGGGCTTCCTGGCTGCAGGTGGCGCTATGTTCCTGGGAACTATAATCTTCATGATCCTTAAGAATAAATATGTGGTAACTCCGGAAGGGGCAGCCATCGGGGCCAGACCAGACAGGAACGCCGTTTATGAAGGAGAAGCAACAGAGGCTAAGTTCTCAAAGAACGCCATCATGGGAGCCATCATCGTTTTCCTCGGGCTTGTTGCATTCTTCTATTTCGTAGGCGGACAGAACATCATTTATTCATTTATATATGGCAGCGGTCTTGCTCTTGCAGGACTTATCCTTACAGATAAAACGCTTACAAAAGTAGAAACACAGCGTATCTGGGTGCTTTACATCATCGCGTTCTTCGTGATCTTTTTCTGGGCTGCATTTGAGCAGGCGGGTTCCTCATTAACCTTTATTGCAGACAACCAGACTGACACCAGGATCTTAGGCTGGACAATGCCACCGAGCATGGTGCAGAATTTCAACAGCTTCTTTGTAATAGCCTTCGCGCTGCCATTCAGCGCCATGTGGATATGGCTTAACCGCAAGAAAATGGAACCGATCTCCCCCGTTAAACAGGCTTTCGGTCTTGCTTTAATTGCACTTGGATATTTGCTCATAGCAGGCCAGGTAAAAGACCTGGGCACCACCGGTAAGATCGGTATTATCTGGCTGATCCTTCTTTACCTGCTTCATACCTGGGGTGAACTTTGCCTTTCGCCGATCGGTCTTTCGCTCGTTGCAAAACTTGCCCCCCGCAGGTTTGCATCTTTGCTGATGGGTGTGTGGTTCCTGAGCAATGCTGCAGGTTATGCTCTCACAGGTACGCTCGGTGCACTTCTCCCTCCTACAGGCGATAAATATCAAAAGGCCGCTGAACAGGGAATTGACCTTGGGGCAGTCTTGCAGAAAACAGCAACGTTAACACCGGAGCAATCTGCATTCCTGACCGAACAAAAAATAGCTACAGAATATTCAACATTCGCGGGATTCCAGATCACTAACCTTTATGATTTCTTCATGGTCTTCGTGATCCTTTGCGGCGCAGCAGCCGTCATCCTTTATGCATTAACACCGATGCTGAAGCGAATGATGCATGGAGTTCGCTAAACATTTTGCTATATTTTTACAAAGGGTGACTTCATCGTCACCCTTTAATTTTATAACTTACTTTGATGCAACGTAAACACCCTAAGGCCCTGCCCTTCCTATTCTTTTCCGAAATGTGGGAACGCTTCGGCTATTACCTGATGATCGGGATCTTCCTGCTATACCTGAAACATGTAGAGCAGGGCTTTGCCATGACGAATACCGAAGCGAGTGACCTGTATGGAACTTTCATTGCCCTGGTATTCCTCACACCATTTATTGGTGGCCTGTTGGCCGACCGTTATTTTGGTTACAGGAAATCGATCATCGCAGGTGGATTAATGATGGGAATAGGTTATTGCCTGATGGCGGTGCACAGCCTGCCCATGCTTTATGTATCGATGACCCTGGTGATCCTTGGAAATGGCTTCTTTAAACCAAATATCTCTACACTCCTCGGAAATCTTTACAGCAATCCACAGTTCCAGGCGAGGAAAGATGAAGGATACAATATCTTTTACATGGGCATCAACATCGGTGCATTCATCTGTAATTTCTTCAGCGCTGCTATCATAATTCTCTGGGGATATAAGTATGCATTCATAGCAGCCGGCGTAGGAATGTTCATCGGGGTATTAATCTTCCTTCTGGGAACCCGGCACTACGTGGAAGGCGATGTAAAGAAACCTATGACAAAGGAAGACATGCCATTCCTGAGAATTGTAATGACGATCCTGGTTCCTTCTGTTGTAGCAGGAATTTTAGGCTGGATCATACCCGGGAACTTTTTCGGTTCAGACAGCAATGATGCATTCATATTTGCCTGTATCCCCGTGGTATATTTTTATGCATCTCTCTATTTCAGGGCTGAAGCATCAGAAAAACGCCCGATCGCAGCCCTGCTTGCCATCTTTGCAGCAGTGATCATGTTCTGGGCTGTGTTCAAACAGAACGGAACGGCATTAACTATTTGGGCTGAAAGCTATACTGATCGCGAAGTTTCCGGAACACCGGGAAAGATCTTCAACGGGCTTTACCTGGCTGAACAGGTTCCTTATTTAAAGGACAGCATGGAAGTTTATGACGAGCAATTCAAATTGAAAAAGATAGATGGCGTAGTTCAACGCGAATTCAACTACCCTGCATATTTTAAAAATGTTGATCCTGCAAACCGCCCGTCGGAAGGAGGGGTGGCTTCGCTCTGGGCAACCCCGCTAAGTCAGTCCATAAATCCATTTTGGGTGATCGTTCTTACACCGCTCATTGTTGCTTTTTTTGGATACCTGCGAAAACGAAATTCTGAACCTTCAACACCTACCAAGATCGCACTCGGATTATTCATATCGGCATTGTCTGTACTGGTAATGGTCATCGCTGTATATGCAACAAACAATGGCGCCGACAAGGCCAGTGCATGGTGGCTTGTTGGAACATATGGCGTTATTACCGTAGGCGAACTCTTACTCAGCCCGATGGGCTTATCCCTTGTTTCCAAACTAAGCCCCGCACGGATTACCGCCCTCATGATGGGCGGCTGGTTCCTTTCCACTTCCATCGGGAACAAACTTTCGGGAGTGCTTGCAAGTATGTGGGATGGCTATGAGAATAAAGCCAATTTCTTCTGGGTGAATTTTGCTCTGATGATGCTGGCCACCCTGATCATGTTTGCCATGCTGAAATGGCTGAACAGGATCATGAAGGAAAAAGGACTTAACTAATTCGTTAGGAGATATTTAAAGGGGTAGCGAAAGCTGCCCTTTTTTATGATACCTATCCGGCTTATTAGGTATCATACCTTGTGATACCTATCCGGGCTATTAGGTATCATAACATGTGATACCTACCCGGGCTATTAGGTATCATTCCCTTTTGTTACACAAAAATTGTTACCGTAACAAAAAAAGAGTAACAACTAAGAACCAGGGCATCGCCTTAAACGCTAAACAGCCTTTATCTCCGGAGCGCCAAAATACCGGTGCAGCACCTGTGGTAATTTGATCCCGTTATCAGCCTGGTTATTCTCAAGCAAAGCTGCCATTATACGGGGTAGTGCAAGCGAAGAACCATTCAGTGAATGTACCAGCTTTGGTTTCCCGGATTCATCCCTGTACCTGATCTTCATCCTGTTTGTCTGGAAGGTTT
Organism: Bacteroidota bacterium; assembly: GCA_023417815.1. GTDB lineage: Bacteria > Bacteroidota > Bacteroidia > Chitinophagales > Chitinophagaceae > Ferruginibacter. The sequence continues at coordinate 223,970 of JAEZEI010000052.1, read as the reverse complement.
CGAAATTGCTGACAGAACTTACCTCGAGCCATTTTTGCTGCGCTGCGCTGTAAACCTCAAAGTCGTAAGTGAGCGCTGAAGCAAAGCTCATATCGCCTCCGCATAAACGAAGGATCCTGTATGGAAGTTCAAGGAACTGGATAAGGCGTTCAACATGATTCACCATTTCTTCGAGAACGTCATAACTTTTATCTGGATGAACAAGCTGGATGATCTCCACCTTGTCAAACTGGTGAACCCTGTTCAAGCCCCGGACATCACTTCCAAAGCTTCCTGCCTCGCGGCGGAAACAGGGAGTGTAGGCGGTCATTTTCACCGGGAGATCATTCTCCTTAATGATCGTATCTGCATATACGTTAGTTACAGGCACCTCCGCAGTGGGAATGAGATAAAATCCATCTGCGGTTATGTGATACATCTGTCCTTCCTTATCGGGAAGCTGGCCGGTTCCATAAGCTGTGGCTTCATTAACCATTAATGGCGGTATAAATTCGGTGTAACCTGCTTCTGTATTATAATCGAGGAAGTATTGAATAAGTGCACGTTGCAGCTTTGCTCCTTTCCCTTTGTACAACGGGAAGCCACTGCCCGCAAGCTTTGCACCTGTTTCAAAATCCACGAGATCATATTGTTTTATCAGCTCCCAGTGTGGTTTTGCGCCGGCAGATAGTTCCGGTATAGTTCCCCCTTCTCCTGCAATTTCATTATCCTGTGCTGTCTTTCCCTTTGGAACACTCTGGTGTGGTAAATTAGGAAGCTGCACCAGCAATTGCTGCAATTCATTTTCCTTGCCGGCAAGATCTGCTGACTGAACCGTAAGTGATTCCTTAAGCGCGGTTACAGATTCCCTGATCTTATTGGCTTCTTCCTTATTGCCCCGGGCCATCAGGTTTCCTATCTGTTTGGATGCTGCATTAATCTCGCCCTGGGTTGTTTCAGTAACAGTTTTAAGCCTGCGCAGGTCTTCATCAAGTGATATGATCCTGTCCACAATTCCCGGTTCTCCAAAATTCTTCACCCCTAACCTTTCCTTTATCAATCCCGGGTTTTGCCGTATGGTGTTTAACTGCAACATTTAGAAATCATTAAGAGGGCAAATATAACCGTAAACCCATATTACTTTACATTTGCGCCATGCAAAAGGCTGAGGAAGATCTGCAGGTGCGATGGCTGAAACTGCGCATTAAACTGAAGGAACGCTTTGGGATCAAACCTGATATGAATGGTGTGCTACTTCTGATCGGCGTCCAGGAACTCGGGCAGGGCGCCCAGGAATTTTCAAAGGAACAAAAGCAGGACCTTATGCATATCGCTATATGCACGGTACTTGCGCAAAGCGGATACTACCGGAATGACGGGCTGGATGATGAAGGCTGGCCTCACTTTACACTTATAAAACCGCTGCCTGCTTTCAACCTGTTTGAACAGGAAAATTTTCTGAAAGACCATATTTTACTTTATTTTCAATCCCAGCAATTTATTTGATATGAAACCAGGAAAATTAGTGAGCATGCTGCTTGCAGCCTGCATTACCCTCGGTGCAAATGCACAGATCCAGAAAGCAGCACCTGAAAAAAGATCAGAAGCCGTTCCACAAAAGGAAAATGCGCAAAGAGTTAAGATCACCACCGATTCAGGAGTGATCGTGGTAAAACTGTACAATGAAACACCGCTTCACCGCGATAATTTCATAAAACTTGTAGCCTCCGGGTTCTACGACAGCCTGATGTTCCACCGGGTGATACCCGACTTTATGATCCAGGGCGGAGATCCTTTGAGTAAGAATGCACCATCAGGCACCATGCTGGGAAATGGCGGAGGCGATATGGCCAGGATCCCGGCGGAATTCAATACAAACCTTATCCATAAAAAGGGCGTGGCTGCTGCAGCGAGGGATGGTAATCCGGAAAAAGCAAGCAGTGCCTGCCAGTTCTACCTGGTACAGGGTAAGAAGGTTACAGATGCCGAACTCGACCTTATGGAAATGAGGAAAGGATTTAAGTACACCCCGGCGCAGAGAGAGATCTACAAGACGATTGGCGGAACCCCTTTCCTTGATATGGAGTATACTGTTTATGGCGAAGTGGAACGGGGGCTTGAAGTGATCGACAAGATCGCAGGAGTGCAGAGAGATGCTAACAACAGGCCTTTGGGAGACGTTCGCATGAAGATGGAATTAATGAAATGATATTGGCAATTTGTATAAATTGCAGCCACTAAATTTTTTGAAATGAGTTATCCTGCCAACTTACGGTATACAAAAGAGCATGAATGGGTTAAGCTTGAAGGCAACGTGGCCACGATCGGGATCACCGATTTTGCACAGCGTGAGCTTGGCGATATTGTATATGTTGATATAAATACAAAGGGAAAAAGCCTGGGGGCAGATGAGATATTCGGAACTGTTGAAGCTGTAAAAACTGTAAGTGATCTTTTTCTTCCTGTTGCCGGAACGGTAACCGAGATCAACCCTTCACTTGAAGCCCAACCAGACCTTGTAAACAGTGATCCTTACGGTGAAGGATGGATGATCAAAATGACAGTGGACCAACCATCTGACGTAGAAGGTTTGCTTACTGCCGAAGCTTATGAGGCACTGGTAGGTTAATGGCTCCCATCAGGTACATTATTGCACAATTAGATAAGTTATTCGCCAAAGGCGGGAAAAGAAAATATTTACCAGGCATCGCCTGGTTTTTTATTATCCTGGTGCTTATTTCCATTCCCGGGAGAAACATGCCCTCCACGGGATCGTGGTTTGAAATGCTGATGGTTGATAAATGGGTGCATGCAGCAATGTTCGCTTTGCTGACTTATCTTTTTGTAAGGCCCTTAAAATGGGATGGAAGGAACAGGCAGGAATTCGGATTTATAATAATGATCTCATTGTACGGCATGGTCACTGAATTCATACAGCATCACCTTGTACCCGGCCGTAGTTTTGATGCCTGGGACTGGATAGCAGATAATCTGGGAATAATTATTGGTCTGTATATCAATAAAAAGGTGCCTTTACCGTTAAAATAAAGGCCAAACCCGCTATAGTACATTGTTTTGTACACATTAAGAACATACATTTGCTGAACATTTATGGAATATAATACAACCCGCAACCATCTTGAGATGAAAGAATATGGAAGACATATTCAAAAGATGGTAGAATACCTGGTAACCATCCCCGACCGCGAGGAAAGACAGAAAAACGCCTATGCAGTTATAGAATTAATGGGATTCCTGAATCCGCATCTCAAAAATGTGGAAGACTTCCGGCATAAGTTGTGGGATCACCTTTTCCTGATAAGCGATTTTAAACTTGACGTTGATTCACCCTACCCTATTCCAACTAGGGAAAAGCTGAAAGCCAGGCCCCCGCGTTTAAAATATCCAAAGCGCTATCCACGCTTCAACCACCTTGGAAAGAACATTGAATATGTGATCGATAAGGCTCTGCATGAAGAAAATCCTGAAAAGAAACAGGGTTTTGCAAATGCCATTGCCTATTACATGAAGCTCACCTATAGCAACTGGCATAAAGAACTTATGCATGACGATGCCATACAGAGTGAATTAAGTTCCATCACCAATGGCGAACTGGAATTCAACAACCGTCCATTTGTAAAACATCGTACCGACAACCGGAACGATAACGATGACTACAACCAGGGAGGACGCAACCAGTACCGTAAGAACTTCGGCGGCCGCGATAACCGCCAGGGAGGCCAGGGTAACCGCAATGGCGGTAACCGCAACCAGAACCAGGGAAGGAATAACCGCAACTTCAAGAAGAGATACTAGGCTTTTCTTATTTTCATGTATGGCAATATTTGAAGTACAGGGAGGAAGAAAACTTTCTGGCGAGATCACACCCCAGGGTGCAAAGAACGAAGCACTCCAGGTAATAAGCGCTGTTCTGCTTACTGCCGAACCCGTGACCATACACAATATTCCAGACATCATAGATGTAAACCTCCTCATTGAATTACTTTCAGACCTTAATGTGAAAGTAACGAAGGAAGGACCGCACAGTTATACATTCCAGGCCGATGATGTGAATGTAGATTACCTGTTAAGCGATGCCTATAATAAAAAGACCGGCCGGCTCCGGGGCTCGGTAATGTTCGCAGGGCCTATGCTGGCAAGATTTGGAAAAGCATATATGCCCAAGCCCGGCGGAGATAAGATCGGCCGTCGCCGTGTTGACACTCACATAATTGGTTTACAGAAATTAGGCGCAACATTCAATTACGATGATGCAAGCGGTATGTTCACCCTTGAAGCGGAAAAGCTTAAGGGCACTTATATGCTGCTGGATGAACCCAGTGTTACCGGAACTGCAAACATTTTAATGGGAGCGGTAATGGCAGAAGGTGAAACGGTGATCTATAATGCTGCATGTGAACCCTACCTGCAGCAGTTATGCCGGATGCTGAATAACATGGGCGCGAATATCAGCGGCATTGGAAGTAATATGCTAACCGTTTCAGGCGTAAGCAGGCTTCATGGTACAACACATACCATGCTGGCTGATATGATAGAAGTGGGATCTTTTATCGGCATGGCGGCCATGACGCAAAGCAATATCATCATAAAAAATGCTGGTGTGGACCAGCTGGGGATCATCCCGGATAAATTCCGGCAGCTCGGAATAATGCTGCATATCGACGGAGATGATATATGTGTGCCTGCGCAGGAATTCTATGAAGTGCAGCGCTTCCTCGATGGTGGAGTAATGGCGATCTATGATCATCCCTGGCCGGGCTTCACACCGGATCTTCTCAGCATTGTACTGGTTACCGCAATACAGGCAAAAGGCAGCGTGCTGATCCATCAGAAAATGTTCGAAAGCCGGTTATTCTTTGTTGATAAGCTTATAGAAATGGGAGCGCAGATCATTCTATGCGATCCCCATCGTGCCGTGGTGGTAGGGCTTGAAAGACAAAGGCAGTTGAAAGGTATAACCATGAGTTCGCCCGATATCAGGGCGGGTGTGGCGCTTCTAATTGCAGCCCTGAGTGCCGAGGGAAGAAGTGTTATCCAGAATATTGAACAGATAGACCGGGGCTACCAATACATCGATAAAAGACTCAATGCCCTCGGGGCATCCGTAGAACGCAGGTAAGGATTGAATTTTCTTTCTTTTCTTTGCGCATGAGTTCCCCCTACCATAAGATACTTATCATAACCGCGCCCTCCGGTGCGGGAAAGACCTCTATTACAAAACACCTGATGCACAAATTCCCGAAACTTGCGTTTTCGGTATCTGCCGCTACGCGGGAAGCACGGAGTAACGAATTACATGGAAGGGATTATTATTTCATGCCGCTGGAGGAATTCAAGAAAAAGATCGTTAACAATGAATTCATAGAGTGGGAAATGGTGTATGACGGGAAATATTACGGAACCCTCAAGTCCGAACTGGAGCGCATCTGGGCCATGGAAAAAATACCTGTACTCGATATTGATGTAAAAGGCGCCATACACGTTCAGCAGGAATACCCCATCAATACTTTAAGCATCTTCATTGAGCCACCTTCGGTAGATGTGCTGAAAGCCAGGCTTTCCCAACGCGGAACGGAAACCGCCGAAACGCTACATGCGAGGGTAAGTAAAGCTTCCTATGAAATATCATTCAAGGACCAGTTCAATGAAATAATAGTGAACGACGACCTTGCAAAAGCCTGCGGGGAAGCAGAATTACTGGTGGAAAAGTTCATTGCCATGCCGGAATGATCTCAATGGAATGGCGGCAAATGGAAAAATGCTGCGGGAGATGTAACTTTAATCTTTAGACCTTATTTACGGGTTATAATTATTCCTGATGGATTGGATCTCTCTTATTGCGATCGGCGTTTCCCTGTTATTGGTAGCATTTCTTGCAGGCGTTGAAAGCGCATTCATTTCTGCCAATAAGCTTTCCCTGGAACTCGCACGAAAGCAGGGAACGGCAAGCGGAAGAACATGGGGATATTTCTCCCAGAAACCCACCCGGTTTATTGTTGCCATATTAGTAGGGATCAACCTTACCCTGGTGATCTACGGACTTTTTGTGGGCAGCCTGTTATTACCGATCTGGAAATGGATCGAATCAAGATTACCTTCTGCTGCAGGAGAATACATTGAATTCATCCAGCTTTTCGTGGAGATAGTATTGGCTACAACGATCATCATCTTCCTTGAATTTACAAGCAGGGCTTTTTTCAGGGCCAGGAGTAATAACCTGCTGCGCTCGGGTATCATTAGCAGGCTTGCACGTATACTTTACTGGCTGTTTGCCGGCCTTTCAACCTTTTTCGTAAATATATCCGGATGGCTCCTTCAATATATTTTCAATGTAAAGATCAATGAGAAAAAAGAGCTGTTCAACAAAATGGATCTTGAGCAGTTCCTTCAGCAAAGTAAGAGCACGGATGATGAAGAATCATCTGAACTAAACACCGAACTATTTGAAAATGCTTTATCGCTGAGTGAAGTAAGGTTAAGGGAATGCCTGATCCCCCGCAACGAGATTGAGGCCATACAGGTAGATACGCCCATTGGAGAAGTGCGTAAAAGATTCATCGACACTAAACTCAGTAAGCTGATTGTATACGGAGAGAACCTCGACAGCATCCAGGGATATATCCACCAGCTTGATATGTTCAACCACCCGGCGAATATCAGGCAAATATTATTGCCCATACCTACGGTGCCAGACAGCATGAGCGCTACAGACCTTATGAACAAATTTTCCAAGGAAAGAAAAACCATAGCCTGGGTGGTGGATGAATTTGGCGGAACTGCTGGTATTGTAACCATGGAGGATCTCCTGGAAGAAATATTCGGCGATATCCATGATGAATATGACATCCCCGAGCAATTCCTCGAAAAACAACTTTCTTCCAATGAATATATTTTCAGCGGGAGACTCGAGATAGATTACCTGGTGCGGAAATACGATCTTGAATTTCCCGAAGATGCTTCGGTTTCCCTATCGGGATATATCATCCAGGTTAATGAAGGTATTCCCAAACAGAAGGACAGGGTAATATCCGGAAATTATGAATTTACTATTCTAAGTGTAAGTGAAACCCGGATCGACACTGTAAAGCTGAAGGTTCTGAAGTGATCACAATTGCAACCCATTTAAGCGAACGATCGGATAGTAAAGGCTACAGGGTAAGACTGTTGAAGGAAATAGCAGCGCTGAATCCCGGGCTTCATATCATCTTCATACTTGACTCTCCCCGTATAAAATTGCAGGGTTTACCATCAAATTGTACCGTGAACGTAACGGGTCCGCGTGTGCGGAATAAACTTCTTAAGCGGTACTATTACCAGTTCAAAATACCAGCCCTGCTGCTTCGCTATGATGTTTCCGTATTCATTCCGGATGGAGCACCTGTAGTTAAACTGGATGCAAAACAATACATGGTGAATGAAGGCAGGATACCGAAACAAGACATTCGTTTTCTGTCCGGGATAATCACGCCACGCGAAACAGAGACAGGTTCGCCTGTAAAAGATCAAAACGTGATCACTGTCCTGCCTGGTGCGCACAGTACTATAGTTCCCTATTCCTATGATGAAAAGATAAAAGTGCTTGATGAACTTACAGGAGGCGATGAATTTTTCGTTACACACTTCGCCAAAAACAGCATCAATGATTTTATGGCGGTAATGAAAGCTTACTCCAACTTCCGGAAATGGCAAAGATCTGCTATGAAGCTTGTGATAATTTATGAAGATGCTGTACAGGAATTGATAGAATCAAAACTTTCTACATACAAGTACAGGTTTGATGTGATCCTGCGGGCAGAAGAAGAACTCGAAAGGATAATGCCTGCAGGCTATGCCTTTATTGATACGTCAAAAGAAATTTACAATGCGTTAAATGCTTTTGCAAGCCATGTTCCTGTGATCACATTACATACGAACCGTTTTGAAGAAGCAGTACTTAAGGCTACAGCTGATGAAACATCCATATCTGATAAAATGATGGTGCTGTATAAAGACGAGATCCAGAGGCAGCAATTAATTTCCACCGGTTCGCTCATTCCTGAAAAGTATAACTGGCGAACAGGTATAGGCAGGTTGCTTCATCTCATGGAAAGGTAAAATGAAAGGGCTTACCTTTGCCTGAATTTTACGAATATGCAAAAATCCTCGATCCAGATAGACATATTGCTTGACCCACAGAAGCTTCCGGAGCAGATAAACTGGTCTGCATCCGACAGCAGGGCGCAGGAGCATCAACGCGCCAAGGCAATGTTCCTTGCTTTCTGGGATGGGGCTGAAAAGACTGCCATGCGTATAGACCTGTGGACCAAGGAAATGATGGTGGATGAAATGGCCGATTTCTATTACCAGATGATGATGTCGATGGCTGATACGTTTGAACGGGCTACCCGGATGAATGACCTCAGCAGCGATATGAAGGAATTTGCAAAGACCTTCCACCAGAAATTCAGGCAACAGCAGTTAGAACAGAACAAACAATAAAATTCCAGCATATGAATCTCGAATCAAGGATAATGAATGAGATGAAGGAAGCCATGAAGTCGAAAGATGAAGGAAGGCTCAGGGCGCTTCGTGCGATAAAAGCGGAGATCATTAAAGCCAAGACAGAACCCGGTGCAGGTGGTGAGATCAATGAAGCAACTGAATTGAAGTTCCTCCAGAAAATGGTGAAACAGAGAAAGGATTCCATTGCGATCTTTGAACAGCAAGGCAGGACAGACCTTGCAGAAAAGGAAAAAGAAGAAGTTGAAGTGATAAGCTCATTCCTGCCCGAACAAATGAGCGAACAGCAAATAAAGGAAGCTGTTTTAAAGATAATTCTTGATAATCATGCTACGGAAGCCGACATGGGAAAGATCACGGGTATGGCTAACAAACAACTTGCAGGAAAGGCTGATGGCAAAACGATCAGTGCCGTGGTAAAGGAATTATTATCGAACAAATAGATGACGATAGATATATTATTTATCGTGGTAATGGTGATGGCGGCAATAAAAGGTTTGCGCAGTGGCCTGATCTATGCTGTATTCTCTTTTATTGGTTTGATCGCCGCACTTGCAGCAGCCCTTAAATTAAGCGGGGTGGTTGCCGGCTGGCTGAGTAAAGACCCGACACCGTCACGATGGCTTCCGGTGATCTCCTTTCTTATAGTATTCATTGCAGTAGCGATGATCGTAAGATTTGCCGGCTCATTGATCCAGAAGACCTTTGAAGCGGCAATGCTTGGATGGTTCAACAGGATATCCGGTGCATTGATGTATATGCTGCTGTATGCGATCATTTTCAGTGTGATCTTATTTTATGTTCAACAATTAAGGCTGGTTTCGGGAGAAACAATGTCCGATTCATTTTTCTTCCCGTATATACAGCCGTTAGGACCCTGGATAATAGATGGTTTAGGCAGATTCATCCCTTTATTCCGGGATATGTTTGATTCCCTCCAGGAATTTTTCGGAGAAGTATCAGGCAAAATCGCTTATTTTAATTTCAGGCATTCTGTTAATTAATGTAATTTTAGCCAGAGCGCTAACGATACCTAAAACCCGGATGCAATAGAATGAGCTACGAAATAAAACAAGATGGGAAGTTCAGGTTCATTGAAGAAGGTCAGGGTGAACCCCTGGTTTTACTTCACGGCTTGTTTGGGGCGCTAAGCAATTTTAAAGACCTGATCGAACATTTCAGGAAAACGCATAAGGTAGTGGTGCCTATGCTGCCGCTCCTGGATCTCGACCTGCTTCATACTTCAGTTGGCGGACTTCAGAAATTTGTAAACCGGTTCATTGAACACCGTAATTATAATGGTATTCACCTGATGGGAAATTCCCTGGGAGGTCATGTTGCGCTGGTACATATTTTAAAAAATCCTGACAGGATACGATCCCTGATCCTTACCGGGAGCTCCGGGCTTTTTGAAAATGGTATGGGAGATACTTATCCAAAAAGAGGCGATAAGGAATATATCAGGAAAAAGACCGAGCTTACCTTTTATGATCCGGCGATGGCCACCGACGAACTGGTTAACGAAGTCTTTGAAATAACCAATAACAGGCTAAAGGTTATCAAGATCATTGCCCTCGCAAAAAGTGCCATCCGGAATAATCTTGGAGAAGAACTCAGCCAGGTGAAGCAACCTACCTGCCTGATCTGGGGAAATAATGATACGATAACACCCCCGTTTGTTGCGAAGGAATTCAACCGGCTTATCCCGAACAGCGAACTCCACTTCATTGATAAATGCGGCCATGCTCCCATGATGGAAGTACCGGACGAATTCAATAAAATCCTTGAAGGGTTTCTTTCCAAATTAAAGATCCCTGCTGCAACAGTTTGACCGGTATCATTGTCTGATTATCATAACTGCTTCCCTTACCCACAATAATTGGTTATGCTAACAATAGAACTGGTTAATAATAACATCCCCAGGCTTCAACTTTCAGATAACCTTGCCAAGGCGCAACAATTACTGAATGATTTCAGGGTAACCCACCTGCCAGTGGTTGCCGATGAAATTTACCTGGGGCTATTAAGTGAAGAGGATGTTCTGGATGCCGATGATGATAAAGGAACCATAGAGTTCCTACAGGAACACTTTCTGCGCGATTCCGTTCCGGATAACGTTCATTTTCTGAATGCAGTGAATTTTTCCACCCGACATGAAACAAGTATAATCCCGGTAATTACTTCATCCAACGAGTTTGCCGGTGTAATCACAGCGAACGACCTTTTAAAAACCCTGGGTAACTTCGCTGGAGGAAATGAGATTGGCGGCATCATTGTGCTGGAAATGGAAAGGTCGCAATTCGGACTTTCGGAGATCGGCCGTATTGTAGAAAGCAATGATTGTACGGTCCTTCACCTCAATACTATTATGCATCCTGAAACCGGGCTTCTGACCGTGACCCTGCATATAAATAAAAGGGAAATATCTGCCGTGGTATCTACTTTTGAAAGGTACGATTATGACGTGATCTATTTTTATGGCAACGAAAAGTTTGAGAACGAGATCCATAATAATTACCGGCACTTAATGAACTATCTTGATCTTTAATATGCAGATAAGGAGCGGCCTCTTCATCGTTGCCTTACTGCTGGCTTTCCAGGGCTTTGGCCAGTTTCATGAACCCCCACCCTTTTCACAGAAACTTTACGAAAGGATAAACAACGACAGCCTTTCGCCGCTAAAAATTGAGTCCCTGGTAATTTCCGGTAACAGGAAAACGAAAAGATATATCATTGAAAGAGAAGTACTCTTAAAGCAGGGAGATAGCATAAAGCCGATGCGCCTTGATGATTTAGTAAAAAGATCCCAAAGCCTTGTCTACAATACAGGCCTTTTTACCGGGGTGAATATAATACCTGAACTTACGGGATCGGATGATCTTCTCATAAGGGTTGAAGTAAAGGAGAAATGGTATATCTATCCCACCCCGCAATTTCAGCTTGTAGACAGGAATTTCAATGATTGGGTAAGGAATCATGATGCTGACCTTGACAGGGTAATATATGGAGTTAAATTCCAGCATTTTAATTTCAGTGGCCGTCGGGACGTTGTGAGGGTCTTTCTCCTGAACGGATATACCAGGAACATAACGGCCTCTTATTCCAATCCTTACAGCAACAGTGATCTTACAGAAGGCTTCCAAGTGACGGGGAGTTTTTCAAAGACCCGTGAAACTTCATACAGAACATCCTCAGGTAATAAACAGGTCTTCTATAACAATGGAAAATTTGTGAAGGACCAGTTCACCATTGGTGGAGCCTACACCATGCGGCGAGGATATTACACCCGGCATACGGTAGGCGCTTCCCTCAATTACCTGGATGTGGATGATTCCATCACCAGTCATTTAAACCCCGGCTATTATAACTCACAGCACCGGAGGTTGTATCCGGAGTTCACGTACAGTTTCCAGTTCACAGATGTTGATAATACAGCCTACCCGCTCAAAGGAATTGCGTTTTACTCAACAGCACTTAAGAAAGGCCTTGAACCTGACGGTGGCATAAACATGTTCGAAGTAGAAAGCGGCGTCTCATTCTTTAAGCCTCACGGAAAGAACTGGTACACCGCTTTCTCTTTGGCAGGTAAATTAAAACTGCCGTTTGATCAGCCATATATAAACCGGAATGCACTTGGCTACCGTGAACTGTATCTTCGTGGCCTTGAAAATTATGTGATCGATGGCCATGCAGCATTCGTGGGGCGCTATACGCTCAGGAAGAAGATCCTGGCATTCAGCGTGCCTGTACCATTTAATATCCGGATCCTTCCTTCCATTCCTTTCGCCTTCTACGCTAAAACGTATGCGGATGCAGGTTATTCCGCAAGTAACTGGAATTATACAAGACTGAATAATCGCTTTTTATATTCAGGAGGATTTGGGCTTGATATTCTCTCACTCTATGATTTTACTTTGAAGCTGGAGTACAGTTTCAACCAATTAGGTGAAAACGGGTTATTTTTACACACCAAAGGAGGTTTTTGATCAACCCAGTTCAATATGAGAATTGCCATCTATAGCCGTGGAATTGAGAACAACCAGATCCAGGACATAAACCTCCTTCTGAACGCTCTTATCAGCCAGGGAATAGAACCTGTGTTCTTCCAGGAATTCTTCAACCGGTTTTACAGCGCAGTAAATATTGAAGGAAATTATTCAACCTTTAATTCCTCGTTCGATCTGGATTCAACGATCGACTGTATAATTAGCCTGGGTGGTGATGGAACTTTACTGGATACGGTTACCCTTGTAAAAGATTCCGGTATTCCAGTCCTTGGAATAAATTATGGAAGGCTGGGGTTCCTGGCAAATATTGGTAAAGAAGAACTGGATGTTGCCATCGACGCCCTCATTAACCGGAAGTATGTTTTAGACAAACGGACCCTCATCCATCTGGATGCAGATATAAGCATCTTTGATGAATGCCCTTATGCCTTGAATGAATTTGCATTGAACAAGAAGGACAATTCACCAATGATAAAGATCCATACCTATCTGAATGGTGAATTCCTGAATACATATTGGGCAGATGGGCTGATCGTTGCCACACCTACGGGCTCAACCGGGTACTCGCTCAGTTGCAATGGTCCTGTGGTATTTCCTGAAAGTGCAAGTTTTGTGATTACCCCGGTGGCTCCTCATAATCTCAATATCCGTCCTATTATCGTTCCTGACAATACCATAATTTCCTTTGAAGTAGAAGGCCGCACAGATGGTTTCATTTGCAGTATGGACAGCAGGAGACAGGTAGTACCCTGGGATGTACAACTCGCTGTAAGAAAGGAAACCTTTGGGATTAATCTTATCCGCCTTAATGAGAATAACTTCCTTCAAACCCTTCGCAATAAATTAAGCTGGGGTCTGGACAAAAGAAATTAGGCATGCCATCCCGTCCAAGAAAATTATTACGGCTTTATTATATATTCTGGTTCCTCCTGGCCTACATAATTGCCGCTTTAATATTCTGGTACATCTCGCTGCAACGGCAAAATGAAGTGATTGAAAGACTCCGGACAGGATCCCTTGACCCCAACAGCTCCACCTATGTGCAGGCAACTGAAGGTGCAAAAAAGGCAAGGGCGCGGAAATCTGCGCAATATATTGGAGAAGGAATAATCTTTTTCGCAGTGATAATTATTGGTGCTGGATTTATTTTCCGGGCTGTAAGAAGGCAGTTAAGACAAAGCGTTCAACAACAGAATTTCATGATGGGGATCACTCATGAACTTAAGACCCCTATAGCTGTTAGCCAGCTTAATCTCGAAACTTTGAAAAAACATAACCTCGACGATCAGAAACGGCTGAAGCTTCTGGATGCAACCCTTCATGAGATGAAAAGGCTTGATACCCTCAGTAATAATATGTTACTGGTTTCACAGATAGATGCCGGTGGTTACAGGCTCACGAATGAAAACCTGGATCTGTCAAGGCTTATTGAAGAATGTGCGTCCGGATTTATCGGGAGGTTTCCTGAAAGGGAAATTTACCAGGAAATTCAGGAAGGAGTACATTTTATGGGCGATGCTTTGCTTTGGCGAATTGCATTGAATAACCTCATCGACAACGCAATTAAATATTCGGGAAAAACTTCCCCTGTAAACATACGCCTGGAAAAAACCCGGAATATCATCCATATTTCTATTTCTGACAATGGCCCGGGAATTAAGGATGAGGATAAGAAAAGGGTTTTCGAGAAATTTTACAGGACCGGTGATGAAGCAACTAAAGCAGCAAAAGGCACCGGCCTCGGGCTTTACCTTACTGCCCGCGTGGTTAAAAGGCATAAAGGAAAAATTGTTGCAATGGACAATGCACCACAGGGAACGGTTTTTTTAATTACTTTAATGGTACCGCATGAAAGATAAGTTCTCCATATTGCTTGTAGAAGATGAAGAAAATCTGCAGGAAGCCCTGAAATTAAATCTTGAGCTGGAAGGATACGAGGTTACCGGTTGTTTTGACGGAGCTACAGCACTTTCCGTTTTTCAAAAAGAACATTTCGATCTTATCATCCTCGATGTAATGTTGCCCCAGCTTGACGGCATCTCCGTTCTTGAAACAATCCGCTTAAGTAATTCTGAAATCCCTGTACTTATTCTAAGTGCAAAAAATTCGGGAGCCGACAGGGTTTTGGGACTGAAGAAAGGAGCCGATGATTACCTTACAAAACCTTTCAACCTGGAAGAACTCTTATTAAGGGTTGACAAATTATTGAAGACCGGGATAAAGATCTCATCAAGAGAAAATGTTCCCGACCTGTACACATTCGGCAAGAACAGCATTGACTTCAAGGCGCAATCTGCAGTAACTGGTAAGAACGAGCGGATAGATCTCACGCGAAAAGAACTAATGTTACTTAAACTTCTTATTGAGAACAGGAACGAAGTGGTTACCCGGGAAAAGATCCTGCAGGCTGTTTGGGGCTATAACGTTTACCCGACCACACGTACGATCGATAACTTTATTCTGAATTTCAGAAAGTATTTCGAAGAGGATACCAGGAATCCAAAATACTTTCACTCTGTGAGAGGAGTCGGTTATAAGTTCACTGACCCGCAATGATTCAGTCGTTGAACTGTTTCCTGGGCCTGGCTATATAACACCTGCATGCGCGCGTTCTTTTCAAAAGGCGTGTAAAGTTGAAGTTCAACATCCTGCATAAGCCTGTCTAATTCTACCAATATTTTATTGGATACGTTCTTCCTGTCAAGTTCTTCAAGTATATCCCTGGTATTCAGCGGGCTCTCCAGTTTAAACCGGCATTTGAGAAATTCGAGGAGCTCGCGTTTTAATAGTATATAAAATTCCGTGCAATCGTCGCTGTGAAGGCAACGTTCAGAATCTTCAAGAGGGTTTTGTTTAATGATAACCGGTTCGGGTTTTACGACCTCCTGGACACTTATTGTGCCAGGTCGTTTCTTTTTTCTCATCATCGCCACCACCACAAATCCAAGCAATAAGCTGCCGGCAATGGGTAATGTCCAGTAACTTTTCCACCAATCAGAAGATTTTTCACGTACAGGAGATGAGACAACCGGCGCCGTGTAATTCTTTCCTTTCTCAGCCGTGAAAGAAAGACTGTTGGTCATAAGCGTTTTATACGACCTGGATTCAGGGTCGAAGAAAGAGAAGGAAACCGGGGGCAGCCGGTATTCGCCGGGTTTATCCACTGAAAAAGGGATCTCAAAAATACGTGTACCCGACACCGGTACTTCGGCTCTTCTTAACTGGTCAAGCACCACGGGTTCAAAAGGCTCGATACCACCAGGCCATTTAATATCAGGAGGAGTGATCAATTGTATATTACCGGCACCAGTTACAGTTAAGATGAGCCTGCCTGGCCTGTCTGTACTAATGGAATCCCCATCAAGACTCGCCGAAATATTGAATTTTCCCACCGCGCCATTGAAAACATCGGGTTTTCCTTTCTCAGGCAATGGAAGTACTTCAATAGATACCGGCTGGCTTTTCAATGTGACCAGTTCTGTTATCAGCGCATCCTGAGGCAGGATACTACCAGAGAACCCATCAAAGAAATCCTCAAAACCATACATATGGCCTGAAGCAAACTCCTCCTTTACAAACTGGATCTTATTTTCCAGTTCGGCTGGTTCAAGTGAAATTGTACCAGCCTGCAAAGGGTATAGCTGTGCCTTCCTGATTGTATATACATTGTATTCCTTACCATTCAGTTCTGCACGCTGAAACCCGGTAACATCGGGTGCCTGGAGGTCAATAACAGAAAATCCGTTGAATGATGGGTTCTGGGTTAGCCGGCTTTCGCTCTTTAACCTGCTGTATAATTTATACTCTGCAACTACAGGTTCACCTACATAACATTTTTTCTTATTGACTTCTACCCGCAGGTGCATGTTTTGATCGACTTTTTCCCGGATATCATCCCCTTCCCTGTAAATATTATCACTAAAAGATGAAGAGGAACGGTTAAGATCCTGCATGGCAGAACCATGCATTGAAGGAACCTTTTTTACTTCAATGGTAACAGGTTTCGTTGAAAGCCTTTTTCCATCTGCTATTATAGAAGCCGGACCTACAACGAGGCTTCCTGATTTTTTCGGTTTAAGTGCAAAGGATACGGAAATGTAACGGGTTACTTTTCCATTGATGTTTGATATCCCGGATTCCCGTGCGGGTCCGCCTATGATTGTAAAGTCTTTGAATTCGGGAGCAGAAAGTTCCTTTATATCAGTAGCGTTTTCAATAATGAAGCTGATGGTGACAAGGTCGCTGGTGCCGATCACGGAAGGATTTGCAGTTGCGTGAAAACGCAATTGGGCAAACAGGTTCAGCGGCAACAGAAACCATAATAAGGAAAGAAAAGTAATGTTCTTCATAACATCGCTTCAAAATTACGCCTCGCTCAATGTGAAGTGGCGAAGAAAAAGCTAAAAGGAATTAAGGAGGTGTTAATTATAGATCACCGGCCTGGGGCCTTATAACAATTTCCTCAACCGTTGCCTGTTTAGAAAGTTTTGAACACGCCTTTATCATTTGAGCTATATCATCCGCCTCCATTATGCGGCCGTTGCTATTGTCAAAACCGCTCCATGAATCAGTGAACACCGCCCCCGGAAAAACAGATGTTACTTTTATTCCGGTAGGCATCAGTTCAGCCCGCAGGTTTGCACTGAATCCGCGGAGGGCATGTTTCGCAATACTATAACTTCCACCCCCCTCATATGCCTTCAGCCCTGCAATACTATTCATAAAGAAAATATGCCCTTCATTGCGGACAAGCATCGAGGGAAGCACCGCTCTTGTAAGTTCGTAAGCGCTTATAAGGTTGGCTCTTAACATTATATCCAGGTTGCCTGTTGCTTCGTCCGACACATTTCCAGGCACAAAACTCCCGGCATTGTTAATAAGTATCCCAGGAGTGCCAAATGAAAGACACCATTTCGCAAACCTCTTCACTTCTTCGGAAACTGCCAGGTCTGCTGCTAAATATTCAACCTTTCCTCCAGCCTGCTTTATTTCTTCGGCAGATACCTTAAGGGCAGGTTCATTTCGGGCATTCAGTAACAAGATATTACCTTCCCCGGCAAACTCCCGGGCCAGGGCTTTCCCAATGCCCCTGCTTGCTCCTGTAATTATAACAATCATAGATGAAGGTTTCTTTAGTGTATCATTACCTTTGTGCGCTCTAAGTTAAGAAACACCATAAAAGCAGGAATTGAGCCGTAAATACAACCATATCTTCTTTGACCTTGATCATACTCTCTGGGATTTCGACTCAAATGCCCATGATGCCTTAAAGATATTGTTCAATGAATTTTCCCTTGCAGAAAAGATCAATGGAGATTTCAATAATTTTTATGAACGGTATCTCTATCACAATGAATTGCTATGGAACAGGTATCATAACGGCTTCATTACACAGGAAGATCTGAAATGGAAAAGAATGTGGAGAACACTCCTGGATTTTAAAGTAGCGGATGAAACTTCAGCACGTGCAATGAGCAAACGGTTCCTGGAACTGCTCCCTGTAAGCAAAAAGCTTTTTCCATTCACTATCGAGATCCTTGATTACCTGAAAGCCGGCAATTATGAACTCCACCTGATCACCAACGGGTTTGAAAAAACACAGCGGACCAAAATAACGAATAGCGGGCTGGATAAATATTTTGGCCACATTATAACCAGCGAAGTAAGTAACAGCCTGAAACCTAAAAAGGAGATCTTTGATTATGCATTTCAAAAATGTAATGCCTGTGTAAGTTCAAGCCTAATGATAGGTGACAACCCCGAAGCGGACATACTGGGTGCCATAAATGCCGGTATGGATAGTGTTCATATCATTCATGATAAGTCGAAAGCACCTACTTCTATAAAAGCTACCTATACCATTTATTGCCTGAGCGAATTAAAGGCAATACTTTAACTGTCTATAAAATAAAAAAGGCCGCCTGCAGGCAGCCTCGAAATACATTATAAAAAGGATCAGATCTTAGCGGTCTTCTCACCCTTTTTGCAACAGGCTTTCTTTGCTTCAGCTTTGCAACAGGTCTTACCTTTTGCACATTTCTTCTTTTTTCCACCACCATTGTTTGCAAAAACAGGAGCGGTCATTACGAATGCTGTTGCGGCCAGCAGGAAAACTTTTTTCATATAAACAGTTTAATGATTTTAAAAATGCATGTAAATATAAGGAATTTTTGCACCAGAACTGTTAAAGTGATCCGATTACCGTTACCCCTCCACGCACATTCTCATTAAGGTTCACATCTATTTTTGTTCCCGTTGGAAGCAGGAGATCAACCCTGCTTCCAAACTTGATGAAGCCCATTTCTTCGCCCTGGTTTACCTTTTGACCCACCTGCAGGTAATTTACAATGCGCTTCGCCAATGCCCCGGCAATTTGTTTAACTAAAACCTCGGACTGCCCTGTACGGATAACTACTGAATGCCTTTCATTTTCAGTGGAGGATTTAGGATGCCAGGCAACAAGGTATTTTCCTTTGTGATACTTATTATAAACTACCTCCCCACTTACCGGGTTGCGGTTCACATGCACATTTGCAGGGCTCATGAATATAGATACCTGGAGTCGTTTCTCATGAAAATACTCTTCATCATGCGTTTCTTCAATTACAACCACTTTTCCGTCGGCTGGTGCAACAATTTTTCCTTCACCCGTGGTGAGCTGCCTGAAAGGAATACGGAAAAACGAAATAATGAACAGGAGAAGCGCCAGCGTTATTACAAATACAACCAGGCCCAGCCAAAGCATATTTGCAGGCAGAAACCAGAACATGATAAGATTTATCGCGCCGAAGACCAGGGATGCAATGGCTATGGATTTAAAACCTTCGCGGTGAATTGTCATGATGAAAATTAAAGCTCAAATGTACGACCAACTTTTTAAGGCCTTATAAATAGCATTACATAAACCCATACAGCAGGCGCTGCAAACAGCAGCGAGTCAAACCGGTCAAGAAATCCACCATGTCCGGGCATTATGCTTCCACTGTCCTTTACTCCTGCAAGTCTTTTCAGTTTGCTTTCAAAAAGATCTCCCAGGGTTCCGGCAACTGCGCAAATAAATCCTATAGCGATCCAATGAATGGATGCGACCTTTCCAGCTGCAGGAATAATTAGTGATAATCCCCAGATACACAAAACACAAAGGAGTGCACCCCCGATGGTTCCCTCCCATGTCTTCTTGGGAGATATACTGGAAAAAGGGGTCTTGCCTATTAGTGATCCCACTATATAGGCCATCGTGTCATTTATCCATATCCCAAAGATCACGGCACAAGGGAATAACGGATCATATACTGCTGGACCTTCATTATCAAAGAACATCAGTCCCAGGTCTGCAAAGAATATTAATGGAATAATGATGTAGATGAGCGAGAACACAACCATCCATGCCTTACCTGGATAAATAGACAGGATCAGTTTCGAGAACTCAACGATACATCCTGCCATAATAATTGCGGTAAGAGGAATAAAGGTCCACTTCCCTATAAACAGCCCTGATAGCATTACTGCTGCAAAGATCACAGCGGTAATCGTTCGTGTTTTAAAGGTCTTAGTGTTTAATGCCATCTTGATGTTTGAAAGGGTCTGATCCTTCTTTTGAATATAGCGCTATTTCTTCTGCTTCCACCGTATACCTGCTTACTGCAGAGAACCGGTTGAGAAGTTTAAAAAGTCCAAATAAAATAGCGAAGAAGATCAGTGAAGTCCACCAGGGAATTTCAGGCTCCATGTTTTCAAGTGTAAGGTCTTCGCCTGAAGTGGACAGCCAGAACAGTTGCGCCAAAGCCACCGCATTATTCAGAAAATGGGCGATAATATTCACCCAGATATTCCGCGTTTTGTGATACATCAATCCTAATACAAAGCCCAGGATCGCCCTGCTGATAAACAGGTAAACCGAAAGATGAATAAAACTGAAAACAAGAGATGTTACTATTATCGCCAGGTAAGGCCGCTTCCACCAGCGGGCGAAAAGATTTTGCATTGCTCCCCGGAAGAATAGTTCCTCAAATAATGCCGGGAAGAAAGCCATGATGGCAAGAGCCATCAGGAATTCTGGCCAGGAACCCAGGTTGCTTAATGCAAGCATCTGTTGTTCATACTGTAATTCAAGTTTGTCTGCTATTTCTGCAAGCGAAGGAAAGTTACTTACTATAGACCGTGTCAGTTCTTCAAAAGGAACTGCAAAGAAATTAGCGGCAATGATTATGAAAAATCCTACCCAAACCTGCTTTGCATTCAGATGCCTGTTAAAGCCAAGCCAGAACTTGTTCCTGCCATGTACGGTTAGGCTAAACAGCAATGAGGGTATGAACATCATGAAAAAGGTGCCAAGCACCTGGGAAAGCCTTGCATAAGCCACATTCTCAGGTTGAAGCAATGCCTCGATCATTGCCTCACCTAATGATTCCATAGGAACACCATCAGGAACCACCTTATAGCCGATCACCAGTTGCGCAAAGCCTGCCAAGATGAATCCAAGTCCCAGGAAAACAAGTAAAATCCCCAGCTGGCCCCAGCCTGTAAACCCTTTAACACTTCTGTATTGCATTCGCCTCGCTTATTAGTTGTAAATTTGCAGCCGCAATATACACCACAAAATGCCCAAAATCGGCGATATCGTCCTTCCTGAATTTCCGCTGTTACTCGCTCCTATGGAGGACGTGAGCGATCCGCCCTTCCGTGCAGTTTGCAAGGATAACGGAGCAAACCTTATGTATAGTGAGTTCATCAGCAGCGAGGGACTTATCAGGGATGCAATGAAAAGCAAACGAAAACTGGATTTTGAGGAAGAGGAACGCCCGTTTGGCATCCAGATCTTTGGCGGTGATGAAGAAGCTATGGCGCTCAGTGCGCGGATATGCGAAACCGTTAACCCTGATTTGGTTGACATCAATTTTGGCTGCCCGGTAAAGAAGGTGGTGAATAAAGGTGCGGGTGCCGGGGTACTCAAAGATATTGGCCTGATGGTGCGTCTTACCGAAGCGGTCATCAAGAGCACTAAACTGCCGGTTACGATCAAGACACGACTTGGCTGGGACGATAATACCAAGAACATTGAAGAGGTTGCTGAAAGGATGCAGGACATCGGGGTAAAGGCGATCAGCATTCATGGCAGAACCCGTTGCCAGCTTTACAAAGGAGAAGCTGACTGGGACCTGATAGGGAAAGTGAAGAATAATCCCCGTATTACGATCCCGGTGTTCGGTAATGGTGATATCGACAGCCCGCAGAAAGCGCTTCAATATAAGAACAGGTATGGAGTGGATGGCATCATGGTCGGCCGCGCTGCTATTGGATATCCATGGATCTTCAGGGAGATCAGGCATTATATTGAAACCGGGGAAATCCTTCCCTCACCTACGCTGGAAGAAAGGGTTGCTGTTTGCAGGAAGCATTTACGCAGATCGGTAGACTGGAAAGGACAGGTAGTAGGCATCAACGAAATGAGAAGGCATTATACAAATTATCTTAAAGGTCTGCCGGGTATAAAGGATTTCCGGTACAGGCTTGTTACATTAACTGAAGTTGAGGCAGTAGAAGCGGTGCTTGATGAGATCCTTGAACATTACAAAGGTTACGAATTCAAAAGGGCCCCGATAGAACTGGTGAATTACCACGAAAAATGCCCGCTTTAACCTCCTAACATCTTTCTGAACCTGCCTGATAAAGGATCGGTTGCGGGGCCGCTTACCGCTACCAGGTTTCCTTCCTCGTTTATTATATACTTGCTGAAATTCCATTTGGGCGGTTCATCATTCCAGCCATTCATCGCGGAATCAGTTAACCAACGGAAGATCACATTCTGCCCCGGTGATGATGCCACAACCGATTTTTTTGCGATCGGAAAATCAACACCATAATTCAATCTGCAGAATGAAAGGATCTCTTCATCTTCCAGGGGCTCCTGGTTTTTGAAGTCGTTCGAGGGAAAGCCAATAATAGCAACATTCATCTCAGCAAGCCTGTTCAATGACTGAAGTTGCCTGGTATAACCACATTCGGAAGCAATGTTTACGATAACCAGTTTCTTTCCTTTGAACTCTGACAGGCGGATGGAACGTTCCGGAGTATCTATAACAAGATCATAAATGCTCACAGGCGCTTTCCTGTCATTCACTCTCAGGTCCTTTTTACTGAATCCTTTTATGAATCTCAATAAAGGGTATACTGTATAAAGCAGTCTTTGCTTAAAGTTCATCCTGCAAATTTCAATGAACGGATCGTTACTTTTGAATAATGAGCGACGAAAGATATATGAAGCTGGCTATTGAGGAAGCGAAAAAGGCATTTGATGCCGATGAAGTTCCTGTGGGAGCAGTGCTTGTAATTAATGATAAGCTCATCGCCAGGGCATATAACCAGGTAGAATTATTGAACGACTGTACAGCACATGCAGAGATCCTGTGCCTTACTTCGGCATTTCAGTCGCTTGGCACCAAATACCTTCCTGAAGCCACTTTGTATGTTACTGTTGAACCATGCCTGATGTGCTGCGGGGCCATATACTGGAGCAAGATCAAAAAGATCGTTTACGGTGCTGCCGACGTAAAAAACGGATACAGGAGATCGACCGGGGATAACAATCCCTTTCATCCCAAAACCATAATTCAAGGCGGCCTGATGCAGGAAGAGTGCGCAGCGTTAATGCAATCTTTTTTTAAGCAGAAGCGATAGTTACTAATTAGGGAAAACTATCAGAGTATAAGCCAGTTAGGCGTTAATTTTGCATATCTAATTCTTTTAATCACACTATAAAACGAAAGATTATGGCCTTCACATTACCATCCCTGCCATACGGGCACGATGCACTTGAACCACATATTGACAAGGAGACCATGCAGATTCATCATGGCAAACATCACCAGGCTTATGTAGATAATCTGAATAAGGCTATTGCCGGCACAGAACATGAGAACAAGAGTTTGGAAGAACTGGTCAAAAATGCAGGTAGCATCAGCCCGGCGGTAAGAAACAATGGCGGTGGCCACTGGAACCATACTTTCTTCTGGGAAAGTCTCGCCCCAAATGCAGGGGGAACGCCATCCGGAAAGCTGATGGACGCAATTAATTCTGCGTTCGGCTCTTTTGATGCCTTCAAGGAAAAATTTGAACAGGCCGGTGCAACCCGGTTCGGAAGTGGCTGGGCATGGCTGGGTGTCCAGGATGGAAAACTTACAGTTTGCAGCACCCCTAACCAGGATAACCCTCTTATGGATGTGGCAGAATGCAAATGCACTCCCATTCTTGGAGTGGATGTGTGGGAACATGCCTATTACCTCAAATATCAGAACAAGCGACCGGATTATCTTAAAGCCTTCTGGAATGTAGTGAACTGGAAGAAAGTTGAAGAAAGATTCGGTAGTTAAGTACCCGGGAATACATAATCAATAAATAAATTAAAAATCCGCCTTATAGTTGGCGGATTTTTAATTTAAAGCGTGTCAAAAAATAATGAAATGCATTACGAACTACTAGGGAACAGGATCATAGCCATGTCCGCCCCATGGATTGCACCTGATAATTCTTTTCAAAGTGAGCCATGTTCCTTTGATAACTCCGTATTTCCTGTATGATTCTATTCCGTATTGGGAGCAGGTAGGTGTATACCTGCATTTACTGCCCAGCCAGGGCGAAATGGCAAGCTGGTAAAATCTTATCAGCCAGATAAAGGGGAGGCTAATTATCCTGCTTAGTTTGCGCATCTATTTCATTTTTTAACCGGCTTAGAGCACTTCCGATCTTTTCAAAAACGGTCTGGAATTCGGGCAACTCGTTACCACGATAAATGAAGAAAAGATGTAGGCCTTTACCGGTTTTTGCCACGATATCCTGTAATTCATTTTTTTGAAGCCGGTAGCCTTCTCTCATCAATCTTTTAATACGATTCCTATTAGTGGACCTCTTAAAAAGTGCGGCACTGACTCCCACCCCGGCCTGCAAGCCAGGTTCAGCCGCCAGGCGCCAGAAAACCTTTATGGGAAATACATTGAAACTGCTGCCCTGGCCAAACAGCGACTTAACGTCATCGCGTTTCTTAAGGCGTTCTGTTTTCCCAAAAGTATATCGTTCACCCATATTCATAAAAAAGCCTCCGGCAGGAGGCTAATATACGTTCAGGCTGCGATTGCAGCATTATTTCTTTGAACCGTGTTCGTCAGAAACTGTAAGCTTATGACGGCCTTTCCTGCGGCGGCTTGCAAGCACCTTGCGTCCGTTCGCATCCTGCATACGCTTGCGAAAACCGTGTACAGATTTCCTGCGGCGCTTATGTGGCTGATACGTTCTTTTTTTACCTGGCATCTTTTTAAATTTTTCCTTTTACAAAATTAGTTTCCAGTTCTAAACAGGGCACCATCCCCGCTTCTTGTGAAAGGACGGCAAAGGTAATGGAATCCGCGGAGATTGGGAAGAATATTCAGAAATAAGTTATACCAATTGAGCATGCTGCGCAGTGATCTCAAATCCCAGGAAATTCCGGGCATGACTTTCAAAATCTGATACTGCGCCGGTTGTATGATATTGCCTGTTACCCCCCACGGAACATTTTTCCCTTATCTCCGGATGTCTTTCAAGGTAATCAGCAAGGCTATGGGCTACTATATCTCCCTGGGAAATAACCCGCACTCCTCCAGGTAAGAACGATGATATTTTATTGATCATCAATGGATAATGTGTGCAGGCCAATAAAATAGCATCTATTTGGGGATCCTGTGCAAGCAAGCTTTCAATATTCTCCTTAATAAAATAATCTGCTCCTTCCTTTTCATGCTGGTCGTTCTCTATCAGGGGTACCCACATGGGGCATGCCTCCTGGTTCACAACGAGGTAAGGCCAGAATTTCCTGATCTCAATATTATAAGAACCGGAGTTTACTGTACCGGGAGTGCCAAATACCCCGATATGCCCAGTGGATGTGAATTGCCCGATGATTTCGGAGGTTGGACGAATCACTCCAAGTACCCTTCTACCCGGGGCCATTTTATCAAGATCATTCATCTGGATACTGCGCAGGGCCTTGGCAGACGCGGTATTGCAGGCCAGGATCACCAGGGGACATCCCCGATCGAAAAGCCACTTCACACTCTGAAGCGTGTATTCATAAACAGTCTCATAACTCCGGGTTCCGTATGGCGCCCTGGCATTATCACCCAGGTACAGGTAATCATACCCGGGCAATTCCCTCATAATTGATGAAAGCACCGTAAGCCCACCGTACCCGCTGTCGAAAACACCAATGGGATGATCCATTGTTCAAAAATAGCGATGATTCCACATTCTCTAATAAGCTAATGCAGTCTTCATCCCATAAAAAAAGCTGTCTCCAAAGAGACAGCCTTTTATAAGCCAAATAGAAATCAGTATTAAGGCTTGCCTGTTGGTGCAGGATCCTTGATGTTAAGTTTCTTCTTTACGAGATTCAGGATATCGTCGCCCGGAGGAGCAACGATAACAGCGCTCATGTCGAGCACATATGCATAACCGCTTTCTTTTGCCACGGTGCGGATCGCATCCAGCGCCTTAGCGCGAAGCGGAGCTACTTTTTCCTGGGCCTTAGCCTGGTAAATGTCGTTCGCCTGCTGGTTCCAGTTTTGAACGCGCTGGTACAGTGCGATCAATTCGCCTCTTTTGATCTCTTTCATGCTTGGAGAAAGCTTCAGGGAATCGCGAACAAAGATGCTGTCCTTTTCATTAAGTTCCTTCATCATATCCTGTCCCTGCTGGGCAAGAGAAGCCTGGAAATCGCGAAGTTCTTCATCAGCCTTTGCTGCTTCAGGCATCATGCCTATCAGGTCCTCTGTGCTTATATAAGCGATCTTGGTCTGCGCGGAAGCGGTAAAGAATCCACAAGCCATAACTACCGCTACTAGAAATTTTTTCATTTTGTTTTAGGGTTTTCTACTATAATTAAAGTGAACTATTGAAGCAGATATGCTGCTTGAAATTTTCTTATTTATGATTATTTAACACCCAGGTTTCTCAATACATCATCGCTCTTATCCAGTTTGGGGTCGGCAAAGATAACAGTAATTCCCTCACTTTTATCGAGAATGAAATCGTACTGCTTTTCCACCGCCAGTTTCTGAACAGCGTTGTAAACCCTGTCCTGTATTGGCTTTATCAATTCCTGCCTTTTCCTGAAAAGATCTCCTTCGAAACCAAAACGACGCTTCTGCAGGTCGCGAAGTTCTTTCTCCTTATTGAACAATTCATCTTCTCTTTTCTTACGGAGTTCTTCGGTAAGCATTACCTGTTCTGCATCATAATCACGGAACATCTTATCCAGAGCTGTCTGCTTCTGATCGATCTCCTGTTGCCATACGGTGCTGAACTGGTCAAGTTTGCCTTGTGCATCTTTATATTCCGGGATCTTATCAAGGATATACCTTGAATCTATGATGGCATATCGCTGTGCACTGGCGTAACCCAGGAAGAGTACGGCCGCCAGTAAAGAGAGGAAAAGTTTTTTCATGACTACTATATTTATCGTAAAGTAAAATGATTTATTCTGGTTCCTGTCCTAACATAAATGTAAATTTCGCAGCGCCTTTTATACCGCCGTCCTGGGTATATCGATCCAGCCCTATACCATAGTCAAACCCAAGCAGGCCAAACATCGGCAGGAAGAAACGCATACCCACGCCTACTGATCTTCTCAGCTTAAATGGATTGTAATTCTTGAAATCGTACCAGCCATTAGCTGCTTCGAAGAACGCAAGGCCATAAATGGTGCTGTTCGCACTTGTGCTGAACGGATAACGCATTTCAACAGTGTACTTATTGAAAATAGTGAAGTACTTGGTCGGATTGATCCCATCAGGGTTGATCCTTGGATCAGGATCGCTGTAAACGGGGTAACCACGGTGTGCAATGATATCATATCCCAGGAGTGCTGTGGTATTACTTAAACCGGCATCTCCTAACTGGAATCGTTCAAACGGTGATATCTCCAGCTTGCTGTTATACCTTCCGATGAAGCCATATTTGGCTGCAGCTCTTAAAATGAACTGCCTGTTACGGTCTGCGCCCCTGGCCTTACCTATCGGAACGAACCATTCACCGTTAAGCCGCCACTTATGGAATTCCGGAAGCTTGTATTCATTGGCATCACCCGATTGTATTCCCAGGAGGGAATATGGCAGGGTGAACTGGCTGCTAAGCATGAAATTGGAACCTGAGGTAGGGAAGATCGGGTTCGGACCTGCAGAATTCCGCAGCAGGGTAACCTTCATACTGATATTCGTGGAGGTACCGGTGCTGATCCCCTCAAATATCCTTGGATAGTTTCTGAGCTTGTATTGCTGGAAGTTCAGTGAGTAAATAAGATTGAAGAAATCATCAGGCCACTTGAGCTGCTTTCCAAGAGATACTCCGAATCCAACTGTTTTAACGTAAGAAGTATCGGCGCAGGATTTACATACATTTCCAAAAGCATCGAAAGCGTTGGCAAATTTTGTGTTGTAATAGCTTACCGAAAATGAATTTCTCTTTTTACCTCCAAGCCATGGTTCAGTGAAGGAGAAATTATAGGAGCGATATGCACGTCCGTTCGACTGTATCCTTGCGCTCAACCGTTGACCGTCTCCGCCTGGCAGCGGGTCCCAGCTCGATTTGCGCAGGATATTCTTAATAGAGAAGTTATTGAAAGTAACACCCAGGGTTCCGGTCAATCCAATTCCGCCACCGAAACCTGCAGACAATTCAAGCTGGTCGGCAGATTTCTCTTCCACCTGCCAGGTAATATCCACGGTTCCGTTCTCCGCATTGGGAACTACATTAGGATTGATCTTTTCAGGATCAAGGAAACCAAGCTGGGCGAGCTCACGCTGGGTACGGATAATATCCGCCCTGCTGAATTTGTCTCCAGGTAAGGTTCTCAGTTCTCGCAGGATAACATAATCCTTTGTTTTGTCATTCCCTGTTACTGTAATATTTCCGTAAGTAGCCTGGGGCCCTTCGGTCATCCTGATCTCAAAGTCGATCGTATCGTTATACACTGCGGTCTCTATCGGTTCAACCCTGAAGAACAGGTATCCATCATCCATATAGAGTGAACCGATATCACCACCCTCCGGGGATAGTTGCTTTCCAAGGCGGCGATTCAGCACATCAAGATTATATACATCTCCTTTGCGGATACCAAGAATAAGGTTCAGGATGGAATCAGAATACTTGGTGTTTCCTTTCCAGGTAATATCACCGAAATAATATTTCCTTCCTTCATTCAAAAGGATATCAATATTCAGGTTTCCTTTTGAATCATGGAAAATAGTATCATCTATGATCACCGCATCACGATAACCACGGGAGTTGTAGAATTCAAGGATCCGATCTTTATCCTGCTCATACTTCTCCTCATTGAATTTAGCTCCGCTGAAAAGTTTGATCCTGAAATATGGATCGATGAAATCCCTGGTCTTGGTTACAGACATAAATCCAAGATCATTTATGTATTCGCCAAAATCATCCCTACGCGCAGTATCACCATAGGGACTTACAATTTTCTCGGGGAATAGCGTCACCTTGGTCATTTCTTTCGTTCCCTTCATCTGCTTCTTCAGCTTAAGATCCTTCTGCTCCTGGTTACCGGTGAAATTGATGCTGTTCACCCGCACTTTTCCCCCCCTGTCAATATCAAAATGAAGCTTCACCGCATTGGTCATATCAGGGACCACTGTTTCTGTTACATCAACCTTTACATTACGGTAACCCTTATCATAATAATGTTTATAGATCGCTTCAACGGCATTGTTCTTCATGTTCTCACTCAACACCCTGTCTTTTGCCAGTCCTATTTTGGCTTCAAGATCTTCGCGTTGCCCTTTGTTTATGCCGGAAAAAGTGAAGTCGATCAGTCTCGGTCTTTCCGTGATCTCTATCTCTATAAAAAGATCCTCTCCTGAAACCCTTAGAAGATTTATCTGTACATCAGAAACAAGGCTTTGTCTCCATAATTTATTTATCGCTTTGCTGAATACGTCGGAGCCCGGGAGTTGTACCTTATCTCCAACTGCGATTCCACTGATGGAAATAATAAGATTCTGATCGAATGAACGTGCTCCAGCCACGTTAATACCGGCAATCCTGTAGGTGCGTGGTACGCGGGAATTATATATTTCCTGGAGCTCCGGGTCGATGGAAACAGGAACGGTGTCATTCTGGGAGAAAGCGTTTACTCCGGAAAACAAAAGAACAGCAATAAGGAGTAAGTTTTGGTAAATCCTGTGCATCAACGATTTTTTTCGTGGCGGCAAATTAAGCCCTATTATTAATTGTATATGTTAACCTCCTCATAAATAAGCAAGGCTCATAATTGTTTAAAAAACAGCTACTTATGTTTTATTGTCTTCTGTATTATTAACCACCTGGCTTCCTGTTTTTCCAAATCTTCTCTGCCGCTGCTGATAATCAACGATCGCCTCATAAAGGTTCTCTTTCCGGAAATCCGGCCACCGGGTAGGTGAAAAGTATAGTTCTGAATAGGCAATCTGGTAAAGCAAGAAGTTGCTTATGCGGAACTCGCCACTTGTTCTTATCACCAGTTCCGGATCAGGGATCGAAGCTGTACAGAGATATGACTGGATCGTATCCTGGTTTATCTCTTCCGGCAACATCAACCCATTCTTTACATCTTCAGCGATCCGTTGTATTGCATTTCCAATTTCCCAGCGACTACTATAGCTCAGGGCCATCACCAGGTTCAGTCCTGCATTATGAGAAGTCTCACTCTTCGCCTCCTCCAGTTCTTTTTGTGCAGCGGGGGGAAGCATGTTGGTGGCACCGATAACATGCAGGCGGATATTATTTTTGTTCAGGGTGGGTACCTCCTTCCGTATGGTATCCACGAGAAGTTCCATCAGGCCGGTAACTTCATCTTTCGGGCGTTCCCAGTTCTCGGTGCTGAAGGCATATAGTGTGAGGTATGAAACACCAAGTTCAGCAGCACCTTCAACAATATCCCTTACACTTTCAACACCATGCATATGGCCGAAAAGCCTGTCGTGACCTCTTTCTTCAGCCCATCGGCCATTACCATCCATAATGATAGCAATATGCCGGGGTAGCCGGCCCACATCGATCTTCTCCTTAAGGCCCATAAAAATTTTGCGAGAAATGGCTTAGTGCCTGTATTTCAGGGGAGCAAAAGTAACAAAATTCAGCAGAATGCAACGGTATTGCCGGGCCTATTAATTTGATGAGGGGCACCGGTAACTGCTGATATTAAAGGAAATTCCCACTTCGGCTATAACGTATTGGTCTTTTTGTTTACTGTTTCCACGCTGCCTTCCTTCTATCCCGATAATATTATTCTTGTCGATCTCGTAGCTGCGGTCCTGTAAAAGCCCTGCTATGGAAGGGCCGCCTGCGCCGTCGGGAAATTTATCGATGCCCACATAGGTAGTGCTTACATCATCCAGGTAATCGGTAAAGGTGAACCTTTGAGCAACTTCAAAGGAAAGATTGATCTTTTCGCTGATGTTATACTTAATACCAACACCAAAAGGAAGGCATAATGCCATGGTGCTGTATTCTTTTCGGCCGTCGTATCCTATGGTCTGCCCTTCTGTACCCAAAGGACGAAGGAATTCCTTTCTACCCTGGATGTATGCATATGGATCATAGGAGAAAATCCCTACACCCAGCGTTACATAAGGTGTGAACAGGTAATCTGGAGTATTGGGAAGGAATTTGAAGAAGTTGAAATCACCCTGAACGGCAAGTTCCCAGATGTTGGTGTTGAAACTGAGGTTCCTTCTTTTCTGGTATTCATTCTTACTATAGGTATCGCTGTATCCTAATTGTGCATAGTGGGCGGAAATACGCATACCTATATAATTACCAAACTGCTTCCGGAAGAAAAGTCCCAGTGCAGGCTTCGGACGGTTTATAGCTGCGCGGGTATTCAGGTCACCAAAATAATGAGCACCTCCGGCTGATATTCCGAATTCACCAACCTGGACATATTCAGACACCTGGCTCTTTGATGTATTTAATATTAATACAGCAAGGACGGTAAAAAGTAATTTTTGCACGGGAAATATTTTTGGCCGCCGGTGGCGGGATATGCAAAATAAGAAAATGTATCCGCAATCGAAAACGGAAGATGATCAGGATCCGGACTTTTCCACCCTCAGGCCAACGCTCATTATTCCATCCAGGGGATTCTCTCTCATAATATGCTTAATGCTGTAGCGGTACACTCCTGTCCGGGCAAATCTCATAGGGCGGCTCGTGAGCGGTTTTCTTACTTCCCATATATCATTCATGCCCACGCCCAACCATTTTTCATCCGTACCGAGCAACAGGTCAACCTTCTGGTAAGCTATTTCAGCGCCGGGAATCTGCAGGCCAACATTCAGCCATATATTATTATAACGGTAGCTGTCCTTGTGGCGGAGCACCACGTAAAGGTTGAAAGCAGAGGTGGTATCATCTATAGTAAAGGTACCCACTGCGGAATCACCACGTACCCAGGAACTGTTCCTGACCGGAGTGTTCTTCTCAAAAAAATCCAGTTGCCCGCATGAAGCGATCGCCAGGGAAAGAATTATTAATAACAAAGAGTTTCTCATGCTGATCATTAAAGAACGTTTAGTACCTGCTCTTTTGCCTTTTCCATTTCATCTTTCATTTTCACAACGCATTTCTGGATCTCCGCATCATAAGCTTTGCTTCCTGTAGTATTGATCTCTCTCCCGATCTCCTGCAACACAAATGAGAGCTTTTTACCTTTTCCATCATCGGGCCCTTTCATGATCTCCATGAAATATTCGCAATGCTGCCTGAGACGGATCTGTTCCTCATGGATATCTATCTTTTCCATATAATAGATCAGTTCCTGTTCAAGCCGGTTGTTGTCTATATTCTCCGAACCTACATGTTCATTCAATAACTGTTTTATTTCGCTCCTGATCCTTTCCATTCGGGCAGGTTCCAGTTTAAGGATACATTCTTCCTGTTCCTTGATGTTCTGCATACGCATTTCCAGGTCTTTCATCAACGATGCACCTTCCTCCACCCTGTGCTTATTCAGTTCTTTTAACCCATTACGAAGCACATTTGTAAAATCGCGAAAATCATTTTCACCCAGTACTTCCATTGCGGGAGAAACCACTTCGGGTAATCTTAGCAGGGAAGAAAGCACAGCGTTCGTATCAATATTCAGTTCAGAGGCAAGCTGGTTTATCTGGTTATAATATGCCCGGATAAGGTCTGTGTTTATCACCACGGGCTTTGTTGTACCATTCTGTTTTATGTTCACGTAGCAATCAATGGTGCCGCGGATAAGTTGCTCCTGCAGAATATTCCTGATCTCAAATTCGTAAGGACGCAACAATGGAGGTAGCTTCAGTTGCAGTTCAAATTGTTTTCCGTTAAGTGCTTTTATCTCCACTACAAAGGTCTTATCGCCTACTGTTTGTTCCGCTCTTCCGAAACCTGTCATTGATCTGATCATAACAGAAAATGTTTATCTGCAAGTTAATCGTATTACGCCATGCAATACATAGTGAAGGATAAACCTGGTGAAATAATAAAGCCCGACTCGGGGTCGGGCTTTGTTATATGGATGGGTTAGTAAGTACCGGGAAAAAATTCCCTTACACAATATTAAAAATAATTTTTCCTAACATAAAAAAATATTCAAATTATTTTATTCACATTTTTATACGCCGTGTGGAAAATGGCAACTCATTTTTTACCGGTTTCCAAAATCTTTAAAGAACTATTCCTACCAATAACGAAAGTGTTCTTTCCTTATTGTGAAAATGAAAGAGAGTTTTACAACACGATGCGTTACTACTGCAATCATATGCAGGCATACATTGTACCTTTACTGAAATCTAAATCAACATGCGTTTTCCCAATCCTGTCCCTGTTCGCTGGATCGCTGAACTGGTGGGCGCTTCATTGAAAGGTAATACCGAAGGCAATGCAACAGGCATAAACGAGATCCACAAGGTAGAACCTGGTGACCTGGTATTTGTTGACCATCCAAAATATTATGACAAATGCCTCGACAGCGATGCAACTTTCATCATCATAAACAAGGAAACGAGGATACCGGACGGTAAGACATTACTGATTACAGGCAATCCTTTCGAAGCTTATTGCAGGATCGTGGAACATTTCCGGCCTTTCGTTCCGGCCGAAAAAATGGTGAATGAAGATTCCAGGATCGGGGAGGATACGGTCATTTTCCCGGGTGTGTTCATTGGGAAGGATGTAACGATAGGTTCTAACTGCATCATCTATCCCAATACAACCATTTTGGATCACTGCATAATTGGGAACAATGTTATCATCCAGTCGGGAAGCGTGATTGGCGGGAATTCCTTCTATT
This sequence comes from Bacteroidota bacterium, assembly GCA_023417815.1. GTDB lineage: Bacteria > Bacteroidota > Bacteroidia > Chitinophagales > Chitinophagaceae > Ferruginibacter. The sequence goes on along the minus strand of JAEZEI010000052.1, from coordinate 190,121 downwards.
ATAATTCAAAGAAGGACCGCGAAGTATGGTATAAAAAGATGCCTGATTGCGGAAGGGTAATCATACATGATGATGTGGAAATAGGTGCAGGTTGCACTATAGACAGGGGGGTAAGCCATGATACAGTGATAGGGAGAGGAACCAAACTAGACAACATGGTTCATATCGGTCATGACTCCGTAATAGGAAGGAATTGCCTTATCGCTGCACAGGTTGGTATTGCAGGTGTTGTGAATATTGAAGATGGCGTGATCCTGTGGGGACAGGTTGGTGTGAGCAAAACCTTAACCATCGGTGAGAATGCAATAGTGATGGCGCAAAGTGGTGTGCCGGGAGATATTGAAGGCAATAAGGCCTATTTCGGTTCGCCGGTTCAGGAAGCCCGCAATAAACAAAAGGAACTTGTTTGGGTTAAGCGTATCCCGGAATTATGGGAGAAGGTTATGAATATCAAATGATCATTCCTGGTAATTGTAGGGAAGAAGATCCGCTACACGTTCCCACGTCCAGTAGCCGTCCAGTGAAACATCAGGCTGCTCAAAGAAGTAACCATTCTGCTCAATATATAATGGCTCTGCGGGAGTGAAATTCACCACTGAGAACTGGAAGGCTTCGGGTTCATCTTCGTTGAAAAGGTTATAATTCTCTTCAGGCTTTTCCTTTGTAAATATCACACCTACGTGTTTCTGAAAGGGATCAAGTTTTACAAGTCCTGTGCTGTCATCGATCGAATATCTTAGCGAATTATAGAAATCCTCCAGCTTTACTGCATATTCCTTATCGCTGTTCCGCATTACAAACTGTACTTCAAAACCATCCCTGGCAAGATCCTTCCTGTATATGCTTCTCATAAAATGTAAGAGTGACCCTGCATAGGCTGTCCGTCTTGCGGCATCCCAGCGTATTTTTTCAGAAGAGTCTGCAGTTTGTATCTCTTCAAACAGAGGTGCACCGGTATAAAGGCTTACACTTGTCTTATAGTCGTGGGTAAATGAGTCGAGATCGTACCTGATATTATAACCCAGCGACCTGTTCTCGATCAGCAAAGGTTCAGTCGCTATCACCTTAAGCCTGTTGGATCGCCTGTAATGATAAAACTTAAGCACTTCAGGGTTCCTGATAAAACAATCACGGCTGTTCTGGGTTCTGCCAATGAACTGCTCCACAAAGAAGGCTCCGTGTTTAACCCATCCATCCCTCACTTCATTAGTTGCGACCACAGCTACATCGGCGATCTCCTTTGCCTTAGGCTGTAGCCTGAATGTAAGATGCCTGCCATTATCGCCGGAATTAACACGAACACTTTCATTATTGAAACCGGTGAAGGAGATCACAAGATCGTGCCCTCCTGCAGGGAGCCAGATCTTAAAATTACCACTCGCATCAGTAGCTGTACCGATCGTAGTGTTCTGCGCAAACACTGAAGCGCCCTGGAGTGGATTACCCGAGGCATCAGTTACGTTCCCGGTTAAAGCTGTGTATTGGCAAAATGCAGTGAGGTTAAATGCCAGAATGAACATGGCAGAAAAAAGATACTTCATTGGAATGGATCTGTTTAGCGAAAATACATTACTCGTTGTTAACCTTATGTTGCAATATCTTACATATATGTTCAACGGTTTCTTCGATGGGTGTATAGTTAAAGTGAGGAAAGGCCGCCAGGAATTTTGAATTATCATATTTCACCTTTGCCATTGCGGAACGAGCGGTTTCACGGGTCACAAGTGGCTCGCGCCGCGTCACCAGGCTTCTCAACTTTTCGTATCTCCATACCAAAGAAGCAAGGAAGGGACTCACTTTGCGTTTGGGTTCTTTTTTATTGAAACACGCTGCCACAAGGGAAAATAATTTATGGTAAGACATGTTAACTCCGTTTATGATGAATCTCTCACGGTTTACATCACTTCCCATTAAAGTGATCGCTGCACGGGCAACATCCCGCACATCAACAAAACCCGACTCGCCTTCTGTATACCATGGGAATTCGTTGAATACCGATCTGAAGATAGCGGTGGACCCTTTTGACCAGTCGCCGGTACCCAGGATAATAGACGGATTAATTATAGCTGTATCAAGACCTTCTGCGGATGCTCTCCATACCTCCATCTCGGCCAGGTATTTACTCCGCGCATAATTACTTGACCGCACCTTTTCATCCCAGGGCGAGGCTTCGGATACCACAGCATCATTTACCCTGCCAAGAGCAGCGACCGAACTCACATAAAGGAATTTCCCTACCTGGTTATTCAGCGAAGCATTCACCACATTGGATGTACCTTCTACATTTATGCTGTATAAAGAACGGGCATCATTTCCTTTGAAAGAAACAAGCGCCGCACAATGGTAAACCTGTTCAACATCTTTCAAAGCCTCGTCCAGTGTTATTACATCCAGGATGTTACAGTTAAAAGGTTCAACCAGGGGAGACTCGATGACAGGGGGATTATTATTGAAGATCGCGCGCACCTTTTTGCCCGAAGACGTAAGTTGCCTTACTATCTCGGATCCCAGAAGGCCCGCGCTACCTGTAACAGCGATCATTTCTCCTTATTGGTTGAATAATCATAAAAACCTTTACCTGTTTTTCTCCCGAGTTCACCTGCGGCTACTTTATTACGCTGAAGAATATTGGGTTCAAAGCGTGGAAGCTCATTAAATGCTGCATAGAGTGATTCGGATACGGAAAGGTTTATATCCATCCCTATAAGATCCATCAACCGGAAAGGCCCCATTTTGAATCCGGCATTTTCCATTGCATCATCAATGTCATTTATCTCTGCTACGCCTGCTTCCGCTATACGCATTGCCTCAAGATAATAATGCCTTGCAACACGGTTCACTATAAACCCGGGAGAATCCTGGCAAAAGACAGGGACCTTCCCCATGGTCTTGCATATACTTATCACCTCCTCTGCAACATCATTGCTTGTTTGCTCTCCTTTCACCACCTCAACAAGTTTCATTACATGCGCGGGATTAAAAAAGTGCATTCCTACAACTCTTCCAGGAAATGAAATTCCTGACTGTATTTTACTGATCGATAAGGAGGACGTGTTGGAAGCGAATATGGTTTTGTCTGAATTGATCTCAGCGAGCTGGTGGAAAAGATCTTGTTTAGCCGGAATGGATTCAATGATGGCTTCAATAACCATATCACATTTACAATCGCTGATTGAGGTGGTGAAGCTTACAGCGTTAAGGGTATTGATCTTGTCCTCTTCAGAGATCTTTTGCTTATTCAGCAGAAAAGTAAGGGAATCACCGAAGAATTTCCTGGCTTTTTCAAGCACTTCGGAAGACCTTTCAAACAGGATCACCTCATACCCGCTTCTTGCGGCGGCAAAGGCTATTCCTGATCCCATTGTGCCCGCACCGGCAACTACGATTGTTTTTACCATCAGGCAAAAATAAAACTGCTGTGCGATTTAAAGTTTTCTTTTCTAATGAACAGAAACCTGTTCCCGAAAATGAAAATGATCACACAGCAGCTTAATACTTTAAAGAGACTACTCGCCGGCTTCCTTCTTAGCTTCTTCCTTCATTTTTTCATTGGCAGTGATAATGATCTGCACCCTCCTGTTCAGGGCCCTGTTTTCATCGGAGGTATTTTCAACCCTTGGCTTTGTTTCACCGTACCAGCGTATCATCAGCCTGTTGGCACTTACGCCTGCATTTCTCAGGTAATTCCCCACAGCTTCCGCCCTTCTTTGAGACAAACCAAGGTTATAAGAGTCAGTACCCACATCATCCGTATGTCCTTCAACCAATATATCAGTATCAGGATATTCACTGAAGATCTTCACCAGTTTCTGAAGTGCGTTTATTGAGTTCTGGTTAAGGTCATATTTATTTGTCGCGAAATAAATACCGCCCTTAGTGCCATCAGCATTGTCATCAAATGTTACATCAATACCCTCACCTATTCTTTCCACTGTAGCACCGGGGATCTCGGTTTTGATGCGTTCAGCCTGGCGGTCCATTTTTGCTCCTATAATGCCGCCTGCAACACCGCCAACTGCAGCGCCGATTATTACGCCCGCTGCAGTGTTGCCCTTGCCCGTATTATTTCCAATAACGCCGCCAACCACACCACCAACAATAACCCCTGCGGCCACACCCTTGTCCTGTTTACTCATCCTTCTCGTGCTGTCGCAGGATGCGAGTAGAAGCGCCAGCGCGGGGATCATTAAAATGTTTTTATTAATTTTCATCAGAGGTAATTATAGCCTTACAAAATTGTATATGAAAGCCGAAGGTTTTCCTTCGAAAGTTATATCCGATCTAAGTTTCATCTGGGTGTTATCCAGTTCAAGTATGGTGAACCTGAAACCGGCACTATTATCGTCGATCTCCTTGTATTTATCATCTACCCGCTTAAATTGAAGCAATTTCGGCTCATCAGCCGCGGACTCATAAACTGACCACCGGATATTTCTTTTAAGTGCAGGGCAGGTTCCTGTATTAGAGGAAATGGAATAAGACCCCAGGCTGTTATGATTGGAAAACTCCCAGTTACTGCCGACAAAACAATTAAGGTCTGCCTCATTGAAAAGCATGGTCCTGACTGTCCCGGTTATTCCTTCAGAAGTCACAGATTTCAATTGCCATGAGCCATCAACCGTTTGGCGATATTGACGAGCCTGTTTTGAGGTAGCACAGGAAGCAAATAGCAGAATGATAAGGATTATGTCAAAAATCAGCGCAGCTCTTTTCATTCAGGGGTGTTTGAGCTACAGGATTTTTCAATTTTGATGCCAAAGGAGGATGCAGTCCAGTACTGGATTTGAAAATGAAAGCGGAACCAATGCCCTGTTTGATGGGGAATTCCCGCTACACCGTTGAAGAAAATTGCTTCAGGAAGCGGAGATCATTTTCGCTGAATAATCGCAGGTCCTTAATACCATATTTAAGCATCGTAATACGTTCTATTCCCATGCCGAATGCAAAACCGGAATACACACCAGGATCAATATTGCAATTGGAAAGCACCGCCGGGTGAACCATTCCGCAACCGAGGATCTCTACCCAGCCGGTCTTCTTACATACATTGCAGCCTTCACCATGGCAGAGCAGGCAGGAGATATCCATTTCAGCACTCGGTTCTGTGAATGGGAAATAGCTCGGCCTGAACCTGATCTTCACATCCTGCCCGAACATTTCCTTTACAAAAAAGTAAAGCGTTTGTTTAAGATCGGCAAACGAAACCTCTTCTGCAATGTATAATCCTTCTACCTGGTGAAAGAAGCAATGTGCCCTGGCGCTGATGGTTTCATTTCGATAAACCCTGCCCGGGCAAATGATCCTTAGCGGGAGTGAACCTTTTTCCATTTCCCGGATCTGGACACTGCTGGTATGCGTACGTAGAAGCCAGTCGGGGTTATTACTTATATAGAATGTGTCCTGCATGTCGCGCGCAGGATGATTCTCAGGAAGATTAAGGGCGGTGAAATTATGCCAGTCGTCTTCGATCTCGGGGCCCTCAGCCACGGAAAAACCCAGCCGTTCAAAGATGGAAACAATCTGGTTATAGACAATGGAGATTGGATGACGCGCGCCGGCCGGAGTGCTGTACCCGGGAAGAGTGATATCGACGATCTCATCTTTTTGTTTGGCTGAAGAGAATTTTAGAGAATATGTAGAATATTGCTCTTCAACGCGTTGCTTGAATTCATTCAGCAGTTGCCCCGCCGCACGTTTATTTTCTGGGGATACGTGCTTCATTTCACTCATAAGATCTTTTACCAATCCCTTGGTTCCAAGCCACAGTATCCGGAAAGCTTCCAGTTGGCCTGCGTCGGTAACTTCTGTTTCCTGCAATTGCTTCAGGTAACCAGCCAGCCTCTCATTCAGTTTTTCCATCCGGCAAAGATATTAGAGTTGAGCAGATCATAATGATACCTCAAAAGTTTGCTGCTTCCTGCCAGCTCATCCGGGAAGTTCTTATATTTATGAATAAAACTTTTGAATATGGCCCTATTTAAATCCGGCAACCCTGCCCTTTCTGAAAAAAGACTACGCGAAACAGTACTGGATGATGTTGTTGCCCAGGGAGGGGATACCATGACCATCAGGGGAACGATCAATAAGTTCGGCTTCCTGATGCTGATGGTACTTGGAACGTCCTATTACTCCTGGAAAGAATATGCAGAAGGCGGAAATGTGATGCCTCTTATACTTACCGGCGCTATCGGGGGACTTATCCTGGCTATCGTAATTTGTTTTAAGCAGAAATGGGCGCCTTTCCTCGCCCCGCTGTATGCCTTGCTCGAAGGATTATTTATAGGTGCAATTTCAGCGATGTTCAATTATGCTTTTGCTGAACAGGCCCCTAATATTGTTATAAATGCCGTTGGACTCACGCTCGCTGTAGCCGTTGGTATGTATCTTTTGTACAGCTTCCGTATAATACGGGTTACAGATAAGTTCCGTTCCATCATTATCAGTGCAACAGTTGGTATTGCCTTATTCTATCTGCTTGTTTGGGTGTTAAGGATGTTCGGTTTCGACAATATGCCTTTCCTGCATGAAGGTAGCTGGCTGGGTATAGGCTTCTCTCTTTTCGTTGTAACCATTGCAGCGCTTAATCTCCTGCTCGATTTTGATATGATCGAAAGAGGTTCAGAAATGGGAGCACCAAAATATATGGAATGGTTCGGCGCCTTTGGTTTACTTGTTACCATCGTTTGGTTATATATTGAGATCCTTCGACTCCTTGGAAAAATCTCAGGAAGAGATTAAAAATATTCTTTCCAATAAGAAAGAGGCTGTACAATGTACAGCCTCTTTCTATTATGGGCGTGTTCACACCAAACTATGTAACCAACTTATTCCCTTCCATCCAGAAGGTTTCCGATTCCTCCAAGGATGCTGCCTTCTTCTTTACGGTTCACTGTACCATAAGAAAGCATTTTTCCCGCAAGACGGCTGATAGGCAGTGACTGTATCCATACCTTCCCCGGACCAGACAAACGTGCGAAGAACAGTCCTTCGCCACCAAATACAAAGTTCCTTATCCCTTTCACGAATTCAATATCAAAGTCAACTTCCTGGGTATAGGCAACTACACAGCCTGTATCAACTTTTAATACCTCACCAGGCTGAAGGGTTTTTTCTATTACATAACCCCCTGCATGCACAAAGCACATTCCGTCGCCTTCCAGTTTCTGCATTATGAATCCTTCACCGCCAAAGATGCCGGTTCCCAGGCGGCGCTGCAGTGCTATGCCTACACTCACTCCTTTCGCTGCACACAGGAAAGCGTCTTTTTGCGCGATGATCTTCCCGTTATACTGCGAAAGGTCGAGTGGGATAATCTTACCTGTATATGGTGCGGCAAAAGAAACACGAAGCTTCCCATGAGCTGTATTGGTGAAGGCGGTCATGAAGAGACTTTCCCCCGTCAACAGCCGCTTACCTGCGCTCATAAGTTTGCCCAGAATCCCCGATTGCTGCTGCTGGCTTCCATCGCCAAAGATGGTCTGCATCTGGACCCCTTGGTCCATCATCAGGAAACTGCCTGCTTCAGCAATTGCGGTTTCATTTGGATCGAGTTCGATCTCTACAAACTGGAGTTCTTCGCCATAGATCCTGTAATCAATTTCGTGGTTGGTTCTCATTATTTCTTTTTTGAAGGATGATCAGCTAATAATCCATTCCACACTTTCTTACCCTGCAGCCTGCGACCAAGGTACATTATACCTACGAAGAGGAAGAACAGCGGCCCTGTGAATCCGAACAGCGCCACGTACTTTGTTCCATAGAATTTCTCCATGGGCCTGCGCAGCCTTTCTGAAATGAGGTACATGCTTGGCACCATCATAAGCGTAAGGAAGAAAGCGAAGATCAAACCGAAAATGATCGTCCAGCTCAACGGTCCCCAGAATACAACACTGTCTCCACCGAAGAATATTCTTGGATTCAGTGTATTGAAGAATGAAGCAAAATCAATATTGAAACCTACTGCCAGGGGCAACAATCCAAGAATGGTGGCAATGGCGGTAAGCAGCACCGGGATGATCCTGATGCGTCCTGCCTGAATAGTCGCTTCCCTAGTGCGTACCCCTCTTCCCCTCAGCTCATCTGTGAATTCAATCAGAAGGATACCATTTTTGATAACGATACCTGCAAGACCCACAATGCCCACTCCAAGCATGATGGTCGCGATGGTCATACCCGTCAACGCATACCCGATGAACACACCTATTATCGAGAAGAATATTTCTGTCAATACAATGAAAGGCTTGCTTAGTGAATTGAACTGCAATACCAGGATAAGGAAGATCAATCCTAATGAGATCATAAGCGCAGTACCAAGGAATGCCGAGGTTTCCTGCTCCTGCTCACCCTGGCCAGTTTGTTTGATCGTAACTCCTGCCGGTACTTTGTTCTTCGTCCTGAAATCTGCTATCAGTCCTGTCAGCTCCTTATTCACTCCTGTTACCATAGATGGATCAAGCACATTCGACTGCAATTGTATGGTCCGTTTTACATTCTTACGTTGTATCGCTCCACTGGCATTGGTGTAATCCACTGTTGCCACTGAGCTTAACGGTACCGACTTCACCCTCATTGTATTCATATCCATGAAGGTGATCCTCATGTTCATGATGTCGGTGATGTTATTCCTGTTAAGCTCTGAATACCTCAGCTGGATCTTATATTCATCTTCACCATCTTTCAGTTTACTCACTTCCTTACCAAACACTGCGGTACGTACTTCCATACCGATCTGGGCTGTAGTGAGCCCTTCCATCATTGCCTTTTCACGATCTATGTTTATGGATATCTCAGGGCTGTTCAGATCTACATCCAGTCTCAGGTTCTCGATACCATTCACATTTTTTGTATCAAGGTAATTCTTCAGGTCTGTGGCTACCTTCGCTATCTCTTCAAAGCTATCGCCGGACACCTCGATATTCACCGGAGGATCCGTTGGAGGTCCACCTTCTTCCTGTGCTACCTCTATGCTTGCACCAGGGATACCGCCCATGTGCGCGCGAATGGAATCGAGGTATGGCCCGGTTTCCTTACCATCTCTTTTTTCATATTCCACAAAGGAAACCTGGATTCGTCCAAGGTTAGGACGAACACTCCTGTTATTATCCCTTGGGTTGTTGGCGCTGTTTGCAACATTGGTTATTATCGACTCTACGATACTGCCTGGCTGACCGGGCTTCTCTTTTTCAAGGATCTTGTAAACACGCTTTTCCAAAATAGCTGTCACACTATCTGTTGTTTTTATATCCGTTCCCTGCGGCATCTTCAGGTATACATAAATGAAGTTCGGATCACCACTGGGGAAGAAGGTTGATTTATTTCCGCGGGCCATCAGCATTATCAGCGACAGCGGGAAGAGGAAGAATAACGACACAAGCATGATCACAGGCCTGTATCCCTTTAGCACCCAGCGCAACAGCTTTTCATAGCTGTTCATGAGATAGGGCAGCACTTTGTGCTGGAAATTGTGAATGATATCGCGGAACAAGTACCTGTTAAGCACCGCAAGAAGCGCCATGAACCACAGGAAGTTTGCAAAGCCATGCCATCCTGCAAGATGGAATAAACCTCCAAAAATTATTGCAGCCCAGAACCACCACTTTCTGAAAATATTCGATTTCGCATCTTCAAACTCCCGACCCTCAGGCTTCATAAAGCTTACTGCAAATACCGGGTTGAAGATGAATGCAACGATAAGCGATGCTGCGAGCGTCAGGATCAGCATCACCGGCAGGTAGATCATGAACTTGCCAATGATCCCTTTCCAGAATAACAACGGGAAGAATGGAGCAAGAGTTGTTGCTGTTCCCGCAAGCACAGGGATAAATACCTCACCGGCCGCCTCTTTGGCACTCCGGACTATCGGGACCTTGCCGTTACTATAAATCCTGTGCGTGTTCTCAATTACCACGATCGCATCATCCACAATTATTCCTAATCCAAAAAGTAGGGCGAACAGTACAATAAAGTTCAGTGTGACCGGTGTGCCTATAATGAAATCTGCAACAGGCAAAAACAGGAATGCGACGAATACACTAAGGGGAACACTGAGCGCCACAAAGAAGGCATTTGTAACCCCCATGAAGAACATCAGGATGAGCATCACCAGTATGAAACCGATCACGATCGTGTTAACGAGCTCATGAAATGATGTGGCAGTGGCTTTACTTTGGTCCCCGGTTATCACTACCTTAAGATCCCGCGGCAACTCCTCGTTGTCCTGCATATCTTTTACGATCTGCTTGATATTTGTTGCAGCATCAATAAGGTTCTCGCCTGCCCTTTTAATGATGTTGAGGGTAACTACATTCTGGCCATCGAGCCGTGCATAGCTTTCCTTTTCCTTAATGGTATCCTTTATATCCGCAATGTCTTTGAGGTATACTGTTGCACCCTGGGTGCTGCTTCTTACAATAATATTCTGCATGTCGAGGGCGCTGGTGAACTGGCCCTTCACCTTTAGTGTACGGTCCATGTCCCCCATCTCTATCAACCCCCCAGTGATATCAATGTTCTCACGGGCTATCGCAGATTCTATATCCGTGAAGCTAATACGAGCGCTCTGCATCTTATATGGATCCACATTCACCTGTATCTCTCTTTCGGGAGCGCCTACAATCTCGGCACGGGTTATTTCCGGAAGTTCTTCGAACCTGTCCTGTAGTTTATCGGCGTACTCTTTCAACTTGATCCCATCGTAGTTACCGCTAACGTTCACGAACATGATCGGCATTTCGCTGAATGCAAATTCCTGCACGTCGGGCTGGGAGGTAAGATCATTCGGCAGGTCTGACTGTGCGCGGTCGATCGCATCTTTTACCTTCTGCTTGGCAAGGTCTGTCTTTACATCCGTATCAAATTCAACGATAATAAGACTGAAATCGGTTTGCGAGGTACTGGTGATCTTGTTCACTTTCGCACCACTGATCCCTTTCAGTTGTTTTTCTATGGGCCTGGTAACAAGATTCTCTATGTCCTTAGGAGAATTCCCGACATACACCGTGGATATACTGATGGTTGGAACAACAATATCAGGGAACTGTTCCTTAGGCAGCGTATTGAACTTCATGAGTCCATACACTGAAATAATAATGGCTATTATATATATGGCAGTCCGGTTATCAATTGCCCAGCTGGTGGGTTTGAATTCCTTGAACTTTTTGGTAAATCCTTCAGCAAAATTCATAAATGTCTTCTTTAATTAATTAACCTTGTCTGTAACCAGTTGTCCATCGTACAGATCCTGGTATCCTTCTGAAATGAGTAATTCACCTCCGTTCAATCCACTTACGATCTCCACCATTCCATTATAAACTTCGCCGATGGTTACAGATCTTTTACGCGCCACTACCCTGTTGTTGTTTTCCTTAGCCATAACATAAACGTATTTCCCGCTTTCGTCTGTCTGCACTGTGTTTACTGAAATAACAACAGCCTCAGGTTTTGAATAATCAAGTATGCGCATAATGGCAGTCTGGTTAGGTTTAAGCGACCCATCTGACGGTATCCTGGCTTCCGCAACGAAGCCGCGTTGTGTAGGATCCACTGACTGGCTTAAAAGACTTATCGAAGTATTGAACCTTCTTCCTGCATCCGGGATCTCGGCAACCACCTTGCTTCCGGTCTTAATGCGGGATACGTAATTCTCCGGAACATTCGCAACGATCTTAAGGCTGGAAGTGTTTACGATCTTGATCTGTGGACCTGTAGCCGTCATTCCGGTGAACGTTTCTCCCACGCGGATATTCACCACATCTGCCACACCGCTCACATCAGCATACACATTAGTTGTTTTAAGTTGCTCCACTGCAACCTGAACCTGTTCGTTGGCAGCTTTCAACTGGTTTTCGAGCGATTCAACATTTGTGCGGGCTGTGATCAGCTGCACTTCTGTACCAATACCCTGGTCCCAGAGATTCTTCTGCCTTTCGTAGATACTCTTTGCATAATTGAGCTGGGTGCGGATGCCGTTCAGTTGTTGACGGGCGGCCACTACCTGTTGCTGAAGAATGGCATCATCTAGCTTGAGCAGAAGTTGGCCTTTTTTAACCTGTTGTCCTTCTTTTACATAAACTGCTCTTACCTGCCCGCCCATTCCCCGCGGAGATATATAGGATATGTTCTCCGCATCAACCTTAGCCTGGAGATCAATATAATGTTCGAAGCTTCCCTTCGAAACAGGCATTACACCAACCAGCTTCATCTTTGATGAGGTAACACTGTTAGGATCAAGTTGCGCCAGTTCTGCTTCCAGCTTTGCGATCTCATCCTCGGTTTTCAGTTTGTCCTTCTTTAGCTTTTCCAGCTTCGTTCTCTTTTCCGTCACTTTTGAATTGGTTTCCTTAACACTGTCTGAGCAGGAAGAAACAAGTACGAGAAGAGATAGTGTGATGATAAAATTTCTCATTTATATAATTGTTACTGTAATTAAAGTTTTCCGATCGCCTGCAGGAAATCGATGCGGGCAATGATCGCATCATATAATGCGCTGTAATAGTTATTCTGTGCCACCTTCAATTCAGCCTGGGCATTGTAGATCTCCTGGTTGCTGCCGAGCCCCTGTTCATACTTTTTCCTGGTGGTATTGTATACTTCTTCTGCAAGCTTCATGTTCATGCGCTGGTTATCCATTGTAGCTACCGCAGAAAGAATATTCAGCCTTGAACGTGCAACATCATTATCAATGCTTCCCCTTAGTTGTTCAAGATTGTTTTGCGTTTTTTCAAGCTGGAGCTTTGCTGTAGTTATCCTCGCCCGCTTTGCAAAACCATCGAATATTGGAATATTGATACGCAATCCTACCAACGATGTGGTGAACCAGTCGCCTTTCCCGAAGAAATCAAATTCATCGCGCTGGGCATTCTTTCCATAATTAGCAAAGAATGCAACCGTAGGAAGGTAGCTTAGCCTGTGTCTTTTGATATTGTACTTATTAAGTCGTAACGCAGACTCCAGTAACTGGTATTCCTTCCTGTCTGAATAATTATATGCTGTATCCAGAAGATCAGACTTGATCGTTTCTTCACTGATAGAATCAGTAAGTACAAGTATCTCGTTCTGCGGCATATTCAGCAGGAACTTCAAACCGGCATTACCTGCATCCAGTTGATTCTGCAGCTTCACTTTCTCGGTACGAAGGTTTCCCAATTGAACACTCACTTTATCAACATCAAGGCGTTCTGCGAACCCCTGGTTGTAGATCTCCCTGGTATCGCGCAATAATTTTTCAAACCGGTCGATGTTTGCATCAATAGATGTCATTTGTTGCCTGCCAACTACCAGCTGGTAATAAATTTTCTGAACATTAGCTTTTATCTGCTCTTTGGTAACATCTGCCTGGAGCCTGCTGAACTGCATTGCTGCATTCCTGGCCTGCAGGCCTACAAACACCTGGCCATCGAACAGCAGCTGAGAAAGATCTATTCCTGCATTGGCAGTCCATTTGGTGCCGAACTGGAAAGGTAACATGCCAAACCCCTGGGATGGCATCGTGATCGGGTTACCACTGCCGTTAGTCACCCCTTCATCTATCAGCACCTGGTATGTGGCAGGCCCGATAAAGTTGGGAATAAGCTGGGTGGGTATATCGAAATACCGGGTCGTGGTTGCATTCCCGGAGATCTGTGGCAGGGCCGCAGAAGTTATTTCCCTGTTCTGCGTCTGCTGTAACCTGATATCTACAAGAGCATTCCTTACCTGAACAGAATTTTTCATGGCATAATCAACAGCCTGGTTCACGGTAAGCTCATTTACAGCCTGGGCAAGGACCTCCCCCTGCAGCAGCGTTGTTGCTATAAGTAATGTTATGATTGATCTGGTCTTCACGTTCTTTATTTTAATTTTTCCGCTGACAAATATTTTTGAACCAATTTGTAACCTTTCGGTGTTACGATGCCGAATACATAATGAATGATAACTTCTTTCTGGGCCTCCATCAGGCTGATATCCAGCTGCTGAATGAATTCAGGATTGAACAGTATGAAAACACTTTCTACACGGAACCGCGCTATCACTTCTACATTGATATCTTCGCGGAATAGCCCTTCACTGATGCCCCGCTTCAGGTTTTCACGCATCGCCTGCAGCAGGAATTCATTCTTATGCCACCTGAATCGTTCATACACCGCCGGGTGATATTTCTGCAGGTCGAAAAGAATGGAGGGATTCATGCATTTCATCATTTCCGCCACCATTTCCCTGGCCAGGAATATTTCATGAATAGCATTATCTGACCGGGCTTTGTCTGCGGTGCAGGTACACTGGTTTTCCGTCAGCTTTGCTGCAACCACGGCATCCACCAGTTCTTCCTTATCCTTAAAGTATTGGTAGATGGTTTTCTTACTCATTCCCAGGTTCGCCGCCAGGTCATCCATGCTCACACTCCTGATGCCATATTGCATCAATAATGCGTCGGCCGCCTGCCTAATCCTGTCTTTTATTTCAGTATCACTCATAGGAGGCGCAAAACTATGGAAACTTTTAGCGTAACGTGCGTTTCCATCAAAAAAAATTACTCTTTTATTGATGAGCGTGATATATATATGTATGAATGGTATATATGGCAGTGCTGTTTAAATTCAACCATTGAACTAATGAACCCACGAACTGATTAACTACTCTACCTTTACCGCAAATTCGTATCAATGAGAAAAGTTAAGTATCGCAGGCTGTTACAGTATTTCCTCCAGGGACTGTTAGTGCTGGGTCCCGTGGCGATCACCTTCTATGCAATCCTGTTCATCATAACCACAGTTGACAGTTGGGTGCCCATCTTTACGCATAAGGATGCCGAAGGAAATGTTACGGTACAGAATTATGGCCTGGGATTCATTATTGTGATCATAGCTCTTATAGCCATCGGGTATTTCAGCTCTTTCTTTATTACCGGGAGAATATTGAGTTTCATGGATAAATTCATGCAGCGTGCGCCCGGGATAAAGCATATTTATTCCACCACCCGCGACTTTTTTGAAGCTTTTGCAGGTGATAAAAAGAAATTCACGCAGAACGTATTGGCGAATGTTGATGACAATAATGTGTGGCGGCTGGGGTTCATAACCAGGGACAGCATGTCTGATTTCGGCCTGGAAGATTACGTGGCAGTATATATCCCCATGGCCTATTCAGTGGCAGGAAATGTTTACATCATCCCCAAATCGAGGGTAAAGCCAATAACCCATATCAGCAGCACCCAAACAATGAAGTTTGCAGTAAGCGGCGGGGTTACCGAAGTGGAAGAAGATCCTGCCAAGAATCCCGTAATGTAAAATCTGTACATTTATAAGATGAGACGTGGCGCTTTATTATCGGTATTGGTCCTTTTATCCTTTGAATGTTTCTGCTGGGGCTTTTATGCCCACCGGCAGATCAATTATATGGCTGTTTTCCTTCTGCCGCCGCAAATGATGCCTCTCTTTAAAAAGAACATCAGTTTTCTTTCAGAACATTCTGTAGATCCCGACAAAAGAAGGTATGCCGTACCAGAAGAAGGACCAAGGCATTATCTAGACATAGACAGGTACGGCCAGTATCCCTATCCTGAACTTCCGCGCAATTATGATTCTGCTGTTGCTAAATTCGGTATCGATACCATCATGGCACATGGCATAGTGCCGTGGCATGTGATGGTGATGCAGCGCAGGCTTACAGCGTCTTTCAGGGACCGCAACTTCAGCAGGATATTGAAGAACAGTGCAGAGATAGGCCATTATATTTCCGATGCCCATGTTCCACTGCATGCCAGCAGCAATCATAACGGGCAATACACCAATCAAAAAGGAATACATGGTTTTTGGGAAAGCAGGGTTCCTGAGTTGCTTGCAGAGAAAGAATTTGATTTCATTATAGGCAAAGCAAATTATATTGAAGACCCTGAAAGTTATATCTGGGCAAGGTTCATGGAAAGTGCTGCGGCGGCCGATAGTGTACTAACCATGGAAAGGGAACTCACTGCTGAATTTCCTGCCGACCAGAAATATGCATTCGAAGAAAGGAATGGTGTTGTTATACGACAGTATTCCAGTGCTTTTACGAAAGCCTTCAACAAAAAACTTGATGGTATGATCGAAAGAAGGATGCGCCAGGCAATTCATACTATCGCCTCCTTCTGGTATACCGCATGGGTGAATGCAGGCCAGCCCGACCTGAAATCCCTTACATCAGGCAATTTCTCTGAAACTGAATTAAAGGAATTTGAAGAACTGAATCTAAAATGGAATAGTGGCGGCAAAATGATTGGCCGCGATGAAGAATAAGGAAATCTTACATTTGCGCTCAATTCAAAAAGTGTGTTACACAATTTCAATTCCGGGCCTTCAGTTCTTCCCCAGGAAGTTTATGAACAGGCATCCCAGGCCATTCATGAATTAGGGAATACCGGTTTATCCATTCTTGAAACGGGTCACCGAAGCACTGTCTTTACAGGTATTATGGAAGAAGCCCGGAACCTTGTACGTGAATTAATGCTCCTGGATGAAGAGCATGAAGTGCTTTTCCTTCATGGGGGTGCCACCACCCAATTCATGCAGGTGCCCATGAACCTGCTTGATGTTAAAGACACAGCTGCTTATGCAGATACGGGTGTTTGGAGCAGTAAGGCCATTAAGGAAGCAAAGTTGTTCGGAAAGGTTGAAGTGGTTTGCAGTTCTGCCGACAGAAACTATTCATACATACCTAAGGATTTTGCAGTTCCCAATGATGCAAAATATTTTCACATCACCACCAATAATACCATTTTCGGAACCCAGTGGAAGACCATTCCGCATTGCAGCGTGCCGCTTATTGCGGATATGAGCAGTGATATAATGAGCCGAAGGCTCGATTTCAACAAATTCGACCTTATCTATGCAGGAGCACAAAAGAATATCGGTGCGGCAGGGGTTACCCTGGTGGTGGTAAAGAGAGGCATCCTGGAAAAGATCAAAAGACCGGTTCCTGCCATCATGAATTATGCGAACCATATAAGGGAGAACAGCCTGCTGAACACGCCGCCGGTATTTGCCGTATATGTGGCGCTGCTGACCCTGCGGTGGATAAAAAAGAATGGCGGAATTTCAAAAATGGAAGAAGCCGCCGAAATAAAATCCCGGATGCTCTATGATGAAATTGACCGTAATGCATTATTCACGGCACGATCGGTTCCGGAAGACAGGAGCAATATGAATATCAGTTTTGTATTGAATGATGATTCCCTTGAAAAGGACTTCCTTGATTTCACAGCCAAGCGCGGTATAACCGGCATTAAAGGCCACAGGCTCTCCGGCGGTTTCAGGGCTTCTGTATATAATGCCCTGCCGGTCTCCTCTGTTGAGGTGCTGGTACAGGCCCTGCGCGACTTTGAGGCCCGCTGAGGTGATGAAGCCCTTCTTTGTTATCTTTACAATCCTTTTTGAAATTTATGGTTAGTATAGTTCCGTTTAAAGCCCTCAGACCTGAGGCACAACATGCGAAAACAGTCGCATCCCGCCCATATGATGTACTTAACAGCAAAGAAGCTAAAGTAGAGGCGCAAGGCAATCCAAATTCATTCCTGCACATCACCAAAAGTGAAATTGACCTTCCTGAAAGTGCAGACATCCATTCAAAGGAAGTGTATGAAAAAGCTAAGGAGAACCTGAATGCCTTTATAAGCAGGAATATTCTCTTCAGGGAAAACAAACCATGTTATTACCTGTACCGCCTTACCTGGAAAGGAAGAAGCCAGACAGGGATCGTCTGCGGTTCATCTGTTGATGATTATGAGAACGGCCTGGTAAAGAAACATGAATTCACCCGCCCGGAAAAAGAAGAAGACAGGATCAATCATATCCTGACCACGCGCGCACAAACGGGTAATGTTTTCCTGGCTTACAGGAACATCAATGTTATTGATGAACTGGTAAGCAAATGGACCAGCGAAAAGAACCCTCTTTACGATTTTGTTGCAGACGATGAGGTTCAGCATACAATCTGGATCGTAAGCGATGATGATACCATTCACAGCATTACCAATTCCTTTAAGGCCCTGGTGCCGGCTACATATATTGCCGACGGGCATCATCGTGCAGCATCTGCTGCCAAGGTCAGGGAAAGGCTTGGAGCAAATGCACCGGCATCTGCATCTTACTTCCTTACAACCCTATTCCCTTCCAATCAACTGGAGATAATGGATTATAACAGGGTGGTGAAAGATCTTAACGGCCACACTGCTGCAGATATCATAGAAAAACTTTCTGCAAACTTCTCTGTAAACGAAGAGAGCTCCCGTGTTAAGCCAGCCAGCCTTCATGAATTCGGATTATACCTCGATAAAAAGTGGTACAGGCTTCACTCTAAGGAAGGCACCTGGAAAGATGATCCCATAGGTGTTCTTGATACAACCATAATCCAGGAACATCTTTTTGACAGCATCCTTGGAATTAAGGATCAGCGAACTGATAAGAGGATAGATTTCGTTGGTGGAATACGCGGTCTTGAAGAACTTGAAAAAAGAGTTGACAGTGGTGAGATGGCGCTCGCTGTTAGTTTCTACCCGGTAAGTATTCCCCAATTATTTGATATTGCCGACAGTGGTGAAGTAATGCCTCCCAAGAGTACGTGGTTTGAGCCCAAGCTCCGGGACGGTTTATTAACGCACATAATTGATTAATTTAGCAAAAGAGGCCCGCGCCTCTTTTTTAAATCCTCAATATGAAGCTGATCTTCCTGCTTACCACGATCCTGTTGTCCCTTCAAATGAATGCCCAGTCGGTCCGGGAAATGCATGAAAATGCAAAGCTGTTCATGAAACAGGGAGATCATTCAAATGCCATCCTGATACTTAACCGCGCACTTACCATTGAACCTGGCAATGGGGCTCTTTCGAAGGACCTGGCTCTTGCACATTATTTCAGGAATGAGCATACCAGGGCGCTGGAGGTTATCAAAAACGTAGTGGAAAAGGATGACGCTGATGACCAGTCGTACATTATTGCGGGAAATATCTACCGGGCGCTTAACCAGCCAAAGGATGCAGAAAAATTATACCGAAAGGCCATAAAAAAGTTTCCTACCAGCGGCCCTTTGTATAACGACCTTGGTGAGACGCTGTGGGGAATGAAAGACCTGGACGCAATAAAGCAGTGGGAGAAAGGTATAGAGACCGATCCTTCCTACTCAAAGAATTATTACAATGCTGCACGGTATTATTATTTGTCTACCAACAAGGTATGGAGCCTGATTTATGGAGAGATATTCGTGAACATGGAACCACAGGGCAGCAAGACCCCGGAAATGAAAGAAATATTGCTGGAGAGTTATAAGAAGTTCTTTTCATCGCCAAACATGGAGATTCCCAAAGATGCCAGGAAATTTGAACGTGAATTCATTGAGACTTTGAACAGGCAGGCCGCACTGGCATCGAGAGGTATCAGTGCGGAAACGCTCACCATGATCAGGGCAAGGTTCATACTTGAATGGTTCGGCCAGAAGAATCCGCAACCCTCCAGGTTATTCAGTCACCACCGGCAGTTAATGCAGGAAGGAATGTTCAATGCCTATAACCAGTGGCTTTTCGGCTCTGTGCAGAACCTTTCCTACTTTCAGAACTGGATCAATGCCAATTCGGAAGAATACAATGCCTTTACATCGTTTATCGGGTCAAGGATCTTCCGCATTCCCGAAGGAGAATATTATAAATAATAAATCAATACAAATATGAAGTACATCCTGGCAGCAACAACTTTGCTCACCATTATGGCCTGTAATAATTCTGGCGACACCGCAGAAGTTTCTGATACCCGCGAGGTGAAAGACACAACAGGTACAGTTTATGCTCTTGATTCCACCTCAACCCTTCAATGGAAAGGGAGCAAACCTACAGGCTCCCATACCGGAACATTCAATCTTACCGGTGAACTGGTGGTGAATGAAAATAATGTTGCGGGCGGTAACTTCACCATCGACATAGCCTCGCTGGTGAATCATGACCTGACCGAGAACGATGGCAAGAGCAAACTCGAAGGCCACTTGAAAAGCCCGGATTTCTTTGATGTGGCAAAGTTCCCTTCTGCAAAATTCGTGATCACCAGCGTAACTCCAGCTACATCTGATTCGGCAGGCACACACGTGGTGAGCGGGAATCTTACGCTGAAAGACAGTACTAAAAATGTAACCTTCCCGGCAACCATAACTGTCGATGACAGGACTATTTCTGCCAAAGCAGATTTTAATATTGACCGCACGCTGTGGGGAATGAATTATAAAGGACCTAACAATCCGCAGGACTGGTTCATTAGAAAAGATGTGAATATAGCGCTGAACCTAACTGCAAAAAAGAAGTGATAATATAATGCTGTGATGGAATGCCATTCCCCCGGGGATGGCATTTTTGTTTAACTTAGAACCATCAACTGCAGCGCACATGAAAGAGACTATGCGATTATTTGATTTCCTGGTTTACCAGCAGGAAAGGTTTTCAAAAGATGATATGTTGGCAGCAAAGGAAAACGGCAACTGGAGAAAGTACAGTACTGCGGAAACCCTTTCGCTTACCCAAAAGCTTGCTGCAGGCCTCAGGAAATTAGGTGTTGCCGGGAATGATATGCAGGTGGAAAACCAGGATAAGGTTGCCATAATTTCCCGCAACCGGCCTGAATGGTTAATGCTGGACATGGCCTGCCAAATGACGGGCGCAATTATTTGCCCGGTATATCCAACTACCAACCCCTCCGAACTGGAATTCATCTTTAATGATGCTGGTGTGAAATACGTGTTCATCAGTGGAGAGGATATCCGGGAGAAAGTTGATTCCATTAAAAATAACGTCCCTTCTCTTAAAGAGGTGTACAGCTTTGACGATATGCCGGGTTGCGTTCACTGGCATAAGTTGCTGAATGTTTCAGGATACGAAGTAGAGGATGGGATCCGGCATAGTAATTCCGTGAATGCTGATCATTGTGCTACCATTATCTATACATCTGGAACTACAGGTAAGCCAAAAGGAGTAATGCTCAGCCACCGGAACATTGTTTCCAACGTGCTGAACAGCATAAAGAGTTTCCCTTTCCAGGAAGCACCTGCTGCACGATCTCTGAGTTTCCTTCCGCTGAATCATATTTTCGAAAGAATGGTTTCCTACATCTATATCTATAGCGGAATTTCCATTTATTACGCAGAAAGCATGGAGACCATTGGTGAAAACCTTAAGGAGGTAAAGCCTATGGTATTTTGTACCGTTCCAAGGCTCCTTGAAAAAGTGTACGACAAGATCATTGCAAAGGGTTCTGACCTGAAAGGATTTAAGAAGAAACTCTTTTTCTGGTCAGTAAACCTCGGTAACCGGTACAGCAACCGCGAAGACCTGGGACCACTTTACAGGATGCAGCTTGCTATAGCGAACAAACTTGTATTCAGCAAATGGCGGGAGGCGCTGGGAAATAACATACAGTATATCATCACCGGGGGCGCTGCCTGCCAGGTAAGACTGCTCCGCATCTTCAATGCTGCGAAGATCCCCATCTATGAAGGTTATGGCCCAACAGAGAACAGCCCGGTGATCAGCGTAAACAGGAGAGGTAAGGACGGATCAAAATACGGCACCGTTGGGCCAATACTGGGTGGACAGGATGTTAAACTGATGGAAGACGGTGAGATCTGCGTTAAAGGCCCAAGCGTTATGATGGGTTACTATAAAAGACCGGACCTGACCACGGAAACCATCATTGACGGATGGCTGCATACCGGGGATATCGGCGTGATGGATGAAGGAAAATTTTTGAAGATCACCGACAGGAAGAAAGAACTATTCAAAACCAGTGGTGGGAAATATGTAGCGCCCCAGCCTATCGAAAACAAATTAAAGGAATCGATATTCATTGAACAGGTGATGGTGGTAGGTGCAGATGAGAAATTTGTTGGGGCACTGATCGTTCCTTCAAAAGCTGCGATTGAAAACTGGCTGAATGAAAAAGGCCTGGAATATACCTATGCCCGGGCGCTGGATTCCGATGAAGTAAAGTCGCTTTTCCGGCATATCATTGATGGATTCAACAGGGAATTCAATCATGTTGAACAGGTGAAGAAATTTGAACTTGTAGAAAATGAATGGACGATCGAGACAGGCGAGCTGACTCCAACGCTGAAACTCAAGCGCAAGTTCATCATGGAAAAATATGCATCAACGGTAAACCAGATCTACCGTTGATAGAGCAATTCACTTACCAAAGGAATTATCTTTTCAAATTCAGTTGTCTTATCCAGGAAGGCATAACAACCTAATTGAATACATAATTCACGGTGCTTGCGTGTTACCTGGTTTGTAAGCATTATCACAGGCATGCCATTTCCGGATTCATTTATGAATTTAAGAAGGTCGATGCCGTTGGAGCCGTTAAGTGATATATCAAGAAGGACCACGTCTGGTTTCAGCGAGCCAAGTTCAGCCTTTGCCGATTCAATATCTTTTACCGTTAGCAGCCGGAAATCAGGAAGGCCATGGAATAATTCACTAACCCTGCTGGCAATAAGGTCTGAATCATCAACCAGTAATATGGAAACGGGAACGTGCATTAATACACCTCAAATTACTGCACGTAATTTCCTGGTTATGTAGATCATCATACCATTCGGGATGTATTTGCTGATCAGGTTCGGATAGAATTATTACTACTCAGATAAGCTTATTCTCCACCGCATACAGCGTGAGATCTGCATTGTTCTTCATATTCATTTTTGCAAGCAGTCGTGAGCGGTAGGTACTCACGGTAGTTACGCTCAGGAACATGGCCTCAGCGATCTCGGAAACCGATTTGCCCTTGGCAAGCATTTTCAATACGGTGAATTCGCGGTCTGATAATAATTCGTGGGGAGGCCGGTCTGAATCCTGATCGAATGAAGAAGCCAGCTTTTCTGCAATGGAGGCAGTGATATATTTCTTGCCCATCATAACGCGCTGAACTGCATTTACCAGTTCGTCGGGAGCCATATCCTTACTGAGATAGCCGGAAGCGCCTGCACGCAAGGCACGCAGGGCGTATTGCTCCTCGGGATGGATGCTCAGGATAAGTACGGGAAGCTTGGGTTCTATCTGCTTGATCTGCTGGAGGGCTTCAAGACCGGTGCGGCCAGGCATGCTGAGATCGCTGATCACAACATCCCATGTGTCGTTTATCACTTGCTTTACCATATCCTCCGCATCTCCCACCTCCTTTATTTCGGAGCCTGGAAACCCTTCAAGCAAGATCTGCCTTAAGCCTCTGCGTACCACAGAGTGGTCGTCTGCAATTAAGATTTTCATCATCTCTTTATTTTACAAAACGACGGGGATGCGAATAACCACGGAAGTTCCCATGTTCCTGTTACCGGAAATCTCATAAGAACCCCCTAACAGTAAAGTTCGTTCTTTCATCCCTAATAAACCAAGTGTTTTTTTCTTATTTACTTCTTCCACATCAAACCCTTTTCCGTTATCAGTGATCGTTAGCACCACCTGCCCATTTTCGGCAATCAGACTTGCTTCAACTTTTGTTGCGTCTGCATGCCTGCTTACATTGGTTAGGCTTTCCTGGTATATCCTGAATATTGCTGTAGCTGAAGCCATTGGCAGTACAAGATCAGGAGAGTTTGTGGTGAACAGTGTTTCAATGCCGGAACGCTTTTGGAATTCCTCGCTGTGCCACTCCATCGCTGCTATTATCCCAAGGTCATCAAGTATGCTTGGACGCAGTTTTGCCGATAACCTTCTTACCGTTTTTACAGTATCATCTATCAGCAAGCTGGTCTCATTTATTTTGGCCGTTACCTCGGGTAGCGAATCCGCTAGCTTTCGTTTTATCCACGCCATATCCATTTTCAACCCCGTTAGCTGCTGGCCAAGTTCGTCGTGGATCTCACGTGCCATGTGGGTTCGTTCATCTTCCCTTATGGTTTGAAGATGGCTTGCAAGCTGGCGCAGCTCGGTATGCGACTTCTTCAGTTTCTGCTCTGCGATCACCCTGTCTGTAATATCCCGGGCAATACACTGGAAGCGTCCATCCTTCAATAACTTATAACTTATCTCTACATGAATGAAAATTCCATCCTTACGTTTCAGGAACCTGTTCTCCCGGATCACTGCGCCACGTGCCAGCTTGTCGATCTCCGGGCTGAATGGTTCACCGGGATTACTAAAAAACAGGTCAGGGATGCTCATATCAAGCAATGCTTCACGGGAGTACCCGCTTAAACGTTCAGCGCTTGTATTCACCGAAATATACTTGCCGTTATTGTCGCTTATCAGGATACCATCCGACGCCTGTTCGATCAGTGTACGGTATTTCTCTTCGCTTCTTGCAAGCTCTTCCTGCGACCTCACCTTTTCCGATATATCAAGCCCAATTCCCAATAGAGTCTCCTCTCCATTTACAATTACCATTTTCCCGGTGAAGATGTATGGTATGGTCTTTCCATTCTTCAGCAATAAATTTGCTTCCACCTGGTCCGAGCCTTTTGAAGAGAACACACTTCTGATCTTTTCGAGCACTATTTCTTTCTCTGCGTCTTTATAGAAATCGAGGGGTGAAAGTGTTCTTACTTCTTCGGAAGTATAACCGGTTACCAGCTCAAGGTTCTTGTTCCAGTTGAGGTATTTCCCGGAGTTATCAAAATGGTAGAATACACCTGGGAGGCTGTTGACAAGATTTTCAAAAAGTTCCTTCTCCTGCTTTAGCTGGTAATTTGCTTCGTTCTGCGCGGTAATATCCTGCATTGCTCCAAGCATCCTGTAAGGTGAACCATGCTCATCGTACATGATATAGGCGCGGTCTGAAATGATCCTGAAAGAACCATCGTGGAACAGGAAACGAAATTCTTCTCTTATGCCATGCTCCTTTCTTGCAATCGCGATCTTCATGTTCTCATCTATGCGGTTTCGGTCATCTGGATGAAGATGGCTCAGGAAGGTTTCATAGGAAACAGAGCGCCCTTCCGGGATGTTGAAGTATTCAGAGAATGCCGCATTCCCCCAAACCACGTTTTGCTTCATGTCATAATCCCAGATCGCATCATTGGTTGCCTTGGCCACCAGGTGAAACCTTTCATTTATTATGGCAAGTTCCCTTGCATGTCGGTCCAGTTCTTCATAAGCTGCTTCCAGTTGCTGTTCCGCGATCTTCCGTTGAGTGATCTCATGGTAATAGATCGAAACCCCGTCTTCCGAAGGATAGATAATACTTTCAAACCATTCACCGTTGATTGAATAATAATCTTCCAGTTTTACAGCCTCCTTTGTGCTCATCGCCTTCTTTATGCCATGATAAAGCGGCGTCCCAAACAAATTGGGGAACAATTCAAGCATATTCTTTCCCAGCACCTCGGTGTTGGTGATCTTATGCGTTTCCATCGCTTTCTGGTTCATGTAGGTGTAGTTCCAGTTATTGTCGATCGCGATCACTGAATCAGCGATCCTGTCATACACCATATTAAGCTCCGCCACTTTCTTCTGCACCAGGTCCTCAAGATGTTCGGTGAGTTGTTTAAGTTGTTGCTCCAGTTTTTTCCGTGAGGTGATGTCGCGCAACACGCTGATCGCCCCTATCCTGTTTCCGTTTGCGTCTTTGAGAAGTGTTACCCGCGACATTATATACACCCTGCTGCCATCCTTATGGCGCAGCGAAACCTCGCCTTCCCAGATCCCTGTTCCAAAGAGTTGTTCGCGTAAATCCTCAACAGAGCTGTCAGGGAATTCCGGGTCAAGGAATTCATAAGTAACCTTTCCTTTCACTTCTTCGAATGAATAGCCCAGTAATTCCTCCACGGTCTTATTCCAGCGTGTAACGCTGAAATTGAGGTCAGTCGTCATTATGGGTTCCACTATATTGCTTAGAAGAAGATCATGCTCCTGCAACCTGGTCTCGTTCACGATCGTATGCATCATTTCCCTTTTGATGATACGGTAATTGAAATAGAGGAGGAGGTAAATGATGACCGCCATGGCAAAGAAGATGAGCACATTTCTCTCCCCCACCTTTTGCCTTTCACGGTTGGAATCGCGAAGTATGAGCCTGTCGGAATCCTCGATACGGCTGCTCAGGTCCCGTATCTGTTTCATAATGGTGTGCCCCTGGCCTTCGCGTAAATGATATTGAACGGAATCTATCTGGTGAGCGGCATGCAGGCCAAGAAGGGTATTGGAGAAAATGACCTTTTGCCTTAGAAGGGAAACAAAGCTGTCGAGATGCTGCCTGTCATTAAGTGAATTCCGGTTGGCATAAAACTCCTGTATGCGTTTATCCAGTTCATCCACGGCCATATGATGATCTCTCAAAAAAACCTCGTTGCCGGTGATAAGATATCCGCGCTGCGATGATTCTATGCTCTGGATATTAAATAGAAGATTCTCAATTGCCAGCAGCCTTTGCAAGGCAATATTCACTTTGCGGGTTTCATCCGTTGCAGACCGCATGGTCTGGTAGGCGACGGAAACAAAGAAAGCAATGCTGACGCCGGCAAGCAGGAACACCAGCGTGATCCGTTTTTGGGCACGCGTAAGTGCCATAAATAGGGTGTAGAATGGTGAATTGTCAAATTACAACATTTCTGCAAGGATGCAAAAATGCTAACTATGACCGAGGTGGATCTTGGAAACAGCGTACAGGTCAACCAGGTTGGTAACATTCAGCTTTTCAAATATCCTGAGCTTCTGCGTACTAACAGTGGAACTGTGAAGCTGGAGTTCCTGGCAGATATCCGATATCTTCTTGCCTTCAATGAGTTTCATCACTATCTCGACCTGGCGCGGCGATAATGAATCGAAAGGATTCGTATGAGCATTGGAAACCATTTCATCCGCAAGGTTTTCTGTAAGCGCCCGGCTGATATATTTCCTGTTATTCATAACGGCCACCACGGCATTACGGATCTCTTCTGCAGGGTCATCCTTTCGAACGTATCCCTTCACTCCAAGTTTCATAAAACGTTTAACATAGAAGCTTTCCGCATTCATGCTGAACATAAGTATCCGCGCGGCAGGTATATCCCTGATCATTCTTTCAACCAGGGCAAAAGTATCCGTACCGGGAATGTTGATGTCCATTACAATAACATCATATTCGTTGGTGGAAACCAGCGCCCAGGCAGCGTCGCCATCAGCAGCTTCATCAAAGTGTACACCGGGAAGATCAAAGGCCAGCATCATTCGCAGGCCTGAACGGATAATGGTGTGGTCATCGACCAGCAGGATCTTTTTCATAGGCAGATTCAGAGGCTGAAACCGACCTTCAGTTCGCAGCCTTTTCCTGCTGCGGTGTTCATTTGCATGGTGCCGTGGTGTAGCCCGGCCCTGCTGCTGATGTTCTTTAAGCCAACACCATTGAACCTGTCGGTCATATTAAAGCCCTTTCCATCATCCTTAACGGAAATAAGTAAACGATTATTATGCTTCTTGATCTTAATCCATACATTTTCTGCCTCCGCATGTTTTATCACATTATTGATCTGCTCCTGGATTATCCTGAATACCGTCAGCTTCAATTCCTCAGATAATACCGATTCATCAAGTATATCCAGTTCTGTGTGAATCTCGAATGCACTTATCCGTTTTACATTCTCTATCAGCTCCTCCACCGCAACCAGCAATCCCACCTCGCCGAGTGATGGCGGCAAAAGCGTCTTTGAAAGTTTCCGGATCTCCTCAACGGCCGACATAATGAAATCCTTGGCAGAATTCATTAACTGCTCGCGCATACCGTCGTTACTTAATGAATATTCTATATACAACCTGGTAGTGGCGAGGATCTGGTTGATATTATCATGCAGTTCCTTGCCGAGCTGCTCCCTTTCCTGCTCCTGCGCGGTGATCACCGCGGCGGTTATCTCCTGCTGTTTCTTATCACGTTCGGCAGAAAGTTCCATCTCCAGTTCAATCTGCTCCGTGATGTTGGTGATGATGGCTAGGCTGGCCGGCTGACCATAATAATCGATCGCCTGCAAGGTGATATCCATGTATTTCTCTTTGCCATCCTTGGTAATATGCTGTGAAATGGCGTTGGTCCTGAAATTCTCTTCCTGCAGTATCACTCCTGCCAATGCCTCAAGTTCCTTACCAGCCGAATGCTCGGGGATCAGGTCCTTCATGGTCATATTCAGCAACTCTTCCCTTGAATATCCATACTCCTTAACCGTAGCTTCATTCACTTCCAGGATCTTCAGGTTACGAGGATCCCAGATAAAAATGGATGACGGATTATTATTGAAAAGGTTCCGGTATTTCTCTTCACTATTCACCAGGTTCTGTTCAACCTCCTTCTGTTGTGTTATATCGGTTTGCACCGCGAAGAATCCCTTCAGTCTCCCTATATCATCGAACTGGGGCTGACACTGCATCCTTATCCAGTATTCCTTTCCCTGCTTGGTATAATTCAGCACATCGCATTCAAAAGGCTGAACAGCCTTCAGCTTTTGCCGCATATATCTTTTTACCACGGGGCTGGTTCCCTGTCCCTGGAAGATCCGCGGATTCTTCCCGAGCACCTCTTCCATGGTATAACCAGTTATATCTTCAAAGGCCTTGTTCACCCAGGTGATATTTCCCTCAGCATCTGTCAGGATCACGATGTTGCGGGTTTCCCTTACTATGAGTGAAAGTTTTTGCAACTCTGCCTCCGCTAACTTCTGCTCATTGATGTTCTGCGTGGCCCCGATCAGCCTCACTGCCTTTCCCGCATTATTCCTTATGGCAAAGCCCCGGTCGATCACGTAGATGAATCCTTCAGCGGCCTTCATCCTGCAGGTGATCTCAAAATGATCGATAGAAGGATCGTTAATGATACGGTTGATCCTTTCCGCAACCCGCTCCCGGTCTTCCGGGTGCACCCTTTCCATCCAGCTTTCACTGTCCTCCTTTTCAAATCCTTCGGAAGTGCCGAATACCTTCAGCCATCCTTCACGGTTTCGGAAAACCAGGTTGTGCTGCAGGTCCCAGTCCCACACCATATCGTTCGTGGCCTTGGCCACAAGATTATAACGTTCATTGCTGATGCGCAGCGATTCGGCTATGCGTTGCCGTTCAAGGCTGTAAAGAATTGTCTTGGAAAGAAGTTTCTCATCAAAATCACCTTTCACCAAAAAATCCTGGGCACCGCTGTTGATCGCATCCAGGGCAAGGCTGGTATCGGCAAGACCGGTCAGGATGATGACCGGCACAACCGGGTACATGCTGTACAACCTGTTGAAAGTATCAAGGCCCGTGCTGTCGGGAAGAGTAAGATCAAGCAATACGATATCTGCATCCTTTTTCGAAAGATGTTCCATGCCTTCGCTGAGCGCAGTAACCACGCTTATGGTTCCAATAATGATATCGGAAAGTTCCAGGTATTCGGTCAGCAACAGGCTATCGCCCGGGTTATCCTCGATAATAAGAATATCCAATGGATTCTGGTTAGGCATTTATCTCCTGTTTATGGACCGGTAATGTTATTATAAACCTGCTTCCTCTCCCTTCTGCCGGTGAAACAGAGATCGAGCCATTGTATACTTCAACGATCTTCTTACAGATCGCAAGACCTATACCAGTACCTTCATAATCCGACCTGCCATGGAGCCGGTGAAAAATATTGAATACCTCTGATGCATATTTTTCGGGTATGCCTATGCCGTTATCTTCAACAATAACCTGCTGGCAGTTCCCGGTAATGGTGGAACTTATTTTGATGACGGGCGCACCCTCACTCCTGTACTTCAGTGCATTCCCGACCAGGTTCTGAAGCAACTGCGACATATGGGTCTTCCGTGCCCTGATCACCGGTATAGGGCTATGCTCTATCACTGCACCGGTTTCCTGTATCAGGCGGGAATACGTTTCCTTTACCTGGTCTATGATCTCGTTCAGGTTAACGAGTCCCGGCTGTTCTCTTTCCCTTCCCACCCTTGAATATTCGAGCAGGTCGTTGATAAGCAGTTTCATTCTTTCAGAACCATCCACGGCCATATCTATATACTGCCTTCCTTTATCATCGAGAATGCCCTGGTATTTTCTTTTCAGCAAACCGAGAAAGCTGCTCACCATCCTTAATGGTTCCTGCAGATCGTGCGAAGCTACATAGGCGAACCTTTCCAGTTCAGTATTGGACAGGGAAAGCGCACGGGCGCGTGATTCAAGTTCCTGGTTCAATTCCTTCATCATCTCCTGTACTTCCTTCTTCTGGTGAATATCCCTGTGATTGATCACTATGCTTTCAATACCCTGCACACCAAGATGATTTGAAATAGTGGCTTCCACCCACAGGTAGGAGCCATCTTTTTTATTACAACGGTATTCTGTTACTATAAGCTTTTCAGGTTCTCCCAGCAGAGAGGATAGCTCTTCCTGCAGCCGTCCTAGATCCTGTGGCCATGCAAGGGTGTCAATTTTTTTTCCGGTGATCTCTGCAGGGTCCATACCCAGCATTCCTTCTGCAGCTGGACTGCAATAAGTGATGACCATATTTGATCCCACTTGGATGATGAGGTCGGAGCTTTTCTCCACCAGCGCGCGGAAACGCAGGTTCTGGTTGTGGATGGAACGCTCCATTTGTTTCTTTGCAGTAATGTCCAGGAATGTGCCGATAAGCTTGCTGAGTCGGCCATTATTATCGCGGGTTACACCGCCCTTGCACAATACATTCTTCAGATTTCCGGCATTGGTGATAAGGCGAAGTTCTGTCTCATAAGGCTCGCCCGTATCGAGCGTATTCTGAAGTGTGCTCTCTGCACGCTCCACATCGTCGGGATGAACAAAGGAGAAACCCAGTTCGCGCGTAGCTGGTTTTTCATTCGGCTCCAGGTCGAGTATCCGGTAGAATTCATCGCTGAACAACACCGTACCATCAGGAATGTTCCATTCCCAACTGCCAAAGCCGGCGATCTGTTCTGCCTGCTGCATCAGGAACTGCTTGTTCCTTATATGCTCAAGAGCCTCTTCTTCATAAGTGACATTATCAACACTAACCAGAATATATTCAACAATGCCGTTGAGGTGAACAGGGATAAGAGCGATCCTGAAGGTGACGTTGCGCAGGGGATAACGAATGATCTTTTCACGACCATTTGCCAGTACTTCTTCATAAAGCATCTTCATCCATTCCCGCTTATCATTCTCTGCAAGTTCAAGTACAGGAAGCCCGGGATATAGTTCCCGGTTCAATTGCTGTAGAGAGGACTCATTCGCCTTGCTATTGTATAATACAACCTCAAGTTTGCGGTTAATGAGTAAAAATACTTCACGCGTCTTGTCTAAAAGCACGCTGAGTATCTCAGGTGGTATGTCGGTGTAGGTGCCGGCTGGTTTCAAAAGATGGATCTTAAGGCTGCAATTTCGTAAATATTCGCATCGTTTTACAAAGTTCTACGTATAAATACGTAACGTATTACATGTTAAACTTATTACGTATAGCAGTTTATAACATCATTTCTTAACTTTGCAATAGCTAACATACTTTTTACCTCTAAAGACGCCCCCGTTTTTTTCGGTATAAAGATGGAAATCCATGATATGAAAACATTCCTTCTCATAGACGACCATGTTGTAGTGCGTTCCGGGATCCGGATCCTGCTTTCAGACCTCTATAAACCCTGCCAGATACTCGAGGCCCATAATGGCGACAGTGCCATTGCCCATGTAAAGGAACAACAGGTAGACCTGGCCATGCTCGACATCCAGATGCCGAATACCGATACTTTCGGTTTGATGGAGTATTTCAAGATCAAGCATCCCCAGCTCAAGGTGCTAATGTTCTCCATGAGTCCTGAAAATATTTATGCGAAGCGCTTTCTGAAGGCCGGTGCAAAAGGTTTTATCAGCAAGGACGCACCGCTGGATGAGATCAGGAAGGCCATTGACCTGGTACTTAACGGAAAGAAATATATCAGTGAGAACCTGATGGAGATCCTGGCCGAGGGTACAGGTAAAGACAGTGACGGTAACCTGTTCAATACGCTTTCAGCGCGCGAATTCGAGATCGTTTCATTGCTGCTTACCGGTCAAACCATCAGCCAGATAGGCCAGACCCTTCACCTGCAGGTTTCCACGGTGGGTACACACAAGGCAAGGATATTCGAAAAGCTCAGGGTTTCCAATATCCTGGAGCTGAAAGAACTTGCCAGCACTTACAATCTCTGAACCAGCCTTCTCTTCTTACGGGTGATGAATACTATGAGCCCCGAAATGGCTGCTATGCAGGAACCTGCGAGTATGCTGATCTTGGCCGAAGTGATGATATCCGGGTCGGTGAATGCCAGGTTTGTGATGAAGATCGACATGGTGAAACCTATTCCTCCCAGCAAACCTATTCCTGCAAGCGCATTCCATGTAATACCAGCCTGCAGGTTTGCGATCCCTGTCTTTACCAATATAAAAGGAAACAGGAATATTCCTGTAAGCTTTCCAATGAACAGTCCGCAGATTATCCCCAAAGAAACCGGGCTTGAAAGACTTGAAACAAGATCTGCCGGGAGAACAATGGCAGTATTCACAAGCGCGAATACCGGTACAATTAAGAATGCGACCGGCTTATGCAGGAAATGCTGCAACTTATAGGATACATTATTATCATTGTCGCCCTGGAAAGGAATGGCAAAAGCGAGCAATACTCCTGCGATAGTTGCGTGTACGCCCGACTGTAAGAAGCAATACCACATTACCACACCAGGAAGCAGGTAGAACAACAGGTTGCCTACCCTGAGCCGGTTAAGGATAAAAAGCCCTATCAGAATCCCGAAGGCAGCAACGAGGTATCCGAAATAGATGGTGCTGGTATAGAAGACGGCGATCATTATGATGGCGCCTATATCATCTATAATTGCCAGCGCCGCCAGGAAAACCTTTACAGAGGGGTGAACCCTTCTGCCTGCCAGGGATAGGATACCAAGCGCGAAAGCTATATCGGTTGCCATGGGAATGGCAAAGCCTGACGAATAACCGGAGTTGAGATTTATCAATGCATAAATAAGTGCGGGAACCAGCATGCCTCCTAAGGCTGCTGCAACAGGAAGGATCGCTTTCTTAAAATTACTGAGCTCACCAACATAGATCTCTCGCTCCACTTCAAGCCCTACCAGCAGGAAGAAGATTGCCATAAGGCCGTCGTTCACCCAATGCTCGCGGGATAAATTAAGGTTGAACCCACCGATAGAGAACCCGGTCTTTTCATGGATCCAGTGCAACCAGTCGCCCCCCTGGGAAGAATTTGCAATTACCAGCGAAATGATGGTGCAGATGATCAGTAAAAAGCCGCCGGTCTTTTCGCTGTTGAAGAAATCATTGAATAAACGTGGGATCCTCCTTGTCATGCACGCAAAAATAAGGGCTTCTCAAAAAGCAGGAGGGGCTTTCCCCTTAGCTTACTTTCCCCACTGTTCTTCCATCCTCTGTTAGCAGCTTCCCAGCCCTGTTGATCAGCAACTGGTCCTTATTCGCAAGGGTAATATTATACGGGTACTTATCGCTGTTATTATTCTTCATCTTGCCGATAACCTCGTAACCTTTGGAATCAACCCTCACAACATTATTCCTGGTGGTAACATAATACTTATAAGCCTGGTCAGCAGCAAAGGTTATGGTCTTCCGGATATATTTCGCAGGAAAGACTGAGGATGATTCCCCTGGTTTATTGATTTTTGTAGAGGCGATATCATCCGGAACAGATCTCGTTACCGGCGACTTGATCTTTGATGCATTCTTTACAATGGGATAAGGATTGATAGCACCGCGACTCGTATACAAACCAAAATGAAGATGCGAAGGAGTGGTGCGTGCATTGCCTGTATTACCCACAGTTCCCAAAACCTGTCCCTTCTTAACCACCTGGCCAACATGAACATATTGTTTATCGAGGTGGGCATAATAAGCAGTGTAGGATTTACCATCGCACTGCAGCCACACGGTCTTGCCGCCTATGGGCATATTTGCAACGGTGGTGATCACGCCATCAGTAATGGCAACAACAGGAGTGCCTTTCTTTGCGAAGATATCAATGCCTTCATGTTTGCGTTTACCGCCATCGCGTGAAGCGCCCCAGAAGCTGCCTACATTCGATTTGCCGGCAACGGGAAAAAGAAGATCAGAAGGATTTGCAAAGGTGAAGGATGAAAATAAGATGCACATTGCCGAAAGGGCAAGGGTGATAGTTTTCATAGGATGATTCGGATTTCGCCGAAGTTCATCAATAAAATTGTTTGTTGGGGTTAAAGAGGTGTGAAGATGGGTGTTAAAAATCCCGTTTACTTTCTTTGAGATTCTTATTTCCAATATGCTTTTTGATCTAGTAACCCCACACTTTAGTGTGGGGTTAGGCACGCCCACTACACATCGGGAGCTTTAGCTCCTGCGGAGCGAATCCTAATTCCAACATGTTTTGAAGTTCATTAAAAACTAATTAACAGACCTATGAAAATATCCTTTCCTTTGTAATAACCTTGAGTTTGAAATACCAGCCATTTCCGTAGGATCACCAAAACGAATTGGATTATTATAAGAATAATGAAAGGAACTTAATTCATAAAATTTTTCCGACAAAGGGTCAATATTTATAAAATGACCAGTCTGCTGATCATAAACCCTTGCTGAGAAATCGTATAATTCTAAACCTTCTGCTCCAGTAAATTCTTCATTCTGGATTTCTTTATTACCATAAAGTTCATTATTAGGTAACTCACCGTATGCTTTACTGCTTATCCCCGCCATCGTCAACCCAAATGGATAGTAATGCGTTTGCCGATTCTCTATTATTTTATTATTTGGTATCGGCGAATTCCGCTTCGCTCCATTTCTTCAAGTATTTGGCCCCTCTCATGCGAGATCTGCAGGTTATCAAAATACACATCGTTCTCGCTCTCGTTGTTTACATAAATATACACATAACCGTTCTTCAGGGCCTCCTTAGCGCTGCCCGATGCACGCACAATTGTTTGACCACTTCCCTTAACACTGATCTGCACACTTTCACTTCCTGAGGAAACAAATCTAAACTGCTCATCAAAGAACAAAATATTCAGGTAAGCCTTCGGCATCGTGGAACCTTGGGAAGTAGATTGCGGACTGAGAAACGATGTAAATACACTGCTTCCGTTCAGCGATGTGGTTATCGCACTTCCCTCTCCTTTGATCGGATCAAAGGAATTATTCCCATTGATCACGCTTAACAAACTGTTTATGACGGTGGTTAGACCATTTGGCCCAGGATTGCTGGTAGTTACATCAGGTGTGTAATAATCTACCTTTACATGAAGTTTGTCCCCACCCATTACGCGCAGCAACTTACCTGCTCCCATCGCCTGCACCGACTTCTTAAGCTTTTGCGTTTTACTTCCATTTGTGGTAGAGGAATAAAATGCAAAAGGCCGACTGGCCACCGCCACATTCACATTCTCGTAATATAGTTGCTCATTGGAAATTGAGGCATCCTCATGCGTAACGGCTGGATATGATCCAGCTTCCGCTCCTCGGTGATCACCATGCGCACATTGCCTAAATGATCTTTCAGGAAGTAATCATACTCAAAGGAGGTAAGTGCATTGGTTGCATCAAAGACAGGCCGGATACGGCCTTCTTCATGACCCATGATGAATATGCTGTGTCAACTACGTTCTTTTTGTCTTGACAAAGTTAACGAAGCCAGTTCCCTTACTAGTAGTTATCAGAAAATGCCAAACATTCTTTAGCCCTGAAATAGCAATAGGATCCTCATCAGAAAA
Source organism: Bacteroidota bacterium (assembly GCA_023417815.1). Classification (GTDB taxonomy): domain Bacteria; phylum Bacteroidota; class Bacteroidia; order Chitinophagales; family Chitinophagaceae; genus Ferruginibacter. The sequence goes on along the minus strand of JAEZEI010000052.1, from coordinate 154,466 downwards.
ATTATCCCTTATTAAATTCATCTTGTCGTTGTTTGAAAAATTTTCAATTTCATCGATTTGTAAATTTTGAATCCACAATTTCATTGCCTCAAATTTATTTGAGCTTTTAACTTGACTTATATATGTCCCACCGAGGTAATCTAATATAAACGTATATAGTTCCATTTTTAGATGAATTTTATTTTATGAGAGCTGCAAACGGAGATCGTACTCAAGGGATGAAAGTGAACTGTTGCTGTAATCCTTACTTTCATAAACGGCGCCCATCCAGTTACCACGTAGTGGTGGTACTTGTACTTTCTTTTGCCCAAAAGAAAGTAACCAAAGAAAAAGCTTCCGGCTGCCCGTACAGAATGTCACGTGCGGGCGGGGCTGCCGATCGTATTATCATTCCAGCCTTTATTGGATGACTGGCCGGGGATACTGGATATCGGGAAGCGTGCGGCTACCGCATTGGCGCTGCCTTGGCGTACCATTTAAAGCATATTAAAGTTTAATATTTCAAAGAGCATTATTGAGTAATATAGCTATTAGAAACACTTCAAAATATAAAGTTTTCATCAATGAAAACTTTTAATAATTATTAATGTACTTACTCAGTAATTACCTGCTTTTGAATAGTTACCTGGCTAATTAAATCATCACAAACTTCCACTTCTCTCTCCAGCGAATTTATCCGGTACTGGTAGGTAATTATTCCCGGCCAGTTATTCTTCTTTGCGGCGTGTGCTAACATATATTTTTTATGATTGAGTCTCACAATCCTGTGTTTTAAATCTTCCTTTAATTGTCCTTCCGGTAGATTTTGAACCGTGACCTGCAGGGCAGAGATTTCCTCATCAACCTCCCTGGTGCGATCTTCTATTGACAAGCGCTTTTTTAAAATGGTATTATACCTCCTGCGTTTGCGGTAACTTTTTATTTCAAGATCCGTCTTCCTGTCATTTGCTTTTTTAAGCAGGATATTACATTCTTCAGTCGTTTTTATTTTTTGAATTGAATTGTTCATGTTTTAAATGTTTGCGGTTAATAAATTTCAGCTTTCGCTACCCTCCTCGATTCCAGTATGTCACGGATCTGCCTTGCTTCATTTCGCAAAAGCCTGATCCTGTCCTTTAAATACTGCCTGGCGTGTAAAGAACATTCCTGTAATTTCCTCTTCCAGTTCCTGCGTAATTTGTCAAAGAGAACTCTCTGGCCATCATCCTGCGGTTGCAGTTCGTCGAGAAGCTTTAATAAATTTTGTCCTTGTTGAAATGTGGTTTCACTCTTTTCAAGATCACGTTGCAATATTCGCGATTGCATAATGCAGTCTTCGTAACGTTCTTCATGCATTATGATATATTGTTCCTCAAACTGGGGATCTTCTACAGGTGATGGGGAATTGTTTCTAATAATATTATCCAGGAAGATAAGTTTCTGGCATGCTATGGCGGGTAGAGACTTTTCCAAATTTTCAGCACGTGTTATGGTACTGCGATCCACCCCTAATATGGAAGCTAATTGGGGCCTGGAAATACCGAGCCCCTCTCTTATTATAATAAGTGACTTCATGACAATACTTTCCTGTAGAGTTGAAAAAATCAGGCCGATTTTCCAGAAATGAGCTTAGGTTGTCAAATCGTCCTAAAAGAGCCAAACGCTAACAAATGGAACGTAAAGGCCAAAATGTCAGGGCCTTAACTATAATCTAATAATTAATATGTGGTAAGAAGTTCTACAGTTTTTTACAACTGACACCATTTTTTTATCGATTTGAAAAATGGTGCCGGCTTCAAAAAAGGAGTGAATTGTGGCCTGGCCAGGATTTGAACCTGCCCGCCTGCTCCTATCTAAAAATACAGCCTGCTAAGCCATCAAAAAGGTGCTACAAAGACCTTTTGAAATCACTCTTCCAGATAAGAAATCATTCTTCCATCCCAATCCTTAAATTTGCAACCTCTTAAAAGGCCTCGTAGTACAATGGATAGTATATGAGTTTCCGAAGCTCCGGATCCAGGTTCGATTCCTGGCGAGGCCACTAAAATCTTTGATAAACAGAATAACTTCGCGATCATAACAGTTCCCGCAGATTTAAGGCGATTTTGAGCAGATGGCGCAGATTTACATTCCTTGTAGCCAGCTTTTTCTCATTTAATTTTTTTCAATTATCTTTTTCCCTATTATTCTACAACTGTGAATCCACAAACCATTATCAAAGAAATCTTTGAATCAAATTCAGTTACTGATGCGAACGGAAATTCTTACAGGCTTGATTCAAACATAGATGAATCCGAAGGCAACTTCCTGGCAGATCTCATAAGACGCTTTAAACCCAAGCAGACTATCGAGGTAGGATGCGCCTATGGTCTATCATCTCTTTATATTTCCTCCGTCCTCGCAGAAATTCCAGGAGCGCATCATACCATCATAGACCCCTGCCAGTCAGAATACTTTCATAACATTGGCATCAATCATCTTCAAAAGGCAAATTTTAATGCATTTACTTTTTACGAAGAGGTCTCCGAAATAGTGCTTCCAGGATTATTAAAGGAAGGGAAGAAGTTCGACCTTTCTTTTATCGATGGCGATCACAGGCTTGAACATGTTTTGATCGACTTCTTTTACCTCAACCGCATGACAGATGTTGGTGGAATTATTGTTCTTGATGATGTTGGCATTCCTGCTATCAATAAAGTAGTGAGATATATCCTGAATTTTCCTGCTTTTAAAGTAATCGGGCATGTTCCTTATAAAACCTCGGGTAAAAGAGAACTGGTTGAAGCTGTAATTAAAAAACCGCTGAACCTGGTGTCAAAACTGATCCCGTCAAAGATGCGATATGAAATTTTTGCACCGGGAATAATTAAGAGCAATAAGGAACTGGGACTGAATTCTTCCATGATCGCTTTCCAGAAAGTGGATGAAGATAAACGTACCTGGGACTGGTACAAGGATTTTTGATGAAGATTCAGTGAATCAACCTTTTTAGATCTGCGCCTGTACCGGGAAGGCTTCTTTAATTCGAAATAGATTTCAGAAGGAAGTGTATAATCCTTCCGCAGTTTCAAGATGATTTATGGCAAATGGCGCTGAATACTTTGCGTTTTAGACGCAAGATCTTGCGTCTCTACACATCTTCAACTTCAAACCTCCAACCTTCAACCGCGCTACCGTCCAAAATCCTGGATATTCGTCCCAAAGATCTTTACCGCTATCGCAAGCAGTATAACCCCGAAGAATTTTCTTACAACGATAAGCCCGTTAGGACCCAGGGCGCGTTCGATCCATTTGAGTGAACCGAGTACGAGGAAGATGATGATACAGTTTATAAGGATGCCAATGAGGATGTTGATGTTGTCGAAGTTTGCTTTCAGCGACATGATGGTGGTGAGGGTCCCGGAGCCTGCAATGAGCGGGAAGGCAATGGGAACAACGCTGCCACTGCGTGGGTTGTTATCGCCTTTGAAGAACTCGAGGCCAAGCACCATCTCCAGCCCGATGATGAAGATGACGATACTGCCGGCGACTGCAAAGGATTTCAGGTCGAGACCCAGCAGGTCAAGAAATTCCTTTCCTACAAAAAGAAAAAGCAACATCAGGGCACCGGAGGCGAGGGTTGCCTGCAGTGTCCTGATCTTGCCGCCCATCTTTGCCCTCAACGAGATCAATACCGGGGTATTACCCAGCATATCGATCACCGCGAACAAAGTGAAGGTTACGGTCAGCACCTCCTGCAACGATAACTCGGCAAAGTCGATCATGCCACAAAGATAGCCTGCTATTAAAGTGAAATACTTACCCCGGCAGAGAAATTAAGTCCGCGCGTGCTGAAGCCTTCGATATCTGAATAGTCTTCATCCAGCAGGTTCCTGATATCTGCCAGCAGCAGGAAACGCTTCCCGGCACGGTACGACAGGTGAAGATCGAGCAGGCTGTAACCTTTCAGCCATACAGGTGTCGCCATATATTTCGGTTCCATGAAGCTGCTCACTGTTCTGAGCGAAAGCGAATTGCTCCACCGGTCCTTCGCAAAGTGCAGCCCCGCATTCCATACATTCCGCGGCCTGCGGTAAAGATCGTTGAAGCTGGTATCCTTCCCGGAAGCATCCCGGGTGAACAGTTCCCCGGTGGTATGGGTATAGTTTGCAGTAAGGCTCCAGCTCCCGCTGATATTATAGCCTGCTTCCACTTCAACTCCCTGCAGCTTCTGCCTGTCTTCGTTTATATACCTGCTTAAAAAAGTGCCGGCATCATAATAAAAAACGAATACATCCTTCGTTTCCTGGATGAAACCCGTTAACCCCGCATTCCATTTCTCCGCCTGGTATTTTGCGCCTGCTTCGGCATTCACCGAGCGCTCGGGTTTAAGTATGGTATTCCCGAATTCACTGTACAACATATAGAGCGACGGCACCCTGTAGGCTGTAGCGAAATTCCCGAACACCTTTAAGCGGTCATTCACCAGTACGGAAGGATTGAAACTGATGGTTGCATTGTCGCCATACACCGAATGATCATTGAAACGCGCGCCTATGCCTGCATTGAAATGCGCCGAACGGTAAAGGAGAGACGCATATACTGCATACTGCTTCGTATTGGCGGAATCACCGGCAATTGGTATGGCGGTATAAGGCCCATAATTACTTATGGAAAAATGATCCTGGTTGGTGGAAGCAGTGCGATGATCAGCGCCGGCCACAAGATTGAAGCGAGGCGAGAGCTTTATATCTGCATACAGCTCCGCAAAATGTCCGCGGCCCTCGTAGTGTTCATCAAGGTATTTTGAATAGAAGGCATAGGGGTCATCGGAATAACCGCCGATATGCAGTGAATCATCATGATAGTTTCGCCTGTAATGATGGTAATTATATTTAAGGTGAAGGGTTGCATTTTTCATCCTGTACCGTCCTGAAAGTCCTGCCAGGAAATTCCTGGTGCGGATGGTATAATCGCGGTCGTCGGTGAAAGCCCCCGCATCAATATCGGCCTGGTTGCGGTTGTAATTACCATAAACAGTGAGGTTGAGTTTTTCAATGGGGTTAAACCCGATCCGGGCAAGGAAGGCATCCTGCTGAAAGCCATCATCCTCAAAGGCAGGCCCCCTGGCAGTGTCTTTTGCAGAAGAAAATCCATCGCTGCCCACCCGGGTATAGCCGGCGAAATATTCCATGCCTTTGATCGTCCCGGAGATACCGGCGGTGGTCTTAAGCGTGTTGTAGGAACCATAATGGACTCCCCCGTTAAAGCCGATCTTCTTTTTAACCGGCTTTCTTGAAATGATGTTTATCACCCCGGCCACTGCATCGGAGCCATACAGGGTACTCTGAGCGCCTTTCAGGATCTCGATACGCTCTATATGATCTGCAGTGAAACTGTTTAGGTCGAATTCGCTGCTGATGCCGGAGGCATCATAAAGCGGGATGCCATCTATCAATATCAGCGTATTCGCATAATTGTTACCGCGTATGTATACGCTTTGGTTGGTTCCTGCGGGATTATTCGCTCCGCCGATGGTCACCCCAACCGTCTTGTTGAGCACCTCCCCAATGCTTTTATTGCCGGAGGTTTCCAACTCCTTCCTGCTGATCACGGAAACCACCTTGCCGGTTTCGCGCGGCTTCTGTTCCACTTTATTCGCGGTGATGATCACATCTGTTAATACTTTGGAGGAATCCTGTGCCTGGGAAAAACTGCTGATGATAACAGCAGCCACGGTAAACGTTCTTCTCATTTTTTTGAAGTTTGTTTTAAGGTGACTGCTTCCGGAAAATGTAGAAATATAAATGCCAGTGGCCTTTACACTTCATGCCTTTCACCCGAAAGCTGAATGTTGTGAATGAACGTGGCAGGTCTTCTGGCTTGGCATCTTCCGCAAACCTTCCCGCTATTGCAGTGGTGTGAGAAACGGAAGTGGATGAACCTATGCTTTACAGCTACGGGGATAGCGCCGGAATTTCACCGGCTTCCCTTTTAATCCCTTGCGGGAACCAAATTCGGGGCGAATGTACGGAAGTTCGTTAGTATAAAGTAGAGACGCAAGATTTTGCGTCTCAAACGAAATGCAAATCAGCGGCAAAAATCCCCTTAAATCAGCGGGAGGATTTTAATCTGCATCATGTAAGGCTTCCCGCAGATTTAAGAAGATTGTTTCGCTGATCTCGCAGAATAAGCAGGTTTCCAATAATAAAACCACTCATCTAATGAACCTATGAACCATTAAACTAATAAACTATTTTTGCGGCATGCCAAAGCCATTATTCTTACTCGCACTTATATTTCTTAGCCTGGATGGTATTTCCCAGCAACGATGGAACCTGCGAACGGTGGTGGATTATGCCATGGCGAATAACCTGGGCGTAAAGCAGGCAGAGGTGCAGGCGAAGATCGCGGATGCAAACCTTACGCAGAGTGAAAGGTCGAGGTGGCCGCTGGTGAATTTCAGCGCCGGGGCTAGCCTTAATTCGGGCAGTAACCAGGACCCTACGACCTTTAACCGGATCACGCAAAGTTACCTGGCCAGCAATATGCAATTACAGTCGAGCGTAGACATCTTCAATTTCTACAGTCGTAAGAATTCAATCCTTGCCAGCGAATGGGAATCGAAAGCTTCCCATGCCAACGTGGAAAAGCTGAAGAATGATATTGCCCTCACCGCTGCAAATGCATACCTGCAGGTATTGCTGGCGCGTGAACAGCAGAACATCACCTTATTGCAGGTGCAGCAAACCACGGCCCAGCTTACAAATACGCGCAAGCAGGTGGAGGCAGGGGCCTTACCCCCACTGAATGCCACCCAGCTTGAAGCCCAGCTCGCACTCGACAGCGTTAATTATTATACTGCGCGCGGTAATTATGAGCAGGCGGTGCTGCTGCTGAAATCATACATGAACATTGATGCTGCTGCACCGTTTGAAGTGGATGCACCACCGGTGGAATCCATCCCTCTGCAGCCAATTGCCGACCTGCAACCGGAATATGTTTACCAGCTTGCTTTGCAGAATCAGCCGCTCCAGAAAGTGAATACCTACCGGCTGAAAGCAGCAGGATATAATATTTCCGCCGCAAAGGGCTCGATGTATCCAACCCTCAGCGCCTTCGGCAGCCTGGGTACGGCCTATAACAACCAGGCTATGAGCATTACGGGTTCCAGCATTGTGAATGTGCCCGTAGGTAATGTAACTATCGGCGGCAATACCTACGATGTATTTCCCCTGCAGCCCTATGTGCTGCCCCAATATGCAAAAACGCCTTATGGCACCCAGCTCACGGATAATTTCCGGCAGTCGATCGGCCTGAGCATTTCCGTTCCTATTTTGAACGGGGGAAGTCTTCGCGGCAATTATGAAAGAAGCAAGCTGAATTATAATACCCTGGAGCTTCAGCAGCTCCAGGATGACCAGAACCTGAAACAGGATATTTACCAGGCATACACTTCGGCAATCACCGCGCTTGAAAAATTCAATGCAGCGAGGAAGACCGTTGAGGTGAATGAACAGGCTTTCGGTTATGCCACCAAGCGTTTTGATGTGGGCATGCTGAGTACTTTTGACCTGATAACAACCCAGAATAATCTTTTACGTGCCCGGCTGGAGTATGTGATCAGCCGTTTCGAATATGTATTCCGGATGAAGGTGCTGGAGTTTTATAAGGGCCAGGGATTAACATTGTAAATGAAACATTTGAAATAAAAAGGTTTCCCGCAGATCTACGCTGATGTGAACGCTGATTCACGCTGAAAATGTAAATCTGCGATCATCTGCGAAGTGATCTGCGCAGATCTGCGGGAACTATTTATTAACGCATTGCTTATTAGAAATTGGTAAACTAGAAATATGAACAAAAAAACAAAATGGATCCTGATCTCTATAGGCATACTGGTAGTACTGCTTATAGTACTAAGTAAGATGGGAGCATTTGGCAAGGCCGAAGGCATAAAGGTAACAGCGGAAAAGGCAGAGAAAAGAACCATCACGGAAGTGGTGAATGCCAGCGGAAAGGTATATCCTGAAATAGAAGTGAAGGTTAGTCCTGATATAAGCGGGGAGATCGTAGAACTCACCGTGCAGGAAGGCGATACGGTGAAGCGTGGGCAGTTGCTTGCGCGTATCTATGCAGATATCTACAGCATTCAGCGCGACCAGGCAGCAAGCGGTGTAGCCCAGAGCCAGGCCCAGGTGGCCAATTCACAGGCTGCCCTGAAGGCTCTTGAAGCGCAGCTTGAACAGGCGAAGCGCACCTATGATATGCAGAAGAAGCTTTACGACGACAAGGTGATCAGCCTGAGCGAGTTCACTGTTGCTGAAGCGAACTACAAGGCGGCACAGGCAAATTACAATGCAGCCGTGCAGGGTATCCGCAGCGGCCAGGCCTCGGTTCAGAGTGCACGCGCAAACCTTAATAAAGCAAATAAAGATCTTAGCAGGACAGCAGTTGTGGCACCTATGGATGGGGTGATCAGCCTCCTGAGCGTAAAAAAAGGTGAAAGGGTTGTAGGAAGCAATATGATGGCGGGAACTGAAATGCTGCGCATTGCAGATATGTCGAAGATTGAAGTGCGTGTGGATGTGGGAGAGAATGATGTTCCGAAAGTGAAGCTTGGACAAACCGCGGAAGTGACCATTGACGCCTATACCGGCAAGAAATTCAAAGGCATCGTAACCCAGATAGCCAGCAGCAATACCGGTGCGGCAAGCGCGAATGCCATGGCAGCTACGAGCACAGACGTTACCCAGTACAAAGTTTATATCCGGTTATTGCCTGAAAGTTATATGGACCTGCTTGGAAAAGGCTCCTTTCCGTTCAGGCCCGGGATGAATGCCACTGCGGACATCCAGACAGAAACTCGCAGGGACGTGGTGAGCGTTCCAATAAATGCAGTGACTACACGTGAACGGAATGATTCCACCGGAACCTCCGGCAAAAAGAAAACTGATGAAAACGCCACGGTGAACATTGATGAACTTGATGAAGTGGTATTTGTTGTGGGAGCGGATAAAAAGGTAACGAAAGTGAAAGTGAAAACGGGTATCCAGGATATCAACCATATCGAGATCACTGAAGGATTGAAAGGAGGGGAAGAGATCGTTACGGGCCCTTATGATGTAGTGAGCAAGACGCTGAAACCCGGCACGGAAGTGAAAAAGGTTGAGAAGAAAGACCTGTTCGGAAAAGATTGATAATAAACTGATTTAACATTTTACATTCGAAAGGCTGTCATTAATTTGACAGCCTTATTTATTATGCTTAGAATTCTACTAACCTTTTTCCTGGTTCTTCCGGCGCTGGCCTTCTGCCAGCAGGTCACTGTTTCGGTTTCGGGCAGCCAGGAAGCTGCACCATTCACGGTTACGCTTACCGGCAACAACAGCACCCAGAAAAAACTCATCATCATATCGGATTCCTTTTCGGTTAGCCCGGGTAAATATTACCTGCTGGTAACCGGCGCCGGTTATATGGATCATTCCGACAGCATCTTTGTTGCGGATGAAGACATCCATATTGACGTAGGGATGAAGAAGACCACAACAGAGCTTGGGAACATAACCATAGTAGCACGAAAGCCGCTCATCAGGCAGGATGATGATAAGACCGTTGTAGATGCAGAAGTACTTTCTGAAAGCAGCACCAATGCATACGAGATCCTTGAAAAGACCCCTGGCGCGATCGTAGACCAGGAAGGAAATGTTTACCTCACCAGCGCCACTCCTGCAACCATACAGATCAACGGGCGGGACATGAAACTCAGCGCGGCAGACCTTGCATCGCTTTTGAAAAGCCTCCCTGCCAACGCCGTAACAAGGATCGAAATACTCAGAAGTCCTTCGGCAAAATTTGATGCATCCAGTTCAGGCGGTATCGTGAACATTGTACTAAAGAAAGGGGTGAAGCTCGGCATGAGTGGAAGCGTGAACGCAGGATATTTCCAGGGAAAGTATGGTACCGCAACAACCGGGTTCAACCTGAATAAAGGGAATGATAAGATAACAAGCTATCTTTCCTACCAGTTCACCAGGCGAAAGAACTTTGAAGACCTGTCTACCCAACGGTTCATCAACTTCGATAATTCAACGATCAACCAGGAGAGCTATACCACCTACCCTTCGCAGAATCATTACCTGAGCGCCGGAATTGATGTGCAGTTGTCGGAAAAATTCTCTATCGGCTATGATGGAAGGCTACCACTGAATTTCAATAAGAGCCACGCCTATAACCAGGTGCTTGTTTCATCACCTTTCAACAATTCCATTCATTCTCATATTAACAACGAGACACGGTCAGTCTATTTCGGGAATAATTTCCATTCAAAGCTTAAGATCGATTCGCTGGGAAGTGAGTGGACCACTTCCGCCGATCTTAATTTTTTCCGCAGCAACAATGAGCAGGCATACCATAATGATCTTCCTCAACAGGGCGTCGCGGTCTTTGGCGATGGGGAAAGCAGGTCGCGAAAGAATATTCTTGTATTACAGACTGATGCCGTGTTCAAACTAAAGAATGGAATTACGATTGAGAGCGGTGGAAAGTTCATCGGTTCACGCAGCCGGAATTCAGCATATTATGAACTGGATAAAGGCTCAGGAATGGAGCTCGACAGCTTCCAGACGAACAGGTTCCGTTACAGGGAGAATGTTAGTTCTCTGTACCTGCAGGTGGCAAAGCAGTTCGGCAAGCTTGTCGTAAAACCTGGGTTGCGCATGGAAACCACCGATATCAGGGGAATACAACAATTTCCATCGGACACCACCCTGGCCATTAACCGCACCGACCTCTTCCCTTATTTGTTCCTGAGAAGAGACCTCTTCAAACTTTTCGGATTCCAGTTAACCGGGAATATCATTCTTCGCAGGAGTATATCGCGGCCATATTACGAGATCCTGAACCCGTTTCCCAGGTATGTTGACCAGTTCCTTTATGATGTAGGCAACCCGGAACTGAAGCCGCAATTCACCAACACGTATGAATTCAATGTGACTGCCATGGAATATCCTGTGGCCACGATAGGTATAAATGAAACGAAAGATATATTCACCAATGTGACCTACCAGGATGATGTTTCAAAGATCGCCTATCGCACTTACGACAACCTGGGATCGAACAGGGAATTATATATCAGGCTCGCAGGTGGTATTCCGCCAGGTGGAAAATATTTCTTCTACGCCGGCACCCAATACAACCAGAACCATTTCAAAGGTTTTTACCAGGGCAGCCCGCTTAATTATAAAAGGGGAAGCTGGGTATTCTTTATGTATCACAACCTGAAAGTGAACCCGACCCTGACCGTAAGCAGCAGTTCGTTCATGCGTTTGCGTGGGTTCCAGAATTTTTACGAGCTTAACTCATTCGGATCAGCTAACCTTTCGGTGAACAAAGCGGTGATGAAAAGAAAGGGCAACATCATTTTAGCCATCAATGATATCTTTCTCACAAATCAATACGAGTTCGCATTGCAGCAGGGAACCGTGAACGCAAAGGGAAAACGTTTTAATGATACAAGAAGGGTTGGATTGACGTTCCGTTACAACTTCGGAATAAAACCTAAGGAAGAGAAGCAAGGATTCCCTGCAATGCCTGAGGGGATATAAAGCTTCCCGCAGATTTAAGAAGATTGACACGCTGATGGCGGCGCTGATTTACTGAAACATCTTTTCCGCTAACGCCACACTCTCCGGTTTTCCCACATCAATGAACCTGTTGCCGGAATGATCCATTCCATAAATGGGATGATCCGGGGCGAGGGCAAGGAAAGGTTCTGTAACTGAAAATTTACCGCGCTGCGGGATGAGATCAAGGAATCCCGGTTCATAAATGCTTACACAACTGTACGCCATTGGATGAAGTTCTCCCTCCCTGACGATCTTTTCTTCACCCGTCGCTGAATTCACCCAGCCTGAAAGCCTGTTGCTGTTATCGAATAAAAAATTCCTCGAGGTTTTACGGTTGGTAATGCCAAATGAAACCAATGCAGATCTTTTAAGGTGGAAGGCAAGCAACCGGTTAATATCAAGATCAGTCAGGATATCAACATTCAGGGAAATAAATCGATGGCCTTTCAGCAAGGGCGCCGCATGCAATAATCCGCCACCGGTTTCCAGTAATTCGTTTCTCTCATCACTGATGGTGATACTGCTCCCCCATCCTTTCGACTCTTGTATTGCTTCTTCCACCTGGCCGGCAAAATGATGAACATTCACAACAACATCGGTTATTCCATATTGCTGAAGATATTCAACATTACGTTGAAGCAGGCTTTTCCCGTTGATGATGGCCAAGGCCTTGGGATGGTGATCTGTCCAGGGTTTGAACCTGGTACCGAGCCCTGCGGAGAAGATGATTGCCTTGGTTACGTTCACGGGTAGGGGCATTCTTTTACTTCCTGGATATTTTGTTCGAGGTGGGAAACGATTGTCCTGACCCCATACTTATTTCTTAAGTGCCTTGCCAGCGCATCGGCGGCATAAACGCTCCTGTGCCTTCCCCCGGTGCAGCCAAAGTTTACCACCAGGCTATTGAAATCCCGGCGTATATAATCTTCCACGGCAATATCCACCACATTATAAACGCTTTGCAGAAAATCGTTCATTTTGGTTTGCTGTTCAATATAATCCTGCACAGGCTTGTCGCGACCGGTAAGTGCCTTATACTCATCGATCCTACCTGGGTTCAGCAATCCACGGCAGTCAAAAACAAAACCGCCGCCATTGCCCGATACATCCGGCGGGTATCCACGCTGGATGAAGGAAAAACTGTTTATGGAAACCGTTAGCGGTGTAGCGCTGTTCGCACGTGGGATCTCGAAGCGCTTTTTCACTTCATCCCCGGAAACAAATTCTAATATGCGGTTGAATTCAGGGGTGTCCATTGGGGAATAGTTTCCAAGGAATTCTGTAAGGTTTGCGAGGGCCAGTGGCAGGCTCGCAAGAAAATGGGCTTTCCGTTCAAACAATCCCCTGAAGCCGTATGCCCCCAACACCTGCAGTAATCTTATAAGCACATATCCTTCGTACTGTTCTTTAAATGTTCCGAAAGCCGGAATGCCCGGGATAAGTTTATTTACTTCCTCATAATAAAATTGCAGCAAGTCTCTCTTCCACTGCGTGGGAAGGGTTGCCCTCGCCTGCCATAGAAGTGAGGCCACATCATACTGCAATGCGCCCTTCATTCCGCCCTGGTAATCGATGAAGAATACTTCATCATTCTTAACCATGATATTCCTGGATTGAAAATCACGGAACAAAAAGTACCCGCTATTACCTGCAGCAAGGTTTTCACTCAGTGATTCAAAATCGCGAAGTAATTGCTCTTTATCATAAGGATGTTTAAGTGTGTCCAGGAAGTAGTACTTAAAATAGAGGAGATCATTCAGGATGGCCTGCTTCCCGAATTCCTGGCTGGTTATGCATTTGGTGAAGTCGATCTTCCCGGCACCAGCCACCTGCATACGCGCAAGACTGGCGAGGCTTTTCATGTATAGTTCCTTTACATGGCCGGTATGACCTTCCCTGTCCAGCACCGTTAGAAGCGATTCATTTCCCAGGTCTTCCTGCAGGTATAACTTTTTACCATTGCTCACCGCATATACTTCCGGAACGGGAATACCTGCTTCTCTAAAAACCCTGGTGAAGTAAACAAATGTTTCATTCTCCCTGGTGTTCTCGTTTATTGTTGCAATGCAGCCCGGGTTCCCTTTCACCCTGAAATAGAACCGGTCGCTGCCGCTCTCCGGCAGTTTATGAATTGAGGAAGGACTGTTTCCAAAATGGGACCTGTATAATTCGCTGATCTCTTCTGTAACCTTAGGGATGCTCATCGGGGTAAAAATAAGGTATTTCCTTCCTTTGATATTCTTGCCGAGAAGCAGAAATGCATTTGTTAAGGCTTCCCGCAGATTCCAGAAGATTTTCCCGCAAATATCTGCAGAATGTCAGCAAAATAGAACTATGAAAATCTGCGGATCATTTGCGAGGATCTGCGGGAAACATTACTTCCGGGATGCTCTTTTCCTCGGTGCAGCATCATCCATTCTTACAATTGACGGAAAGAATTTTCCTTCAACCTTAACCAGGTCCTGTTGGGCCTGCATTACATCTTCAATATCCTTATATGCCATGGGGCTTTCATCCATTCCACCGCCGATGAGCATTACATCATTCTGTTTCAATACATCCCTAAGCATGTTGATGCTGAATGTTGCGAGCGCCTGGTTCCTGCTCATTCTCCTGCCGGCGCCATGCGATGCAGAATGAAGCGAACCTTCATGCCCTTTCCCCGAAACAATGAAACCTGGAGCAGTCATCGAACCCGGGATGATACCAAACACTCCCGGTGCCGCAGGGGTTGCACCCTTACGGTGAACGATCACTTCCTTATTGCCATGAATTTCCTTCCATGCAAAATTGTGATGGTTCTCTATCATCCTTAGCGGGGTAACCCCGAGCGCTTTTGCAATCTTATTATGGATGATATGATGGCAGGCGCTTGCATATTCGCCTGCAAGATTCATGGCCTCCCAATATTCCGCGCCTTCTTCTTCGTTCAGCATTAACCAGGCAAGATGGGTCGCCTCCTTAGGAAGACGACGCTTCTTCGCCGCAACGCGCGTATAGTGTGACGCAATACCTGCTCCCAATGCACGCGACCCGGAATGAGAAAGCAGCCCGGTATATCTTCCCGGCGACAGCCCGAGATCATTACCCGCATGGATCTCCACTTCGCCAAATTCAACAAAATGATTTCCTGAACCGGAAGAGCCTGCCTGCTTTACCGCTTTCTGCCGCAGCGGCCCCAGCATGCTGATCTCGTTAAAGGCTTTGTTATAAAGAACATCATGATCTTCAGGAGAGGAGAATTCTTTTCCTGCACCGAACAATGTTGAGGTTTCAAGGATATGAGCAAACCTGCTGCGCTCATTCTTCAGATGCTGTACGGGAATATCAAAAACAGAAAGGCACATTCTGCAACCGATGTCCACGCCAACGGCATAGGGAATCACTGCATCTTCTGTTGCAAGCACTCCACCGATCGGCAAACCATAACCCTGGTGCGCATCGGGCATTAATGCACCCGATACCGCCACCGGCAGGCGCGAAGCTATATTCATTTGTGCAAACGCTCCTGGTTCAATGAATTCCTTACCAAACACTTCAACCGGGACCTGCTCTGCCAGCAATTTCGTGGTGGTATCTTCCTCAGGTATGAGCAGCATGGCAATATGCCCCAGCTCAGGATCATTTATAAAACCTTGCGGATCGTGTGCAAGAGCAGAAAGACGTTCAAACGCCTGCTGCTTTTCCTTGTGTGTCCATAACCGCTCAGCGGTCTTCATGGCTTCCCCTATCCATGCACCTTCGGGAAATCCCATTGCTTTCAATTCTTTGCCCTTCAGTTTTAACCTTGCCATGAAGTGAACGTTCCAAAATGTGTTCCGCTAATTTAGAACATGCTGATCTGTGAGCCGGGCACTTTGAAGGAGGAACAGTTCAATTCCCAACGACTGTCGTTCAACCCAAACATTTCGCCATATATCCTGAACTGCTTCGCTATGATATCTGCATGACCTCCTTCGCCCCGCATCCTTCTGCCCCACTGGGTATCATTAACCTTTCCACCATGACTTTGCTCGATAAGGTGCCATACTTTATCGGCCCTGTCCGGAAAATTTTTATACAGCCAGTCGTGGAACATAAGTTTTATGGAACCATTCAGCCGGATGAATGTATAGGCTGAAAACACGGCGCCATTCTCTGAAGCTTCCTTCATGATGCGGTGCATTTCATGATCGTTAAGCCCCGGGATCATAGGGCCCAGCATTACACCTGCGCGCACCCCGGCATTACTCAATTCCCGGATAAGTTTAATTCTTTGCGATGCGGTAGTCGTCCTGGGTTCCATCGTTCTCCGCAGATCTTCATTGAAACTTGTAATTGAAACCAGCACGGAAACAAGATTTTTTTTACCCATCTCCCTGAGCAGGTCCAGGTCGCGTAACATGCCAGCATTCTTGGAAATGATACCAACTGGCTGGTTAAATTCATTGCATACTTCGAGCAATCCACGTGTTATCCTGAATTTTCTTTCTGCAGGCTGGTAACAATCCGTATTCCCGCTCAGGCTTATCGGGTGGCAGATCCATTTCGGATGAGAAAGGAATTTACGAAGCAATGCAGGAGCATTCTTCTTCACAATGATCCTGCTTTCAAAATCGAGGCCTGCGCTGTAACCCCAGTATTCATGTACATTTCGTGCGAAGCAATAGATACATCCGTGTTCACAGCCTGCATAGGGGTTCATGCTGTACATCATGCCCACATCAGGACTGTCCACCTTATTCACGATCGACTTTGCTTCGCTCTCTATATATTGGGTTGAAACATCTTCATCGATCCAGTCATCAATGCCTTCTGCATGCTGGCGTGTACGCGTATCGTTGAGGAATTTATTCGGTGTATTAACCTGGGCGCCTCTTCCCGCTTTGTATTGAACGGATCCATCCTTGTCAACAGGGGATATCCTGTAATGGTCCTGCTTTAGTTTTGTCATCAGAATAATGTTTGTTGTTTCGGGGTAACTTTTGCACCCAGCGGCAGCATGCTGATCTTCTCCGTGATCCCGTTCCTTTTCTTGTGAATACAGATATTATTTGCCAGGAATGAATCCCTGAAGGATTTACCGGCTATGAGAGTCGTGGCTTTTTCAAACTGCCAGGGTTTTAATGAGGATGCTATCATGATATTCGGATCCTCTGCAAACCAAGGCTTGTTATCGTTATCAAATTTCATCAGGCGTTGCGCAGCCTTAAGCGACCTGATGAATTTTAAAAGGTTATTCTTCTTTAAATGAAAGAGTACTGAATGCGTTGGCCGGGTTTCGAATCCATCGATGGCAACATGAAATGGCGTGGTGTCGTTGCAGATGTCGCGCAAATTTCGAACTATCCTTTCTTCCGCGATCTCGAGCTGGGTAAACCTGCAGATCAGTACTCCAGGCTGGGGCATTGATCTTACAAGATCCAGTTGCCTGCTGAAAAATTCCCTCGCCTGTCCTATCCGTTCTTTTAAAGCGCTATGAGGATTAATGGTTATGAAATATTCACAGAGGGAAGCTTCCGTCATGAAAAAAAATTTAGCATAAAAATACTAAATACTTTAGTTTTACAAAAGTGGATTATAAAATGAACACAGCCGTTTCAACAATACAAAAAACCAGCATGATGAAGATCCATACTTCCATGCTGAAAGACCTCGGTATAAATAAGGGAGATTATATTTCTGTAAGTCATAGTGAATGTAATTATGATGGAAAAGTAGTTGTGCTTGAACTTGATAACAGGTTTGTTATAAGAAGAGCGGTGGTGAAGGGAAACAGGATGATCTTTTATGCCGAAGGGTTAAGCCCGCTTGAAATGCACATCAGCGAATCGAACATATATGGATGGGTTCAATATGTTATTCACCCGGTTTAATTAATTTAGAAATGAAAAGATTCAAGGTTACTGATCCTTTGGGAAGAGATTTAACGGTGGTTCAATATCAAGTGAACACCACGGATGTTTTCCAGGTAGCGGGAAAAGATCTTGCACCGGTGATAATTGTGAAAGCGGAAGCGCAGAATGGGGATACGTTCTGGGCGACCCTGCCAGAGGATCCGTCGAGGTATCGTGATGCACAATTATCTGGTGCAGCTATATCGGCTCATTTAAAACAACAGGATGTGTTATTATAATGGTGTAAAGGTTTTAAAGACGGAGTTCATCCGGTTAAAAGACATAGAAAAGGCTGTTGCAGGTTATGATTTCCTTACGCAACCCCTTCAAACAGGGTTTGAATTCGGCGACCATCCTGTATTGGTTAAAACATCAGAGAATGATTTTGAGATCACATTGATGGAGTGGGGATTCATTCCCGGGTATATAAAAACCCGGGAAGAGGTGGATAAGATGCGCCACGGATATAAAAAACCGGATGGTTCTTTTCAGCCACCAATCATTACGCTGAATGCCACCTGTGAAGAATTGCTGAAGCCAGGAAAGATCTACAGGAACGCAGCGCTTAACAACCGGTGTCTTGTTCTGTCGTCCGGCTTCTTCGAATGGCGCCATGTTTACCCTTTAAATAAACGTACCGGTCAACCGGTTAAAACTCCTCTTAAATATCCTTATCATATATCGCTGAAGGATAAGGAATATTTTTTCATGGCTGCGATCTATACTCCATGGAAAGATATTACGACGGGCGAATATGTGAACAGCTATGCAATCATCACCACGGCCGCGAATCCTTTAATGGAGCAGGTACACAACAGCAAAAAAAGAATGCCGTGCATATTGCCTGAAGACCTTGCCTGGCGCTGGCTTATGGAAGAGCTCAGTGAAGAGGAGATCCTTTCCACTGCATCGTATAAGATCCCGTCATCATCTATGCAGGTATGTACGATCGCCAAAGATTTCCGTGATTCAATTGACCCCACCGCACCTTTTGATTACGTTGATCTTGAAAAAATTCCGCTTGTGTACGAATAAAAAAAGCATGAGGGTTATCTTTACGCATGGCGAAACCAAAATTCGGGCTTCCACTGTGGTCGATCCTTTTTCCTTTTCTTTCTGTAGCATTATATTTTGCAGGCGCATCTGATTCAGTACTGCTCACTATATTACAGTCATTATCCCTGATCGGTGCTGTTATCTCAGCGGTGCACCATGCGGAGGTTGTGGCCCACAAAGTGGGAGAACCTTATGGTACGCTTGTACTGGCCATTGCCATCACCATCATCGAGGTTGCGCTGATCGTATCCCTTATGCTCGCCGGAGGTGTTGAAACGTCGGCAATGGCGAGAGACACGGTATTTGCAGCGGTTATGATCATTCTTACCGGTATTATTGGATTATGCCTGCTTATTGGCGGATATAAATTTCATGAACAGGTATTCGGAAAACAGGGAGTGAGCGCTGCGCTCGTAACCCTTATTGCCATCAGCGTACTTACGCTTATTCTTCCGAATTACACCACGAGTGTAACCGGGCCTACGTATTCCAATTCACAGCTCATATTTGTTGCGATCGTTTCTCTGATACTGTATATGACTTTCGTTATAGTGCAGGCAGGTAGGCACCGCGACTATTTCCTCCCGGAGAAAGCGCATCAAACGGAAGACGAACATGCCGAGCCGCCCTCCATTGTTATCACCATTGCAAGTCTTGGACTGCTCATCATTTGCCTGGCGGCAGTTGTATTCCTTGCAAAACTGCTGGCGCCTGTTATTGAAACAACCGTTGTTTCTTACGGAGCGCCTAAATCATTGGTGGGTGTTATCGTGGCCCTTGTGATCCTGCTGCCTGAAGGCCTCGCTGCGGTTCGCGCTGCACGTAAGAACAGGCTGCAGACGAGTCTTAACCTGGCGTTGGGTTCTGCCCTGGCAAGTATCGGGCTTACCATCCCGGCGGTGGCTGCTGTTTCCATCTTTTCAGGATTTACCGTAACGCTGGGTATCGATACCAAATCAACCCTCCTTCTTTTTCTTTCACTGATCACCATCATCCTTTCTTTCGGCACAGGCAGAACTACCGTGCTGCAGGGAGTTGTACTACTGGTGATCTTCGCCACGTATTTGTTTACATCGATAGTACCGTAGGGGTTGGAGGTTGGAAGTTGGAAGTTGGAGGTTGGAAGTTGCAAAATCTTGCGTCTCTACAAGTCGGTCTTTCGTCTTTCGGATTAATTATCTGGAATTAAAGTACGATCATTTGTTCCGTAGCGACCGCTTCCGTGCCCCGAAGTACAAGCACATACACTCCCTTGGACAAGTTTCCTGAATTAAAAGGAATCGTAAAGGTGCCGGCCTTATGTTTCTTTGAAACAAAAACTTTTTTGATCAGCCTGCCACTCATTTCATAAACATCGAGCGATACATTCGGATCGGCATAGGTGATCTTGTATTCAACAGTTGTTGAACCCCTGAATGGATTAGGAAAGTTCCTTATCGCCCATGGGGCCGGGCTGATCACACATTCGTCTTTCTTCACAAAAAAAGCCGGTAAGGTATTCTTCAGTTTGGCGATGAAAGGCATTGGTCCATATCCATATCCCTTTACCAGGGCAGCATCAAACCATTTCATTTCCGCTTTAAGCACCCACCATAATTCCCCCGAGATAAAAATATTCCCGCAGTCATCCATCTTCAGCATGGGAAACTTATTCGTGTTCAGCGGAAGTTTTGTATGCTTCACCCACCTGTATTTACCTTCCCTATCATAACTGATTACAAGTAAATTCTCGTATGGGTTCCGAAGCGTATCTTTCTCGATAACAAGTTTATCCGGGTAACTCACCTTGCTATATATAATTGCATAGATATTTTTATCGCGGTCTTCTGCAATGGAAGTAACCGTATAGGCCCTTGTTGTTTGAGCCCAGTTTAAATTTCCTTTGGAGTTAAACGATGCGAGCACCATGTGCTTCTTACTGGTCGTGTCAATTATTTTTCCAAAGAACTAATGATTGTTGTTGATGGTGCCACCGATCAGCACCACGTTGCCGGTGGCTTTCAGGGATGAGAAAATAGATTTACCCCCGGAGTTTTTCACCCACTTCAGTTTTCCATCTTTGGTATAGCTGGCGAGGTACGCTTCATAAGGACGGTTATACTGGTGCACGCTATCCAGTATGGGCGGGGTAAATCTTTTCCCCTGGAACGTAACGCCACCAGCAATAGTGGTGAGCACATACACAGTTCCATCCGGCGCTTCATCAATCAGCACGCCGGGAACAAAGTAGCCATGACCATCCGTATAGCGTATCCTTTCCGTCCATTTAGGTTTTAAATTTTCATCAAGACTATAAACCACATCATACTGCATCTCCTGCCTGCCACCCCTGCCATTGTCTTCATACTTATGCTCATTCTGTGCAACCAGAAATCCACCGGTTGAAGAAACCATGAAACGAATAGGATCATCAATGATCCCGAGCGAATCCTGGACGATGTCGGTCATCTTACCCTGCTCATCGAATTTGAGAACTATATACTCTGTATTACCTGTTTCTTTCCCCACTTCGCTGATATAGATGTTCCGCATATTGCGGACGAGGGCAACTACATTTCCATTCTTGTCAAGTCCCATCCCCATTGGATCCCGGATGTGATCCATTTTACGGTACCAGCTGATCTTCCCGTCCTTGCCATAACTCACGAAAAGAATATAATCGCCGCGATATAGATTGATGGAATCGCCGGAAGAGGAATAAAGGCCCGATCGAGAATCGTACGACCAGCCACTCTGAGCTTCAATGGCCACAACGAGGTTGCCCTGCCGGTCCAAAGCGGATGTTGTTACACCGCCATTGAGGTTATCTCCGCTGGAGGCCCATTCAAATTGCTGGGAGAAAAGTTGTAAAGGAAGAAGAAAAAAAAGAAGAAAAATAATCCTGGTCATCTTGGGCTTTTTGCATTTAGGCTTTGCGAATATTATAGGCTTTCGATTAAAAAAAATGGTTCCCGCAGATGAACGCTGATTTGTCCGCTGATAATCGCAGAATTCATAAGATCAGCACACATCAGCGAATCATCCCCGATAATCTGCGGGAACTATTTTTTCAAAAATGACCCTTAAAACTACATAGCGACAAGATCTTAAGTCTTTATAAAAACTTCGCAGTCCTGCTTTGCTTATTCTTTGCCAGGTCTGCAGGTTTGCCCTCAAACACCAGTTCGCCCCCGCCATCGCCGGCTTCGGGGCCGAGGTCAATTATCCAGTCGCAACTTTTTAATACATCTGTATTATGTTCAATCACTATTATTGAATGACCCTGTTCAACAAGTGCATTAAATGATGCGAGTAGTTTTTTTATATCATGAAAATGAAGACCTGTTGTTGGTTCGTCGAAAATGAACAGGATATGCCCCTGCGCCTTACCCTTTCCCAGGAATGAAGCAAGCTTCACGCGCTGGGCCTCTCCTCCGCTTAATGTATTGGACGACTGGCCCAGTTTAATATAACCGAGGCCCACATCAGAAAGTGGCTGAAGCCGGCGCGCCACATCCTGGGCTTCCTTCGATTCCTTTGCTTCGCTGAAAAATGCAATAGCCTCATCCACTCCCATCTCCAACACGTCGTGTACATTCTTTTCATGGAAGGTGACTTCCAGCACTTCCTCTTTGAATTTCTTTCCCCCGCACACTTCGCATTCAAGGTGCACATCCGCCAGGAACTGCATTTCAACAACCTGTTCTCCTTCTCCCTTGCATGCATCACATCTTCCACCATCCACATTGAACGAAAAATGTTTTGGCTGAAATCCGCGCATTTTGCTCAAAGGCTGGCGGGCAAACAAGTCACGGATATCATCATATACCTTTATATAGGTGACCGGGTTACTCCTGCTCGATTTGCCTATCGGGTTCTGGTCAACCATCTCTACCTGGCTTATCGTATCCAGGTCACCCTTCAGGTCGTGGAACAACCCGGGCTTTTCGGTGAATTCACCCTTCAGTTTGGTGAGCGCAGGATAAAGTATTCTTTTGACCAGGGTGGTCTTGCCGCTTCCACTTACACCACTCACGGCGCACAGAACATTCAGGGGGAACTTTACCGTGATGTTCTTCAGGTTATTTTCCATGGCGCCCTCCACTGCAATATACCGTGTCCATTTCCGGACATGTTTCGGAGGAGTAATTGATAGCTCCCCGGCAAGATATTTCCCCGTCAGGCTTTTCTTTTCTTTTATCAGCAGTTCATAAGATCCTTCTGCCACAACCTCACCGCCCAGGTGGGAGGCAAGCGGTCCCATATCAATAATATGATCTGCCTCTTTCATCATCATTTCGTCGTGTTCCACAACGATCACCGTATTACCAAGATCGCGCAGCTCCTTTAATACTCGTATCAGGTTTTCTGTATCGCGGCTGTGCAGGCCAATGGATGGTTCATCAAGGATGTAAAGCGAGTTGGTAAGATTGCTTCCCAGGCTGCGTGTAAGCTGGATCCGCTGGCTTTCACCACCGCTTAAGGAATTCGCGAGGCGATTGAGTGTAAGATATCCGAGCCCAACATCGAGGAGGGTCCTGATACGGTTATTTATTTCGATGAGGATCCTCGAAGCCACCTTGGTCTCATATTCAGAAAGGCAAATAGATTTAAAGAATTCGGCCAGGTCCCTTACCGGTATTTCGCAGAGCTCCCCGATATGCTTATCATTCACCTTTACATAAAGCGCTTCTTTACGCAAACGGTATCCTTCGCATTCAGGGCATTTCGTCCTCCCGCGATAGCGGCTCAATAATACCCTGTACTGCACCTTGTAAAGATTCTGTTCAACTTCCCTGAAGAAATCATCAATACCCTGCACGGTGGCATTCCCTTTCCAAAGCAGGTCCAGTTCCTTTTGCGAAAGATCGAGCACCGGCTTATGCACCGGGAATCCTGTTCCGCGTACCTGGCGGATGAAATTATCCTTCCAGAGTCCGAGTTTCTCGCCTTTCCATGGAGCAACAGCGCCATCATACACGCTTAACCGCTTGTCGGGGATCACCAGGTCGGGATCGATCCCCAGCACCTGCGAAAAGCCTTCGCAAACGGGACATGCGCCATAAGGATTATTAAAACTGAAAAGATTCGGAACGGGTTCCTCGAACTGGATGCCGTCTAGCTCGAACTTATTGCTGAAGTAGATCTTCTCAGAGGCATTCACTTCAAGGATCATCATTCCTTCCCCTTCATAAAAAGCAGTGTTAACCGAATCGGAAATACGGTGCAGGTCGTCTTCATCAAATTCCTTCTTCACGATCCTGTCAACCAGTATATATGCCTGGTTCGCACCTTCTGCGGAAAGATCTGAAAGAAATTCTGGCGGGTTCTCCAGTTCCAGCAGGTCTTCGATGCGCAGGATCTCACCGGCCTTATATAATCGCGCGAAACCTTTTTGTAAAAGGATATTCAGTTCTTCCTTAAGATCGCGGTTGCGCATTTTTCGGAATGGAACCAGCATTAAAATCTTATCACCTTCTTCCAGCTTTTCTATTGCGCTTACAACATCCGCCACATCATCTTTCTTCACCTCCCTTCCACTTACGGGAGAATAAGTTCTTCCCACACGTGCAAATAACAGCCGGAGGTAATCGTATATCTCCGTCATGCTGCCTACGGTACTGCGCGGCGTACGGGTGATCACCTTCTGTTCAATGGCAATGGCGGGACAAAGCCCTTTTATATTGTCGACATCAGGCTTATTCATGCGCTGCATGAACTGGCGGGCGTAGGCACTCAGGCTTTCAGCATAACGGCGCTGGCCTTCTGCAAAAAGCGTGTCTATGGTAAGAGAAGATTTCCCGGAACCGGACACCCCGGTAACGACGATGAACCTGTTCCTCGGAAAAGCAACAGTAATATCCTTAAGATTATGAACACGGGCGCCCTGCACCAGGATATCATCCTGTTTTTGGGCAATATTTTTTTTCTTAGATACGGCAGGCATAAAGGGTTACAAAATTAATTGAAATACAAGGCAATGGAAGCATGCAATAATCGTGGCGACATATATCCTTTGCAGACATATTTTAAAAAAACCATAAAAAAAATTTGGAATTATGATTTTTGTATCTATTTTCACAGTCCAATATCCAATTGACTGAAAAACCGTGAACGTCTTTCTCTTAGGCTTCTACGGCCATTTTCCCTCTAATTGGAACATATTTAAAAGTCCTATAATCCTAAAACTGTAGAAGTTTATGAAATGCCTTACAAACCTGTCTGACCAGCAACTCGTTCATTTGTATATGGACGGTGATTCAAATGCCCTTAACACTCTTGTGGTGCGTTACAAGGACAAGATTTACACTTCAATTTACCTTTTAGTTAAAGACAAGTACCTGGCGGAAGACATCTTCCAGGATGTTTTTATCCGTATCATCGACACCCTGAAAGGTGGCCGTTATACTGATGAAGGTAAATTCCTTCCATGGGCAATGCGCATTGCTCACAACCTGTGCGTAGATCATTTCCGCAAGGTAAAGCGCGGCCCATCCATCAAAACCAGTGACGACCGCGACATCTTTGAAGTACTCAACTTTTCTGAAGCCGGTGTTGACCAGAAGATGATGGCAGAGCAAAGCCACGACAAAGTGCGTAAAATGATCGACATGCTTCCTGAAGACCAGCGCGAGGTGATCATCCTCCGCCACTATGCAGAACTAAGCTTCAAGGAAATTTCAGCGCTCACCAACTGCAGCATCAACACCGCCCTTGGCCGTATGCGGTATGGTTTGATCAACCTGCGCAAAATGATGACAGAAAAACAAATCGCTTTATAATATCTGTAACCCCTTCAATTTTTAAAGGCCTCCTGGAAACGGGAGGCTTTTTTATTGGGTTGGAGGTTGGAAGTTGAAGGTTGGAAGTTGGTCCCGCGATGCTGCGGTACGGAGCAGGGTCGAAAGGTACTCCCAACTGTATTCAGCATGATCAGCGCAAAAAATCTCCGAAAATCTGCGGGATACCTTCGGAGTATGCCCCTTAATTTCCTTATGTCATTGAAAACCAACGACTTTAATATCGTTGAACAATCCCTCAGTAAAATTTTAAAATTGTTCACCGCCCCGCTGTTCACCCCTTTTTTTACCCACACCGGGTTACTTATTGTAACTTAAACGTATATAATAAGCAGGCCAGGCAGAAAAGCCCGGCCATTTATTCACTCAAATTGATAAAAATGAAAGCATTTATACAACTCCGGCAGCAAGTGGGATTCTGCCAGGAAGATATGGCCTGCGCCTTTGGCGTCAGCCGTCCCAAGCTGGTTCGTGCAGAAGGGCACCGGGGCACCCTGCCTTCCAGCGCCTACCATAAAATGAAGCAATTAAATGAATACCTGGCCGAAGCCGGCAATTTAGAAGATATAGCGCTTAAAGACCAGCAGAATAAACTGCTGTCCACCTTAATAAAGCAGCGCGAGGATTGTAAATACAAGATCAAAAAACTTCAAAGGAGTCTCATGCAACTTGAAAAAGCCTACCAGGTAACTCAAAACGGCCTGAAGGTTCTCGCAAAAATGGAAACCGACGGGGAAGAATATCCTCCAACTTATATTCCGTCCACCCGGGCAAAACTGGAAGAAAAGCTGCTGAAATGTTCCCCGGTGATTACAACCCCTATTAAGATAAAGCTGGAAGGACTATGGATGGAAGAAAAGTTTTTGAATGAGGAGATCGGGAAGATGGAAGACAAAAAGATTACCCCTAAAGAAGTTCTTACAGGGGCGGCTGAAGGTGCAATGCCAGTTGAGGTCCAGGTAAAAGAGAACCATGATGTGGGGAAAGTTGCAATCTCTTCCTGTGCGGAACGAAAGCCTGTAGCTGTAAATATTTTGTTCGAACCCGAAAGGGATAAGGCAGGAGGAATGCAGGCTGCGCATCCATGGCAATTCAGTTCATATACGTCAACAATTACAAAGCAGGTTTTGGATGGAGTAATGCAAAGGGAGTGAAATAACATTTAATTATTTCACTTGCGTATTTTGGATATCATCATTGGATACCCGGGAATAAGTTGCGCAACGGAAATACTTTTGGATTTACCTTATTTATATAAATGTCATTCATTTTCAAGATTGATGAGATAAACGCATTGCACCTATCGATTTAAATGGAATTGGCGGGAATGCTTATATTTAATTGTTAGTGGCAACTCTAAACCGACATTACCAACTTATGGGAACATGGGGAACAGGAATATCATCTAACGACACCTATGCTGACGCTTACGACGAATTTTTTGAGCTGTATGACGAAGGACTATCAGTAAAAGAGACTACAGAACGCCTTATTGCTTCAAACCAGGAAATTATAAATGAGCCAGACAACAGCAATGACTTTTGGTTTGCCTTAGCGAAAGCACAATGGGAATGCAGAGAACTTGACCCTAATATTTTTGATAAGGTTAGGACAATTGTCGAAACAGGTGCAGACCTTGAAGTGTGGAGACGACAAGACGCTGACGAAAAGAGCATTGCTAAAAGAAAAGTCGTGCTTGACAAATTCTTGGCTCAACTACAAATTGAACGACCAAAAGCTAAATCAAGGAAAAAGAAGGTAATAAGACAGCCAGTATTTGAAAAAGGTGACTGTTTGGCTTTTAAGCTTGCAAATGGAAATTATGGTGGTGCAGTTGTTTTGGAAGCAATCAAAGACACCGAGTATGGCTACAATCTAACTGCTACAACAAGAATAAATCAACCGCACAAGCCGACAGCAAAAGACTTTGAAAGTGCTGAAGTGTTGATCATGACCTATGACGATTGGAATGAAAAACCTTGTGTTCAGTGGTACTTACCTGTACGACACAAAAAGTCTGCTCATTTAATCGAAACCATTTGTAACATCAAAGTGGACATTTACTATAATCCAAACAAGTCGCTAAATGTATACATGGCAGACTTTGACATTTCAGTAATTGAAGCAGCAAACAAACAGTTTGACATAGAAGAAACTACCGCACGTTCTAAGAAGAAGCAAACAATAAAGGAGTTGACCAAAAAGAACAAATGGAAGTTTTGGTAGTAAGGCCGACAGGAGAGTTGCCTATAACATCGGTTTTGCAATATGGTGGCTGACGAACATGTGCTGAGCAATGTAACTTTATTCAACTTATATACTAAATTTAGACTGACGGAACACGGAATGCCACCACATCGCAAAGCCGTTTTCCGTTGGCGGTCACCCTATGAAGAAACCCTCAACTTAAAACTTCAATTGACAAGACGACGAAAAATACTTAAACGACTTATCTGGACATTGCTGATTGCTTTTGTCCTTATGAATGTCGTAGCAGTTTTTCACTCCTACAAATTCACTCATTTTGCACACGACAATCTTGAAAAGACACAAAAACCGGAGCAGCTGACATTTGGTGGAAAATTGAAAACTCTATTCTTTGGCGTGAACAACCCACGACCGGAAAACAAAATAAAACCAGCTGTAGCTTACGAAACTGTAGAACTTCAAAGCAACAAAAAGATTGAATGTTGGTATTTGCACAAGGACAATTCAGCAAAAACTGACACAGTTAAAGGCACAGTGATCATTTGCCATGGCTATGGGGGAGAAAAATCATCTATGCTTGACAAAGCAATGGTTTTTGATAGTTTAAAATACAATACTCTTTTGCTTGACTTTATGGGCAGTGGCGGTTCTGAAGGAAATTCAACAACAATCGGATTTAAGGAAGCTGAACAAGTTAAGACAGCCTATGATTATTTGCAAAATAAAGGCGTAAAGGACATTTATTTATTTGGCACATCCATGGGGGCTGTTGCCATTATGAAGTCGATAAAAGACTATAACTTAAAGCCAAAGGGAATTATTCTTGAGTGTCCTTTCGGGACCATGTATCAAACTGTTGCAGCACGATTTAAGAATATGAATGTTCCTACATTTCCTATGGCGGCTCTTTTGGTTTTTTGGGGTGGAGTTGAAAATGGTTTTTGGGCATTTGCACATAATCCGACTGATTACGCAAAGAATATCATCTGCCCGACGTTATTACTATACGGGGAGCAGGACAAAAACGTAAGCAGACAAGAAATTAATGACATTTTCACCAATTTGGCAGGTGAAAAACTTCTAAGCACCTATCGACTTGCAGGTCACGAAAACTACTTAATAAAGTATCGAACAGAGTGGACAGAGGACATAGCCAGTTTCTTGAACAGAAAGTGAAAAGGGCGAACCGCTAACAGGGGCTTACCAATATACCGGCTGAAGAACAAGTGTCTAAACAAAATAACTCTATTGAACTATTATTCTAAATTTAAACTGACGGAGTACTAATGCCGGCACATCGCCAATGACGTTAGCTGAAATTATATTGATATTAGCCCCCTAAGAACCCTTGCAGGTATTACCAATTTTTTGGTAACATTGGATAAAACACAGTTATGGGACGGAATACTTCAATTGCACTTGGTGACCACTTCGAACATTTTGTTGACAGCAAAATTTCTGATGGAAGGTTTAAAAATGCAAGTGAAGTTATTTGTGCCGGTCTTCGACTACTTGAAGAAGAGGAAAGCAGGATTTTAACTTTAAAGAACGCACTTCAGGAAGGACTCGATAGTGGAATCGCCAAAAACTTTGATCCCAGGAAGCATCTTTCCAAATTAAAATCTGCAAAAAGGAAGAATGGCTAACTATTCGCTTTCCAAAAAAGCTGTTGATGATCTCTCAAATATCTTGTTCTATTTGTATAAGCAAGGCTAAAGTGCAGACCCCGTAGCGTTATACACCCACCCTACTTCCCCTGCTCAAACGCCTCTACCCCGCACTGCAGCCAGGCAAGGTATTCAACAGCGCTGGGCATATAGCCTACAGGATGGTTCATTAATTTTTCATTGGTGTCGAGAATGGCGTAGAGGGGCTGGGCGTTGTTACGGAAATTCTCGGTTTCGAAGGTGGCCCATTTGTCGCCGACGGTGCGGATCTCCTTTTGAACACCTTCACGGGTGGTATAGGTAAAGCGTTCACTTACCGGGAGTTTCTTTTTATCATCTACGTACAGGGAGATCACGATGAATTTCTCCTTCATTAAGGCATAAACATCCGGCTTGCTCCAGACATTCTCTTCCATCCTGCGACAATTCACGCAGGCATATCCGGTGAAGTCGAGCAGGATGGCTTTGTTCTGTTGCCGCGCCATGGCCAGGCCTTCTTCATAATCGTGAGCGCAGTTCAGTCCAAGTATGCAGTCATTCTCCTGTTGGTAAACGCTATAATATAAGGGCGGAGGGAAACCGCTTATAAGGGTAAGGTTTGCATACTTTGTATTGGTTAGGCCGGGAATAAGATAGATGGTGAAGATCGCTGCCATTGTTCCCATCAGTTTCCTGGTGGGCGACAATTTTTTTATCGGGCTGTCGTGCGGGAAACGGATCTTCCCGAAAAGATATAGCGTAAGCCCTACCCCTATTATCACCCAGATACCAATGAAAACTTCCCTTGGAAGGATTCCCCAGTGTTTTACCATATCGGCATTCGACAGGAACTTAAATGCCAGCCCCAGTTCCAGGAAGCCGAGCACCACCTTTACAGTTGACAGCCACCCTCCGGACTTAGGAAGAGAGTTGAGCCAGTTAGGAAAAAGCGCGAAAAGCGCGAAAGGCAATGCCAAAGCCAGTCCGAAGCCAGCCATCCCCATCGTGAGCTGGGTTGCTCCACCATCGCCTGATAAGGACCCTGCCAGCAACGAGCCCAATATGGGACCGGTACAGGAGAAGGAAACTATAGCCAGGGTAAGCGCCATGAAAAAGATCCCGGCGATATTTCCTGCGCCGGCCTTGCTATCCGCCTTGCTTGACAATCCTGAAGGAAGGGTGATCTCGTAAAATCCAAAAAAGGAAAATGCAAAGAATACGAATATGGCAAAGAAGATCACGTTCAGAACAACATTCGTGGAAATATTATTCAGTATCTCCGGGTTCAGTGAATCAAGGAAGTGAAAAGGGAGACTTAATAATACATAGATCAGGAAAATGAAGAAACCGTACATGAAAGCATTCCGGATGCCCGACTTCCTGCTGCCGGCCTTCTTGGTAAAAAAAGATACCGTTAGCGGTATCATCGGGAATACGCAAGGGGTAAGCAGCGCAACAAGTCCTCCAATAAACCCTAATAAGAATATATAGAACAGGCTCTGGTCGCCTGCATCCATTGATACGGCAGAATCCTTTCCGCAATCGCGAACCGGATTGGCGAGATCGATGGAGGGTATCAAAATCCTGGTTTCCGCATTCTTTACCGCCCCGGCATCAAGAATGGCTTCCGTTTTAAATTCACCCGGGATGAAATTGGCCGGATCCCCGGATTCATAGGTTGCTGTGAGCGGAAATTTTCCCGGCCTTTCGCCTTCTATGGAGAAAATTTGGGTGAGCACGAAACTTCCTTTAAGCACTTCAAGAGTATCACCATCAAATATCGGGTCGCTGATGAGGGAAAGCTCTCCTTTAATGGAAGGCGGCTCAGCACGAAAGGTGGTATCCGGGAAAACGAGCTGCACCCCGTTCAGGCCAATTGCTTCATTCCTGGTATAAACATGCCATGCCTCCTTTACCGTACCTTCCAGCCTTACTTCGGTCTTTCCACCTTCAAGGGGAGTGATCTTAAGATTCCAGGTAACGGTTGTATCCTGCGCATACAGGTTAAGGGAAAGAAAAGCCAGCAACAACAGGGACAGGGCACGCATGGTCAATGAATGATGCTTAAAAAAAATCCCGAACAAGTTCGGGATGGTGAAATTACAGAATTATTTACCGGAGACTTTTATGGAAAACGGAATTTCCCTGGGCGGTAAGCATTTTTTATCGTCGCACACCATGTAGGAAACGGAACCCTTTAGAATGGTTGCCGCATCTGAACGCATCTTTACTCTTTGAACGAAATCAACCCGGTTGCTGTAGAATTTCAATGTGGAATTGAAATTTGGATCATACGCTTTTTCAAGCTTACCGATCTCCTGAACTTTTCCATCAAGTTTTACGAGCGGGTTAGTGGCAAAGGTGAATGAAGTTGGTTCCGGGCCTTCACCTGCATCCTGCGCATACAGGTGCCACTTATCATCTATCACCGCGGTCATATGAATATCGTAGGTCTTATCAGCTACCTTCCTGGCAGTGTAGGTCCACTTTACCGGGTTAGCTAATTGTGCGAACCCCTGGAACGCGAAGAACATCAATGACGCAAATAGTACAACTTTTTTCATACTGGCCTGTTTTGCAGTGTTCAAAGATAAAAATACTGCGGAAGGAATGATTGTTAAAACTGTTAATTATTCTCTGCCAGATCGGATCTATTACTATTGCAGATTAACTCCCGATCCCAAATAACTCGTAAAAAACCTTTTTCCCATCAGTGTTTCCAAGAGCCGGGTTGGTCGCTCTTTCCGGGTGAGGCATCATCCCGAAAACATTTCTCTCCTTATTGCTGATGCCGGCTATATTATCCAGGGTGCCGTTAGGATTCACTTCATCACTTACCTTTCCGTCTTCTGTACTGTAGCGGTACAGCACCTGGTTACCTTCCACAAGTTTTTTAAGGTCTTCTTCGCTGGCGTAATAACGTCCTTCGCCATGTGCAATTGGTATTTTAAGCACATTGGATGCTTCAGCACGCTTAAGAAATACATTCTTACAAACGAATTGCTGGTTGGCATTCCTCAACAGGGTTCCTGGTAAAAGCCCGCTTTCACAAAGTATCTGGAAGCCGTTGCATACACCGAGCACTTTTCCACCTTCGTTGGCGAATTTCACTACGCTTTGCATCATGGGACTGAACCTGGCGATGGCGCCGCAGCGGAGGTAATCTCCATAGCTGAATCCTCCGGGCAAAACAATGCAGTCTTCCGCAGAAAATGCCGAAAGGTCTTTATCCTTGTGCCATAAGGTGATCACTTCCTGGCCAAGGTCATTCTTAAGTGCATCCACCATATCCCTGTCGCAATTCGATCCCGGGAAAACTACAACGCCAAACTTCATGATAATTGCTTGAGGGGCAAAAATACCGAATGACCATCAATCGAGGAAATAGGCATTCAGGATCACCAGCGCTACAAGCCCCCAGTGGAACAGCGTAGCAAACCACTTTCTTTCAGGATAAAGAAATGCAGCCGAAGCAATTACAGATACAGGAAGCGCTGCTATGAGCCAGTATTCGAAATTATCGGTCTCGTTCAAAAACGGAATGAAAAGTGAAAAAAGGAGATAAAGGAATACCAGTCCCCAGCTTTTTCTTGTTTGAACCACCTGCCTTCGTAGGTTTAGCTGAACGAAAGAGGCACCAGCGATCAGCAATAACAGGACCATTACGATGGCAATATAGCCCAGGGTGGTTTCTCTTAATACCGGTATGGTCACGGCAACATCCGGAACCTCGTATTCTTTCAGCCTGTCGGTAAGGTAAAGCCATGAGATGAGGAAATAATAAGGCGTTGCCATCCCCACCAGCAAAATGATCCATTCTGGAAGCCGGAATGGACGGATAACCATAATTCCGGTTAAAGCCAGCAAGCCAAAGGCAAGCGATGGAAAATAAAAGAAGGTGGCCACACCAGCCATTACCCCGATGTTGAATATCTGGCCGCGCGCATTATTCTGGTTGTACAAATTACAAAGACCCGACAGGATGAATATGGTGAACGTATTGATCACTACAGGTGAAGACAGGTACATCCACTCGCTGAAGAGCGAAGTAACGAGCAGGTAGGTCATGCCGGGCAGGTGATTGATCTTCTGCATCAGCCGGTTATTGTTCACGATCCTGTTAATATACAGTGCCTGAAATACGAGCAGCAGAAATGCGATGAGGGAATATATAACGGGCATGCTGTCTCCTGCAGGCTTTAGCCATCTCAGCAACATCCTGTACATAAATCCGTCGGGCTGTTCTGCAACAGGCACAACCGGGTAAAGGAACATGGGAAGCTTCAGCAGCAGCGCATACAGAAAAAGAAGGATAGGGTTATAGGGATTATTGGCCTTAAAGATTCCTGTCACCGGCACAAGGTAAAAATCAATTATGAAAAACTAAAATCAGATCTCTACCAGTGCGAAAGTGATAAAGCCTCTATATAATGCCGGGATCACTACCTGGCGTTGTGAAACCTGCTTAGCGAGCCGGGGCATGAATTCGAAGCCTGTCTCATTTCCGCGAAGCGTGCCGTTACGCTTTACCGTTCCATCGGGGAGAACACTGTGGTTGGTGACCACCTCGTTCTTCTTTTCATTCTCCACAAAAAGATACAATATCTCGCTGCCCTGGTTCATCCTGGTGTAGGAGAGAAAATTATCCGATTCATCCGAAACCTGTTTTTTATGGATGATGGTGCTCCATTCCGGCTGCAGGTCTTTGTCGATGCTGAGTATGGCGATATCATTATAATAATACCTTACTGCCTGCAACTGGTTGAAAGGATATGACCGGTAATAATTCCTGTAGGAAGGATTATACATATAATAATCGTGGCTTCCGGGATATGCAGAGTTAGTCAGATAGTTGAACCTGTTCCACGAGGTAGGGCTGTTGGATGCGTAGGAATAATGATCTTCCATGTTTATGATGAAACCTCCGTCCCTTCTGACTATTATTTCGCGGATGAACATATTGTCGAAGGCATTCCGGCTGATACCCCGCGAAGAAAGTGTTTCACGGAGTGAATCACTGAATGGGATGAAGGCGCCGGTAGCCGGGGTGGAATTTGGTTCGAGCCGGGTGGTGAACAAACCATAAATGCTTCCACCGGGCTGATCGTAATACAGAGAATACAACAGGTATTTCCGGTTCAGGTTATCGATCTTCAAACTCACTTCATCTACTGCAACATCCGAGAGCGGTATCCTATGCATTATGACCTCTTTTACTCCCACATTCTTGGTATATACATTCAGGCCTATCACCCCGTCGCGGTTGGCTCTTCTTCTTTCATGAATGAAGACGACATTTCCATTATTATCCACCGACATCTCCGAATATACATCCCTGTAATCATCAAAGGGCAGCGAGGTAAGGGAAGTTTCCTTCAGGTTAAGGTTTTTGTCGAAGAGTAATGTCTTCAGCAAAAGAGAATTATTTTTTTTCTGCATCCGGTAAACCAGGATGTGCGACCTGTCTTCACTGTAAACGGTGCCATGGATCTTCCTGTCCATAAGCATCCCGATCCTGGCCGTATCAAGCAGTACCGGCTCCCCTATCTTTCGGCCTTCAGCATCTACCCGGGCAGCCATACAATAGATCACGTTCTTTTTCAGGTATTGGTATACCAGCACAGAATGATCGGGATAAACAACAAAATCAACATTAATGGTCTTATCCGGCATGAATTGCATCCTGGAATTGGAAACCAGGTTCATATTGGCATCGTATACTGCCAGCATGTGCTTCCACCGAACGTTCTTATAGATATGTATCCTGTCGCTGACCTTACCGATCACTTCAAAATTTATATCACGAACATCTTCCTTGATAACATCCGAATAGCGTATACCCTGGGAATACCCGGCCAAAAAGAAAGTGATCAGTAAAACGGTAAATGTGGTTTTCATACTGCAAGGCTTGTCTATAAATTTACGATTATCATCAACAACGGTTGCCTCCCTGGTTTCCCGGTGAAATAATTTAGTATTTTACGTAATGCAACATGTGGTAATAACAGGCGGCACAGGTGTAGTTGGAACAGCGTTAACATCCTTTCTATTGCAGAAAGGATACCGTGTCACCATTTTTACCCGCAACCCAACTCAGTACAAAGAGGAAAAAAACCTTGTATATGCTGCCTGGGATGTTGCAGGCAGGAAGATAGATACAGCCCTGCTCAACAGCGCCGACCATGTGATCCACCTGGCAGGTGCCGGGCTGATGGCTCAACGATGGAGCCCAGCCTATAAGAAGGAGATCCTCGAAAGCCGGACAAAGAGTTCACAATTACTGCTGAGCGCAATTCTCCCGGGTTCCAATATCAAAACACTGGTATGCGCCTCTGCCACCGGCTGGTATGGCGCTGATGGCCAGGCGCCCTTCGTGGAATCCGATCCCCCAGCCACTGATTTTCTTGGAGATACGTGCAGGCAGTGGGAAGACAGTATAACACCACCCTCCGGTTTTCCGAGGGTTTGCAGGTTGCGGACAGGGATAGTGCTTACCAAGGAGGAAGGAGCAATAGGGGAACTTGCGGCGCCGCTGCGCTACGGTGTTGCAGCCATTCCCGGCAACGGGAAACAGGTTATGAGCTGGATACATATGCAGGACCTGGTACGGATGTATCATTTTGCCATGGAAAAAAGACTGGAAGGAACGTATAATGCCGTATCGCCCGAGCCTTGCCCGCTAAGCAAACTGGTGAATGCCTTAGGGAGGGAATATAAGGGAGCTTTCTTTATACCGGTGCATGTTCCGGCATTCCTGGTAAAGATCATTAAGGGTGAAGGAGCTGAAGAGATCCTGAAAAGCACTACTGTAAGCTGCACAAAGATCAGGCATGCAGGCTTCAGCTTTCTTTATCCATCCATCGAAGCTGCAATAGAACATCTTTAAAGATCAGACCTGCTAAGCTTTCTTTTTGCCAGGTAGTAGAATAAACCGAGATATACCAAAGCAAAACCCAGTACCACCCAGGTATATTCTGTAGGCAAAGAAGATTCTGCGAAGTTCTTCAACGGGTTGTCTGGAAAGGTGAGCAGGCCATCAGCAGCATTCATTGGCAGGTAATCTCCCATTCCGCCAAGGTCTGTACCATTTCTCTTCAGTTGCATACTCCATACATCGAGTAACTGTGAAAGAATATTCTCGGCTCCGAGGTAGATAAAATACAGGCCTATCGCAAATCCGGTTCGCCTGATCCATACGGAAATGAAAACGGCAATGAGGTTATATGATAATGCCTTCAGGAAGAAGAAACCTACATGGGAGAAGCCTTTAAGCGAAAAATCAGACCCTGAAAAGAGACCGAATGTCAGCGCAGTAAGGATCACCAAAAGTGTTGACACAACTGCTGCAATGAGTGCCAGCATCAGTTTCACATTGATGAACTGTTCCCTGCTCCAGCCGTCAATTATGTTCTGGCGGTTGGTTCTGTATCCAAATTCATTGGTGATGAGGATAATTATCAGCAATGCCGGCAACATCAGCAGCCATCCCGTGGCATAGCTGGTTGTCTGCCATGTCATATCGAAATTGTAAGGACTGAAGGCCGATACCAGCCCGCCGGTATTCATTTGACCGACAATATTCTTGTTCACGCTGAAAACTATATAGTTTGTAGCGATCACACCTATACCAAAGCCGATCGATAATAACAGAAAGGCAGTGTAGTTCTTTATCTTAAGCCATTCCGTTCGCAGTAATTGAACCATATCAGTTAGTTGTAAGCTCGAAGAATTTACTTTCCAGGCTTCGTTTCCGTGTATCAAGTTTATTCAGGATGACACCGCGTTCAAAGCAGAATTTATTGATGGCGGTAAGGTTGGCCGTTCCCGGCTCAAAGAATAATTGAACATGATTGTCCATGACCTTCATATCAACCGAGCCCGGGAATTCACGCAGTATGTCTGCCAGGTTGCGGTGATCTTCTGATCCAACCTCTATAAGGTCGTTATGCAGGAAGATCTCATCCACATGACCATGTGTAATAAGTGTACCTTGTTTCAGGATGGCCACATGGGTACAGACCTTTTCCACCTCGTCGAGCAGGTGGCTTGCCATTATGATTGTTTTGCCTTCGGCAGAAAGTTTTTTGATCAGTTCCCTGATCTCGGCTATCCCGTTAGGATCGAGGCCGTTCGTAGGTTCATCAAATACCAGCACATCGGGATTGCCCAGCAGTGCAGAAGCGATCGCAAGGCGTTGTTTCATACCAAGGCTATATGTGCTGAACTTTGAATTCTTACGATGGGTAAGGTTAACGATCTGCAGCACTCTTTCAATATCATCCTCTCCCCTTCCCTTTATGGATGCCGCGATCTTCAGGTTCTGCACAGCAGACAGGTAATGATAAAAATTCGGCGTTTCCAGGAGCGTCCCTATCTGTTTACGCTGATCCGCCGTGGGCGCTTCATTGAACAATTTGTAAGAACCGCCGGTAGGCTTCAAAACATCCATGATGATGCCGAGAAGGGTTGTCTTTCCGCTTCCGTTCGGGCCAAGTATGCCGAACACTGTTCCTTTGGGAACTGAGAAGCTTACTTCCTTCAGCGCACGCACGTGGCCGTAATTCTTGCTTAATTGATCAACTGTTAGAACAGGCATAATACTGGGGATGAGGTTTCAATATACAGCATTCTGAATTTTACTTTGGCAAATTATATGAATGGTGCTGATGCCTGCCCTAGCTTCCTCCGTATAAATACTGCATAAAATGATCGGTGATCTTCTGGTAAAGGTGCGCCCTGTCCTTTCCCGTTACATTATGTTCATGACCGGGATAGATCATATAATCTACCTGCACATTCTTATTCACTGCTTCTTTTACAAACAATACAGAATGCTGTTGAACAACAACAGGATCCTGCAATCCATGAATGATAAGAAGTTTATCCTTCAGTTTTCCTGCCTGTGAAATAAGATCGGATGCAGTATAACCTTCGGGATTTTCTTTGGGAGTGTCCATATACCTTTCGGTATACATTATCTCGTAATACTTCCAGTCCATTACAGGACCACCGGCAACTGCAGCGGTAAATACCCCAGGTCGGTTCAGCACATAATTCGTGGTCAGGAATCCGCCATAGCTCCATCCTACAAGCCCCATACGTTCCAGGTCTACAAAAGGCAGCGAACGAAGATATTCAACCCCTTTGTCCAGGTCCTTAACCTGTGCCTGGCCTGCCTTCCGGAATATTGCCTGCTCGAATTCCACGCCACGGTAAGCACTGCCCCGGGTATCAAGAGAGAATACCACGAAACCACGCTGCGCCATATAGCGGAACCAGTAATCGCCCGAGCCGCCATTCCACCCGTTATTGATCATTTGAGCATGAGGGCCTCCATACCAGTAAACTATCACCGGGTATTTGCGGAGTGAATCAAATCCTGCCGGAAGATATATCCTGCTGTAAAGGTCGCTGCCATCTTCAGCTTTCAATGTAAAGATGCGCATGCTTACTTTTTGAAATTCTTTCAAAGGATCATCAGCCTGGAAGAGATTCTTCTTTCTGCCCGTGGCAACTTCAATGATATCAATAGTGCGTGGATTGGTGGTGCTGCTGAAATTATCGATCACGAAATCACCGTACTCACTCACGGTGGTATTATGCATCATATCACCCGAGGTGATCCTTCTGAGCTTTCCATTTTTCAGGTTGATGGAAGAAAGGTTCCTTGACAACGGCGATTCAATGGTGGATACAAAGAATAGGTTCTCTCCTTTTGCGTCAAATCCTTTCACGTCCGTCACTTCATAATTTCCTGAAGTAAGCTGGCGGATAAGTTTGCCATTTACATCATACAGGTATAGATGATTCCAGCCATCGCGCCTGCTTTGCCAAATAAATCGCGAGGGATCATTCTTTACAAATAATACAGGGTGCAGCGGCTCAACATATTTACCATGAGTTTCTTCAAATAATATCTTTACCTGCTTGCCCGTGGCAGCGTCGAACTGCACCAGCTTCATATGATCCTGGCCACGATTCAGGATGGCTACATAAATGAACCGGTCATCAGGGCTCCAGGCAATATTGGTAAGGTACTGCTCCGCGGGAAGCCCGGTCTGAAGCCATGTAGTCCTTTCTGTATCTACGTTGAAGACACCAACAGTAACATGATGGCTGCTATCGCCCGCCATGGGATATTTTATATTAACAGCCTTGGCCGGGCGTACAGACCAGTCAATTATCGGATAAGGCGGAACCATGGATTGGTCCATACGGTAAAATGCCAGGTGCTTTCCCTTATTGCTCCAGAATGTTCCTTTTGTGATCCCGAATTCCTGCTGGTGCACCGGGGAGGCATAAACGATATCATCCGAACCGTCATTCGTTAGGCGGATACTCCTTCCATTCTTAGTTACGTACAGGTCATGATCCTTAAGGTAGGCCGAATGGCCTGCTTCGCTTTCTTCCAGGACTTGATTGCCTCTCAGCGTGGTATCAGAAAGTAAACGGAAGTTCTTATCGTTTGAATTGAAGCTGTACCTATTTCCTTTCAGACTAATGATCCAGTTATCATTATTGAATTGAACGGGCGGTAAGGATGTAAGCGTATCCAGCCCTGCATCGCGCAGCCTCATGTTGATCTGTTGCAGTGTAAGGAAGGAAACCACTTCGCGGCTTTTAAAATTTCCTCTCACCCAAACATCGGTGCCACCTATCTTATCCTGGTATACATAATCACCTGTACCCTTCACAAACTGTAGCTGCTTAAGCGTTGCCGGTGCAAGGGCAGTCCTGTTCTTCACCAGGGCATCTTCCATGGTCAATAACTTATCCTGGGCGGATGCCGAAAATGAAACGAATGCAATAGCGATCAATATCCTGCGCATATATAGGTTTTGGGTAAAATTAGGGAATGATTTCATTGCGGGTGGATATGGGCGGTTATGCTTCCACCCTTGTTCCATTCACCCCAACCTCCATCGTATGCACCAGGCCGCACCTCACCGCGTAATTTTCACGTTGGTGTCCAACAGGAAAATTGAAACCTACCGGATAATTGAAGGATGAAACTTTTGAAAGCACGATCTGTTCAAGGGCCTGGTTGAATTCTTCACCAGGGTCATCGGGTTTAATTTTGAAACCACCCACCAACAGGCCTGCAAGGTTTCGCAGTTTGCCGGTGCGTTCCAGGTTCACCAGCATCCTGTCTATATTATATAAGTATTCATTCGTGTCTTCAATAAAGAGGATAGCGCCATCACAATTAAGATCACTTTTGGTAGCGGCCAGGGTTTCCAGGATCTTTAGATTTCCCCCCACTAGTCGCCCGCTTGCTTTACCATACCTGTTTGAAGGATTGATCGATGCAGAATATACCATAGGCTCTCCAACCAGCGCCGCCCGGATACTGTCGATCGTTGCGCGCTGAACGGGATCAGATGCCGAAGGATCCCCTGGAAAACTGTTACACATCTTGCAATGAATTGTGGCAATATTAAAATTCCTGCTGATGTGGGAATGCAGC
Organism: Bacteroidota bacterium; assembly: GCA_023417815.1. Taxonomy (GTDB): domain Bacteria; phylum Bacteroidota; class Bacteroidia; order Chitinophagales; family Chitinophagaceae; genus Ferruginibacter. The sequence continues at coordinate 113,849 of JAEZEI010000052.1, read as the reverse complement.
ACCGTTACATCGCTGAACCCTGCGATCCACTTTGGATGTTTCCGGAATTGCTTAAAATCGAGACTGTCTATAATCCGAACTGTCCCATATCCGCCCCTCGCACAAAGAATTGCTTTCACCTCCCGGTCGTCAAGCATGCGTTGAAGATCCCTTGCACGTTCCTCATCTGTTCCACCGAATGTGTTATACTGTTTCCCTATGGTGCTACCGATCTTTACAGCGAAACCCCATGCTTTTAATTGTTGTACGGCAGGCTCTACCGCTTCGCGGGAAATACTTCCTCCGGTTGCCACAATCCCGATCGTATCGCCCGTTCGCAGGAACGCGGGCTGTTTTGCAGCATCATCTTTAGAATGCCATTGGTTCAGTGCTGCGGCGGCAGCAACCGGGGCTATAGACTGTATAAAATCGCGACGGTCCATGGTTTAAGTTACAAAATCCGCGATTGCGATTGTATCGCTAATTTTGCAGCCACATAATTGTATATGACTGAACCCCGGAGATACCTGATCACTTCTGCCCTTCCTTATGCCAACGGACCCAAACATATCGGTCACCTGGCCGGAGCCTACCTGCCTGCTGATATCTATGTCCGTTACCTGCGCGCAGCCGGGAAAGATGTGATTTATATATGCGGGAGCGATGAACATGGAGCGGCCATTACGATGCAGGCCATGAAAGAAGGAACCACACCCAGGCAGATCGTTGACAAGTACCATGAGTTGCTCAAAAGCAATATGCATGACCTGGGAATATCGTTTGATATCTACCACCGGACTTCGGAACCCATTCATCATGAAACAGCCCGGGATTTTTTTTCAAAGCTTAATGAACAGGGCGACCTTATCCAGAAAGAAACGGAACAATTCTTTGACGAGGAAGCCAATACCTTTCTTGCCGACAGGTACATTACAGGAACCTGCCCCGTGTGCAGTTATGAAAAGGCATACGGCGACCAATGTGAAAAATGCGGAACTTCCCTGAGCCCGGATCAGCTTATTAATCCTCACAGTACCCTTAGCGGAAAGCCCCCGGTAAAAAAGAATACAACCCACTGGTTCCTTCCTTTGGACAAACATGAAGATTTCCTGAGAGAATGGATCCTTAAGGAACACCAGGATGACTGGAAGGCGAATGTGCTTGGCCAGTGCAAAGGTTGGATAGAGGCAGGACTTCAGCCAAGAGCGGTAACGCGCGATCTTGACTGGGGAGTACAGGTTCCGCTTGAAGAAGCAAAAGGCAAGGTATTATATGTATGGTTCGATGCTCCCATAGGCTATATAAGCGCAACGAAACAATGGGCACTCGAAAACAAAAAAGACTGGAAGCCATATTGGTTTGAAAAGGACACACAGTTGCTGCATTTTATCGGTAAAGACAATATCGTTTTCCATTGCATCATCTTCCCCGTGATGCTGAAGCTTTATGGATATATTCTTCCTGGAAATGTGCCTTCGAATGAATTCATGAACCTTGAAGGAGATAAAATGAGCACGAGCCGCGGATGGAGCATCGAAATGGATGAATACATTTCAGACTTCGTGAAGAAAGAAAATGGCGGCGACCAGATGGTGGATGCACTTCGCTATTACCTTACATCAATAGCGCCTGAAACAAAGGACAGTGAATTTACATGGAAAGGATTCCAGGATGCAGTGAACAGCGAGCTGGTTGCCGTGTTCGGCAATTTCGTGAACCGCACCTTTGTATTGATGCATAAGCTGTGCAATGGCAAAGTTCCCCCGATCCATAAAGACATAATGGATGATACAGACAGGCAGATGGCACAGGAGATCAGTTTTACCAAAGCAAAGCTTGAGGAGAAACTAAGATCGTTCCGGTTCCGTGATGCCCTGGAGGATGTAATAGACCTTGCCCGCAAGGGAAACAGGTATATGCAGGAAAAAGAACCCTGGATAGTAGCAAAAAATATTGCGAATGATCCTTCTGCACAACAGCGGATCGATAACTGTCTTCATGTTTGCCTTCAACTCACGGCGAACCTATCTATCCTGATGAATCCATTCCTTCCTTTCACCGCGAAGCGGATGAACCATATGATGAAGGTGGTTGACAAGATGCTGGCTTGGGAAAACGCAGGAAGGATGGACCTTTTAAGCGTGGGATACTCTCTTCGTGCGCCTGAACTTTTATTCAGGAAGATAGAAGATACCGAAGTGGAGGCCCAGGTGGAAAAACTGAAAATAAAAAGCAAAGCCATGGAAAACAATAATACCGCGCCGCCTGCAACCGAACAGGCATCACCTGCAAAAGCAACCATCCAATATGATGATTTTGCAAAGCTGGAATTAAAAACCGGGACCATTACCCAGGCAGAGAAAGTGGAGAAGGCTGATAAGCTGCTCAAACTTGAAGTTGACCTTGGAAATGAAAAACGAACCATCGTAAGTGGAATAGCGCTTCATTTTTCGCCGGAGGAGATAACCGGTAAACAGGTGGTTGTGGTAACCAATCTTGCGCCCCGTAAAATGCGCGGGATCGAAAGCAATGGAATGATATTGATGGCGGAAGATAATGGCAAATTAAAATTCGTAAGCCCTGAAAACGGTACTGCGAATGGAAGTTCTGTCAGCTGATCATCTTCCACGGTAATGATCTGCAGATACCTGCAGTAATGCCTGTATTGCTTTCCTTAATTGTTCTTCCTTTGCGAGACCTTTACCGGCGAGATCCTCGCGGGAAGTGAGTTTGAAAAGAAATTCGGTGCGTCCGTTCACAGCATTGAAGCCAAGCACGAAATCTTTATCGAAGGCCTGGTATAATACATTATTCTCCCGGGTAAAAACGATCCTGTTGGTATCCAGGCTGGCAAGCTGTTTTCCATAAGCGGTGATGATTGTATCAATTCCGGCATAGGAAAGAATGGTTGGAAAAATGTCGAACTGGCTCACCGGTGCAGTTTCAATCTTCGCACTTTCGTTCATTGGATCAAAGATCATCACGGGGATCCTGAAAGTATTAACAGGATCCATAGTTTCATCCCGGTGATCAGGAAACATCCAATGGTCGCTGCAAAAAATAAAGACCGTATTTTCAAACCATGCCTCTTCCCTTATTGACCTGAAAAAGTTTCCTATCACCTGGTCGTAATAGCGCATTGCATTCATTGGAGTGGTCAGTGCAGGATCAGACCGGAAATTCTTTGGCAGGTCGTTAGGAAAATGGGTGGAAAGATTATAGAATACCGAAACGAAAGGTTTTCCTCCCTGCCTGAGTTTCATGGATACAAACTCTGCAACCTGCTCATCGTGCAATCCAAGTGTATGACGATCTGTTTCCGCGGGCACTTTCATATCCTCCCGGGAATAATATTCAAGTCCTGTCCAGTTGCAGAACTTAGCAAAACCAAAATCATCATATTCATCGCCGATGAAGAACGAAGTTTCATAACCCCTGCTTTTGAGAATGTCTCCCAGGGACGATTTTTTTAAAGTTGTATATCCTGAATGATACAAAGGAATATCAGTAAGCGTAGGAAGACTGGCGAGTATTGCTGTTATTCCCTTGTTGCTGTTGTGGGAATAACTGTAAGCGTTCCGGAACCAGGTAGAAACTGATCTCAATGAATCAAAGAAAGGCAGCCTGGTCTTGTATGGTCCTTCATCGAACAGATCCATAGGGACGCTTTCCATAATGAAAAGCATGACGTTTCTCTTGTTGGATTTCGGAACGATCCTCGTCACATTTTTTACCTGCCTCCTGGCTTCTTCCGCATCCATATAGGTGAATGGAAGCAAAGAAGATTCCTTCTTCCTGAAAATAGAATAAGTAAAAGTGTGAAACGAATTCTGCGCTACCACCAGTTCATTACTTCGTAATTGTGTAAGCGGGTAAGTGGGCAGCATCATTCCGGCTGGTAGTAAAAGCATCAACGGAATAACAGCAAGTATCCAAAACGACCGCCGGTTGTATTTTGAAAAGATCTTCAACCAGTGTTGTATCAGCCAAACGATGAAGAACATAACGATTATCACTGCCATAGCGACAAGCAGATGTTTGGTGACCGATCCTCCAGCCCCGGAAAGCACATATAATAAGTCGGCACTTGCCCTCTGGTGGTGGAACCTGAAATAGAACACGTCAAGTAAATTCAGGAAGAACATAAATGCGATCGCTGATGACCAGGTTATCCTGATCCACCTGTTTTGTGCGATAATGGGAAATAACCTGAGTGGCAGGAGAAACAGCACCAGGATAAGAGCATCATAAAACATTCCCCAGGCAAATGTTTTGAACCATTGGAAGGATAAGGAAAATAAGGGGAAGTTGAATAAAGCAAAAAGAAGCTTTACCAGGCACAGTAAAATGAGTAGTTTTATGAACAGGAAAATTCCCGCCCGGGCCGACCTGTCCAGGAACATTTTGGTGAGCGCCATTATAATTTAAACCTGATGAGGCTTCGACGATTGTTGTTCAACAAATATAGTATTTCAGTACTGATCCTGCTGCTGTTGCTGAGCACCGACATCATGCTGCACAAAGGGATGACCAGGGTCATGATGCCCTCAGGGTTTTCAGAATTCCCTGTTTCCACCACAACCCCCTGCCATCATTCTATAAATACTTCCAGTAAGGAATGGCTGAAGGCAATAAATACAATCGAAAAGCGCAACTCCATTGAATCACTCTCCGGCATTGAGTCAGATGTTTATTTCGATAAAGAGAAAATGGAATTCTTCGTTTACCACGACAGTTCCAGGATCAGCGAACTAACCCTTGATTCATTATTGTATGAACATACTATGATATCTGCCATCTGGCTGGACGTAAAGAACCTTTCCGGGGAAAACAAAATGGCAGCGCTTTCAAAGCTGGAAGAAATAAGATCCGCTTTCAATAAACCCATCCTGGTTGAATCACCCGATGCTGCTTCACTAAAACCTTTTTGTGAAAACGGGTATGCAACTATTGTTTATGCACCCTTTTTTAATCCTTATACCGAAGAAGAAAGCGCTATTAAACACTTTGCTGAAACAATGATAAATGACATGGCTGCCAATCCCGCTTCGGCGGTATCCGGATATTATTTTCAATATCCATTCCTTAAACATTCTTTTCCGAATTACCCGGTACTGACATGGTCTGAAAAACATACAGCGAGTGCTATATCCTACCTCCTTAACAGGCAGCTTCAAAATGATTCTGCTGTCAGGATCATTTTATACGAACAGGATTAAAGTCCGAGTTTCCTTATTCTTGAATTAAGTGAAGGGATATTCTCCTGCTTCGCCTCACTTGCAGATTGAACAAGGTCATCTCTTAATTCCGGGTACGACTTACTTATATCATACAAAGCCTGCAGGGAAAATACGCGCACGATCCGGCTCTCTTTTTTATTATTCAGCCACGAAGAAAGGAGATCCCAAACCTTCCCGGCCTCAGCTTCATTAAATTTTAACCGGGAAATGATCTGTGCAATATGCCAACGAAATTCCTTTTCATCATACTTCTCCATCATGTCCATCAGGAACTTCTTATGAGGCTTAAGCCATCCGGGATTGACAATGGTGAGTTTTTCCACCCCATCAACAGCATGCATTCTAACATGCCTTTCATCATGATCAAGGTAAGCAATGAGTTCGTTGAAATCATTTTCATTCTTAATTATATCCACTATTTCACTGTTAACTGCATTTTTCAGTCCGCCGGAAGAAATGATTTTAAATATCCTGCTAGTCATTCTGGTTATTATTTAAACATGATTAATATATAACAAGCAATTTTGAATACAGGCATGAGGAATGTATTTAGTAAATTTGCGCCTTCAATATTACAGTATGCCTGATAAAAAAGTAAAAGAACGCAGTGGAGGAAATTGTGAACTATGTGGTGGCGAAGGAAGCCTGGTATATGATGTAAAGCCTCAGCCTGTACGTTCCGAGGCGAACTGCATATTCATTTGCAATAAATGCTATGCGCAGATAGAAAAGAAAGAAGAACCTGATCCAGGTCACTTTAAAGTGTTGAAAGATACAATGTGGAGCGAAGTTCCGGGGGTGCAGGTGATGGCATGGAGAATGTTGAACAGGTTCAGGAATGAATCATGGGCATCGGAAAGCCTCGACATGCTCTACCTTGATGATGAGAACCTGGAATGGGCAAAAGCATCAGGCGATCATGAAAGCGATTCAGGCTCGGTACACCGCGATGCGTATGGTGTAATGCTTCAGAACGGTGATACAGTGATCCTGACAAAATCGCTTGATGTAAAAGGTTCATCCGTAAATGCACGCCTGGGAACGGTGATCAAGAATATCCGCCTGGTGCCCGACAATATTGAGCAGCTTGAAGGAAAAATAGAAGGCCAGTTGATAGTGGTACTTACAAAGTACGTGAGGAAGCAGGATAATAAATAAACCTAAAATAATTTCCCGGCTATATAGAATGCTATCGCTGTACCGGTCAGAGCTATCCAGAAGATCGTGGTAAAAAATGATGTGAGGCCGGCTTTTAACAACGGCCCTGTACCAGGAACATTATTGAACCGGTAAAACGAAACTGCCTTATATAGCACCTCGATAAGAAAAAATAACCCCAGCGCATACAGGTTGATCGCAGGAAAAATATTTATCAGGGGCACGAATATCAATGCATATAACAAGGTAACAAAACCTGTAAAATACATGTGGCCAACCAGGCATTCAAAATAATTGAACCTTTTACGGTAAGCCAGCCAGAAGAAAATGGTAACAAATGGTGTTGCAACGATGTTTATGATGTTAGAATAACGGCCGGTTATATAATTCACATTTTCTACCCGCCTGGCCTTTTGCAGCAAATTATTTTTAGCAGCAGGGTTTTCGATCCTTTCCGCAGACTGCCTCATCTTAACAACTATCTTATCATTCTCTTTATAAAAAAGGCCTGTCATTAGGGCTATAATTGCTGCAACTATAAGAAGGAAGTTTAATGGCTTGAACCACTGCGTTCTTTTTCCAGCAACATATTCTCTTGCCGCAACACCAGGCTGGAGAGCGAGGCTTTTTACCAGGCGAAAGATACTTTTGTCGGCATGTGTGAAGTAATGCACTGTATCATGCACAACCTCATGGGCTGATATCCGGTGAACTTCTGCTCTCTGCCCGCATGACGAACAAAAACGTTGTCCCTGGACAATAGGTCCTTCACAATTCATGCATGCTGTAGAAACGGATACGCTTGACAAAACAGATAAGATGTTAATGATCGTTAGGCTAATTTATCTTATTAATGCGTAAATATCAAGACTAATAAACCGTCCGTTCTTGATCTCACAATCTTTCATCGTGCCTTCATGACTAAAGTTTAGTTTTTGCATGGCACGTTTGCAGTTTACATTGCCGGATTCTACAAAACCCTCGATGCGGTGAAGGCCCATTGCCGTAAATGCATGATCGCAAATAACCGGGAAGGTTTCCTGCATAATTCCCATACCCCAGTGTTCCGGCAACAACCAGAACCCGATCTCACCTTTTTTATGTTCATGGCTGATGCCGTTTAATCCGCCGGCACCATAAAAGATCCGGTTGTCGGGCGAACAGATGGCCCACCACATCCCGGTGCCATTCTCTTCCAGTTCCCTGAAGAATTTCATTTGCTCCTTCGTTGCCTCCAGGCTTTCATAATGAACACCATAATATGGTATCACCTCCGGGTGGGAAAGGCCTTTGAAAACACTCTCAAGGTCATCATCATTAAAGGGTCTCAATAAAAACCTTTCTGTTCGTAACTCGTTCCCCATTTACTTTTCCATTGTTGAATGAAGCAATTCGATCTTCCATGAACCATCATTCCGGGAAAGCACTGCACTTTCAAGCCATTTAACTGTCCTGGAATTGCCGTTTATCCTGAACTCTGCCCTGTTATGATAACTTACCCAGGCCGCATTGCCTGAAATCCTCACATCAAAGAAATCAAAGAAATTCTCTCTTTTAAAATCCACCTGCCGGGCCGGGGCAATATTAACCAGTAGAGTGTCCAGGGTCCAGACCTCTCCATCTTCGAGTAATAGAAAATTTTTGGTAACGGTGGAAGCTATCTTCTTATCATTCAATTCAGAAAGGCCATCAAAGAATTTTACGATTACAGAAGTTACCTCATCATTCTTCTGGGCAATTGAACCTATTGAAAAGAAAAGCGCCAGGGAAAGAAATAAATATTTCATTCAATAAAATTTACATTGTTCTCAATCAAAGCCTGCCTCACCATTGAATAATTCTCATTATCGAAACAGACGAAGTACACATCTAATTCAGAGTTTTCGATGAATTTTTTTACCACGTCCACACTAACCTGCGCAGCCTTTTCCTTTGGAAATCCATATATGCCTGTACTGATATTCGGAAACGCGATACTCGTGCAACCATTCTCAAAAGCCAGCTTCAGTGAATTCCGGTAGGAGCTCGCCAGCAACCTCTCTTCATCATTTTCCCCTCCATTCCATACAGGACCAGGCGTATGGATCACAAACTTTGCAGGCAGGTTTCCTGCAGTTGTGATCACGGCTTCTCCTGTTTTGCAGCCGCCCTGGCGCGAAACGATATTTTTGCATTCTTCCAGGATGGCAGGTCCGCCCGCGCGGTGTATTGCACCGTCAACCCCGCCTCCACCCAGCAGCGAAGTGTTTGCAGCATTTACAATTGCATCTGCAGGCACCCTGGTGATGTCACCTTTTATTAATCTTACCATTACATGCTCACTTTAAAATAAACATTTCAGTTTGATTGTTATCACTATCCTGGAGCAATTCCCGGAACGGTGAGGTGGCACCCGGGAATTGGCCTGGAAATCAATACCCTAATCAAATTTTTTAAACCATCTTCGCCGCAATTTTTTAATCTGTCACGATTTATTAAATTAAAATAAAAATCGTGACAACCTTTGTTTTTGCTGGTTGAAACCTATATCTACAAATTTGCAACGTGCTCCATCCTTTAGATAACCCGGCCTTTAATGCTCTCATTTCAGGGGATGAACACCTGGGATCAGGAGATGAAAGGATACGATTATTCGATCCACGGGTTTCTCCTTTTGCCGGGATCCGTGATGACCATACAAGTGGCCTGGAAGAGATCCATCAAATAACTGCGCCCGGAAGAAGAATACTTATTGCTATCCCGCATAAAATAATGATTCCCAAAGGATGGAAAATAATGGCTCACCTCAACGGCCTGCAATTCATTTATGAAAACAAGGAAGTTGCCATGCCTGAATTCGAAAAAGTTCCATTGAAAGATGAACACATAAAAGAGATGATGGAACTTACTCAACTCACAAAACCAGGTCCCTTTGATGAACGCACCATAGATTTTGGAGAGTACTATGGAATTTTTGAAAATGACCGTTTGGCATCAATGGCAGGTCAGCGCTTACATGTATTCGATCATTCAGAAATAAGCGCGGTTTGTACACATCCTGATTTTCTTGGAAAAGGCTATGCTGCAAAGTTGCTGACCTTTCAGCTCCACCTGATCACCTCCCGGGGAAAGATCCCCTTCCTTCATGTTCGTGCCGATAATAAAAGGGCCATCAGCCTTTACGAACGAACAGGATTTAAAGTGCGGTCTGAAATGAATTTTTATTTCTTACGAAGGGAATGATCATTCCAGTTTCTTCGCAAGTTTATCTATGATCCTTTGCTGTTCTGCCAGTTGCCTTTCAAGTTTTTCAATCTTTGCATCCTGCTCCTTAACGGCATTAACCAATAGGAAAACATAGGCCTGGTTGTTCACTGTACGCAGGTCGTCGAAATCTTTGGTACCTGTTTTATCCACCATAAAAGGAGCGATCTTTTCAAGATCCTGTGCTATTATTCCTACCTGCATATCATCAGTCTGGAAAGGTGCGTGCTCATTATAAATAAAAGTAACCGGCTCTATTTTCCGTATCACATCCAGCCCATAATTGAATGGGTGGATATTTTTTTTGATGCGTGCATCGCTGAAGGTACCTACTGTACCCGTTGCTGTATAGGTCACACCATTTCTTACTTCAAGTCCTTTCACATTACCATACAGGTTACCGATCCCGGTTCCATTGGTGAAGATCTCAACAGACCCTGTATACGATCCGGCGTCATTACTTTTTATATAGCCGGGACGCCACTGCTGGCTGGTTGCGTGATCACTTACAAATTCAAGAGATGCAGGTCCAAACCCCAGTTTGTTTCCGATTACCAGGGAAACAGGAGATCCGCTGGACACACCGACCACTTCAAATTGCTTCGCAGGATTATTAGTTCCAACCCCGATCTTACCATCCCAGGTAATGCGCATGGCCTCATTGGAAGAAGTTCTGAATACAAGGTCATTCGCATCAATGGTCCCGATGAAATTATTCACAGGAGACATACCCGTATTTCCTGTCTGGCTCCAGAATGATCCCTTTTGCCAGGAAGGTTCGCCCATTGCCAGGGTTAATACATCACCATCATTAGCAGGAGGTATATTAAGGATGTTTCCCAGGTTATCGCTTGCCGTCACTCTTTTTTGAGCACTTGCCAGGTAACTTGACCTTATTCTCCCTTCAACATGCAGCTTTTCCTGTGGAAACTGGTTGCCAATACCAAGATCGCCTGATTCATCGAGGAACATTGCTTCCATATTACTTGTTCCAAATCGTATCCCGGCATTCTGATAATTCCATACCATTCCTTCCATGAACATCAGAGAAGAATTATTCAACCCGGTATAAAAACCCAATGAATTTGAACCCAGGTATGGACTTGTTGTGAGAAATCCCTGCAATGTGCCGCTTAGGGTCTTATTCTGAACATGCACCATTGCCTGCGGGGTTTGGGTACCAATTCCCACACCATATCCGTTTGCATTTATTCGCATTGCTTCTCCAAAAGGGCCTGAAAAATCATTGCCAAAACCTATTCTTAAATAATTACCTGGTCCACCATTGAAATTCCATAAGGAATAATCACTCATAATGCTTGACTGATCATAACCCAGGAACAGACCATTATCACAATCAGCACTAAGAACGGGATGACTGATCCTGAGCCCGTTCCTTTGGCAAAGGGTTACCCCTGCAGCAGCAATATTCACATCAAGGGTATAATGAGGATTTGGTTGTGCTATACCAAGACTACCATAATCATTCAACCGCATATACTCATAATCACCCAGTCCGAAGATCAGGTTCTTATTTGTTGCTCCCTGGCCATAGTTCCATAAAAGTGCATCGCTTGCTGTAAAAAATTCAGGGTTCTTATAACCCAGGAACAATCCATAATTACAGTCAAGATTAAGGCCCGGCCGCTTAATTCGCAAACCCGCATGATCACAATATCCAATTGCTGCTGTCTCATAATTTATATCGAGTGTATAACGCGGATCTGCATTTCCAATTCCCACCGTTCCATCCGGGCGAATACGCATAAGTTCCTGGTTGAAGGTGCGAAAAACAAGGTCGGTATTATCTGTTGTGCCAAGAAAATGTTGCGAAGCATCCAAACCTGTATTGCCCGATATACTCCAGGTTTTCGGCGGGTTAGGATTGTTGATCCAGTCCCACCCTGACCCGGTATAATAATAAAACCCGCTGCTGTCCGGTGCATTTTGAAATACCAGCAAGCCGGTTAATGGGGAAGAAATATTTTGTCTTTGTGCCTTTGTCATCCTGGGGATCAACACTCCCTTGTCTGAACTTTTTATATCCAGGATCGCACTTGAATGCGCGGCGCTTCCATCAGTATTAACTGCCAGCGACTGGCCCAGGGAAACATGAAATATACCAAGAAAGATAAGGCAGAGTAAAAGAGGTTTCATAAAGAGTACGATTTATATATAAATGTAATCACTCATGCGCAATCCATATTATTCCTACTTTCTCTATCATTCAACTTCCCAACTTTCATTATCTTCGGTAAATAGTTGTTTAACTAACTAATTATGGAAAAGAGGATCATCAGGAAGGTTGCCGTACTCGGAAGTGGTGTCATGGGAAGCCGTATAGCATTGCACCTCGCAGGTGCGGGACTCCAGGTTCTTTTATTAGACATACCAACTCCCGGAAGCGATGTTTCTGATAAAAAAGCAAAGAACAAGCTCGTTAATGATGCCTTGTCCTCCGCAATAAAATCCAACCCGTCACCAGTATTTCACCAGGCAGTAATAAAAAATGTACGTACCGGCAATTTTGAGGATGATCTGAAAGAAATAGCAGATGCAGACTGGACAATAGAGGTAGTTATAGAACGGCTTGATATCAAGCAGGAATTATTTGAGAAGGTAGAAAAATTCAGGAAGCCGGGAACATTGATCACATCCAATACATCAGGCATCCCGATATCCATGATGGCGGAAGGGCGTTCTGAAGATTTTAAAAAACATTTTTGCGGAACCCACTTTTTCAATCCGCCAAGATACCTGCGTTTACTCGAGATAATTCCTACCCCGCATACGGATAAGGCGGTAATTGACTTCCTGATGGATTTTGGTGACAGGATCCTCGGTAAAACAACTGTCCTCGCAAAAGACACTCCTGCCTTCATTGCAAACCGCATCGGTGTCTTCGGAATGATGGCCATTATGAATTCGATGGAAAAACTTGGTCTCGGCATTGATGAAGTGGATGCACTTACCGGCCCCCTGATCGGCAGGCCGAAATCTGCAACTTACCGAACTGCAGACGTGGTAGGAATAGATACGCTGGTACGGGTTGCCGAAGGAGTGGCCGCAAATTGTCCCGGAGATGAGGCAAAGGAATTGTTTCAAATACCATCCTGGCTAAAACAGATGGTAGAAAATAAATGGCTTGGCGATAAGACGGGCCAGGGTTTTTTCAGGAAGATCAAAGGCAACGATGGAAAGAGCGAGATACTTACACTTGATCTTAAAACGCTTCAATATGAACCAAGAAAAAAGGCAAAATTCGCCTCGGTAGAAACAGCCCGGAATATTGAATCACTTCCAGAAAGACTGAAAGCGCTGCTAAGCGGAAATGATAAGGCTGCAGGATTTTTGCGCCGCTTTCATTACGCCCTGTTCAGTTATATCAGTAACAGGATCCCCGAGATCAGCGATGAGCTTTTCAGGGTGGATGATGCAATGATGGCGGGCTTTGGATGGGAAATCGGTGCCTTTGAAAGCTGGGATGCCCTTGGAGTTGAAAGAATGGTAAAGCACATGCTGGATGAAGGATATAGCGTTGCAGAATGGGTGAAGGAAATGCTCGCAAAAGGAGTTAAGCACTTTTACAAGGTTGAAAACGGGAATCGTTTTTATTACGATATAAATTCAGGAGATTATGTTGCTGTTCCTGGAGGCGAAGCATTTATTGTAATGCGCAATTTCACGGGCCAGGAAGTATGGAAGAATAGTGCATGCCGGGCTTACCACCTGGGTGATGATGTGCTTGGACTGGAATGGTATACAAAGATGGGTTCAATAGGTGGTGAAGTGCTGGAAGGTATCCAGCGATCAATCTCCCTTGCTGAAAAAAATTATAAAGGTCTTGTCATTGCGAATGAAGGTGCAAACTTCAGTGCCGGAGCAAACGTAGGGATGATCTTCATGCTTGCACTTGAACAGGACTATGATGAAATAGACATGGCCATCAGGGTGTTCCAGGAAACCATGATGCGAGTGAGATACAGCGCAATTCCCGTGGTAGCTGCGCCTCACGGCCTTGCACTGGGAGGTGCCTGCGAATTGTGCCTTCATGCAGACAAGGTGGTAGCCGCCGCTGAAACATATACCGGTTTGGTGGAAGCTGGGATCGGGGTGATCCCCGGTGGAGGAGGAACAAAGGAATTTGTGCTGAGGGCCTCTGATGAATTGCATGATGGTGAACCGGATACCAATACAATCAAAAACAGGTTCCTTACCATTGCCACTGCCAAAGTGAGCACCTCTGCCCATGAAGCATTCAACCTGGGTATTTACAGGGAAGGAAGAGATGAGATCAGTATGAATCTTTCCCGCAGAATTAATGAAGCAAAAAAATCAGTCATTGAATTATACGACAGCGGCTATGTAATGCCGCAAAGGAGAAAGGATATTAAAGTGATGGGAAGGCTTGGACTGGGAGCAATGCTTGCCGGCATTAACGGGATGTGGAGAGCAGGATATGCAACAGATCATGATGTTGTTGTTGCAAAGAAGCTTGCTTATGTTATGTGCGGAGGCGATCTCACTGAACCTTCTGTGGTTAGCGAACAATACCTCCTGAACCTGGAAAGAGAGGCTTTCCTTAGCTTAACAGGGGAAAAGAAGACCTTGGAAAGGATCCAGTCGGTGATCAAGACCGGAAAGCCACTTCGTAACTAAATGATAACGGTTCCACCATACCTTAATCCTGGCGATACCATCGCTATTACATGCCCGGCCGGGTTTATGGCTTATGAGAAAGCCGCCGCCTGCATTCATGCCCTGGAAAATGCCGGGTTTAAAGTTATCCCCGGGGAAACACTGGGATCGTCTTCAGAGAATTACTTCAGTGCGCCGGATGCTAAACGCCTTGAAGAACTCCAGCATTTTCTGGATGATAAAGAAGTTGATGCAATACTTTTCGGACGGGGAGGCTATGGAACTTCCAGGATCATTGACCAACTGAAGTTCAGGAAATTTAAAAAGCGCCCGAAATGGATAGCCGGGTTCAGCGACATAACCATCCTGCATACACATCTTCTTAATAAACTTGGAATTGCTAGTATTCATGGGCCAATGGCTGCCGCATTCAATGAGCATAATAACGAGAACATCTACACAGGATCATTACTGAATGCACTAACGGGTGTAAAGGCATCCTACGAGGTAGCGCCGCATCCTTTGAACAGGACCGGGATCGCAGAAGGCCAGGTAATTGGGGGGAATCTTGCATTACTTTCTCATGCCATCGGAACCGATTCTGATTTTAAGACTAAGGACAGGATTTTCTTTATTGAAGATATTGGTGAATGCCTTTATAATATCGACCGGATGCTGGTTCATTTAGTACGCGCCGGTAAATTCAAAAAACCTGCAGCGGTGCTTTTTGGAGGTTTTACGGACATGCGCGATACAGATCGCCCTTTCGGGACAGATATCTACGGAATACTTTCGGAAAAGATCGCTGCGCTGGAATGCCCTGTGGTGTTCGATTTCCCGGTAAGTCATGGTAAGATGAACCTTGCGCTTAAGCAGGGTATGGAATATCGTCTCTTTGTGACCAAGGAAGGTGTGAAGCTGATGGAAAACTGATCTGCCGTCATTCATTATCATAGATACGCGTAAGCTTCAGCTTGCTCACCGGCGCAACAACGAGCGGGAACTTTTCAACCAGCACATTACTTTGTTCAAGCCCGAAACTGCGTTCTTCAGAAACACTGAAATTCTTGATCCAGAAATAAAAGCGCATTATCATGTGCTCCATGAACGGAAGCTCATTATCCTGGCTCAGGAATTTTTCCATTACAATAAACTGGAAATCGCCTACCACATTATTCTTTAACTGGCTCTCATAGCGGCTGGTGATATTCACTTCCCTGTTCCTCACAAGGTCTTCAACAACTTTCCTGAACATAAGGTTTAACCGTGGCGCTATCCTGAATCCAAGCCTGAACTCCACCCTGATAATATCATTCGGAATAATATGCTCCACACTGTACTCCATGGTATATGGATCATCCAGCGTGTCTACATGCACAAACCAGTATATATCTGCTCGTTTAGGCTTCCCGCTTAAGATCGAATAAGTGATCTTGTGTTCAATTTCCTTAGGATTATTTGCGCTGGTAAGGTATACAAGGTGAGTTGCATACTTGGGCACAGAAGTATCATTGCTTAATTCCTCGAGTTTAGGAACGTACTCTTCCACCCTCACAAATTCAACATAACGGTTCTTGATCTTCCTAGCGCGGTACCAAACATACATCACTCCAAACATCAGGAACCCAATGATCACGGTCAGGTAACCACCATGAAGGAATTTATCCATCAATGCAACCAGGAAGCCGGCCTCCACGATCAGGTAAAAACCGAGGAAGAGCCAAATCAGTTTTGAATTCACACGATGCAGCACGAGGTAATTCGCAAACAACAGGGTGGTCATTATCATAGTGGTGATAATGGCAAGCCCATAGGCCGCCTCCATTCTTGCAGATTCCCTGAACACCAGCACCACACCAACACAGCCGAGGAATAATAAAGTATTGATTGCAGGAATGAATATTTGTCCTTTTGCCTCTGAAGGATAGTTCGTTCTCATTCTTGGCCACAGGTTAAGACGCATTGCTTCATTGATAAGGGTGAACGAACCCGTGACCATAGCCTGGCTGGCAATAACGGCTGCGGATGTTGCAACAACTACTCCCGGAACAATGAACCACTGCGGCATGAGGTCGTAAAAGGCATTCACTCCTTCTGCTTCCCTGAAAGCCTTGCTCATAAGGTCACCGGAATGATACTTTAGAAGACTGGCCCCCTGGCCGAAATAATTCAGCAACAGGCAGGTCTTTACAAAGGTCCAGGAGATGCGGATATTGCCTCTTCCTACATGACCGAGATCGCTGTAAAGAGCTTCGGCACCTGTAGTGCAAAGGAAAACAGCACCCAGCAGCCAGAATCCTTCGTCATAAGTGAACAGAAAATGGAAGGCATAGTATGGATTAACGGCCTGGAGGATGGACCAATCATCTCCTATATGTATAATTCCTAAAACGGCCAGCATCAGGAACCATACGTTCATGAACGGCCCGAAGAATTTACCGATCCTGGAGGTTCCGAATTGCTGTGAGAAAAAGAATGCACAGAGGATACCCAGGACGATGATGACCACGGTATCTTTCTCAAGATCATGAAATCTAGGAAGTTCACGAAGACCTTCAACAGCGGAAGTAATGGATATTGGCGGGGTTATGATGCCGTCTGCAAGTAGCGAAGCGCCACCGATCATTGCGGGGATCACCAGCCATTTCTTTCTTCGTCTGACGAGGGCGAACAGGGCGAAAATGCCACCCTCACCCCTGTTGTCTGCCTTCAATACCAGGATCACATATTTGAATGTGGTTTGAAGAGTTAGCGTCCAGATGATAAGCGAAAGCGTGCCTTTGATCAGTTCTTCCGAGATCTCCCGGTTATTAATGATGGAATTGAAAACATAAAGAGGTGAAGTTCCAATGTCACCATAAATGATCCCGAGGGCGATCAGCAGGCCCGCTGCTGATACTTTGTTTACATTATTAGCCACAAATAGTTGTGATGTAGGGAATAATGTACAAATGTAAGGATAGTTTGATCTGAGTTGGAATATGTTTGAGCTTGTGCAAAATGTCTTGATAAATAAAAGACCCTTTCCGTGGAAAGGGCCTTTTTACAAACTAATACAAACACAAATTTATAAACCGGTCAGTCCGGTTTTTTTCCATCAAGAAATGTATTGATCGTTGAAATTTCGGCCTGGTTGTTTTCGTCGCTCTTTACGGTGTAGTTGCTGTAGAAAGATTCCACATCCGCGATCTGGTTGTGCATTTCCATATTGCGGCGGAGATAGGCCGGTACCGACTCAAACTCATTATTAGGATCGGCTGCATTAATGTTGAAAGACAAATTACGCAGCTTCGCAATGCGTTCCGCAGCCCGGCGCCTGAGTTCCTCTGTTTCGTCCTGCATCGCAGGTTCCTCAACCGGGAACATCATGATGGGCTGAGTTTGTTCAATTGGCATATCATCCGCCGCTTTCTGGGAATCTTTAACTACCAGTCGCATTTCAATAGCAGGTTCGTCTTCCTGTATTAAAGGCTGCGAGGGCAGTGGTTCCTCTTTCGTATTGGATTGTTGGTCTGGTTCCTCCGCATAGATATGCTTTGGCTTTTCCAGGAAGCCCCCCGACGAAAAGGAGCCTCTATTGCTAGCATCATTGTTCGTATTAACAATTGGTTCAGAGGATGGTGCCGGAGCAGTTGGTTCTGGTTTTTGGAAGGATTGGATGGTCTCATCTTCAGGTACTGATGAGCCTGGGGCCGAAGATATTTCAAATACTATCGGCGATATTCCAATATTATCCCCAGTAGTTTTACCAGGGGTTTTTACTTCTTCATCTTTAATGTAAGGTGCTATATCTTCCACCCTGGTTTCTTCTTTTGCTTCCACCGGCTCATTAACAGGCTCGATGGCCGATTCCTGTGCGGGCTCTTCAAATTCAAACACAGGCTGCTGAAATACCTGTTTGGGTTGCGGTGGCTCCGGCATTTCAAGCGTCATCACGATCTTTTCATCCTTTTTAGATGATGGCTTATCCTCCCTGATGAAAGGATCCTTATGTTCAAAACCAGTTGCTATGAGCGTTATACCTATCTCGTTGCCAAGTGAATTATCATATCCAAGGCCGAGAATAACATCAGTGTCCTCACCAGCCTGGCTAAGAAGGTAATTCTGGATCACCTCAACTTCATCCATGGTGAATTCATTTTCGCCTTCGGCTGAATTGATGTTTATCAGTATCCATTTAGCTCCGCGGATATCATTATCATTAAGCAGCGGTGATGCAAGTGCACTTTCAATTGCATCGTGAGCCCTGTTAGATCCTTCGGCCGTGGCGCTTCCAAGAATGGCAACACCACCATTGCTCATAACGGTACAAACATCTGCAAAGTCCACGTTTATCTGGCCGGTACTGTTTATCACATCAGTGATACATTTTGCTGCAGTCGCAAGCACATTATCAGCCTTTGCGAATGCTTCCTTCATCTTCAGGTTTCCGAACTGGTGGCGAAGTTTATCATTGCTGATCACAAGCAATGTATCCACATGATTCTTCAGAAGCATGATCCCCTCTTCTGCCTGCGCTATTCTTTTCTTTCCCTCATAGGCAAAAGGTGTGGTAACGATACCTACTGTAAGTATGCCCAGGTCTTTACAGATCTTTGCAAGGATTGGCGCTCCACCTGTTCCTGTTCCTCCACCCATTCCCGCAGTAATGAATGCCATCTTCGTATTCACTTCCAGGATTCGTTTGATCTCTTCCAGGCTTTCTTCTGTTGCCTGGCGACCGATCGCAGGATTTGCGCCCGCTCCCAATCCCTGTGTAAGATGTGGGCCAAGCTGGATCTTATTCGGCACCTTGCTTTGCGCAATGGCTTGCGCATCTGTATTGCATATTATAAAGTTTACGCCTTCAATATTCTGGGAGTACATGTGGTTAACAGCATTGCTACCACCGCCTCCAACACCGATCACTTTAATGATCGATGATTGTTCTTTTGGCAGATCAAAATGAATCATGTTTGTAAGTTTGTAGTTAGTAAGTGTGTTTATGTTTATAACCTGGTATCTTCCTCTTCCTTGAACATCTCGATCAGGTTGTTCTTTATTGAATCAAGGAAGCTTTTCCTGGTCTTTTTTCTTGGGGGCGCTTCCGTTACCATCACTGTTTCTTCTTCCGTCTTCCTTTCACGTGTCTCTGGTTCAGAAGGATCTCCCGGCAGGTGCATCATATTACCGCCAAGCTGGCGTTTGTTCTCGTAATCATTATATCCTTTAAGGATGAGCCCTATACATGTGCTGTACATCGGCTTGGCAAGTTCTTCGTTATGATCCCCGCTTAAATGTTCATTAGGATAACCAATGCGTGCATTCAGCCCTGTAACATATTCTGTGAGCTGGATAAGATGATTCAACTGCGATCCACCTCCGGTAAGGATGATCCCGCCATTAAGCACCCTGTTATCCATACCTACTTGTTTTAAATGGTAGGTAACGAAATCAAGGATCTCGCTCATTCTTGCCTGGATCACATTAGCAAGGTTCTTCACCGAGATCTCCTTTGGAGCCATTCCTCTAAGCCCCGGAATTGTTATATAGGTATTTGACTTTGCTTCTTCGCTGAGAGCACTGCCGAACTGGATCTTCATTTGTTCTGCCTGGGTCTTTAATACACCCAGCCCGGTCTTGATATCATTGGTAATGTTCTCACCACCGAAAGGAATAACTGCTGTATGTTTTAATATGCCTTCATAGAAAACTGCAAGGTCTGTGGTGCCACCACCAATATCCACGATGGCCACACCGGTTTCCAGGTCTTGCTCGCACATTACTGCAGCAGCCGAAGCCAGCGGTTGAAGAACAAGGTCCTGGGTTTTAAGTCCAGCCTTTTCAACGCTCCTGTTTATATTACGAATCGCATTCTTGTCGCCGGTTATGATATGAAAATTGGCCCCGATCTTCACACCGCTATAACCTATCGGGTTTGGTATGTTCTGGAAATTATCCACGGTAAATTCCTGCGGGATCACATCTATGATCTGGTCGCCGGCAGGTATATAGGTCTTGTATTGATCTTCAATAAGTTTTTCGATCTCCTCCTGCCTTATTTCCTCTTCATTGTTCTGCCTCACTATATCGCCGCGGGTTTGAAGGCTTTTAATATGGTGACCGGCTATACCTACAAAAACTTCGCTTATACGAAGGTGTGGGTTTGATGCATAGCAATTATCCAAGGCCATTTGAATTGCCTTGATTGTTTGATCGATATTCAACACCATGCCATGCTGAACACCGTTACTGTTGGCACGGCCAAACCCAAGTATCTCCAGCTTGCCGAATTCATTCTTGCGGCCAGCAATTGCTGCGATCTTGGTGGTTCCGATGTCCAAACCGACGATAATGGGTTGTTCCTGGTTCATAATTCTTACTTTTTATGTTTGTATGGTTTGTATTAATAGTCGTTATTCACTCCTTCCTGCCTGAACGTTTTTGCAGGTTTAGGTTCTGCCTTTGGCCTCTCCTTCTGGTTCTTCACCGGTGTTTTTAAAACCGGCTTCCCCTCAATCGCTTTCCTGGGCTGGGGATCCGCTTTAACCCCAGGTTTTTTCTCTGCAACCGGCACCGAAACCTCAGTTGTTTGCACCGGGGTGGTCACAACTGTTGAAGGAATCTCTATCGCTTCCCCTTCTGATATCTCGTCGCGTTGTAACGATTGCAGGATCATCGTGCTGTCAGCAAACTCTTTGTCTGCTTTTGCCTGCATCAGCGAATCTTCAGCCATCCTTTCAGCCCTTTCTGCGATCAGCCTTAGCAACTGCATGGTCCGCAGACTATCAGCCACTATATCTGCAGCATCCCTTCTTTTGGCCACCACCTGGTTGCGGTATGAAACATTCACCTGGCTATAATAATTCCAGCCGGCTTTTGCCATAACTTCTTTATAGAATAGTTTAAGCCTGTCAAATTTTTTATCCATCTCAGTTCCATCGCCGAAAATGATCACCTGGTTCCCGATCTTGGGAATGAATTCAAAATTGTAATCCCTGATATCTACCTGGTCGATCATCCCCATAAGGAATGGATCATCGTGTATATGCCCGCTCATGTCTGCTATATACCGTAACAAGATGCTGTCGCGGCGATGCAGCACTTTTGTTTCAGATGGAAAATTCGTGAACACTGGCACCCTTGCAGAAAACTTCTCACTCAATGGCAGCATCATCAGGGAAGAATCTATATAATAAGTAGCACCTTGGACAGTGAATATTCTTGCAACAGGCTCCCTTTCATCGATCTCCACCATTAGCATCCCGTTATTATCAACATACAATTCCGCATCCCTGATCCAGATATCTTTCCTGATCTCACGCTCGATCCTAGAAAGATCAAGGCTGCTTACAGGTTTGCTTTCCACCTTACCGCCTGCGACCTTCTTTATTATTGCCAACACATCGTTCCGGTCAATAAAGAAATGATTGTTCACTCCTTTAATTTCGATCTCCACCCCCTTGCATAACATGGCATCCCGCTTTTTTGAAGCTGCGAGTTGCAGGTAAATTGTGCCTGCGGCGAGGATCACCCATACAGATGTAATGATGATCTTCCTTAAGTCATATTTTGAGGTTGTACTCAATTTTTTACCGGGTCTAATAGTTTTTTAACTGGTTCTACAATCGTATCAATATCCCCCGCCCCGCATATTATAAGCAACTGCAACTCTTTACCAGAAAGATGATCGCAGACCTTGTTCATCGGAATAACCCTCTTCCTGTCATGCGCAATAAAAGGAAGGATCATTTCACTTTCCACGCCATCAATAGGTTCTTCCCGTGCCGGGTATATGGGGAGAAGAATGACTTCGTCGGCCAGGCTTAATACTTCTCCAAATCCCAGGGCATGATCGCTGGTTCTTGAATACAGGTGAGGCTGAAATATCACCGTGCATTTTTTACCGGGAAATAATTCCATTGCACCTTTTATCAAAGCCCTGAGTTCTTCGGGGTGATGTGCGTAATCATCAATCATCACCAGTTCTTTGTTCTTGATAATGTATTCAAACCGGCGCTTTACACCCTTGAACGCTTCTATCGCCTTAAGAACTTTCGCATCATCTATTTTCAATTCATCACAGGCCACCAAACCAGCTATTGTATTTTCAATATTGTGTTCTCCTCCCATATTCAAACGCACATCATTGTATTTCTTCTCCTTCACCACAGCATCAAATAAATAACCTCCATCCTGCCGGCGTATATTAATTGCATAGGCTTCAGATCTCTCATCATCCAGGCTGTAGCTCACCTTTCTTTCATTCTTAAATTCCGATGCCCTTTCAAGACCATGTTTATAAATGAGTAAGCCGCCGGTTTTTACCAGGTTAGCAAACTGAAGGAAAGCATCTTCCATATTGCGGGCCGTACCATAGATATCGAGATGATCAGGATCCATAGAAGTTATAACCGCGATGTCGGGTGAAAGTTTGAGAAAGCTCCTGTCATATTCATCTGCTTCGGCCACGCTTACATTCCTTTCAGAACTCCAGGTATTTGTAGCATAGTTTGCAGAAACGCCACCCAAAAAAGCATTACAGCCATAACCGGTATCTCTTAATATATGAGCAATAAGGGAACTGGTTGTGGTTTTGCCATGAGTTCCCGCAACACATATATTATAGGTTTCACTGGTAACTATGCCCAATACCTCGCTGCGTTTAACCATCCACCCTTTGCTATTCCTGAAATACCGCAACTCAGAATGCGTATCCGGGATAGCAGGCGTATACACCACCAGATCCGCATCCTTATCTGCCAGGGCAACATCATCAACGTAATGAACGTTTATTCCCTCCTGCTCCAGTTCCCGGGTAAGTTCTGTCGAAACCCTGTCGTAACCGGATACACGAATTCCCCTGTTATGAAAATGCCGCGCAAGGGCACTCATACCAATCCCCCCTATCCCGAGGAAATAAACCGATGATATGTTCTTTAGATCCTTCAACTTATTATTTCAATGATCCTTTTTGCTATTTTTTTATCTGCATCCCTTATTCCGAATGAAGTGATATTCCTTGACAACCTTTCGCGTTCGATTTGATTGCCGGCTAGTGAGATAATCTCGTTAACCAGCATCGAAGCCGCTTCTTTATCTGTGATCATCCTTGCCGCATCATTATTCACCAGTTTCATTGCATTCGCAGTCTGGTGGTCTTCGCTGGCAAAGGGGTAAGGCACGAATATGACAGGCTTCCCAAGAACACATAGTTCCGCAATCGCCATTGCCCCACTTCTGCTTATCACTACATCACCTGCTGCATATCCAAATTCCATTTCAGTAATGAATTCAGTAACCATAATGTTCTTCATCCCCTTTGCCGCCTTCATAGCTTCAGGGTAAAAGACCTTGCCGGTCTGCCACACCAGCTGCAAGCCGTGCTTCTCAAAATTCCCGAGATTGGCTGCAATAGCTTCGTTAATATTTTTTGCACCGAGACTGCCTCCTATACATAACACTGTAACCTTGTTCACATCGAGCCCGAAATACAACACACCTGCATTCCTTGGCACCTCCTCAACTATCCTTTTCCTGACAGGATTGCCGGTTACCACTATTTTGTTTGCCGGGAAAAATTTCTCCATTCCGTCGGTGGCTGTGAATATCAAAGTGGCCTTTTTGCCCAACATAATATTCGATCTGCCCGCAAACGAATTACTTTCATGGATGAAGGTGGGTATCTTCTTTAGCTGGGCATATCGCAAAACCGGGAAACTGGAATAACCCCCTACGCCAATCACTGCATCAGGTCTGAATTGCGTGAAAATGGCTGCCACTTCAAAAAAGCTTTTCAGGAGTTTCCAGGGTAAACCGATATTCTTAAACAAAGAACCCCTGTTAAAACCTGCGATCGTAAGCCCTTTGATCGGATAGCCTGCCTGAGGAACCTTTGTCATCTCCATTTTTCCATTCGCACCTACAAACAGAATTTCTATACCCGGCCATTGCTCCTTTAATGCATTCGCGATGGCAATAGCCGGGAAAATATGTCCCCCGGTTCCGCCACCAGCTATGATCACTTTCAAAGAACTTTTCATTTCCCCTCCTCCTTTTCTTCCTCCTGTTGTGTGGAAGGAACAGCGATCGCCTTACCCTCCTGTTGTTCAACATTCCTTGCCACGCTTAATATGATCCCGATGGATAAGCATGTGAAGAGAAAACTGCTGCCTCCCATACTTACCAGTGGCAGGGTTACTCCTGTGTTCGGGAAAAGATTCACATTTACGCCCATGTTAGCTATAGCCTGGATCACAAGAGTGAAGCTCAGGGCCAGTGCCAGGAAAGCACCAAAGGCGAAAGGACATTTCCGGTATAACCTGATACATCGAAACAGGAATAACAGGTAAATGAATATCATTGCCGCACCACCCAGCAAACCATATTCCTCAATGATTATCGCATAAATAAAATCACTGTAGCTATGAGGGAGAAAATCACTTTGTTCATTATTACCAGGGCCTTTCCCTAATAATCCACCCTTTGCAATGGCGATCTTGGCCTGGTTTATCTGGTACGACTTTTCACTATCATCTCCTTTTGAAGAATATATAAAGGTCTGTATCCTGCTGATCCATGTAGGAATTCGACCAGACGCCAGGATTGAAGGCAGCTTTTCGGTTTCATTGTTCTTGCTGTCGTAGGTGCCCACTGCGATCATTACGAGGATCGCTACCGGTAACATTGCAATTCCCAATGTAACCAGTAGGTGCTTTGTCCTTACCCTTCCTATGAACATCAGCATCATGCTGGTACCACCAATAAGAACAGCAGTCGAAAGATTAGCAGGTGCAATAAGTAAACAAATGATCGCTACGGGAATTATCAATGGAAGGAAGCCTTTTTTGAGGTCCTTGATCACATTCTGCTTTCGGCTCAGCATTCTGCTCATATACATGAACAGGGCAAGCTTCGCGAGATCTGAAGTCTGGAATGTCATATTTATCACAGGAAGTTTGATCCACCTGCTTCCTGCATTGAGCTGCACTCCGAACATCAGGGTATATAACAACAGCGGTATGCTGACAAGGAAAAGTATCAGTGCTACGCGCGAATAGATCGTATAATTTATCCGGTGGGCGAAATAGATAATTATCAGCCCCAGGATGATGAATGCAAATTGCTTGAACAAATAACTCTCCGTGCTCTTACTCATACGAAATGCCAGGGACCCGGTGCTGCTGTAAACCAGCAGCAGGCTTGCCAGCGTGAGGATGATCACGATGGCCCAGATAACCTTGTCTCCCTTCGTCTTGCCGACGATGGAACCACCCATTTCGTTAAGAGCCGGGGCAACAAGTGATCTTATTTTCAGATTCTCTGACATTAACTATAATGCTTTCACTGCCTTTTTAAATTGATTTCCCCTGTCCTCATAATTTTTAAAAAGATCGAAACTTGCGCAGGCGGGGCTTAGCAGAACAACATCTCCTTTGCTGCTGAAATGAAAAGCTGCCTGAACTGCCTCCTCTGCACCGGAGGTGTTTACCATTAAGGAAACGATATCGCCGAAAGCCTCATGGATCTTCCTGTTCTCTGTTCCCATACAAACTATGGCTTTCACCTTTTCACGCACCAGTTCCTTCAGCAGGGAGTAATCATTCCCTTTATCAACTCCGCCGAGGATGAGAATTACCGGCTTGCTCATGCTTTCGAGGGCAAACCAGGTGCTGTTCACATTTGTGGCCTTACTATCATTAATAAACTCAACGCCTTTTATGGTTGCTACAGGTTCCATCCTGTGTTCAAGGCTCTCAAAGGTTTGAAGCGCCTCGCGGATCTTCTCCTTTCTTATATCCAGGGCTGTGGCTGCCAGACTTGCTGCCATACTGTTATATTGATTGTGTTTACCTTTTAATGCAAAATCCTCTACGCTCATCTGCATCTCTTCTCCTTTCCATTTTAAATGCAGCATTGCATTTGTCATATACGCTCCTTGTGGCAGTTCTTTACTCATGGTAATGGGTGCTAGTGTTGATTTTATCGGATAGTTTATAATGTTCTTCATTGTGGTTTCATCATCAAGATTATATATAAGCACATCTTCCGGCTCCTGGTTCATGGCGATCCTGAATTTGCTCTCTATATAATTCTCCACCTTATATTCATAACGGTCCAGGTGATCCTCCGTTATGTTGGTAAGCACAGCCACATCCGGCCTGAAGTTCACTATGTCGTCAAGCTGAAAAGAGCTTATTTCGACCACATAGATCTCTTTAGGACTGGTGGCTATTTGCCTTGCAAGGGAATACCCGATGTTTCCGGTGAGGGAGCAGTCAAGTCCTGCAGTTTTACAGATATGATAGATCAACGACGTTGTGGTCGTCTTTCCATTGCTTCCTGTAATGGCAACGATCCTGCTTTTTTCCCTGAACCGGTATGCGAGTTCGATTTCGCTAATGACCGGTATTCCCCTTTCAATGATCTTCTGAACAACAGCAGATTCCTTTGGTATTCCCGGGCTTTTGATCACTTCATCACTTTCAAGGATAACATCGTAGGAGTGCCCTCCTTCTTCAAACGTTATCCCAGCCAGTGAAAGTTCGGCTTTGACCGCATCGCTTATTTTACCTGCGTCGGAAAGAAATACATCGAGTCCTTTCTTTTTGCATAATAAGGCAGCGCCAACTCCGCTTTCCCCACCACCCAGTATCACCATTTTTTTCATCATCACAGCTTATTCAGTAAGCTTGGGTTTTTCAAGGGAATAGGATTCATTTCCCTCAATCAATTTTGGTTCTTCAACAGCATTAGAATTTAACAGGTCGAAAGCCGTAATTCATTTGGTTTTTCAAGAGTATAGAATTCAACGGGCTCTTAAATTCAATAATGGTTCTTCAATAGTTTAGATTTTTACAGGACAACATCTTGATTCCTTAAAAATGGTTTTTCAAAAGCATAGAATTTAACGGGTTCGGTTTCATAGATCCATGTACGTCATAATTGAAAAACAATGAAACAGTGTTTCAAGGTTTGCGGTTTTCCAATAATGCGCTAACGCAGTTTGAACGTCACGATCGCCATCGCTACGCATAGGATGGTGATGATCCAGAATCGCACTGCGATCTTACTTTCATGGTATCCAAGTTTCTGGTAATGATGATGGAGCGGGCTCATTAAAAAGACCCTTCTGCCTTCACCATACTTTCGTTTGGTATACTTGAAATAACCTACCTGTATCATTACACTCAGATTTTCCACAAGGAATACAAAGCAGAAAATCGGAATTAATAATTCTTTACGTACAATGATTGCCAATGCAGCAATGATGCCCCCGAGTGCAAGGCTGCCTGTATCACCCATGAACACCTGCGCCGGGTATGAATTATACCAAAGGAACCCAATACACGCTCCCACGAATGCTGCAATGAATATCGACAGCTCACCAAGGTTGGGGATATACATGATGTTGAGGTATTCTGCAAGCCGTATGTTGCCGCTGATATACGCGAAAATGCCGAGACAGATCCCTATGATCGCACTTACGCCTGTGGCCAGCCCGTCCAACCCATCTGTTATATTCGCGCCATTAGACACAGCGGTCACAATGAAGATCACGACGAGTATGTATAATATATATGTATACTCCCTCCAGTCTGCCGGAAGCAGCCTTGCATAATTGAATTCGTGCGACTTAACAAAGGGTATGGTAGTGATCACTGATTTGGCATCTACGAATACACGGGTCTTTCCATCCACGATCAGGGTGTCATATTTAGGCCGTACATTATCAGGATTGGCTACACCTGTAACGGCTTTTCCAATTACCTCCCTCTTTACTACCACCGCTTCATTGAAGTACAGTGTGGCTCCTACGATAAGCCCGAGCATTACCTGTCCGAATATCTTGAATGCGCCTGCCAGGCCGTCCTTGTCCTTTTTGGTGTAAACCTCACCCCGCGCTTTTGCCCTTGCACGGGAACGCATTTTCAGGTAATCATCAATGAACCCGATGGCTCCCATCCAGAGTGTACAGAGAATCATCAGCCGCACATATACCTTATCAAGATTTGCAAGCAAAAGAGTTGGGATCACTATACCCATGATAAGTATGATGCCACCCATGGTAGGTGTTCCTGCCTTTTGCTTTTCTCCCTGCAGGCCAAGATCCCGGATCGTTTCCCCAAGTTGTTTTCTTTGGAGGAAGCGAATTATTTTCTTTCCATAAAGTGTTGTGATCACCAATGAGAATATCAGCGCCAGCATTACACGGAATGTAATGAACTGGAACAGTCCGCTTCCCGGGAAGGAAAAGTTCTCCTGCGCTAACCAGTCAAATAGATGATACAACATATTATTTATCTAACAATTCAAACATTTCTTTGAGCACCTTCCTGTCATCAAAATCATACTTCACACCTTTTATCTCCTGGTACTTTTCATGACCTTTTCCTGCCACCAGCACGATATCCTCCTTGTTACTAAGGCTTACCGCGGTTTTGATCGCTTCCTTCCTGTCCGGGATCGCCAGATACTTTCTCCTGGCAGAAACCTTTACACCAGCGATCATTTCATCAAGGATCGTTTGCGGGTCTTCATTCCTGGGATTATCCGAGGTGAAGATCACTTTGTCGCTGTGCTCGCAGGCAACTTCCGCCATTACAGGCCGTTTCGTTGTGTCCCTGTTTCCTCCACAGCCTACCACTGTAATTATTTGCTCATGGCCATGACGTAATTTTTTTATAGTTGCAAGCACATTAAGAAGTGCATCCGGTGTATGAGCATAATCCACTATCCCCACAACCTGCTCTTTGTTACTTAATGTATAATCGAACCTTCCTTCAGCACCAGTCAGGTTGCTCAGTGCCTGCAATACTGATTGTTTATCCTGCCCCAGAGTAACTGCAGCGCCATAAACGGCCAGGAGATTATAAGCATTGAACTCTCCTATAAGCTTGAAGTGCACCTCTATTTCATTTATCAGCATATGAAGCCCGGCAAGACTGTTCTCGAGTATCTTCCCTTTAAAATCAGCTATCGTCTTCAGGCTGTACATTAGTTTTTTCGCCTGCGTGTTCTGCAACATCACTCCCCCGCGTTTATCATCGGCATTGCTCAATGAAAACGCATGGCTTTCCAGGGAGTCGAACCATGATTTTTTCACCCTTATATAATCATCAAAGGTTTTATGGTAGTCCAGATGATCGTGAGTTATATTACTGAATATAGCGCCACGGAATTTCAGACCTGCTATTCTACCCTGGTGAATTGCATGACTGCTGCATTCCATGAAGGCATATTCGCAACCTTCATCAAGCATCTCTTTTAAAAGCGCATTCAGGCTAATTGAATCAGGGGTTGTAAAAGCTGCATCGACCACGTGATTCCCGATCCGGTTATTCACCGTGCTTACCAAACCGCATTTATAACCAAGGGAGGTAAACAGTTTATAAAGTAATGTGGCTATCGTTGTCTTTCCATTGGTACCTGTAACTCCTACCAGGGTGAGTTTCTCCGAAGGATTTCCAAAATAATTATGACTCATTATCCCGCAGGCAATGGAGCTGTCCTCAACCACTACATAAGTAACGGCAGGATCAATAACAGCCGGTAGTTTTTCACATACGACAGAAGTGGCACCGGCTTTAACGGCAGTATCAATAAAATCATGTCCATTCGACCTGGTTCCAGGTATAGCTATAAAGCAACACCCTTCCTTTACCTGCCGCGAATCTGCAACAAGTGAAGAAACATTGAGAGAAGTGTTCCCGGAAACTTCCCTGATGTTCACCTTATATAATATATCGTTCAACAACATCAATTCAACATTAACAGGATCTCATCCCCCTTCCTATAGGCTCTACCTGCAGCAATACTCTGGTTAAGCACTCTTCCTCTTCCAGACACCTTCACCGACAAACCTTTATTCTCAAGGAGATAAATAGCATCTTTCAGCCCCATACCAGTAACATCAGGAACCAGGTTGCTTTTTTCGGGCGTAGACGCCTTCAGTCCGGCAGAATTGGCTTTTATTGAAGTATATCTCCAGCTACCTTCGGCAGAAGAATCGCGATATGGAATGTTCAGGTAATTCAATATGGAGTACAGGTCTGATCGCGTGCCTGCATACTGGTAAAGAGAGGAATCAGGCACTTTGCCTGTGAATGCCCGTTTGCTAAGGAATCTTGCGTAGATCCTGTCGCTGATCTCTTTGAACACGGGGGCCGCAACCGAGCCGCCATAAGCAAGTCGCGATTCTCTTGTATTCTGGATCACTACGGCAACAGAGTATTGGGGAGCATCAGCTGGAAAATACCCAATGAAGGATGACTGGTAGATCTTATTTCCTTTGTTATATCCTTTATTATCCAGTGCAGTTACGGCAGTTCCAGTTTTCCCTGCGATCCTGTATGCACTGTCCATTAATTTCCGCGCTGTTCCATGCTTTCCTTCAACCACGGCCAGGAGGCATTCCTGCGCCTGGGCAATTGTAGAAGGACTGGCAATATTTTCCACCAGCACTTGCGGTTCTATCTTCTCCACTTCCACTCCATAATCCCTTACTGACGAAACAAGGTAAGGACGCATTAACTTTCCGCCATTGGCCACAGCATTATAAAGCGTAAGCATATGAAGCGGGGTAACGAGCGCCTCATATCCATGGGCCATGTAAGGAATGGTAGTTGCACTCCAGGTTTTGCTTTTTGCTTTTTTTATTATCGGGAAGCCTGAGGATGCAGTTATTTCTACGCCGGTGAGTGTATCAAGTCTCATCCTGTGGAGATGAGAAAGGAACTTATCCGGCTGTGCTGAATAATGCTGGTAGGCAAGTTTTGCAAAAGCGACATTACTGCTCATTGCAAAAGCATCTTTAATGGATACCACGCCTGTACCTTTATGAGAGTCGCGTATCCTAAGTCCATGAAAAGCTTTTACTCCACCTTCACAATCAACCAGTGTGGCTGTATCAACATATTTATCTTCCAGCAGGCTAATAAGTGTTGCCAATTTGAAAACTGACCCCGGTTCTGTGCGTTTACCGATCCCGTAATTAAGATCTTCGAGAAAGGAACCATCGGGCTGTCGTCCAAGGTTTGCGATGGCCTTGATCTTCCCGGTTTTTGTTTCCATTACTATGGCTGTGCCATGAAGGGAATTGTTGAACACCATCATTTTCATGAGGGCATTTTCAGTGACATCCTGGATGTAGGTATCAAGCGTTGTGATGATATCCTTGCCGTTAACCGGGTCGAGTTCAGCACCCATCACAGGCATATACGAACCAGCGGCATACCTCATCAACCGCTGGCCCGATACACCCTTAAGAAGACTATTGTACGTTCTCTCCAGTCCTACGTTTCGTGTGGAATCTTCGCGGGAAAGCCCGATCGTACGATTAGCCAGTAATACATAGGGATTAATCCTTTTATCTCTGCGCTCAATAATAAACCCGCTTTTGTTCCTTCCCTGTCGAACAAGCGGAAAATCTCTAAGCGCTCTGTATTCATTGAAAGAGATCTTTTTCTTAAGCGGGTAATATCTTTCCTTTTCCTTGTAGGCAAGCTGCAATTCCTTCTTATAATCTGCAGCCTTTTTATCGTTGAACAGGTTTGCCAGGCAGAGGCTGAGTGAATCAATATTCTCTTTAAAACGTTTTCCCTGTTTATCTCTTAAACCTTCAGCACCGAAATCAACATATACATCAAAAATGGGCACGGAAGTGCTAAGCATATTTCCATCTTCGCTGTAGATACTGCCTCGTTCCGCCTCAATAGGCTGGTACTTCAGGTGAAGACTATCGCCCATACCTTTCCAGAAATTCCCTTCAAACTGCTGGATATAAATGGCACGACCGAGCACCATCACCCCTACCACCACAATAAGCAGGAAGCAAAGATAAACGCGCCATAATATGTCCCTTTTTATTTCCAAAACAGTTTAATTCCGGTTTGATGAATCCGTCAGGTAAACAGGCGGTGTTGTCAATTCCTTAAGTCCCAAAGGCTCTACTGCCTTCACCAGTTCACTTGCCTTACTGCGAAAGATCACTTCGCTTTGAACGGTCTTGTATTCATACTGCAATTCCTTGATGTTCTTTTCACTGCGAGTGATCTCCCTTACAAGCTTATCTGAATAGTGACCGTTGAAGATGTATAACACTGCCAGGGCAGCCAGGAAAAGGAAAAATGGCACATTCCTTACAATGAAGCGGTGGTTGAAAACCCGCTTCCAGTCTGCCTTCTGTGTATTTTCTTTCTTCATTATATCTTTTCAGCAACCCTGAGTTTTGCACTTCGCGACCTTGGGTTCTTCCCGGTTTCTTCCCTGGATGCCGCAACCGGCTTTTTGGTTATTAACCTGAACATTGAATTCCTCTTGCCACCGTACAGGTCTGAAGGATCTTCTTCAATTTCTCCTTTTAAAAAATTCTTCACCAGCCTGTCTTCTCCTGAATGAAATGTTATTACTGCAAGTCTTCCCCCTGGAGCAAGTACTTCAGCAGATTGTTCCAGCATTTCCGTTAGCGCTCTCATTTCATCATTCACTTCAATTCGCAACGCCTGGAAAACCTGGGCAAAGTATTTATTGGGATTACCTTTTACAATGTGCTTAACGGCCTCCCTGAATTGGGCTATGCCGGAGAAGGGAGTGATCCGGCGTGCTTCGGCAATGGTAGATGCCAGTGTTCGTGCATTG
This sequence comes from Bacteroidota bacterium, assembly GCA_023417815.1. Lineage (GTDB taxonomy): Bacteria > Bacteroidota > Bacteroidia > Chitinophagales > Chitinophagaceae > Ferruginibacter. The sequence goes on along the minus strand of JAEZEI010000052.1, from coordinate 80,973 downwards.
GTAACCTCACCGAATTCACTGAACATTTTCTGAAGGTCAGCTTCGGCATATGAATTCAGGATTGAAGCAGCTGTGAGATCCTGCTTCACATCCATTCGCATATCCAGGTCAGCATCAAACCTTGTTGAGAAACCCCGGGAAGCTTCATTGAACTGGTGAGAAGAAACGCCAAGATCGGCAAGGATACCATGAACAGGGATTGCGCGGTGCAATTTCAGGAACCGCTTAAGATGGCGAAAATTATGCGGCACAAAAATCACACGCTCATCATCAGGAACATTTCGCGCAGCATCCTCATCCTGGTCGAATACTATCAGCCTGCCGTTTGGTCCAAGTCTTTGCAGTATTCCTTTCGAATGTCCGCCTCCTCCCATGGTGCAGTCAACATAAGTTCCCGCAGGGTCAATATTGAGGAGCTCCATTGTTTCTGAAAAAAGCACCGGAACATGATATTCGTTACCTTCTCCTGCGATATCCTTATTCGCTGCCATTAGCCAGGTAAATTATCCTGGCGGTTCATGACTTCATTAGCCAGGTTGCTGAAGGCCTCTGGTGAAAAAGATTCAAAGAACTGTTGGTATTTTTCCTTATCCCAAATCTCTATTTTGTTCACTGCTGAAACCAGCACGATATCCTTCGAGATCGATGCATGTTCCATCAGGTTCTTAGGGAGCAGGATCCTTCCCGCCGAATCGGCCTCAACGATCTGGGCTCCATTCAGAAAATACCTTCTGAATTCGCGGACACGCGGATCAAAATCGTTCAAAGCGCTGATAGACTTGTAAAGTGGTTTCCAGCTTTGACTGGGATAAAGGGTGAGGCATTTTTCAAAGCCCCGGTTCACCACAAAATGATCGTTGTCCTCCGGTAATTGTTTCTTCAAACCGGAAGGCAAAAGGAACCTGCCTTTGGCATCGAGCGTAGATTCGTATTCGCCTATGAATCCGATCATAGTGGGGTTAGTAAGTTATTTACACAAAATAACACTTTTTCCCACTTTGTGACACCAAATCAAAAAAACATTTTTTTCCACAGCATAATGCCGTGAGGACTAGCAAGTTAGCATAAAATTAAAGAATATAGTGTTAGGAAATGTGGAAAGAGGTTAATAACCTGTGAAGTCGTTGAAGGTCAATCGTTTGCTAACGGAATTGTGATGATGAAGCAACTTCCCTTCCCCAGGGTCGATTCCGGTTTGATCGTTCCTTTATGAGCTTCAACCATGGTTTTTACATAGCTCAAACCCAGTCCGAAACCTTTCACATTATGAATATTCCCTGTATGAGCCCGGTAGAACTTTTCAAATATCCTGTTTAGGGTTTCCTTGCTCATACCTATACCGTTATCCTCTATACGGATTCTAAGATTGTTGCCGTGGTTAAGGGTAGAAACCTTTATCACAAGGTGTTCGCGTGAATACTTCACTGCATTATCGAGCAAACTGTTGATAAGGTTGGTGAAATGGACCTCATCGGCCAAAATAGTATCCCTTTCAGCATTCAGTAATATCACCAGCCTGCCCTGCTTTTCCTGAACAGGCAGGGAAATATTGTTCAAGGCAGAAGTAATGAGGTCGTGGGCCGAGGTCTTAACAAGGTTCAGTTCCACTTTTTTCTTATCGAGCAGAGCGGCCTGCAGAATGGTTTCAACCTGTTTATTCATCCTGCGGTTTTCCTCTTTAATGATCCCGGTGAAATAATTCGTTTTCTCCTTATCGCCACTTACTTTTTCATTCCGCAATGCATCAACCGCAAGAGAGATGGTAGCCAGCGGTGTCTTGAACTCGTGGGTCATATTATTAATGAAATCAGATTTGATCTCACTAAGCTTTTTCTGCTTAAGCAGGGTGCGTACTGTTACAAAGAATGCTGCAATAATGATGAGAGTAAATACAATGGCGCCTACAATGAACCAGGTGATCTCTTTCAGTATGAGGTTTCGCTGGTGGGGAACGATCACGATGAGATATTCTTCTGCAACAAGATTCTCCAGGTTGCTGCCGCTGGGCGGGATCAACGGAATGATCTGCTGGGTATGGTTTGCACTGTCAACATAATACCTGAAGAAATTATCGGTTTGTATCTGGTCGCCGGTAAGGGAATTCTGCGCAATGGCAAATTCAAAATCTGCATCCTGGAGGAAATGATTATCGAGCGATTTGCGGATTATACCGTGGATCTCTTCCCTCGAGAAACGGTGAATGACGGACGACCTGTAAAACTCAGGTGATATCTTATCAGGGAACAGGATATCCGATTTCTTATTTGGCAGAATGCTGTTACTGAAATGCATCAGTTTTTCGCCAGCATCGGTAACCGCGCGCACCAGGTTTTCCTGCAACTGCTGCTCTTTCACCTCTTTTGCTGTTTTGAGCCATTGAAACTGGAAGAATATCAATCCAAGAAGAGAAAGAAGTATAAGGAAGGAAATGATCGGGAAAATTCTTTTCATTCAGGCTTGCTTGGAACAGGTGCAAATGTAAACATTCAAGTTAGTGATAATTTTTAATCAGCCTGTTTTTGAACATTTTTTAACGGCCTGCAATTTTTTTGGAAAGGATATATGGAAAGTTGGTACTTTAGAAACATGATAGAGCCCCGGCAAGGTGTACTTCTTATAGCGGACCCGTTCCTTAAAGATGAAAACTTTATGCGGAGCGTGGTACTGCTTTGCAGGCATGCCGAAGAAGGCACTTTTGGTTTCGTTCTTAATAAACTCTACGAATTCAGCCTGGGTGATCTTTTATCGGATATGGAAGGTTATGAAATCCCGGTGTATACCGGTGGTCCTGTTCAAATGGATACCGTGCATTATCTCCACTGTTATCCCGACCTGATCCCGGACAGCCAGGATGTAGGGGATGGAATTTATTGGGGCGGCGATTTTGAAGTGCTTAAATCATTGATAAAATCCGGCTCCATCGATCTTTCCGGGATAAGGTTCTTTATCGGTTACAGCGGCTGGGAAAGCGGGCAACTCGACGGGGAAATGACTGAAAAAAGCTGGCTAACGGTGAACTGTACCCGCGACCTGGTATTTGATGTTGCGCATGATGAAATCTGGAAGGAAGGTTTGCGAAGGCTCGGTGGAAAATATGCCATGATGATCAACTTCCCTATTGATCCGCAGCTTAACTGACAGCATTGCTTTACCATCTCTTAAAGATCCCATCCCGGGTAGCATTCAGGTTCTACTGCCGCAGGCTGGTGGTAAATAAGCCCACCCTTGTAAAACTGGAAGGCCCCCTGCTCATCGCAGCGAATCATCCGAATTCCTTCCTGGATGCTGTAATACTTGCCACCCATTTTAAACGCCCGATCACATCCCTGGTGAGAGGAGATGTATATAAAGGAAGAATTATCATCCGGATACTAAGGTCTCTCAGGATGCTCCCGGTTTACAGGATCAGTGAAGGCAGTGAGAACCTGGGACAGAATTATGACACCTTCCAGAAATGCAAAGAGGTTTTTGAAAAGAACGGGATCGTATTGATCTTCAGCGAAGCCCGGTGCGAAAATGAATGGCACCTTCGCCCACTAAGAAAAGGAACTGCCCGGTTAGCATTTACAGCCTGGGAAGCGGGAATTCCATTAAAGATTCTGCCTGCAGGACTGAACTATCATGCTTTCAAAAGATTCGGGAAAATAGTTCATCTCAATTTCGGAAACCTTATATCGGGGGATGATGTTGATCTTGGTGAACCCTTTGGAAAAGCTTCCAATAACTTTAATGCTATTCTGAAAAAAGAACTTGAAGGGGTGGTTTATGAAATTGAGGATAAGGATACAAAGAGGAAAAAAGAAATATTCCAAGGCGAACCATCCCTGTTCATGAGAACAATCCTGTTTTTGCCAGCCGTTTCCGGCTTAATTCTGCATGCTCCTCTTTACTTTCCTGCCAGGCTCATTACAGAAAAAGTTGCAGGCAGATCCGGCCATTTTGATTCAATTATGGTTGCCTTACTCTTTATTACCTATCCTGTCTATATAATTATTGCCGGCTTGATTGTTTACCTCCTTCAACTTCCCCTCTTGCTCCTGGTATTCTTGCCTATCACGGCACTTTGCCTTCTTCATTTCAGGATGCCATTTTCACGGGCAAATTGATTTCATTACCATTCCGGGGTTGTGACAAAAAATTTGTGACATTTAAAATGTCACAAAGATCATGTCACAAATGGATGGCTTTTCAGCTCCTAAACAATAGTTCAACGACATTACCAGATAAAAAAAGCCGCATCGGGGATGCGGCTAACTATTTAAAATGAAGCATTTAGATCTCTTCTGCTCCTTCAACCAATACCGTAGTCTTGTTATTTAAAACTTCCACGAAGCCACCCTGGACAGAAAAAGTGACAGAATTTTGTTTGTCTTTCAGCACTTTAAGTTTTCCTGCCTTAAGAGCGCTAACAATTGCGGCATGCTTGTCGAGTACTTCGAAAAGTCCGCTTATACCGGGCAGCTGCACGCCATAAACTTCGCCGCTGAATAATTTCCGTTCCGGGGTTAATATTTCTAATGTCATCTTATAAATTATTAAACCTGTGCTGCAGCCATCAGTTTCTTACCTTTTTCAATCGCATCTTCAAGCGTACCTACGAGGTTGAAAGCAGCTTCCGGGTATTCGTCCACTTCTCCATCCATGATCGCGTTGAATCCGCGGATAGTGTCTTCGATCGGAACAAGTACCCCTTTAAGACCAGTGAACTGTTCTGCCACGAAGAATGGCTGGCTAAGGAAACGCTGCACCTTACGTGCACGCGATACTGTTAGTTTATCTTCATCACTTAATTCATCCAGGCCAAGGATTGCAATGATATCCTGCAGTTCCTTGTAACGCTGAAGAATGAGCTTAACCCTGTTCGCAGTATTATAATGAAGTTCACCAACGATCATCGGAGTCAGGATACGGCTGGTACTATCCAGGGGATCTACCGCAGGATAGATACCAAGATCCGCGATCTTACGGCTCAAAACGGTTGTGGCATCAAGGTGGGCAAAGGTTGTAGCCGGGGCCGGATCGGTAAGGTCATCCGCAGGTACGTACACTGCCTGAACAGAGGTGATTGAACCGTTACGGGTTGAAGTGATCCTTTCCTGCATGAGACCCATCTCTGTTGCCAGGGTTGGCTGATATCCCACCGCACTTGGCATACGACCAAGAAGGGCTGATACTTCAGAACCCGCCTGGGTAAACCTGAAGATATTGTCGACGAAGAAAAGGATATCCTTTCCTTGTCCCTCACCTTCACCATCCCTGAAATATTCTGCCAGGGTTAGACCACTTAGGGCAACACGCGCACGCGCTCCCGGTGGTTCGTTCATCTGTCCGAAAACGAAGGTCGCCTTCGATTCTTTCAATCCTTCAAGATCTACAGAAGCGAGGTCCCAGCCCCCTTCTTCCATACTATGCTTGAATTTATCGCCGTAGTTCATGATCCCTGCCTCGATCATCTCACGCATAAGGTCATTACCTTCCCTGGTACGCTCACCCACACCGGCAAATACAGAAAGACCGCTATATGCTTTCGCGATATTATTAATAAGTTCCTGGATCAATACGGTTTTTCCTACACCCGCACCGCCAAACAAACCGATCTTACCACCCTTTGCGTAAGGTTCGATAAGGTCGATCACCTTGATACCTGTAAAAAGGATCTCATTTGCGGTACTCAGGTTTTCAAACAACGGGGGTTTAGCGTGGATCGGCCTTCCGTTCTCTTTGTTTAATTGCGGCAGACCATCAATAGCATCTCCTGTTACGTTGAACAGTCTTCCCTTGATACCTTCACCCACTGGCATTGCGATGGGTTTTCCCATATCGCGCACAGCCATTCCGCGCACCAGGCCTTCAGTACTGTCCATCGCGATAGTTCTAACACTATCCTCACCCAGGTGCTGCTGTACCTCGAGTATCAGCTTATCACCATTTTCCCTTGAAACTTCAAGGGCGTTAAGGATTTCAGGGAGGCGGCCTTCTGTGTCGAACTGCACGTCTACAACAGCGCCGATGATTGATTTTATCTTACCAGTATTGGCCATAACAATTGGTTATTGTTTTGCGTTTGATTTTCGAGCCGCAAAGGTAAGTGTTGAAGGTTGTATAGAAAAATAAGGCTGAAGGATTTTTATCGGTTACGGAGGGAACAATGAACTTAGGTTTCCAGGCAGGGGAAAATCAGCACTAATTCATCCTAAAGAATTGATTTACATAATAATCCCAAAATCCTCCAGGCCGGGGAACTGGCGTTCCCGCCCCAAAAGAAATTTATGAAATAAATTGCGTTTAACCGGGATATAAACGTTTATGTCGGAAAAAGTACCTGTTCGGGGGGCCTCCCGGGTACACAAAGTGGTAAATCCTGAATCTTCTTCAATAAGTAAATTTCTAAGAGAGGTTCCTAGAAGGAATTATGCCAAATGGCACAAAGAATTCATCAGTACCTTTCCAAAAGGGATATTGCCGGAACCCGGATCTTTCCATGCCCTAAATTTGCGGCATGCTAAGAATCCTTTCTTTTTGTTTGTTTGCAATTACCATCTCCCTTTTCTCCTGCCAGGTGAACAGGTTTGCAAAATATCAAACCGAATTTAACCAAAGCGAGGTGATCCGCACCTTTAAATCAATAGATGACCTGAACGATGACTACTTTGTAATTAAGGAAAATAACTACTTCGAATTCTACAAGCAATTATTCGATAGTGTTAAAAACACGAGTATCCCCGGGCGTTATACCATGAAGGGTGATACCATGTTGCTGGAATATTTTAAGAAAAAAGACAGGATGGTACTTGGTTCAAAAGCAATTATAGACAATAAGAAGAACGAGATCATTTTTTTCGATCATTATCCTTCTCCGCGGAGGAAGCTGGTGGTTCGGTAGACCATTTCCTGTTTGCCAGGTAAACCCCGGTCAGAATGACCATAAGGCTCAGGATCTCCACCATACCCATGTTCTCACCATAAATGATCCCCCAGATATTGGCAACAATAGGAATGCCATAGGTAACCATGGATGAAAAGACGGCTCCTGCCCTTTTTATCAACATATAAAAAAGAATGGAAGCCACTGCTGTTCCCAGGAATCCCAAAAGGAAAGAGAATAATGTGGATCGCCACATGCCTTCGTTGCCGGGCAATTCGGAAAAATAACCCGTCATGCCTAATACTACCAGTGCCGGGATAGCATTGATCACCAGCGCTGCTGAAACAATATGCAGTGACTGCATGCCTTTAAGATATCGCTGAACCAGGTTAACATTCAAACCATACATTATTGTAGCGATAATGATATAGAATATGTTCAGGAATCTGACCGGGTTGCCCGATTGTTCTGAATTGAAGGATAATAACGCGGTGCCACCGAATGCCACCAGGATCCCGATCACCTTATACTTATGTGTTCTCAACCCGAAGAAAAGAGCACCTGTAATGATCACGAAAATGGGTGTCAGGGAATTCAGGGTTCCTGCCATGGCGCTGTCCATACCTTCTTCTGCAAGGCAGAATAAATATGCGGGAAAGAGGCTGCCAAGCGCGCCTGATGCGGCAACGAGCGGAAGCTTAGAAACCGGGATGCTTCTGAAATACCGGATTGCCAGCGGAAGCAGCACGGCTCCCGCAGCAACTATCCTTACTGAAGCTGCCTGGAAAGGCGTAAGAAACGCAATACCTTCTTTTATTAAGATGAAACTGCTTCCCCAGATGATGGCAAGTACAATAAATAATAGCCAGTTCCTTAGTGCGGCTGAATTCAAGCCCTGAAATTTAAGGCGCAAAGTTTAAACTTTCAAAGGACAAAAGGTTTGGTATTCTTGCTAAAATCTTTTTTATTGTAATTCATTTATAATCAAAATATCCCGTTATGTCACTTTTGAAGGAATTCAAAGAATTCGCCACGAAAGGCAATATCATTGACCTGGCCGTTGCCGTGATCATCGGAGCAGCTTTCAGCGCTATAATCTCTTCGCTGGTTGATGATGTAATCACACCATTGCTTCTTACGCCTGCTCTCGAAGCCATAAAGGCCGACGATATCAGCCAGCTTTCATGGAAGGGGGTGAAATACGGGAATTTCCTGGCAGCAGTCATCAAATTCCTCATGGTTGCATTCGTATTGTTCCTGATCATCAAAGGAATGAACAGGATCATTAAGAAAAAAGAAGTTGCAGCAGGACCTTCAAGCACTGATGTTTTGCTGATGGAGATCCGTGATGAACTGAGGAAGAAGTAATCCCAAATTATCCACAAACTCTGCGAACAGCCCATACGCTTCGAAATCCTTGAAGGTATGGGCTATTTTTGCCGAAACCACAGAGGATGCAGAATAAGTCGTACCAGATAAAGCTCGAGCAGTTTGAAGGACCTTTTGATCTCTTACTTTTCTTCATTGAGCGGGATGAACTGGATATATATAATATACCCATCACCAGGATCACCAATGACTTTCTCGATCATATCCACCAGTCGGAACAACTGAATATTGAACTGAGTTCCGAATTCATTCTTTTCATCAGCACGCTTATGCGTATAAAGGCGAAGATGCTGTTACCCAGGAAAGAACTTGATGCAGCCGGAAATGAGATAGATCCACGCCAGGAACTGGTCGACAAGATCCTTGAATATAAAAGGTATAAGGAAGCCGCCGCGAAGCTTGCAGAAATGGAAGCAGAAAGAATGCTTCGCACGAAACGCGGTAATCTTCAGAAAGAACTTTCAAAGATCGGCGAGGAAGCCGGGGAAGGAACCGAGATCCAGACCATCTCACTCTTCCGCCTTATGAAGGCGTTTGAAAAAGTTGTGCAGCGACTGCACGATAAAAATAACAGGCCTGTTCATACTGTAGTGCAGTACAATTATACCATGGAAGGTATCCGTGAGTATATGCTCGATCTTTGTAAAACTGAACGCACCCTTTCCTTTGAAAAGATCTTTGAAGTCTGCGAAGACCGGATCCATGCCATATTCATCTTCCTGAATATGCTGGAACTTGTTCAGCAGAAATTCCTGATGATCTCGGTGGGAGAAGGAAGGAATAACTTCATTATCGAGTGGAATGACAGCCGGGAGGAAGAGATTCCGGCCCCGTTATTACCTGATGATTTCGGGAGTTTAAATTAAGCTGGTACCTTACCTGCAGACACCATTTCCCTTACAGCCTTCATGATATGTTCTGCATCCAGTCCCACCTCGCTGTATAACTGCTTAGGAGTGCCGTGTTCTACGATCGCATCAGGTATGCCCATGATCTTTACATCAGCCTTGTATCCGTGTGTGTTCATGAATTCCAGTATGGCAGAACCAAAACCGCCAACCACGGTACCATCTTCTATTGTGATCACTTTATCGAACTGGCTGAAGATCTCGTGAAGCAGGTTTTCATCCAGAGGTTTTACAAAACGCATATCGTAATGTGCCGGGGTGATTCCTTCACAGCCCAGGTCGCGGATAGCCTCAGCAGCAAAATTTCCAGGGTGGCCTAATGATAAAATAGCCACATCCTTTCCTTCTTTCAGTTTCCTGCCGGTCCCGATCCTGATCTCCTGGAGCGGGGTTTTCCATTCCGGCATCACACCTTCTCCGCGAGGATATCGAATAACAAAAGGCAGCTTGTTGGAATCGAGCTGGGCGGTGTACATAAGGTTTCTCAGTTCCGATTCATTCATCGGTGAGCTTACGATCATGTTGGGAATGCAGCGCATATAGGCAATATCATAGGCGCCATGGTGTGTAGGACCATCTTCACCAACAAGGCCTGCCCTGTCGAGGCAGAATATTACCGGCAATTTCTGGATGGCCACGTCATGGATAACCATATCATATGCACGCTGCATAAACGAAGAATAAATATTGCAGAAAACTTTCAGCCCCTGCGTGGCCATACCGGCGCTCAGGGTAACCGCATGCTGTTCGCAAATGCCTACGTCGAAGGCCCTGTCCGGCATCTTCTCCATCATGTATTTCAGGGAACATCCGCTGGGCATGGCCGGTGTGATACCGAATACCTTTTGGTTCTGTTCTGCAAGTTCGATTATGGTATGCCCGAATACGTCCTGGTATTTAGGAGGCTGGGGAATGTCAAATTTCTTTTTGAAGATCTCCCCGGTAACTTTATCAAAAAGACCCGGCGCATGCCACCTGGTCTGGTCTTTTTCAGCAAGGTCGTAGCCTTTACCCTTCACCGTTTTAATGTGTAGAAGTTTTGGACCTGGAATATCCCTGAGGTCTTTAAGCGTATCAACCAGCTTCAGAATATTATGCCCGTCTATAGGCCCGAAATAGCGTATCTGCAACGCTTCAAACAGATTACTGCTCTTGCTCACAAGTCCTTTAAGTGAAGCTTCCAGCTTGCTGGCCATATGCCTTGAGAAACCTTTACCCACCGGCAGTTTGCCGAGCGCCTTCCATACATTATCGCGCAATTCGTTGTAAGTATGTGAAGTGGTTATATCAGTAAGGTATTCCTTCAAAGCACCAACATTCGGGTCAATGCTCATGCAGTTATCATTCAGGATGATCAGCACATTGCTCTTTTCTATCCCGGCATGGTTCATGGCTTCGAATGCAAGGCCGGCTGTCATTGCACCATCTCCTATAACAGCTACATGCTGGCGATCTGTCTCCCCTTTATACTGAGAGGCCATTGCCATTCCCAATGCTGCTGAAATTGAGGTTGATGAATGTCCTACACCAAAAGCATCATAGTCGCTTTCAGTTCTTTTAGGAAAACCACTTAGTCCCTTGTACTTCCTGTTGGTGATGAAATTATCCCTTCTCCCGGTTAGGATTTTATGCCCGTACGCCTGGTGACCTACATCCCATACCAGTTGGTCATAGGGAGTATTGAAAACATAGTGGAGGGCCACAGTCAGTTCCACCACCCCCAGGCTGGCACCAAAATGGCCACCATGAACACTCACCACATCAACAATATATTGACGTAACTCATTGCAAACCTGTTGTAACTGGTCTTTGTCCAGCTTTTTCAGGTCATCGGGACTGTCAATATTCTTTAGTAAAGTACCTGGCAGAATTTCCATCCGGGTTTGAGAATTAATAGGTAAAAATACCATTAAAAACGCACAGGCGCCCTATTCATTGTTAATAAATTCGGTAAAAAGGAAGGACGGGTCGGGAGAATTCAGAAGATAGTCGCGAGACTGTGATGGCTGGCAAACACCAGGATAATCTCCTTCCCAGGTGCCGATGTCGATGATCATCTGCAGGTGAAGGTGCGGCGGCCATTGTCCATTCTCCTCAGGTTTTCCAAAATGACCGATCATTTCTCCCCTGGAAAGATATTGGCCTTCGCGCACGATCTCAATGTCGTGCCGGGAAATGTGGCCATAAAGCAGATAGAAATTATAGGATTCCACCTGGTACTGCATGATAAGCGTAGCGCCATAATCCCCGAAGTTATTATTGAATCCCAGGCTGTGAACGATACCACCGGTAGGATTGAAAATTTCCGTTCCGGCAGCATCCCAAATATCAATTCCAAGATGTAATGACCGGGGTTCTTCATCGCTGAACAGATCACTGCGACGGTAAATGGAACGATCTTCATTGTAACCTCCATAAAGCACCTCTGCACCGAGTTTTCTTTTCTGCTCTTCGATGAAATTATCGAACAAGACCATGTCATTGAATATTTCCGGGGTAAGCTCCCTGTTCAACGAGGAAAGGTTTACACGAGCTGCTGCCCTGCCTTTCAATTCAATTATTGGATGGAATGAAGATGAAGCTCCGTGGATCGCGCGAAGGTTATCTCTCTCATGGTACATGTCGCTAAACAACAACATTGATCATTTTTCCAGGTACGAAAATTATTTTCTTTGGCTCCTTTCCCTCCAGCCATTTAAGTACAATTTCATTCTTCAGCACTTCGGATTCAATGAAATCCTTGGTAGCAGCAGCATCTACATCCAGGCCGGTGCGCAGTTTTCCATTTATGGAAACCGGGTAATGGATCGTATCCTCGGCAAGGTGATCTTCATTCAGTGCAGGATAGGCTGCATTAAGGATACTTCTCTCATTGCCTATTGCATGCCATAATTCCTCTGATACATGAGGAGCATAAGGTGCAAGCAGGATAAGAACATTCTCAAGGATCTCCTTTTTATGGCAACCCAGGTCGGTCAGTTCATTAACCAGCACCATAAAGGCGCTTACTGCAGTATTAAAAGCAAAATTCTCTGTGTCGTGCCTGATCTTTTTGATGGCTTTATGAAGGGCTTTCAGCTCCTTTTTTCCGGGTGCTTCATTCGTCCATAACGCTCCGCCGTCGGAGTAGAACAATCTCCATAATTTTTTCAGGAAGCGGTGTACCCCTTCGATTCCTTTTGTATCCCAGGGCTTGCTTTGTTCCACAGGACCAAGGAACATTTCATACATACGGAATGTGTCCGCGCCATATTTTTCTACCAGGTCGTCTGGATTCACCGTATTGTACTTCGATTTAGACATCTTCTCTGTTTCCACCGAGCAAATAAAACCGCCAGGCCCATCGATCATCTCAATATCTTTCAATTCGGGTTTCCAATTGCGGAATGAAGCTTTATCCAGAACAACACCATCTACCATATTTACATCCACATGTATCCTGTCTACAGGCTCTCCATTATATTTATCATCTACAAGAAGATCATAAGAGACATACTTTGCTGTTCCTGAAATTCGATGTACGAACCTGCTGCTTCCCTGTATCATTCCCTGGTTTACCAGCCTTTTAAAAGGCTCGTCAAAACCGATCCATCCCCTGTCGTAAAGGAATTTCGTCCACATCCGACTGTAAAGCAGGTGTCCGACAGCATGCTCGGTACCGCCGACATAAACATCCACCTGTCCCCAGTAACTGCTTCTTTGCGGGTCGCAGAATTGTTCCTTATTTGAAGGATCCATGAAGCGCAGGAAATACCACGATGAACCTGCATATCCCGGCATGGTTGAAGTTTCCCTTTTCTTTCCGCCGGGCATTTCTACCCATTCCTGGATATTCGCAAGGGGACCTTCGCCTTCAGGACCCGGGCCATAACTTTCCACATGCGGTAATTGAAGGGGAAGCTGGTCTTCCGGCAGCGTTTGCGCGATACCGTTTTCCCAGGTTACCGGGAAGGGCTCACCCCAATAACGCTGGCGGCTGAAGCCTGCATCGCGCATACGGTAATTGATCTTCCTGGTTCCTATCTTCTTTTCGGCGATCGCATTCAGCACAACATCCACCGCGTCTTTCATCAGCAGGCCATCAAGGAATGCGGAGTTCGTAAGAGGAATATCCTTTGCAGGGTTTGCTTCCTCCCCGGAAAACCCTTCGCCGATGATATTCGTTATGGTTATCCCCATTTGCCGCGCAAAAAGGAAGTCACGCTGATCACCACTTGGAACCGCCATGATAGCGCCGGTCCCATATCCTGCCAGCACGTATTCCGCTATATACACCGGTATTTCTCTGCCGGTAAAAGGATGAATTGCAAATGCACCCGTAAAACTTCCCGTAACCTGCTTCACGTCCGACATGCGTTCTCTTTCTGACCGGGTCTTTACATAAACCAGGTATTCATCAATTTCTTTACGCCTGTCGGAAGTAACAATATTGTTCACCAGCTCATGTTCGGGAGCCAGCACCAGGAAATCTGCACCGAAAATTGTTTCCGGCCTGGTCGTAAACACTTTTACCTTGAGGGATGAATCCCGAATGCTGAAATCAATCTCAGCCCCCTGGCTTTTACCGATCCAGTTTCGCTGCATCTCCTTCATGGATTCTGTGAAGTTCACCTGCTCTAATCCTTCAAGCAGCCTGTCGGCGTATGCAGTTATGCGCATATACCATTGGCGCATTTTTTTTCTAACAACAGGGAAGCCTCCTCTTTCACTAACTCCATTAACCACTTCGTCATTTGCAAGAACAGTTCCCAGTGCCTCGCACCAGTTCACTTCGCCATAACTGGAATATGCAAGCCGGTGATCCATCAGGATCTCCTGTTTCCTGGCTTCGGTGAAGTTCTCCCATTCATCCGGTGAAAATTCGAACTCCGTGGCGATACCTGCAGCACCCCTGGTCTCAAAATGTGCGATAAGGGTTTCGATCGGCTCCGCCTTATTGCTTGCAGGGTTATACCAGCTTTTAAACAACTGGATAAATATCCACTGGGTCCATTTGTAATAGTCCGGATCGCTGGTACGCACCTCACGTGACCAATCATAACAGAATCCTATCTTATCAAGTTGTTTTTTGAAGGTGGAAATATTCTTTTCAGTGGTATCTGCAGGATGCTGGCCGGTTTCAAGAGCGTATTGTTCAGCGGGAAGTCCAAAGCTGTCGAACCCCATCGGGTGGAGTACATTGAAACCCTGCAATCTTTTATACCTGCTGAATATATCGCTGGCGATATATCCTAAAGGGTGACCGACATGCAGGCCTGCCCCGCTTGGGTATGGGAACATATCCAGCACATAAAATGAAGGTTTCGACGGGTCTTCAGATACTTTATAAGCACCGGATTCAGCCCAGTTCTTCTGCCATCGTTGTTCAATATTTCTAAAATCATATTCCATAACTCAAAGCCATCGGGCCCGCCAATATAGATGTGAATGAAAAGTTATTTACAAATCCAACCGGTGAAGTGCCTTTCCGAAAAAAATATATTTGAACAGGACCCGGTTTTAGTAGTGTGCAAAAGTAAAGCAAACCACTTAAAATCCTTTATTTTTGTCCGCATTCAGGCATTCATAAAAACATGTAAGAAGTATGGCTCAATTCGGAAAGGCAGGCAGCAAAAGAAGCAAACCTACCTATGCATATGCGATCATAGGAGTAGCGCTTGTTCTTTTCTTATTTGGAATTGTAGGATGGTTCTTCCTTAACCTGAGGAAAACAGGGGATTACTTCAAAGAGAACATCCAGGTGCATACATTCCTTACACCGGAAGCCCCGCAAAAAAGGATCGACAGCCTGGTTAAATACATTTCTTCATTCCCGTATGTAAACAGGGTGGAATATGTTGACAAAGCCAAGGCAATTGAAAAATGGAACGCTGCCAATGATACAACTTGGATGCAGTTCCTGGATAATAATCCCTTGCCGGAGAGCATCGATTTCTTTGTAAAGGCTGAATATGTAGAGACCGATAGCCTGAACAGGCTGTCTACAAATCTTCAAACGGCATTCCCCGGCCTCATCTCCGAATTCCAGTTTCCAACAGAAACCGTCACTAAAGTGAGCTCATATGTGAGAACGGCAGCCATTGTGTTTCTGATCACGGCTGTGTTACTAACCGTACTGGTCGTTTTCTCCATCGACAATACCATCAGGCTTGCTATGTACAGCAACAGGTTTCTTATTAAAACCATGCAGATGGTAGGCGCCACCAGGGGTTTCATTGCACGGCCGATAAATCAGAGGGCAATTATAAACGGGCTGATATCAGGCGTAATAGCTATCCTGGCATTATGGGGTGCTATAAGCCTCATTGAAAGTTTCCTGCCTGATTTTAAAGTTTTACATGATACGAAGGGACTTCTGATGCTATTTGCCGTTATCATCCTTCTTGGTATCACCATTTCTCTCGCCAGCACTTACAGGTCGGTAGTAAAATACCTGAAGATGAAACTGGACGACCTATACTAGGATTAATACTATATTGCAATTAACACAAGCAGAATGAAAGCAAAAAAAACCAATACAGTTTCGGCAACAGCAGGCAGATCAAAACTTTTCACTAAGGACAATTATATATGGATGCTCGCAGGCATCGTGCTGCTTGCTCTCGGCTTCCTGCTGATGGCTGGAGGAAAAAGCGCTGATCCGAATGTTTTTAACGACAACGAAATTTACAGCCACAGGAGAATTACTATTGCACCGTTGCTGATCATCGCGGGCTTCGTGGTTGAGATATATGCAATAATGAAAAAACCACGGATAAAAGCTGACTAATATTTAAGCTGCGGAATGCAGCTTTTTTTTCACCCCGAATCTTTTATGACACTTTTTGAGTCTATCGTTATAAGTATTGTTGAAGGAATTACGGAATTCATTCCTATTTCTTCAACAGGGCATATGATCATTGCCAGCAAGCTGATGGAAGTTCCTGATGATGACTTCACCAAGATGTTCACCGTAGCTATCCAACTTGGGGCGATCCTGGCGGTAGTAGTTCTTTACTATAAAAAATTCTTCGACCTCTCTAACCTGAAGTTCTACCTGAAGCTCGCTGTAGGTGTGGTCCCTGCGCTGCTTATCGGATTCCTGTTTGCAGACAAGATTGATGCTTTGCTTGAAAGCACACTCACCGTGGCTATATCCCTGTTACTCGGTGGGATCATCCTGATCTTTATTGATTCTATGTTCAAAAAACCTGAAGTAGATGATGAAAAAGGGATATCGTTTAAAAAATCACTGGTGATCGGTTTCTGGCAATGCCTTGCAATGATTCCGGGAGTGAGCAGAAGCGCCGCTTCCATAATAGGCGGAATGCAGCAAAAACTCACCAGGAGCGCAGCAGCGGAATTCTCTTTCTTTCTTGCTGTTCCGACTATGCTTGCAGCTACTGTATATAAAGTGGGCAAACATTACCTTGACTCAGGAGGATTCACAGGAAGTGAATTAAAGCTTCTTGCCATTGGTAATGTTGTTGCGTTCATCGTAGCGTTGCTTGCAATAAAATTCTTCATCACGTTTCTCAAGAAATATGGCTTCCGCGTCTGGGGCTACTATCGCATCATTGTAGGTATAATTTTGCTTATTATGCTTTACACTGGTTATTTAAAAGGATAGTTTTCAACTGTTTCTATAACTTAGGGGCCAATGCAGACCGCTTCAAAAAAAGTGATCAACGGATGGGCCATGTACGACTGGTCCAATTCGGTGTACAACCTGGTGATCACTACAACTTTTTTCCCGATCTACTTTACAGGTATTACATCGTCCGAACCCTTTAATGGGGAGGTCACTTTCCTTGGAAGAACTTTTGTAAACACTGCATTGTATAACTATGCTCTCGCAACAGCTTACCTGCTGGTGGCATTTACACTTCCTGTATTATCATCCATTGCAGACTACCGGGGGAATAAGAAGCGGTTTATGCAGGTGTTCTGCACTATGGGGGCTATAGCATGCAGCATGCTTTATTTCTTCGACAAGGATAATCTCCAGGTAGGGATAATATGCATGATGGTCGCTGCCTATGGTTTTTATGGCAGCCTTGTGTTTTATAATTCCTATCTCCCTGAGATAGCAGCTGAAAAGGATCGTGACCGGGTAAGCGCCAGGGGGTTCTCTTTTGGATATATTGGAAGCGTGATAATGCAAACAGTTGGTTTCCTGCTGGTGGTTTTCTGGGACAGTATTCCTTTCCTGACGGGTGAGGCGCATGCAGTTAGGTGGACGTTTATGCTGGTAGGAATCTGGTGGATTGGTTTTGCACAGGTACCCTTTGCCAGGCTTCCCAAAGGATCTCCGGCAGTTAAAGACCCGAAAAAAAATGTTTTCACCGGGGGCTTCATGGAATTAAAAAAGGTTTTGAACCAACTTATACATTTGCCGGTACTAAAACGATTCCTGGCTGCATTCTTCTTTTACAGCATGGGGGTTCAAACGGTGATGCTTGCAGCTACCATCTTCGGAAGTAAGGTGCTAAACCTTGATTCAACAATGCTTATCATAACAGTGGTGCTTATTCAACTGGTTGCTATCCCGGGAGCGATCATCATTTCCAGGCTTAGCGAAAGGTTTGGAAACCTAAGGGTATTGCTAACCGTTATAGTTTTCTGGATACTGGTTTGTATTGCCGGTTATTTAATGCAGACCGAGGTACATTTTTATATTCTGGCAGTGGCAGTAGGTCTTGTTATGGGAGGGATCCAATCTCTAAGCAGGTCAACTTATTCAAAGCTGATGCCTGAAACAAAGGACACTGCATCGTTTTTCAGCTTTTACGATATCACTGAAAAACTTGCCATAGTGCTTGGTTTATCAGCATTTGCACTAATTGAGGAGATCACAGGATCGATGCGGAATTCTGTTCTCGCATTAATGGTTTTCTTTGCGCTTGGATTTCTTTTTCTATTCCTGGCAAAACAAAAACAAAGAGGATGAAACTTTATACGATAGAAACTGGTCATTTTAAACTGGATGGAGGAGCAATGTTTGGCGTGGTGCCGAAGTCGATCTGGAATAAACTGAACCCGGCAGATGACAACAATATGTGCTCATGGGCCATGCGCTGCCTGTTGATAGAAGACGAAAACAGGCTTATCCTCGTGGATACAGGCATTGGAGATAAACAGGATGAGAAATTCTTTGGTCATTATTACCTGCATGGAAATCACTCTCTTGATGCATCGCTGAAACATTATGGTTTTTCCCGGAATGATATAACTGATGTTTTCCTGACTCATCTTCACTTCGATCATTGTGGCGGGGCAATTAAAAGGGATGGGGATAAACTGATCCCCGCATTCAACAATGCAACCTTCTGGAGTAATTCGCGGCACTGGCAATGGGCAATTGAACCAAATGCCCGTGAAAAAGCCAGTTTCCTTAAAGAGAATATCCTGCCGCTACAGGAGAGCGGCCAGTTGAAATTCGTGGACGACAGCACTAAAAATTCCGACCTGCCATCCTCACTAAAAGTACGTATGGTGTTCGGCCATACCGAAGCAATGATGTTGCCCCAGATAAGTTACAAGGGAAGAGAGATCCTTTATATGGCCGATCTAGTTCCAAGTGCAGCTCATGTTCCGATCCCGTATGTTATGGCGTATGATATGTTTCCCATGACCACGCTCAATGAAAAGACGTCCTTCCTTACTGAGGCCGTGGAAAATGACTATGTATTATACTTTGAGCATGACCGCGCTACAGAATGCTGCACA
Organism: Bacteroidota bacterium; assembly: GCA_023417815.1. Taxonomy (GTDB): domain Bacteria; phylum Bacteroidota; class Bacteroidia; order Chitinophagales; family Chitinophagaceae; genus Ferruginibacter. Next base: position 62,103 of record JAEZEI010000052.1, on the reverse strand, counting down.
CTACAGGAAACAGAAAAAGGTATCCGCGTGAAGGATACCTTTAAATTGGAGGAGCTATAAAATTATCTTACGGATAGTAATGATGTCAGTGGATAGCGAAGGTTCTTATATGCCATCATATCCACCTTAACGCTACCAACGGAGATCGGGCTTTCAACTCTCAGTAAAAGCCTGTTCGGATCATCGCTCACCCACGCAGTCATTTTCTCACCACCTTCAAACATTGTTCCCTTGATAAGGAGGGGTTTGAATTTGATCGCTTTGAATTTACCATAGCGGGTCTTGATCTTTTCCTTGCCCATATATCTCAGGTAAAGGTGATACACTTCATCGTCCAGGAACATGTCAAAAGGGATCTTATCGCCAGGCTTATACTTGTCAAAATCAATGTTCCTGGCATAATACATAGAGCTTACCACGTCCTGGATACAATCCGTTATTTTAAAAACACCATTAGTACTGGTTGCAGTGTTGGCTGAATGGTTGAAGCTTACGTTGTTGTAGATCTTGTGCCCTCCTTCATCAACATTCCTGATAAATTTCAATGGCAGCAAAGTAGCAGTATCTACATAGCTTTCATACCTGTCGCGCACTTTAAAGAAGTTATCAAAGAACGAATATGATTTTCCTTCACCAACAAAGTGATATGCAGGACGGCCGTTGAATCTTTCGATCTTAGTTGTAAAGGTAGCTTCACCGGCCCCAACGTAGGCGCCAAGAGCGCTATAAAAAACCTTCATGGTAACAACTTCACCATTCTTAAAGGCTGTATTCTTAACACCGCAAAAATCGCTTCCACCTGGTTGAACGGTATTTAAAAGCAATGCCGCAGGAAGGAGTAACATTTTTATCATTGTCTCATTTTTCTTTTATGATCTTAATTCCAAAGATCAGCAGGCTTCCTATGATCGCAGGTATTACCAGGTTTATGATCCACACCACAAATGCAGCTGACTGGATGCCGACTATATTATCGCTGAATGATCCCAGCAATTCGAGGCTTGCTGCTGCACGTAATGGCAATTCTATGAAACCGAATGTTGGTGCAACCGCAAGAACCAAGTAAAACACTGCAAGCAAATAAAAGGAAAGAACTGCTGGTATGTGAACCCCCATAACATGAAGGATCAACATATATTGCAATATAAATACCATGTATCTTAAAAAAGATAACCAGAGTATTCTTAACAATAGTTTGCCGGGAAAAGTGCGTACAACCCTGATGTACTTAACAAAGCTTTTCAAAATCGTTATTCTTTCAATAACACTGATTACGATCCCAACCCGGAAGTAAACAAAAAGTAAGAGGAGAGTAAAAACCACTGATGCCGGCAATAAGAAGTTTCCTGTAACCCACGAAAACCTTCCCGTATCAATGTCTGAAAAATCCAGCCATATCAAACCTGCAATACCGGCAAGCATTGTTATCATAAGCTGGCTTAAGCTTCCCAATATGGTAAGGCTTATAGCCTCAGGGCGGTTATGCTCCTTCACGAACAGGATCCTTCCACCGAATTCACCGATCCTGTTGGGAGTTAGCATCGTAACACTGCATCCTGCAAAAACCGATGCGAGCGATCGTTTAAGGCCAGTACTTTCCAGAGGCCTTAACAACAATTTCCATTTCCATGCTTCAATTCCATAATTAAGGAGCATCAATAGGGCTGCTAACCACAGACCCGGCTCATTAACTGAATGAAGTACCTGCTGCCACCTTGTGTCAAGATCAGGTTGTTGAATGACCTGGCGGTAAAGGGAGAAGGTGAGCAGAATGAACAAAACCGGCGCGAGCAGGTAGTTGAAGATTAATTTTATACTTTTGTTCAAACACTTTTTGTTTTCAGCTCCTCTTGCAAAATACACCAAAAATCATATTAGGGATCGATCCGGGAACCGTCGTAATGGGTTATGGCATAATCTCTATTTCCGGAAATACACCTACCCTGGTAACAATGGATGTATTAAAATTAGCGGCAGGATCAGATCATTACATCAGGCTCCAGGCAATTCATGAAATGGTTTGCAACCTGATCACCACCTATAAACCCGGGAGTTTCGCGATTGAAGCGCCTTTTTATGGCAAGAATGTGCAAAGCATGCTGAAATTGGGAAGGGCACAGGGTGTGGCCATCGCCGCAGCAATTCAATCGGGTTTAACAGTATGCGAATATTCACCCAAGAGAATAAAACAATCCATAACCGGTAACGGAAACGCTGGAAAGGAACAGGTAATGAAAATGCTTCAAAAGATCCTTTCCTTTAATGAGGACCCTAAATATCTTGATGCTTCAGATGCACTTGCGGTTGCACTTTGCCATTACTACCAGGAAGGCAATCCTGCAAATGATCTCAAGCAGAAGCCTAAATCTAAAAGCTGGAGCACGTTTATCTCAGCAAATCCAGGCAGGATAGCAGGCGGCTTATAAAGCTGCCAGTAACTTTTCCTGGACCTCTTTCAATTCATCTTTAGACGGAGAAAGTTTCCTTCTTGTAAAATTGAGGTCATCGGCAGAATTGATCGGAACGAGGTGCATATGTGTATGCGGAACTTCAAGACCCACCACGCTAATACCGCACCTTTTGCAGTTGAACGACTTTTCGATGGCCTTTGCAATAGGTTTTGCAAATACCAGCATCTTTGAAAGTAGTTCATCGGGCAGATCGAAGATCTTGTCGATCTCCTTCTTTGGCACCACCAGCACATGCCCTTTAACAAGCGGAGCAATATCCAGAAATGCGATGAAGTCTTCATCCTCTTTAATTCTGAATGATGGAATGCTGCCATCTATGATCTTTGTAAAAACCGACATAAGTTTTTTTCAAAAGTAAATATTCCGGGTGAGAGGTAACCCGGTCGCATCGATGCAATAAAAAAGCCATCCACGGGATGGCTTTTAAGAAAAATCAGGAAAGTTAGATGGAGATCTCCTCGATCCTGAATTTAAGTTTTCCTGCAGGTACCGCTACCTCTGCAACATCACCCACGGCTTTGCCAAGCAAACCACTTCCAATAGGCGAAGTAACGCTGATCTTGCCGGCCTTAAGATCTGCTTCACCTTCTGAAACAATCTGGTAGGTAACGGTCTTGTTTGTATTCATATTTGTAAGGGTTACCCTTGTTAGGATGCTGACCCTGCTGGTATCAATGGTGTTCTGATCAAGAATACGGGCAGTAGCAACTATGGTCTCAAGCTGGCTGATCCTGGCCTCAAGCAATCCCTGGGCCTCCTTGGCCGCATCATATTCTGCATTTTCTTTCAGATCTCCCTTTTCCCTGGCTTCCGCAATAGCCTGGCTTGCTGCAGGGCGGTCCACTGCTTTCATACGTTGCAGTTCGGCCTGCATCTTATCAAAGGTTTCTTTGGTAACGTAGTTGGTTTCTGCCATAACTTTTGTTTAGGGATAAATAAAAAAAATACAACGCCCCAGTTTCACTAAAGCGTTGCATTTGAACAAATATAAAAATTTCCTTTAAAAAAAAGTTATGTCAGCCCGAGTTTCATTACGATCACTTTTGCCATTTCCAGGAAAGATTCGTGGGAATAACCGGCAATATGCGGCGTGATGATCACATTCGGGTCATTTCTCAGCACGTTAAAGACCTCTTTTTCTTCCGCTGAGAAGGTGGAAAGGTTTTCATTCTCCAAAACGTCGAGTCCGGCACCTGAGACCTTGCCCTGTTGAAGCGCGTGGCTGAGTGCGGCCAGGTTCACTACCCCACCGCGGCTGCTATTAATAATTATGGGGCTATTTTCCAGTGAATTGAAGAAGTCCCCGTTTCCCATATGCCAAGTTTCCGTAGTCAGGGGAACATGAAAGCTTACCACATCCGCATACCTGCAGATCTGCTGCAGGCTGGCTTCATGAACAGTTTCCCCTCCAAAACCGAATTGGTATTTATCATACGCCAGTACCGTCATACCCATACAGGAAAGTAATTTCGCGAAGGTTCCTCCTGTATTTCCATAACCGATTATGCCGGCTGTTTTGCCTTTAAGTTCAATTCCGCGGTTAGCATCCCGGTTCCATCCATCTCTTTTTACTTCCTCTGAAGAGCGGCAGATCCTTTTGGTTAAGCCAAGCAACATACCCAGGCAATGCTCCGCTACCGCATTCCTGTTGCCTTCCGGGCTTGAAACACATAAGATGTTCCTTGATGCAGCAAAATCAACATCAATAAGTTCCATCCCGCTACCCAGTCTGCCGATCCACTTTAGTTTTTCAGCTTTCTCCAGGAGAGGCCTGTCTATTTTCAGTCTTGTTGTTACGATCAATCCTTCTGCGGCAGGAATCAACTCATCCAGTTCCTGGTAAGAAATAGCAGGAAGATATGCAACCTTATAGCCTTTGGATTCAAAAAAATCCGTCAGCCACGGATGAACCTTTGCACTGATAATAATCATGATTCACGAAATGCGATCATACTGATCTCCACATTTACATTCTTGGGAAGTCCTTTTACAGCCACTGTTTCCCGTGCAGGATAATTCCCGGTAAAATATTTCGTATACTCTTCATTAACTTCTGAAAAAAGAGACATATCGCTAAGGAAAATAGAGGTCTTTACCACATCGCCAAAGTCCATATTGGCTTCCCTAAGTATCGCCCTGAGGTTATTCATTACCTGGCTTGTTTCAGCAGCTACTGTTTCATTTGCAATATTATCGGTTCCCGGGATCAAAGCTATTTGCCCGCTGATGAAAAGCATTGGGCCTGCCTTCACTGCCTGGCTATAAGGTCCTATCGGCGCCGGGGCATCATTCGTATTTACGGCTTTATTTGGCATCATCAAAAGTTGAATTACAAATATATCCTTTCTTAACCACCTATTTTTGCAAAAACGAATGAATGAAACTGGCTTATACCGGCACCAACCTGTTCCCTGAAAGATCCTCTGTGAATGCAGATCTTGTTGAATGGAAAGAACAAAATGATATTGATGCACTGATCATAAATGGTGAAATGCCGGGGAAAATACCTGAAGGCAAAACTGTATTGATCAATAGTGTAACCCAAACCCTTGCAGAACTCGGGAGGCCGGACTGGATCCGGTTTAACGGGTGGCCGGGTTTTTCTTCTCTGCCATGCTGGGAAGTGGCGGGCACCATTTCTGAAAATGCAACTAAAGTTTTCCGAAGCCTGGATAAAAAAATCATAGCAGTAAAAGATGAGCCTGGCCTGATAAGCGCGAGGATCCTTTCGATGATAATAAATGAAGCCTTCTTTGCGCTTGAGGAAAAGATCAGCACGGAAAAAGAGATCGATATCGCAATGAAACTGGGAACGAATTATCCTAAGGGTCCTTTTGAATGGGGCGAAGAGATCGGGTATGAAAAAGTTTATGAGCTTCTGCAGAAAATGGCCGAAACCGATGAACGGTATATTCCCTCCCGGGCTTTGAAATTAATATGCGGCAAATGAGCCTGATCCTTTGCATCGATACCACTTCTGCAATATCTGCTGTTACGCTGGTAAGGGAAGGCCGCATTTTATCTGAACGATGCAATGAGCACCAGCCTGATCATGCAGCATTCCTCCATCCTGCCATACAGGATATTTTACAGGAATCGGGAACATCGCTAAAGGAATTAAATGCGGTTTCCGTTTGTAATGGTCCCGGATCCTATACAGGGATCAGGGTCGGCATTTCATCTGCTAAAGGACTGGCACTGGCATTGAACATCCCGCTGATAATGGTGGATGCGCTTACCATCCTGGCTAAGGATGCGATCGACAGAACCAAGAAACCTGAAGCGCTTTATTGCTCCATGATCGACGCACGAAGAATGGAGGTGTTTTCAGCAATGTATAATTTCGATCTTACTTTTAATATTTCTCCATCCTCTCTCATTCTCGATGAATCTACTTTCAGTGAATTAGAAAAAGAGATCGTTTTTGCAGGTTCCGGATCACAGAAGTTCCAGGGCCTGTTCCAGGGAAAAGGTGTGTTTCTGCCGCAAGCGAATACAAGTAAGGCTTTCAGCACTTTATCGCAGGAGAAATTTGACCGGAAAAATTTCAGCGACCTTATAAATTCAGATGCATTCTATTTAAAAGAGTTCTATGACAACAAGAAATAATGCAAATGGTTTTGTCATAGATAAGTCATAGAATTGAATTTAACATTATATGGGAAATTTAAATATTTACGTAGATGTATATTTGCAGTTGATTTATTGATTCAAGCATTAAAATTGTTATTCCTATGATGGTTGCGACACAAGCTGAAGAGATGGCATTAACTGCTGAAAAACAGGTGGCGCCTGAGACAGTTAACATTAATTATCACAATGTAAAGAAGGCTTCACTGGTACTGCGTGCTCTTAACCACAAACTAAGGCAGCAGATCCTTTCCCTGATCGAGACTGAAAAACGTATCACTGTAACTGAGATCTATGTGAGAATGCGCCTTGAGCAATCAGTTGCATCACAGCACCTTGCCATTTTACGAAGGGCAGGAATTGTTTCCACCCAGCGTGATGGTAAATTCATTTACTACACAGTTAATTACAAGCGGATCGACGAACTGAATCAGTGCGTACAGGAACTGGTGGCCTGATCTACCTGATGAATTATTGAAGCGGATGAGAACCTCATCCGCTTTTTTATTTCTAATTTTGATGTATAAATTCCCTGATATGTTCATAAAACAGTTATATACCAATTGCCTGAGTGAAGCAGCCTATTATATAGAAAGCAACGGCGAAGCCGCCATCGTAGATCCACTCCGCGATATTGATGTTTACCTTGACCTCGCAAAGGAAAGAGGTGCATCCATAAAATATATTTTTGAAACTCACTTCCATGCCGATTTTGTAAGTGGCCACATCGATCTTTCCCGCCTGAGCGGGGCTCCTATTATCTATGGCCCTGGCGCGGAAACGAACTACAAGGTGCATAATGCTTCTCATGGAGAGGTTTTCAACATTGGAGATGTTACTATTACCGTGCTCCATACCCCGGGACATACCCTTGAAAGTTCCTGTTATCTTCTTAAGGACGAAAGCGGGAAGGACCATGCGATCTTTACAGGAGACACCCTGTTCGTGGGTGATGTAGGCAGGCCGGATCTTAGCAGCGGTAATATGAGTTCCGAAGAACTTGCAGGCATCCTTTATGAAAGCCTGCAATCACAGATCATTCCATTGAATGATGATGTAATTGTTTACCCGGCACATGGTCCTGGCAGCAGTTGCGGAAAAAGCCTGGGTCCAAATACCTTCAGTACAATAGGAGAACAGAAAAAGACCAATTATGCATTGCAGCCGCAATCGAAGGATGATTTTGTAAAGGCCGTTACCACCGGGCTTGCTCTCGCTCCAAAGTACTTCGCAGTAAATGCGATGATCAATAAGAAAGGATACGAAGGATATCATGAGGTTATGGAAAAAGGGCTTACTCCTTTATCAGTTGAAGATGTAAAAAATGCGAAGGATGCCCTTATCGTGGATACCCGTCATGCTACTGAATTTACCCAGGGATTTATTCCTGGTTCTATATTCATTGGGCTGGAAGGAAGGTTTGCTGAGTGGGCTGGAAATATGTTGCCATTCGATAAAGACCTTGTACTGATCACTCCACCAGGAAAAGAAGAAGAAAGTGTTACCAGGCTCACCCGTGTGGGATTCGACAGGATCAAAGGCGTGTTGAATGGAGGTTTTGATGCATGGAAGGCCAGCGGTGAACCCATTGATATGATAATAGATGTGGAGGCAGATGAACTGATCATGGACCTGCCCCACGACCCAAACCTTACAGTGCTGGATGTTAGAAGGGAAACTGAATTTGCAGATGGCCACCTTGAAGACGCAGTGAATATACCTTTGAGTGATATGACCGACGTTGCTTCCTTCGCAGGCCTTGAAGATGACCAGAATCTTTACATCCACTGTGCCGGAGGATACAGGAGTGTTATTGCAGCTTCGCTGATGAAAAGGCAGGGATATAACAATCTCAGGAATGTACTGGGTGGCTGGGCACGCATAAAAGAACAGGAAAAAGCCCCGATAAAAAAGGAAGCAAGCCAGTTAAACTAGCAGATCACATCAATATTATACCGGAAAAAAAGCGTGAGAAAAGGGTTCAAACACCTTGACTCACGCTTTGCTGTTTATGAGCTTTGAAGAAAAACTTTTAAAGCATGAAAAATTTTGATCCAAATGAGTTGACAAGGAGGGAGAAGGAAGTGATAACAGAATTATCAAGAGGTCTTTATTATAAGGAGATCGCCAGTAAGATCTTTATTTCCCAGGAAACGGTAAAGAAACATGTAAGAAGCATTTACAGGAAGATGGGTGTGCGGAACCGGATGGAGGCAGCGCTGAAATTCCAACAGGTTTCAACGTCTTATATGCTTGCAGACGGCGGTGGTGAATGATCTATCCATCTTTTCCTGTATTCCTGCTGGTAGGAGAACTTCCATCTTCGATGGCTCCAGAGATAGTTCGCAGGCTGTTTCCTGATGCTTTCTTCAAGGAAATCCCTGTACAACCTGGTGAGTTCTCCTTCCTTCATACCACTGGCATCCTCGGTTATTATTACAGGTTCATAACGGTAAAATCCCCTGCGCACCTTTACAAAATTCACAAACACCACTGCAGTGCCATTCCGCGTAGCGCCCTTTTCAGGCCCTGCCATGAACGGCGCAGGCTTGCTGAAAAAATTGAGCCAGTAAGCGTTTTTGGGCCAACCCGGGTTTTGGTCTGCTATCAGCGCCAGGGCATATTGTCTTTCATATATGTTCCGTATCTCCTTACTGAAATCCTGTGCACTGACCATCCTCGCATTAAATCGGCCTCTTATCCTGAGAAAAAGCCTGTCTATATGTGGATTGGTGATCCTCATATACACACCAACCCACAAGGTCTTTATATTCCTGGCGAAGGCCAGGTGAGCAAGTTCCCAATTCATCTGGTGGCCGCTGTGAACCTGTATCTGGAGGCCCCTTTCCAGCAGCCGGTTACATCCGGATATATCAAGCGTGAACATCTTATCGAAGTCCCTTTCCGAAATGCTGATAAGTTTGATTGTTTCGATGAATGTATCACAAAGGTTACGGTAAAATTGAGATGCGATCTTTTCCTTTTCATTCCTGCTCATTTCCGGGAAGGCAGTATCAAGATTGGCCATCACCACCTTTTTACGGTACCCGGCAATTCTGTATACAATGAAAAATGCAACATCACTGAAAACGTACAGCATGCGCATTGGAAGCAGTGAAAAGCCATAAAGTATTCCGAGAATGATCTTGTACATCTTTACAGAATGGTGTTCTGAAGTATTTGAGAACGATCGGGATAATCAGTGTTGTAATGCAAGCCCCTGCTTTCACGACGTAATTCTGCGCTCTTTACGATAAGATAGGAAACAGTGATCATATTCCTGAGCTCACATAATTGCGGAGACACCTGGGTGCGCTGGTACAACTCCTCGGTCTCAATATGCAGCAGATCGAGACGCCTGTTAGCCCTTTGCAACCTTTCGTTGTTTCGGACAATACCAACATAGTCACTCATCACCTGCTTCATTTCCTTATTGCTCTGGGTTATAAGTATCATTTCCCTCGGAGCCGTGGTGCCCTTTGCATTCCAGTCAGGAATACTTTCATTCAGCTTTGCAGATCCGATTAGGCGTGATGAATGCAAAAAGCTACGATGCGCAAAAACCATAGCCTCCAGTAAAGAATTGCTTGCAAGCCTGTTTGCCCCATGCAGGCCGGTACTTGCACATTCACCGGTTGCATAAAGATTTCGGATCGAGGTGCATCCCCATTCATCAGTTTTAATTCCTCCGCAACTATAATGCGCAGCAGGTGAAACAGGGATCATCTGCCTGGAAACATCTATGCCTATGCTAAGACATTTTGCATGTATGGTCGGAAAATGATTTATGAATTGCTCCATGTTCATATGCCGGCAATCGAGATAAACGTACTCCGTACCGTTGATCTTCATTTCATTATCAATTGCCCTTGCCACAATATCTCTCGGCGCAAGATCCTTTCGCTTATCATATTTGCTCATGAATGCCTCGCCCTTTTCATTCCTGAGAATTCCACCATCTCCTCTCACGGCCTCCGTGATCAGGAAGGACTGGCCCCTTGTGCCGGGTTCGTAAAGCGCTGTGGGGTGAAACTGGATGAACTCCATATTCTCAATACGTCCTTTTGCACGATAAACCATTGCAACGCCATCACCAGTAGCCACGGCAGGATTCGTGGTGCTGCGGTAAACCTGTCCATTACCACCTGCAGCGAGCATTGTTAATCTTGAAAGGATCTTTTCAATTTTCCCTGTATTGAGATTAAGAACATAAACCCCAAAGCATTCTATATCTGGTGTGGATTTAGTAACGAGGAACCCGAGGTGATGCTGGGTGATGATGTCGATAACAAAACAATGCGAGATCAATGTAATGTTTGGACATAAGGCCACTGCCGCCAGCAGGGTGCGTTCAAGCTCGGAGCCTGTTATATCCTTATGATGAAGGATCCTGTTCTCACTATGCCCCCCCTCTTTGCCAAGTTTATAAGCGCCGGAACTATCCTTATCAAAATTCGCCCCTTCATCAATTATCTCATGGATCCTGTCCACACCTTCCTTTACAACAATTTCAACAATGCTGGGATCGCACAAACCATCTCCCGAGATTAGCGTATCCTCAATATGTTTTGAAAAACTGTCCTCTTCTTTATCCCACACCCCTGCTATACCACCCTGGGCATACTTAGTATTTGATTCATCGCTGGAAGACTTGGTAACAATAACTACCGACCTGTCAGGGAATTCTTTGGCAACCTTTAAAGCATAGGTAAGGCCGGCAATACCAGATCCAATTACAAGAAAGTCTGTTTTCATTGCTGAAGCTGGGTAGCCTCCACCCATACATTATTTTCCTTAAGAAGGTTAATGAGTTCTTCTACAGCAACATCACTGTCAATGTTCCTTTTCACCACTTCCTTTCCTTTGTAAAGGGTTATCTTGCCCGGGCCGCTTCCCACATATCCGAAATCAGCATCTGCCATTTCACCTGGACCATTTACAATACAGCCCATAATAGCGATCTTAAGTCCTTTAAGATGATGAGTTACACTCCTGATCTTTGCGGTTGTTTCCTGAAGATCAAAAAGGGTGCGCCCGCAACTCGGGCAACTGATATATTCAGTCTTTGATATCCTGGCCCGAACAGCCTGAAGAATGCTGAACGACGTATTATTGAGGAACTGGTAATTATTATCAGCCTTTAAATATGTTCTTCCTGAGATCTTTACATTTTTCAATTGCGAAGGATCGTTTATGAGCCAGATCCCGTCGCCAAATCCGTCAAGGAATAATCCGCCAGACTGAGCGCTGAATTGAATAAGTTGCTTGTCGATTGTATCGTGCATACTTTCCACCGCGATGATAACAGGACAGTCAAGCTTCATTTCCATTAGCCGAACCATGAATCGCCTGATCCTTTGCATGGGATTCCTTGCTGAGGAATATACAGCCAGCACGGCAGTTTCATCGTTACGTATTCTTTCAAGAAGATCTCCATGATCTTCATCAACCTCAAGAGCAATAAAATTCAATACCGGGGAGCCTTTACCGGTTTCATAGTTCTTAGGCTGGAAAAGCGGATAGACCTGTGACTTTGTTTTATTCTGTTCCCATGTTTCATGATCACAGATCACACTCAGGGTTCCGGGTAATTCGAATGATGGAAGCTTTCCTGCTGTGTAAACATAATCTGCCGCTGCATCAGCGATATTCCATTTATCTGAAACTTCATCGTAACGGTAACCAATGAATTCAAAGTCAGCCGGAGTGATTTCTTTTGCGAGCATGAAATCAGCGAAGACAACAGGTACATGATCGCTCCCTATATTCATTACCTGCCTTGTAGATCTTCTTTTGAATTCAAACGGAGAATAAGGCAGCGTGATGGCAACGGGAGCTTGCACTTCAACCTCTTTTGTTTCTGCCTGCCGCTTTTCATATTGTTCAACAATATCCTTGCAAACAGGTATCTCAAATTCGGGGTCTTCTGTAAGACTTACCCTAATCGTATCTCCTATTCCATCTTCCAGCAAAGAACCTATCCCGATTGCAGATTTGATCCTTCCATCTTCACCATCACCGGCTTCTGTAACACCTAAATGAAGAGGATAACATTCAGAGAATTCATCCATCATCTGCATTACAAGCAGCCTGTATGCCTGTACCATAACCATTGGATTACTGCTCTTCATGCTGAGCACTATGTTATGATACTCTTCTGCCCTTGCTATCCTGAGAAATTCCATTGCACTTTCAACCATGCCGCGAGGGGTATCGCCATACCTGCTCATGATCCTGTCGCTAAGACTTCCATGATTAGTACCTATCCGCATTGCAGTGCCATGTTCCCTGCAAATCCTCACCAGGGGTGTAAACCGCTCCCTGATCCTTTCGATCTCTGCCTCATATTCAGCATCACTGTATTCGATCTGTTCAAACTTTTTCTTGTCAACATAGTTTCCCGGATTCACTCTTACCTTTTCCACTATAGTTGCTGCAATTTCTGCCGCATTCGGAGTGAAATGAATATCTGCAACCAGGGGAACATCAAACCCTTTTGATTGAAGCTTTTTCTTAATGTTCAGCAGGTTTTGTGCTTCGTTTTTGGAAGGCGCAGTGATCCTAACAAGTTCTGCCCCGGCATTAATGCAACGGATGGCCTGGTCTACAGTTGCTTCTGTATCCATTGAATCGGTGGTGGTCATGGTCTGCACTCTTACCGGGTTGTTCCGTCCAATATAAACATTACCTGTTGTTACCTCCCGTGTGAGAAGTCTTTTATAACTATAGAGGGATTCGCAATAAATTTCCATGGTATGGTACAAAGATAGCACAAGTGCTACCAGTCTTTTTCCGGCTGGTTTGAAGCATTTGTATTTGCTTTTTTCAGCTTATCGTGAAGATTTTTTTCCTGCTGCTCCAGGGCCTGGAGCTTTTGTTCTGCATCTTTCTGGCTCAGCCTTGAAGGACGGGGTTTTTGCTCGTTCTTGTTATTCTGGGATTTATTATCGTTGTTTTCCTGTTTTTGTTTCTCATTCTGTTTTCTAAGAGCGAGCTGAAGATTATGACGTGCATCCTCATCATTAGGATTTATTCTCAATGCATTCTTATATTCTTCTATGCACAGATCAGGATTTTTGCTGTTCTGCAGAACAACCCCTTTGTTATAATGTGCGTTCGACTTATCCAGGGCTTTCTTCGCACTCTTGATTGCCATGTCAAAAGCAGTTAGAGATTTATTCTCTTCCTTTAGTTTATACAGTACGCCGGCAAGATTATAAATAGCTGCCTGGTTGTTTGCATTCATTTCCGCGGCCCTTGCGTATAAGTTGGCTGCACCTTTTAGATCACCTTTCCTGTACAGTTCATTACCCTGCATTACAAGTTCATGATCTTCCTGCGCGAAACTTACAAAAGGAAATAGTAACAACATTGCTGTTATCGCCGGCTTGCGTCTTACTTCCCTGATCACTTTCCTTTCACTCAGAAATAATTCGATCAGTAACAGTACCAGGGCTGCTGCGGCCAGGAAGTGAAAGTAACTTTCATAATTCATGAGCGAATCGTCTTTCACTGCCCTCTGGTCCATAGTATTCACCTGCCCCATGATATTATTCACAACCGATTCCGTTGTAGTAAAAAGCTGGTAAGTGCCATTACCTGCGGATGCAAGTTGTTGCAGCGCCGCCTGGTTTAGCCTGGATACCACGGGATTTCCGGACCTGTCCGTTTTAACCTGTCCTGTTTCAATATCGGGCACAGTTGAGCCTGCCGCCGAACCGGTACCGACAGCGTGAATTACAACACCTTCGCTGGCCATTGTCTTAGCCATTTCAACTGCTCCTTCATCATGATCTTCCCCATCACTAAGCAACACCACGGCTTTGTATTTTCTTTCTTTACTATTAAAAGAAAGATGGCACATTCTGAGTGCATCGCCGATTACCGTGCCCTGGGTAGGCACTGCAGAAGGAGAGGCTGAAGAAAGGTACATTTTCGCGGCGCTGTGATCACCGGTAAGAGGCATTTGTAAATATGCCTTCCCGGCAAAGATCACTATACCAACCCTGTTATCACCTGCACGGTCAATTATCCTTGAAACGACCTGCTTAGCCCTGTCAAGTCGCGTAGGACTAAGGTCCTGGGCTAACATACTGTTGCTCACATCGAGCGCGATCATTATATCGATCCCTTTCCTTGCTATGCTTTCTCCTCCTGTTGCACTCTGCACATTTGCAAATGCAAAAGATGCTGCAATAAATGCGAAAACGATCAGCAGGAATTTAAGATTGAATTTAAAGGGGGAATGATAACGGGTCAGTTGATTTACCAGGTGCGGATCTCCAAGTTTCCTCGAGATAGATCTCTTCCTGTTAACTGCAAGAAAGAAAAGCAACACCATGAATGGTATTGCTGCAAGTACCAGTAAGAATTCTTTATGCTGAACCTGGAACATCAATCGGGAATTATGCAATAAACCTGCCGGAGAGAAACCTGGTTATTTCTTTCCTTCAAAAAAACCATAATGTTTTAGAATGTCTCTTGTGATATCCATTCTTACACTCCTCATATCAAGATCCTCCTTATCAGAAAGAACCAGGGTTACAAAGAAATATACATGCCTGTTCTCTTCGATCCATCCTACTACCCATCCCACATTATCTCCCTTCTCATCAAAGCCCCACCCAGTTTTATAACTAAGCTTATAGGCAGTATTGTCTTCCTGGAGCATGGCATTCCTCACCGACAACTGAACGCTTTTCCGGAATGGAAGCTGGTCGAAGTATAGCTTTTTTACAAGCCCTAGTTGTTCGTCGGGAGAGATCTTAAGAGTATTGTTCAACCAGAAGGAATCAACCGGTTCTGAAACAACCATATTGCCATACGACAGGGTATCAAGCCAGCGCTTCATGGTATCTGCACCGATCCTGCGTGCGATCTCCTGGTAATAAGGTACGCTGCTCGCCTTGAATGCTTCAACCATGTTGAGGGTCTGATTCCATTCTTTTATTGGCCTCCTTACTCCATCCCATTTCACTTCCATACTGTCGGAAGTGATGTGCCCTGTTTCAAGTCCAATGAGCGAGTTAACGATCTTGAAAGTTGAGGCAGGAAGGAAGCGCATTGTATCGTATTTCATATTATATACCGTAACGCCACCTTCGGTATTATCAAGCATGGCAAAGCAGCCATCTACACCTCTTGCTTCGAAATACTTTTCTAGTTCATTGTCCACTTTTGCCTTATTCACAGAGCATGAAGAGAAGATCACTGCAAGAAGGCAAAGGATGCCACTGGTTTTGGTCATTGTACTTTCTGTTTATTTTTGATCGTCTTTACTTTCAGGGCCTCGGCAGCAGCTTCAAGTGCCTCATAAAAATTCTTCCCGAATTTTCTTACCAGGGGTTCCTTCAGAAACTGGTAAACAGGAACTTTTAATTTTTTACCAAGAGAACATGCAGCCCTGCAATGATCTTCCCTGGGTTCATAATTGGCAAATTCGGTAATTCCATCCCTGCTTTTGGTAACCGTAACGGGAAAGAGATGGCAGGAGATAGGTTTCTTCCATTTAACCTTTCCATCGATATACGCCTGTTCAATCCCGCATTTTACGATCCCGTGAGGGTCGGTAATGCCGTAAACGCAAATACTGTTATTGATCGTAGGGGTTACCCATCCAAATTCGTCATGCCACTGATAAAGACCCTGTTTCTCAATTTCCGCCCTGTGCACTTCATCGAGGTAGGGAAGCACTTCGGGCATAACCTCTTCCAGTTTTTTAAGTTCCTTTTTATCAAGTGGTGCGCCGGCATCACCATCAACGCAGCAAGCACCTTTACACTTAGTGAGGTCACATACAAACTGCTCTCTTATAAGCTGGTCGCTAACCAATACATTCTCAATGGCGATCATGCGGCAAATTTACCGTATTTAGGCAGGGTAAAGTACAAATTAACGGTTTCTGTCACCTTCCTTCCATTGGAAGGAATTGATCAGGTGATTCATGTCCTGTGATAGAAAGTCCTGGACTGGCCTTATTGAATCGGCATTAGGAGTGGCGCTGAAATACAACGCTCCTCGCAGAAAGTTTGAGGTTGTATCGCTTACAAAGAACTGGCGGGCCGTGGCAGCATTCCCTCCTACTTTAAAATAGACCCCGGTTATGCCGTTTTCAGTGTGGAACAGGCTGTCTGAAATAGAGGTCGCTACCGCCTCGTTCTTATTTGTAAGATTAAATGCATCATTCACCATCCTGTCGAAATAGTTAATCCCGATCGAATCTGCATAGCTGCCATCCGGTCTTTTCACTTTATATATTGCTTTACCGCCTACAACTTTGTAGCTCAGGAAGATCCTGGCATTGAATTGAGGAAAATCAACATTCACCCAATAATCATTCTCGGGAGTACTGTCGAAGTAGGTAGTATCTCTCACCAGTTCGCCATAAACAGGATATTCAAAAGTGTAAGGGAAGCCGGGCTGGTCGAACTTACGGTATTCATGTTCGGGGAGTTCTATATGGAAATAACCTCGCTCACGCGACGTGTACACTGAATTGCAGGCTGAAAGAATTACAGCAAGCAGAACTAATAATGGGATATTTCTTGTCATTTATACATCCTGAATCTCCATGGGTTGCACGGTGACCTTTACCTTGTCGATCCTGTTCTTATTGATCTCAAGTGGTTCAAAAATAAAATCTCCTGATACAAGCTTTTCATTAACCTGTGGAAATTCGCCTGCGATCTCGAGCACAAGCCCGGCGAGTGAATCACTGTCGCCACGCACAGCTTCGAACGTATCAGGCGCAAGCTTCATCATCCTGCAAACATCAGGGATCATTGTACGGCCTTCGAAGATATAATTGTTATCATCTATCTTCCTGTTAATACTTTGTTCATCATCGAATTCATCCTCAATTTCCCCGATTATCTCTTCCATGATATCTTCCAGGGTAACAATTCCTGAAGTACCTCCGAATTCATCCACAACCACGGCAAAATGAATTCTCTTCTGCCTGAAATCCTGTAAAAGATCTTCAATGTTCTTTTGTTCATGAACAAAATATGCCTGCCGTAAAAGCTCGCGCCAGTCATATTCTTCACCCTTGTCTATATGCTGAAGTATATCCTTGGTATGGAGAATGCCTTTGATAGTATCGAGGTTCTTGCTATAAACCGGGATCCTCGAATACCGCACCTCGCGCACATATTTCTTAACTTCTTCAAAGGAACATCCCATCTCGATACCTGAAACATCGAGGCGGGTTCGCATTATCTGCTTTACTGTAGAAGCACTGAATTTTCTTATTCCTTTCAGGATCAGTTTTTCTTCGGCGGTTGCCTGGTGTTCGGGAAGCTGGTCTATTGCATAATCGATCGGCTCGAAGGATGAAATGCTGTCATTGTAAAAATTCTTTTCAAGGCGCTCACTGTATCTAACCATCCTCCGGCTTAGCCTGTAAAATATGCTGTTGAAAATATCAACCACCAGCGAAGCAGTTGTGGCGAACCAGACCTTATGCTGTGTAGCCCATACTTTTGGTAATACTTCAACAAAAAGTACAAGAAGGAAGGTGATGATGAAAGCCTTCAGAGCAAACAGCTGCCAGAATCCCAATCCTGCATTTTCAAACCAGTTATTAAGAAGAAGATTTGCTATGAGGATGATCCCTATATTAAGAAAATTATTCGCGATCATAATGGCAGCCAGCAGTGGCCTGGGTTGTTCAAGTAAATGAACTATCCTCCTGAAGGAAGGCTGACGGCGGGTTTTGAGGATCTTGATGTCTTTTGAAGTAAGTGAGAAGAAAGCAACTTCGCTGCCGGCGATCAGGAAGGAAAGCACAAGCAGCACACAACCAATAAAAACGAGAATTCCTGCTGTAGCTGGTTCAATTGCCAGGAATGAAATGACCAAATTGCCTGTGGCGGTCACCGAATGATAATCCAAGATCTGTTGTTTTAGTGAACAATATGCTGCTATTCAGGCAGCATTAAAAAGGCGGCTTTTCAGAAGGGCTCTCATCGCCATGCATTTCTCCATGCGACGGATCCCCGTGTTCAAAACCAGGTGGCTGGCCACCTTCGTGCCTTTTATCAAGCATTATGAGATTGTCTCCTACTATCTCCGTTGCAAATTTTTTATTCCCCTCCTTGTCTTCCCAACTCCGCGTTTTCAGTCTTCCTTCTATATAAACAAGACTACCCCTGTGTAAATATTTCTGGGCGAGTTCAGCCAGTCCTCTCCACAAAACGATCGTATGCCATTCCGTTTGTGAAACCAGTTTGCCGCTACGGTCTTTATAAGTCTCCGTAGTGGCCAGGCTGAATTTCGCAACACAAATGTTTCCTTCCAGGAATTGGATGTCGGGATCTTTACCAAGATTCCCGATCAACATCACCCTGTTAACTCCTCTCATGTAGAAACTTTTTCTGTTCCGTTACTTCTATAATTAAAGATAGAATTCTAATCAGGATTTTCAAAAGAGTTTGAACCTGCTGGCGCGGTGCCTGAAAGGTATTTCCGGATGGAGACGGGGAAAGCCAGTTTATTAACTTCCGAATGAGGTACAAGGTTATAGCCCGGGTATTTTACAGTACCCTGAAGTTTCAGTTTAAAGAACCTGGAATTTATCTCCTGGTGGCTTAGTTGCTGGATAAGGGTAGTTCCGTTATTAAACTTGCCCTGCAGGTATTCCGGAAGATGATCGTTTAGCTCTGAACCGGATAGATTGCGGTTGATGGATTCTACAAGAACCAGTTCGTACAAACCCTGCCAGATATCCTTCTCCTCTCTTTTCCGGATAAAAACACCTGATTCATTTTCAACCAGTACATAATTAAAGTATCGCTTCTTTCTCCGGGTGCGCTTTGCCTTCAAGGGGAGTTCTGGAACCTTATCCTCCTTCAGTGCGATACAACCCCTGCTTAGTGGGCATGCTTCACATGAAGGTTTTTTGGGAGTACAAACCGTTGCCCCGAAATCCATAATAGCTTGATTATAAGCCGCTGGATTTTTTTTATCCAGGAGTTCGGCAGCAAGGGTAGAAAATAATGCAAAAGCGTTCTTATTATCTACAGGAGTTTCAATTCCAAAGAACCTCGCTAATACCCTGTAAACGTTTCCATCGAGCACAGCATAGGGTAACCCGAAGGCGAAGGAAGCAATAGCCGAAGCGGTATATGTTCCGATCCCCTTTAACTTTAAAAGCCCGTCATAACTATCCGGAAATTGGCCATTCATCTCAAAGGCTACTTTACGGGCGGTGGCCAGCAGGTTACGGCACCTGGAGTAATAGCCCAGG
Organism: Bacteroidota bacterium; assembly: GCA_023417815.1. Taxonomy (GTDB): domain Bacteria; phylum Bacteroidota; class Bacteroidia; order Chitinophagales; family Chitinophagaceae; genus Ferruginibacter. The sequence goes on along the minus strand of JAEZEI010000052.1, from coordinate 42,756 downwards.
CCTTCCCATGATTTAAAAACGTCTTCATTATTGGCTGTAGCAAGACTGAAAACAGTAGGATATTTACTGATGAACTTATTGTAATATTCAATTCCCTGTTCCACACGGGTTTGTTGAAGAATTACTTCACTTAACCAGATGAGATAAGGATTTTTTTCCCCTTTCCATGGCATATTTCTACAGTTGGATTCTGAATTCCATTGCATTAATCCTGCTGTAAACGCTCTTTTCCTTCTTTCCTTACTCATTTTCAGTCAGTTTGAACATATCCGGCATGATTTTATCTATAAAATCCCGTAGAAAACAATTTTTAAAAAGGTTGATAATCATTTAGTTAACTTTACACTAATTCACCAGATTCTTCAATCAAATTTCTTTATTTATGAGAAAAGCAGATCTGATAAATAAAATCTCTGAAAAAACAGGGATACCAAAAGTAGATGTTTTGGTAACGCTGGAAACAATGTTCAAGGAAATTAAGAGCAGTCTTACCGAAGGGGAGAATATTTATATACGTGGCTTTGGCAGCTTCATCATTAAAAAGAGAGCGGCCAAGATCGGGCGGAATATTAAAAAGAATGTTGCAGTTGCCATTCCCGAGCACTTCATACCTGCATTCAAGCCTGCGAAGGAATTTGTTCAGGATATCAAAAACTCTTCTAAAATTAAGGAAGAGCCTGAGCTTAATGAAGATGAAGACTAGTACCTTTGCATCCCGTTGTTAAAGCGGGATAACGGTGAAGAAACAAATCATTCTGGCAGCTTCTGCCCTTATTTTAGTAGCGGTATTTTTCGTATTTGGGAAAACTTCCATAAGTAAACCTGTATCTGCTTCACAGGTCGAAACTCAGACATTTAACATTACCGCTTTCATTGATTCTTCGGAGGCTGGATTGCCAGCTGGTTCAGCGGTTTTATATAAAGAAATCAAGAACTCAGGCAGGGATGCGGCTTCTTTTAACCGGTTAGCAGAATTCTGGAGAGACAGCGCCAGGCTGTTCGAGCCTTATGCCTATTATACTGCAGAAGCCGCTAAGTTGGATAATTCGCAAAAAAACCTCACCTTTGCAGCCCGTTTATTTCTGGAGCGCATTCGCCACGAGCAGGATGCATCCAGGCTGGACTGGGAAACCACCACTGCCATAGACCTTTATGAACGTGCGATAGCCCTGGATACAACTAATAATGATCTTAGGGTTGAATTGGGAAGTGTTTATGTTTATGGCCGCGGGCGTTCAGGCGATCCGCAGGCAACAATGCAGGGAATCCAGGAACTGCTTGCAGTTTCAAGGAAGGACCCTGGAAACATGAAGGCCCAGATAGTTCTTGGAGTTGGAGGCCTGGTTTCAGGCCAGTACGACAAAGCGATTGAGCGGTTCAAACTGGTAGTTAGCAAGGAACCCGGAAACCTTGAGGCCATTGCCTACCTCGCTGACACATATGCTGCCAGCGGAAATAAGGAAGAAGCGATAAAGTGGTACAACGTAAGTAAGCAGGTTGCCAATAATCCTCTCTTCACAAAGGAGGTAGATGAGCGGATCAGGCAATTGAAATAAAGAGATTAAAAATATTAATAAAACAAAAAAAGACTCGGTATGCCTTGTGGTAAAAAGAGAAAACGTCATAAAATAGCGACACATAAGCGTAAAAAGCGCTTAAGAAAGAATCGCCATAAGAAGAAGTAACCTCTTTTTCTTTCCGGTGCCGGCACTCCTTACCGGCACACATTTCAGCATACTATACGCCCCGGCATATATAGTATGCCGTTCATGTTTCATTCCGTTAGTATCAGGTCTTACAAATCTTAGAGCTTGACCAAGGAATTAATTATCAATGCGGCTTCGCAGGGCGTTGAGATCGCCTTGCTGGAAGACAAGCGGCTGGTGGAACTCCATAGCGAAAAGGCTGATGCAAACTTTGCAGTGGGGGACCTTTACCTTGGAAAAGTGAAAAAACTTATCCCGGGGCTGAACGCGGCTTTCATTGATGTAGGTTTTGAAAAGGATGCTTTCCTGCATTATACAGATCTGAGCCCTTATGTAAGATCGATACTTAAGTTCACCAATATGTCGATAAACGACAAAACGGAGAACGGATTTGACTTTGCAAAATTCAAGGTAGAGCCGGAGATAGTTAAGACCGGCAAGATCACGGAAGTACTTAACGGAAGACCTAATATTCTTGTTCAGATACTTAAGGAGCCTATAGCCCAGAAGGGTCCCAGGCTTTCATGCGAATTATCGTTGCCCGGCCGCTTCGTAGTGGTAACTCCCTTCAATGATATTATCGCGGTAAGCAGGAAGATCCATTCCTCCGAGGAAAGAAAAAGACTTCACAGGATCATTGAGGCCATAAAGCCAAAGAACCTGGGAGTTATTGTCCGGACTGCCGCAGAAGGAAAGCAGACCGCGGAACTACATGCCGACCTCCAGGCACTTGAGGCTTCCTGGAAGACCATCCAGGGCAATCTTAAAGGAGCCACACCTCCAGCCAAAATATTAAGTGAACAGGGAAAAACCACCAGTATCCTTAGAGATCTTTTGAATGAGGATTTCAATAAGATCGTGGTTAATGACAAAGCCCTTTTCTCAGATACAAAAAGCTATATCCAACGCATTGCGCCGGATAAGGCAGACATAGTAAGCCTGTACAATAACGGGCTGCCCATTTTCGACAATTTCGGTATCACAAAGCAGGTAAAGGCCGCATTTGGTAAAACAGTTAACCTTCCCAGCGGGGCTTATTTAATTATAGAGCATACGGAGGCGCTTCATGTAATTGATGTTAACAGCGGGTATAAGAGCGTAAGTAATAACCAGGAGCAGAATGCACTTGAAACTAATCTCGAGGCTGCGGAAGAAATAGCCCGCCAGCTCAGGTTAAGAGACCTGGGGGGGATAATTGTGGTCGATTTCATCGATATGAAATTGATGGAGAACAAGAAGAAACTGGCCGATGCTATGGACCAGTTCATGAGGCCGGACAGGGCAAAGCATGCAGTTCTCCCGATCACTAAATTCGGACTGATGCAGATTACCCGGCAAAGGATGAAGCCGGAGATGTCGATCAATACCAGCGAGATCTGTCCCAGCTGCAATGGTACCGGAAAAATTTCTTCTACGCTTATCCTTGAGGACGAGATACTTAAGAATCTTAGTTATCTCATCATGCAGAAGCATACAGGGCTTACCATACAGGTCCACCCTATTCTATACAGCCATTTAACCTGTGGATTTCCATCCCGCCGGATGAAATGGAGCTGGAAATTCCGTCAAAAGATAAGGATCAGGGCAAATACCGGCTACCACCTAACCGAATTTCACTTTTTCGACGATAGTAACGAGGAGATAAAGCTTTAATGTTTTTTTAACTTTTAGCAATCCCTTAACTGTAACTATTCAAATTATATTCACGTATTAATTTCAATAGATAAACTTCTTTATGTTTTACCGGCTGCTGCTCATATGTTTTTTCGCTGGAATTACGGGAGGCGGCATGGCGCAGGTAAAACTCTTGACCCTTGGAGGAAACCTTGGGAATTTCTCAAACCATAATCTTGGTAAGAACCTCGGTGCTTCAGAGAAATCGCTTCCAGAATCAAGGACGGACAGCATGATCCTGATCTCTGATGATTATGCGGTAGTGGTAAGTGAAGGATATTGCAATAATGGCTATAAAAAGACCGCCAGGATCTGGAAGGTAAGGAAAGACACGGCGCTGAATCATCCTGTATTTGCCGGGGAGCATTGTATAGATTCAGTAAAAAATTTTCTGGACAACCCGGTAGTAAAAAAACTGCTGGACAGCATGAAAGTTTATTCCTCAGGGAAGATCGTAGCCAATCCGGATAAGGCAATGGTCGTTGTACCTGTGAAAGCCAGGGTCAATGGTTCCAATTCAAACCTTTCAATAGCCTTTACCACAGTAATACTTGTTATAATCGCTTATGTTGCCCTGATAGCCGACCGCTATTACAGGATGAATAAACAGGCGGGCATAAAAACAATAAGGCCTCCTGTGGAGACCTTATCATAATTTTTCCACCTTGTTATTTTACGGGGCCATTCACGGCAACCATTGCCTCTGCAGCCGATTCTCCCTCCAGTTCAGGCAAAGAACCTGTTTCGATATATTGTTTGAAATTGGCGATATCCTGGCGTACCATTTTTTCAAATGCACCATTGAACAATTTAGCCGCACCTGCACCTATTGCTCCCATTGGCGGTCGATACGTGATCACCACATTCAGTTTAGTGCCACCGTTGTAATCCAGGAATTCAACCTTACCGGCATTTTCCACATCAGCACCGGGTAATGAACTCCACCCGAGCAATTCTCCCGGTTCATCTTTCACCACTTCAGCATCCCAGTTTATAGTTCCTACCCCGCCAGGTATCCTTGCTTTCCAACTCGACCTGTGGCTGTCGTGTGCTTCCACACTTTCAAGATGTTTCATAAATGACGGCAGGTTTTCCAGCCTCCGCCAGAATGCGTATACTTCGTGGCGTGGCTTATTTACCGTAACAGAGGTGCGTATGTTGATATTTTTAACCGGATCGGGCAATCCTTTCTTTCCCATTGCAGAGTATGCCGGGCAATGACCCGTTAGTGCTCTCAGAACCAGAAATCCTCCAGATAATGCTTTGGGGATATTAATATCACGCTCTTTAAAGGCCTGGTACACCAGCACTGCGCCCGCAGCGGCTGACAGGAACCTTTCCGGCCCTGAAACATTTACCATTGTTTTGGTATGATTCGTTGCTGTTGCTTTCTCCATAACAAAATATTTTATAAGGAAGATGAAATAAAAGTGCCAAAGTGGTTGGAGGTTGGAGGTTGGAGGTTGGAGGTTAACGTAATTCCGTACATTCAGGTATGGAACCCATATTAACAGTCAGGAACCTCACTTTACAGGACATTCCCCTGATCTGCGATTACTGGCTCAACAGCTCACCCGAATATCTTGAATCCATGGGTGTTGATATGCAAAAACTTCCAGGACGTAAAGGGTGGACTGATTTTTTAACCGAACAGGTTAATCTTCCAAATAAACAAAAGGCCTCTTTTTGCCTGGTATGGGAAGCGGATGGAAGCCCAGTTGGACATTCAAACATAAATAATATAAGCCCGGGCGAAGATGCCTGTATGCACCTGCATATCTGGAATATAGAAGACAGGAAAAAAGGTTGGGGACTTGAATTCATTATGTTGAGCCTTTCAATATTTTGCAGGGAGTATAATTTGAAACGAATACTCTGCGAACCATATGCCCTTAACCCTGCGCCAAATCACCTTCTTAAAAAAGCAGGCTTTACATTTATTGAAGAGGTTGTAAAAATTCCGGGTTCAATAAATTTCGAGCAACCTGTGAAGCGCTGGGAAATTTTGTGTTGATCGTTTAGGCTGCATTGAAAGTGGCCATTCGTCCTGTTTATATTACCATTCCTCATCAGGCATAATCCTGTCATTTTTATACAGTTTCCTGTCATAATTCCTAATTGCCCCTTATCCGAATTTTCTTTTCACGGCGAATGAAAAAATAAATTTTTGTTCTTCAATCTATAGCCATGAAACGAATTCTATTTGCATTATTCTGCTTCACCGCATTAGCTGCACAGGCGCAAACAGGTGGAGTCGTTAGCGGACGGGTGGAGTCTGCCTCTGGTGAACCTATGGTAGCTGCCACCGTACAATTAATGTCTGATTCCAGGCTGGTTAAAACAGCGGTTACAGATAAGAACGGAGGCTACTCCATAGAAAAAGTTAAACCCGGCAAGTATACTATCTCTATCACTGCCGTTGGTTTTGTAAAGTCCGTACAGGATGTTACAGTCGCTACCGGTGTTACTGATGCAGGTACGGTTAAACTATCCGATAAACCTACAGCGCTTGGTGAAGTAGTAGTAACAGCAAATAAGCCTTTCATTGAACAAAAGCTCGACAAAATGGTTGTGAATGTTGATGCATCACCATCCAATGCGGGTGCAACAGCCATGGAAGTGCTGGAAAAATCACCCGGGGTTTCTGTAGATAATGATGGGAATATCAGCCTGAAAGGAAAACAGGGGGTCATCGTTATGATGGATGGAAAGCCTACCCAGCTTTCGGCTGCAGACCTCGCAAATGTGCTGAGGAACATGCCCGCATCCTCTCTTGAACAGATCGAGATAATGACAAACCCCTCTGCCAAATATGATGCTGCAGGAAATTCAGGGATACTGAATATCAAAACGAAAAAAGGTAAGATACGCGGGTCTAACGGAAGCATCGCTGTTGGAACCACCATGGGCTTATTTGAAAACAAGGAAGGCAAAACTGAAACAACCCACAAGCCGAATGTTTCAGTGAACTATAATTACAGGAAGAATAAAATAAACCTCTTCTCAAATTTCGTTTATAATTACAGGGAAGGCAGGGGAAATCTCGACATAGTAAGTAATTATTACAGGGATGGAAAGCAGATCGACAGCATCAATAATGTGAGCACCTTCTTCCGGTTCAGGAACAATAATTATACACTAAAGCTGGGTCTGGATTATCAACCAGACAAGTTCAACACATTCGGAATTGTGCTTAACGGCTTCATGTTCGACGGCCGGCCAACGCCAACAACATTCACCAATTTTACCAACAAGCAGGGCGTGGTCTTCTCCCGCCTACACAGCAAAACACGCAATGCAATCAACTGGGATAATTTCAGTGGAAACCTGAACTGGCGCCATCTTTTTGATACCGCCGGCACCGAAATAACCTTCGACCTTGATTACTCCAAATACAGCACCGCATCAAACCAGTTGCTGCAAACCGGTTTCTTCGACGGAGATTTTAACCAGACGGCAGACAGTATGTTCCTTAAGGGACATCTCCCATCAGAAATTGATATCTATTCAATGAAGTCAGATTTCGTGCATACATTCAGTAAAGGACTGAAGCTGGAATCAGGGATCAAATCAAGCTTTGTAAAATCGGACAACCTGGTGGATTACCAGCGACTCACCCCAATGGGATGGAGACCAGACAGCAGGAACAATCATTTCATTTACGAAGAGAACATTAATGCAGCATACCTGAATGTTTCAGGAAAATCGGGTAAATGGAACCTGCAGGCTGGCTTAAGGCTGGAAAATACAAATACCAAAGGAACACAGGTTGCAAATAATTCGGTAGTTAAACAGAATTATGTAAGTCTCTTCCCATCTGTGTTTGCGAACTACCCGCTAAGCGAAAAACATTCTCTTACAGTTAATGCAAGCCGCCGCTTACAAAGACCGAATTACCAGGACCTGAACCCGTTTACGTTCTTCCTGGATTCACTTTCATACAGGCAGGGTAATCCTTACCTCACACCACAATTCTCATACAACTTCGAATTGATCCACTCCTATAAGAACAAAGTGATCACAACGCTGAATTACACCATCACGGATGATGTGATATCACAGATAATAAACCGTCAAAGAGGTTCGAATAACGAGATCATCGGTTTCCTTACATCGGACAACATTGCCAAATACAGCAATCTCGGCCTTTCCATCAGCGCCCCTGTTAAGATCGCAAAAAAATGGAATGCCAATCTTTATGGTGTTGCCTACAGGAATCATTTTGAAGGCACATACATAAGCATTGAAACAGGAGTTGCCACCGTTGAAGACCTTGATCTTGAGTACACTTCTTTCATGTTGAATATGAACAACACCTTTAATTTCTCAAAGAAGTGGACCGGTGAATTGAGCGGATGGTACCGCTATAAATCTATAGAGCAACTTTCATTAAGTTACCCGATGGGATCAATGAGTATTGGACTGGCACGCAACCAGCTCTTTAAAGGAAAAGGCACTCTGAGGCTGACCGTGAGAGATCCTTTCAACTGGCAGCGATACAAAGGGCATACAAAGTATGGAACAGTGGATATCATGATCCGGAACAGGTGGGACAACAGGCAGTACGGAGTAAATTTCTCTTACCGTTTTGGAAAACAATCCGGCCAGCAACGAAAAAGAACGACGGGAGTTGAAGAAGAACAGCAACGGGTTGGAGCCGGAGGCTGATTGAACATCAGGCATCAAAAAAGGCCGTTTCATTTGAAGCGGCCTTTCTTTTATATTACTAACTATCAGTGGTGGTGATTATGCTGCATTGATGTGAGTTCTTCTGCAGAAACGGATTTTTCAACCGGGTTGGCCTTGGACTCAACATAGGTGAATACCTTTTCAGTAATAAGCCTGCGATAAGTGGCATCAACCTGCTTTTCATCCTTCATCATACGGTCAATATAACTTTCCAGCCAGCTCATATCCTGGTCGAGGTTCATACCACCGAAATAGCGCATTACCTCGGCCTTCATATGTTCGCGAAGTTCTTCTGCTGAAACATCAAGTTTATTATCCTGGATCAGTTTATCACTTATCAGCGTCCATTTCAACTGGTTGCTGAATACCGGGAATTCCTTCTCTGCTTCTTCCGCCGATTTTGGTTTTTCGCCACCAGTTTGAAGCCACCTCTTCAGGAATTCTTCAGGGAAGTCCATTTTGGTTTCATCAAGAAGATAATGATAAAGCTGATCGTGCAACTGGTTGCGGCTTTGTGCTGACCAGTATTGCTCCATTTCACTTTTCAATTTATCGCGGAACTGCTCTTCAGTCTTCACTTCCTGGCCAGGAAAAACTTCATTGAAGAATTCTTCTCCCATTACTGCCTTGCCAACAAGTCCTATCTTATCGATGGTTAGTTTAAAATATTTGGCAGCGGCTTCTTTATCCTGTTTATCAAATCCCAGGTCCTGCAGCATCATTTCAAGCTTGTCGCCATCAAAAGTTTCATCAAGTTTAAATACTATACTGTCGCCGGCCTTCTTACCCATTAGCTGCTTTTGAATAGCAGGCGCGAAGTACTTTAACAATACAGAATTATCTTTTGTGATCCCTCCTTCAACAGCAACACCGTCCTTACCGGATTCGCTGAAGGTAATGTTCAGTACATTCTCCTCATTATCTATCACGTCCGGTTCGGTCATTTTCCCACCCTTGATGCGCATTCGGTCTATCTCCTCGTTAACCATATCATCGGTCACCTGCACCTTGTGCAATGTAAGTTTGGCACCAGAAAGGTCGGGAAGTTCAAATGCAGGCTTCAGGCCTATCTCAAACTTGAATTCATAATCGCCCGGGTTGTTCATGTCCAGTCGCAGATCTTCAGAGGGAAGCGGCAGAGGCTGCGCAAAGATGTCTGGCTTTTCTTCATTAAGATAAGTATACAGTTCTTTCTCTACACCGCGGATGATCTCGTCGTTAAAGATGCTGTTGCCATACATCTTCTTAATCATACCCGCCGGAACCATGCCCTTACGGAAGCCCGGGATATTTGCCGTTTTACTATACTCTTTGATCTTTTTTTCGAAAGAAGGAAGGTAATCTGTCTTCTCAATTTTCACGGTAAGCTTATCGGTCAGAGGCCCGATATTTTCCCTTACAACTGTTGCCATTTATTTTTATTTAGCCTTAAAAAACAAAGGAACAAGAAATGGTTCCTGTTCCTTGTGGAATTTGGTGCGGATGATAGGGGTCGAACCTACATGGATTGCTCCGCTAGATCCTAAGTCTAGTGCGTCTGCCAATTTCGCCACATCCGCAAATGGACGGCAAAATTAGGGCTTTTACTGTTAAAAATCATCCATAATTAAAACTTTTAAAAGGAAAGCTTCCAGGGCGCAGATCTGCTTCGGGAGGAAATAAAATAAAGGACCTCTTTTTGAGTTAAATTTGGAAATATGAGTACCGCAGAGGTAATACCATCCTATAATCTTACCGAGGACGAGGAAAAAAAAGAGATCCTCAGGCAATACCGTGGCCTCCTGCGGGTATTGAAGACCAAACTCAAGCCCGGCGATAAACTATTGCTGCGCAGTAGCTTCGAAATGGCCGCTGAGGCTCATAAGACCATGCGGAGAAAGAGCGGGGAACCATATATCCTTCATCCTATCGCCGTAGCGCGCATCTGCGTGGAAGAAATTGGCCTCGGAATCAGGAGCACAATTTGCGCACTGCTGCATGACACTGTTGAGGACACCGATATTACACTTCAGGATATTCACCGGGAATTCGGACCTGAAATAGCCAAGATCGTTGATGGACTCACCAAGATCTCCACCGTACTGGATGCCAACAGCAGCCAGCAGGCAGAAAATTTCCGAAAGATCCTTTTAACGCTGACGGATGATCCTCGCGTGATCCTTATAAAACTCGCCGACAGGCTCCATAATATGCGCACCATGGACAGCATGAAGCGCGAAAAACAGTTGAAGATCTGTTCCGAGACCATTTATGTATATGCACCACTGGCCCACCGGATGGGTCTTTACAGCATCAAAACAGAAATGGAAGACCTTGCGATGAAATACATGGAGCCTGATACCTACAGGTATATCGCCCAGAAATTGCAGGAAACAAAAAGAGAACGTACCCGGTATATAAATGATTTTATAAGGCCTCTTAAGGAGAAACTTGAAAAAGCAGGACTCCAGTTTGAAATTTATGGCAGGCCGAAAAGCATTCACTCCATCTGGAACAAGATCAAGAAGAAAGGAGTGTCATTTGAGGAGGTGTATGACCTTTTCGCGATCAGGATTATCGTTGATTCGCCCCCTGAAACTGAAAAAGCAGACTGCTGGAAGGTTTACAGCGTGATCACCGATGCTTATAATCCTTCGCCTGAAAGACTGCGCGACTGGCTCAGTAATCCGAAAAGCAATGGATATGAAGCCCTTCATACCACTGTAATGGGGCCAGGCGGCCGCTGGGTGGAAGTTCAGATCCGGACAAGGAGAATGAACGAGATCGCGGAAAAAGGACTTGCGGCACACTGGAAATACAAGGAAGGAAGTGCAGATGAAAGCCGATTCGATAAATGGTTTCACCAGATAAGGGAAGCGCTCGGCAACCAGGATAGCAACTCGCTCGATTTCCTGCAGGACTTCAAAACATCATTCCTTACCGAGGAGATCTACGTATACACTCCCAAAGGCGATATCAAGATGCTGCCCGTTGGGGCCACGGCGCTCGATTTTGCATTCAGCGTTCATACCGCGGTTGGCAGTAAGTGTATAGGGGCCAAGGTTAATCACAAGCTGGTGCCGATAAGTCATAAACTCAGAAGCGGCGACCAGATAGAGATCATTACAAGCGCCAAGCAAAAGCCAAACAGCGAATGGCTGAATTTTGTTGTAACAAGCAAGGCACGGTCAAAGATCAAAGACACGCTGAAGGAAGAAAAAAGAAAGATCGCAGAAGATGGAAAGTATACACTACAGCGTAAGCTGGAAGGTATGAATGTTCCGATGAGCCAGCAGAACATGGACGAGATCGCTAACTATTACAAGCTAAATTCATCTCTCGACCTTCTTTATGAGATCGCTATCAAGAAGATAGATCTGAAGGAACTCTCTGATTTCAACATTCACGGAGATCGTATCTATCCTCCAAAACCAGTAAGGATTGTAGAGGAGAAACCTGAGTTTGAAAAACAGGAATCGCCTAAAGATTCGGAACTTATCATTTTTGGAGAGAGCAGCGACAAGATCATGTATACGCTTGCAAACTGCTGCAAGCCTATTCCTGGTGATGACGTATTTGGTTTTATTACAACCGGCGAAGGACTTAAGATCCACAGGATAAATTGTCCTAATGCAACCCGCCTGTTATCTAATTACGGTCACCGGGTGGTTAAGACCAAATGGGCCAAGAACAAGGAAATCTCTTTCCTCACAGGTTTAAAGATAATCGGGCTTGATGATGTGGGTGTGATCCATAAGATCACCAACCTGATTAGCGGTGAACTGAAGGTGAACATTTCGGCGATGACGATCGAAGCAAAAGATGGCATCTTCGAAGGGAATGTAAAAGTGTTCGTTCACGATAAAGAAGAGCTCGACAACCTGGTGAATGAACTCTTAAGTTTACAGGGAATTGAAAGAGTGGACCGTTACGACACTGAATGATCACTGTGAATCTGCATAATCCAAAATGGATTTGATCTCGTCATCTGTCAGGCCAGGAAATGGCTGCATATAAGCATTGTTCCATTTTTTAAATAGATCCCTTGCATATTTGTCTTCCTTGATCACTTCCTGCGAATTCCTTATGAACCTGTAAAGTTTTTCCTGGTCGGACCATCTTTCACGAACATTCTTCAGCGCAGGCGCCACAAGATCCTTATTTGGCCTATGACATTGGGAACAGTTTACCCTGAAAAGTTCGGCTGCGTCTGGAGTTACTGCAACCGTAGCCTGTGCTGGCTTTTCCTCTTTCGCCTGTGCACAACCTGCAAGGAACAAAGCACAAATCAGTATCCTCATTTCAGAACCTCCCGGCTTATCACCAGTTTTTGTATCTCGCTTGTTCCTTCACCTATGGTGCATAGCTTGCTGTCGCGGTAGAATTTTTCTACAGGGAAATCCTTGGTGTAACCATATCCCCCGAAGATCTGGACAGCATCAGTGCTTACTTCAACAGAAACCTCGCTGGCATAATATTTTGCCATTGCAGATTCCTTGGTCATTGGCAGACCTTTCATCTTCCTGTCGCAGGCCTGGTTTATCAACACTTCAGCAGCTTCTATCTTGGTAGCCATATCTGCAAGTTTGAAGGCGATGCCCTGGAAGTTCGCGATTGGCTGATCGAACTGGTGGCGTTCTTTGGCATATTGAACCGAAGCTTCGTAGGCTCCTTTGGCAATTCCGAGACTCAACGCAGCAATGGAGATACGACCTCCGTCAAGCACCTTCATAGCCTGTTTAAAACCTTCTCCCACTTCGCCCAAACGGTTTGAATCGGGGATCACACAATTATCGAAGATCATTTCTGCAGTTTCGCTGGCACGCATACCCAGTTTATTCTCTTTCTTTCCTGCCTGGAAACCGGGCGTATTACGGTCTACGATAAATGCAGTTGAATTATTTTTTGCACGAGGTTCGCCGGTGCGGCAGATCACCACTGCTACATCACCACTTTTCCCATGAGTGATCCAGCTCTTGGTTCCATTGATCACCCAGTTATCCCCTTCCTTTACCGCTGTGGTTTTCATATTACCAGCATCGCTGCCTGTATTGGGCTCTGTGAGGCCCCATGCGCCTATGAATTCTGCGGTGGCTAGTTTGGGAAGGTATTTTTTCTTTTGTTCTTCGTTACCGAAGGTGAGAATATGACCGGTGCATAGAGAATTATGCGCGGCAAGAGATAACCCGATGGAGCCACAAACCTTTGCTATTTCCTGGATTATGGAACTGTATTCAAAATATCCAAGCCCGGTACCCCCATACTCTTCCGGTACCAGAACACCCATCAGGCCCAGTTTTCCCATTTCCTTGAAAATATGAACAGGAAATTCCTGGCTTTCATCCCACTCCATCAAATGAGGCTTAATATGCTGGCGGGCAAAATCGCGTGCCGAAGCGCTAACCTGTTCCGTAATCTCATCTGGCCTGAAGTCCATAAGTCAGTTTTAGTGCCGCAAATTAAAGAAAGAGAGACAGATCGGGAAAGAGAATAAGGAAAAGACTGAAAATCAATGGATATAAATTGTCGTTCAACCTCCAACCTCAAACCTCCAACTTCAAACCTCAAACCTCCAACCTCCAACCTCAAACCTCCAACTCCACTAACTTTCCCTCATCCCGAGCCTCAACTCTTTAATTACATTCTCCAGTTCAGAAAGTCTTTTTTCCAGTTCAGGAAGATTGCGGTTCACGGCCTGGCTGCGAAGCGCGCTTGCATATTCAAATGCAGGCGAGCCTGTTACTGCCGTATTTGGATTCTTTATGGATTTACTTACCCCGCTCTGCGCATTGATGCGGGTGCCATCGGCGATCTGGATATGCCCTACGATCCCTGCCTGTCCGCCTATCATAACATTATTGCCGATCTTGGTACTGCCGCTTACACCTGCCTGGGCAGCTATCACCGTATTATTTCCAACTTCAACATTGTGCGCAACCTGGATTAGGTTATCGAGTTTGGCGCCGGCTTTTATAAGCGTTGAGCCAATAGTTGCCCGATCGATCGTAGCATTAGCGCCTATTTCCACATCATGTTCTATCACCACGTTACCGATCTGCGGAACCTTTTTAAAGGTGCCGTCTGGCTGGGGTGCAAATCCAAAGCCATCACTTCCGATCACTGCACCGGCATGGATCTTTACGTTCGGGCCGATAACACTGTCGTGGTAGATCTTTACACCTGCATGTATTATAGTATTATCTCCAACGGAAGTATTATTCCCGATGAAGGATTGCGGAAAGATCTTTACACCGTTGCCGATCCTTACATTCTCCCCTATATATGCAAGCGCCCCTATGTAAACATTTTCGCCAATTGTTGCAGAAGGGTGAATAAAGCAGGGTTGCTGAATACCTGAAAGCTGCTCCGTCTTGATCTGTTGATAGGTATCAAGCAGAACTGCGAAGGAACTGTAGGGATCCTGCACCCTGATCAGTGTAGCGCTGAGTGGTTGTTTAAGCTGAAGCGTGCGATTGATGATGATAACTGAAGCCCCGGTGGTGTAAAGGAAATCCTCGTATTTGGGGTTTGCAAGAAAAGCAAGCTGACCTTCTTTTGCCTCTTCGATCTTACCAAAAGAAGAAACCGTACTGGCGGCATCACCCACTATCTCTCCATTAATGATCTGTGCTATTTGCGCCGCTGTGAATTGCATTTTCAGTGATCTTCTAATTTAATCATCTTAAGGAACAAATGTAATATTTTTTGATGTTGCCTTTTAGGTTTTCATTTATCAGCGCATGGTCTACTTCCGATATATCCCTCACGCTTCCATCCTTGAACAGGATATGGATGTGTTCATCCTCGAAGTTATAGGTACTGCTTGAGGCCTCACCGGAAAATACCAGCCACGATGCATCTTCTTCTGATATTTTCAACTTTTCAGCCACCTTCTTCCTTCCTTCATTTACCACCTCCTCCGCAACAGGTCCAGGAAAATACCGCACCTTAAGCAATACCCTGTCTATTATGCCCCGGCAAAGGGTGGATAAAACCATATCATCGTGCGACTGCCATTTCTTTATCGCCATGATCACATCTGAATCATCTACGCTGCAAAACAGTCCCAGGTCAATTTTACCCGAACCATTAATGAAAATGTTCAGCGGGCCGTCGCATTCCGCCCCCACCAGTCTTGCTCTTTTTATTATGCGCTGCAGCATCTGTTCAGCGCTCAATACGGTCTTATGCAAATAAACCTGCCAGTACATCAGCCTGCGGGCTATTAAAAATTTCTCGATAGAGTAGATCCCCTTTTCCTCCACCATCAGGCTTCCTTCGTGAACAGTCAGCATCTTCAATATCCTGTCGTATGCCACCGATCCTTCTATTACCCCGGTAAAAAAACTATCGCGCGTGAGATAGTCCATCCGGTCCACATCAAGCTGCCCGCTTACAAGCTGGTGAAGGAACCTTTTCGGATGTTTCCCTGAAAAAATATCTATGGCAAGCTGGAGGGCTCCGCCGAACTGCCTGTTAAGTTCATCCATTAACATCAGGGAAATCTGTTCATGGTGCATACCTTCTGCCATAACCTGTTCCAGCGCGTGGCTGAAGGGACCATGGCCTATATCATGAAGAAGGATGGCGATCTTGGCTCCCTGCTCCTCTTCGGCCGTGATCTCAATGCCCTTGCTCCGCAATTCATGGATGGCACAGCGCATAAGATGATAGGCGCCCAATGAATGATGCAGCCTTGAGTGCACGGCACCGGGATAAACGAGATGGGCCATTGCCATCTGGTGGATACGACGCAGGCGCTGGTATGCAGGATGAGCTATAATGGCATTGACCAGGGTATCATCAATGGTTATGAAACCATACACCGGATCGTTTATGATCTTATGAAAAGCCATTGAGTATATGAGTGTTAAAAGATTTACAAAGTGGATCAAAGCTACAAAGGGCGGTCCTAAAAAATTAAATTTGCCTGAACGCATACTGGCGCGTATTATGCGCTTACTATTCCTTTAACCAAATATTTGATATGAATGCAAAGATCCTTTGGGTGGATGATGAAATAGATAGTCTTACCAGCCAGGTGATGTTCCTGGAGAATAAGGGATATGAAGTGCAGACCCGAACCAATGGTTTTGATGCGGTGGAATTCGTGAAGGAGAATATTGTGGATGTGGTTCTCCTGGATGAATCCATGCCGGGGATCACAGGTTTGCAGACCCTGCAACAGATAAAGGAACTTAACAGCAACCTGCCGGTGGTGCTCATTACAAAGAATGAGGCGGAGAATATCATGGACGAGGCCATTGGAAGCCAGATAAGCGATTACCTTATAAAACCTGTAAACCCCAACCAGGTTTTGCTAAGCCTGAAAAAATTAATAGACAATAAAAGGCTTGTTGCAGAAAAGACCACTGCAGCATATCAGCAGGATTTTCGTTCGCTATTCATGGCCCTGAATGATAACCCGGGTTACCAGGAATGGATGGATATTTACAAAAAGCTTGTTTACTGGGAACTGGAAATGAGAAAAAGCGACAGCCCGGAACTGCAGGAAGTTTTCGAAACACAGAAACAGGAGGCCAACAGTGAATTCTTCAAGTTCATTTCAAAGAATTATGCTTCCTGGGTTTCGCCGAAGAGCGCTGATGCGCCTATCATGAGCCATAACCTTCTCAAATTTAAAGTTCTGCCGCACCTTGAAAAAGGAACGCCATTATTCTTCATTCTGATTGATAACCTGCGTTTCGACCAGTGGAAAGCAATCCAGCCGATCTTCGCGGAAAGCTTCAGGATTCAGGAAGAAGAAACTTTCTATTCCATTTTGCCAACAGCAACCCAATATGCCAGGAATGCAATCTTCGCCGGTATGCTTCCGCTGGAAATTGAGAAGAGCTTTCCACAACAATGGAAGAATGATGATGAAGAAGGCGGAAAGAATCTTTATGAAGAAGAATTCCTGAAAGCGCAATTAAAACGCCTCGGAAAATCAGATATAAAGTTTTCATATACCAAAGTCACGAATAACAGCGACGGGCAAAAGCTGGTGGATAATGTTCATAATTTCCTTCAGAATGACTTCAATGTTATCGTATATAATTTCGTTGACATGCTGAGCCATGCGCGTACAGAAATGGAGGTGCTGAAAGAACTGGCCAGCGACGAAACAAGCTACCGGAGCATAACCCAAAGCTGGTTTGAGCATAGCCCCCTGCACCAGGCATTAAAGAAGATCGCCGACAAGAACATAAACGTAATCGTTGGAACAGATCATGGCAGCACCCGGGTGAAAACTCCCGCAAAGGTTATCGGCGATAAACAAACCACTACTAACCTGCGGTATAAACATGGCCGCAATTTGAATTATGAACAGAAGGATGTGCTGGCATTCCGGGATCCCAAAGAGGCGGGACTGCCCGTTCCAAATGTTAATTCGAGTTTCATATTTGCGAAAGGCGACCTGTTCCTGTGCTACCCGAACAACTACAATCATTTCGTGAATTATTACAGGAATACCTTCCAGCATGGAGGAATCAGCCTTGAAGAAATGATCGTGCCTGTGGTGAGAATGACTTCGCGTACATGATTTATCCATCGTTTGTGGATAATTTAAAAGTATGGAAGCTGCACCATTTTTAAATTTGTTGAAAACACACCGTAATGAAGATCACGCAGTCGAACCTGGATAAAATTGAGCGCATAATAGAGGAATCTGGTTATGTTATCCGGTATGAGAGGGGCAATTTCCAGAGCGGTTATTGCATCCTGCAGGAGAAAAAGGTTGTTGTACTGAATAAATTCTTTCAACTGGAAGGAAGGATAAATACACTTACAGACCTCTTGCCACAGCTCGACATTAATTACGATGCCCTTACTCACGAAAGCCAGAAGCTTTACGATTCATTAATGCATTCTGAGTTGAAATAACAGCGATGCCATGCCCTCCATTAAAGATCACTTTCCTGGGAACCGGCACCAGCAGCGGTGTTCCCATGATAGCGTGCAAATGCAGGGTCTGTACTTCTCCCAACGAAAAGGATAAACGCCTCCGCAGCAGCATCCTTGTTGAAAGCGATTCCACAACGATCGTTATCGACACCACGCCCGATTTCCGCACCCAGATGCTGAGAGCCGGGGTTGATAAACTTGATGCCGTTCTCATTACCCATCATCATAAAGACCATATTGCAGGACTAGATGACATCAAGGCCTACAATTATTTCCAGCGAACCTCAATGAAAGTTTATGCAACTGCTGCATCCCGCCAGGCACTTAAGAGAGAGTTCAGCTATATTTTCACGGATGAGAAATACCCGGGCATACCTGATATAGATTTGCGGGACATAGGTGAGGCGGAGTTCATGATCGGCAATATACCGGTTCAGCCTATAAAAGTATGGCACATGAAGATGCCTGTGCTCGGTTTCCGATTCGGTGATTTTACCTATATCACGGATGCAAACAGGATTGAAGAACAGGAACAGGAAAAGATGCGCGGCAGCAGCATTCTTGTTTTGAATGCCCTGCGCCATGCTGCTCATATTTCGCATTTCACTCTCCAGGAAGCCATAGATCTCTCCAGCCAGCTTGAGATCCCTGAAACTTATTTCACGCACCTAAGCCACCAGATGGGAACCTTTGAAGAAGTTTCATCAACCCTACCGGGGGGAAAGCATCTTGCATATGATGGGCTTGTTCTGCACCTCCCCTGAATTCACCCTCTCGGGGAATTGACAAAGGTTTCCTGCCGGTGTAGTTTGCAGGGTGGAGCCGAAATTCCTATCCTTTAATAGTTTTGAACGCAAGGGATTATTTATCCTGGTCATAATAATCGCCTTTCTCTGGACATTGCCCTGGCTATTAAGAAAGCCAGCAATTAAGATAAGCGAGGCGGAATTACTGGCCTTCCCGGGGAAAATCAGAACATCCTCTATAAAACATGATGCAGAGGAAGCCTCCGCATTCTTTTCCTTCGATCCAAATTCCGCTACGAAGGATCAATTGGTACAATTAGGAATAAAGGAGAAAACTGCCGGAAACATTATACGGTTCCGCGAAAAAGGAGGAAAATTCAGAACCAAAGAAGACCTGGAAAAGATATGGGGAATAGATAGCCGAATCCTGGACAGCCTTAAAGTTTATGCACGTTTTCCGAAGAGTGTTTCATCCCCTGTTTACAGTGAAAGGAAATTGCAGGAACCTAAGAGAAAAACGGAGATCAACAGTGCCGATTCGGCTGCTTTGGAATCCCTGCCGGGGATAGGTCCGAAGCTGGCATCGCGGATCATTAACTACAGGGAAAAGCTGGGTGGCTTTATAAACCTGGACCAATTGCGAGAAATTTATGGCTTAAAAGATTCATTGCTTGAAAAGGCCTTGCCTATGCTCACAATCTCCCCGGGAAAAGTAAGATCCATTGATCTTAACCAGGCCACCGAGGCAGACCTTCGCTCCCATCCTTATTTCAGGCAGGTTGCCAGGGTGATCATAGCCTACAGGAACCAGCACGGACCTTACTCTTCATTAGATGAACTCAGGCATATCATGATCATTAACGATAGTATCATGGGCAGGATAGTTCCCTATGCCAGGGTGGAATAATTGCTCTACGACCGAAATCCTTTCCCTACTTTTGCAGCTATGGATATTTCGACCGGAAACGGCATTAGTTATCAGCAAACTATAAAGGAGGAACTCGTTATTTCCGGCGCCGGCATTCACACGGGGCAGTCTGTTACAATGAGGCTGAAGCCGGCCGCGGCTAATACCGGTATCGTTTTTCAGCGGGTTGACCTCCCTGAGAAGACCCTGGTGAAGGCTGATGTGGATAATGTGATCGACACGAACCGGAGTACCACTATCGAGGTGAATGGGGCAAGAATAAGCACTATAGAACACCTTATGGCGGCTCTTGTGGGTATGGAGATCGACAATGTGCTGATCGAGATCGATGGCGAAGAAGTTCCTATCCTGGATGGCAGCGCTGAACCTTTCGTGGAGGCATTATCCAAAGCAGGAGTTCAGAAACTGGATGAAGAAAAGATCTACTACGAGATAAGGAGCAATATTGTTTTCACGGATGATGACAAGAAGGTGGAAATGGTTGCCCTGCCGTATGATGGCTACAGGATCAATACACTTATCGATTTTAATTCTCCTGTGCTTGGTACCCAGCATGCAGATCTTAGGCAAATAGCAGATTTCAAGGATGAAATTGCAGGAAGCCGGACATTTTGCTTCTTCCACGAACTGGAATTCCTGGTAGGCAACAACCTTATTAAAGGTGGTGATATCAACAATGCCATCGTAGTTGTAGACAAGCCTATCACCGACGACCAGGTGGAAAGGATCTCAAAGATCTTTCATAAAACCGACGTGAGGGTCAGTGAAGAAGGCATTTTGAATAATTTAAGGCTGCGTTTCCCGAATGAGCCTGCGCGGCATAAACTCCTTGATGTTGTTGGTGATCTTGCCCTGGTAGGATATCCCTTCAAGGCACATATCATTGCGAACCGCCCCGGGCATTCCTCGAATGTAAAATTTGCGAAAAAGATCAAGGAGCATATTAAGAAGTACAGGCTTAAGGGCGATGTTCCGAAATATGATCCAACCAAGCCTCCTTTGCTGGATATACACCAGATTGAAAAAACCCTACCTCACCGTTATCCCTTCCTGTTAGTAGACAAGGTGATGGAGCTTACGGATAAATATGTGATCGCCATCAAGAACGTGACTTATAACGAGCCGTTCTTCCAGGGGCATTTTCCCGGCAATTCGGTAATGCCGGGCGTGCTGCAGGTTGAAGCCCTTGCACAGGCAGGTGGATTCCTGGCCATACCCAGGGATACAGAAGACCAGTACGATACCTACTTCCTGAAGATCGAGAATTGCAAGTTCAAACAGAAAGTAGTTCCGGGGGATACCCTTATCCTGAAGATGGAATTATTACAGCCTATCAGGAGAGGAATTTGTGAAATGAAAGGAACGATTTATATTGGTGACAAACTTGTTACCGAGGCCGTATTGGTTGCACAAATAGTAAAAAGACCTAAAGAACAGGTATGATCAGTCCCTTAGCGCATATCAGCCAGGCGGCAAAGGTGGGAAACAATGTTACCATTGAACCATTTGCGGTTATCCACGATGATGTCATCATCGGTGAAGGAAGCACGATCATGTCGAACGCTGTGATCTTCCCTGGTACAACCATAGGCAGGAATTGCCAGATATTTCCCGGGGCGGTAATAGGCGCCATTCCACAGGATCTGAAATTTATTGGTGAGAAGACCACCGTGGAGATCGGCGATAATACAACTATTCGGGAGTTCGTGACCATTCACCGCGGAACGCAGGATAAGTGGAAGACAGTGATCGGCAATAATTGCCTCCTCATGGCTTATGCGCATGTTGCCCACGATTGCATTCTTGGCGATAATGTCATTTTGGCCAACTCGGTTCAGCTTGCAGGGCACGTAGAGATAGGCGATCATGCTATACTTGGAGGTTTAGCTGGAGCTCCCCAGTTCACAAGGATCGGGGCTCATACCTATATCGCAGGGCACACTGTTATACGTAAGGATGTGCCTCCATTTATAAAGGCCGGCCGCTCACCACTGAGTTATGTAGGAGTGAATTCCGTTGGCCTTCAGCGCCGGGGCTTCTCTAATGAAACGATAAACGAGATACTTGAAGTTTACAGGAATATCTATTATAAAGGGATGAATACCACCCAGGCATTGGAATTCGTGACAGACAATCTCCCTGCTACCGAGCAAAGAGACCTGATCGTAGACTTTATCAGGAAGAGCCAGCGCGGGATCATTAAAGTTCATGCGAAAGGCGAAACCGATGAGGATTGAGCTTGCAGACACAGGCAAGCGGTATAACCGCGAATGGATCTTCCGGCATATTGATCTTCAATTCACTGAAGGAAAGAAATATGCTATCACTGGCCCGAATGGTTCGGGTAAATCCACACTGCTCCAGGTAATCGCAGGCAGTATTCTTCATAGCGAAGGAAGGATCAATTATTCCATTGATCATAAAAAAATAGAGGAGCCTTATCTGCAGGTAAGCTTTGCAGCGCCTTATCTTGAATTGGTTGAAGAACTAACCGCCATGGAAGCGCTCCGCTTTCATGAAAAGTTCAAATCCCTGTCGGCGCAGCCGGGGAAGATCCTGGAAGAAACCGGGCTTTCATCTGCAGCGAATAAGCAGATACGTTATTTCAGCAGCGGGATGAAGCAAAGGCTGAAACTGGGCCAGGCTTTCTTCAGCGATACCCGGGTATTGATGCTGGATGAACCAACAACCAACCTTGATGCGGAGGGCATCAGTTTATACCGCAGGCTTATAGAAGAATTTTCCGGTAACAGGATCGTGATCATCAGCAGCAACGATGAACATGAATACGATCTCTGTGATGAAGTAATAAGGATCACAGATTACAGGTCATGATCGAAAAAATTGCTTCATGCAACCTAGCAGATGATCTTTACGCCTTCTTGAAACTTCCACTTCCATTCCATTTGAAAGGATTATTGATCCACCTTCTCCCCTCAGATATTCCTTTATATGGTCAAGATTCACCAATGAAGATTTATGTATCCTTACAAATCCATATTCTTTAAGCATGTTCTCATATTCAAGGATAGGCTTCGACGAGCAGATAGAACGCCTGCCGGCAAAATGGATGTTTGTATAATTATTATTTGCTTCGCAATATATTATACCCGCAATATCCTCTATCTCAAATCCACGTTGTGAAGGAATACACAGTTTTTTGCCCCTATCGCTTAACTGGTGAAGTAAGTTCTTCAATGGAAGATCCCTTCCATCCATTGCTACCCTTCTTTCGACTCTTTTAATTGCGTCTGCGAGAAGTTCTTCTTCTACAGGTTTTAGCAGGTAATCGATTGCACTGAACCGAAATGCCTTTTCCATAAAAGAATTATGTGCCGTCACAAACAGGATCTCAAAAGAGACTCCGGAAAGTTGCTTAAGCAAATCGAATCCATTTTGCCCGGGCATCATAATATCCAGGATAACAAGGTCGGGCTGATGCTTCATTATTGCAGAAATGGCATCATTCGCGTTTGAACTACAGGCTACGATCTCCACATTTGCCTGCACCTGCCCCAGCAATTTCTCCATTGTAACCAGGGCGCTTTGTTCATCATCAACCAATATTGTTCTTAATCTTTTCATTTGTTCCAAGATATAAGGGAAGTATTAAATTAATTGTTGTTCCGCTTTCTTTCCCTGTTAATGACTTGTCGATCATATCAACCCTGCTCTCCACATTATATTTTTCATTCATCAGGTTCAGCCTGTTCCGGATATTCTTTATTCCAATTGATTCATGACCATTTGATTTAACCGATTGATCAAGACCAACGCCATTATCATCCACAATACAGATAAGTTTATTGTTTTTAGATGAAAAATGCACATTTACAAGCAGATCGCCCGTTGCAGGCATACCATGCCATATGGAATTTTCAATGAATGGCTGAATTAGCATTGGAGGAATTAATATTTCATCATGCTCCTCTTTTATGTCGGAAGTTATCCTGCATTCAAACCTGCTGGTACGGATACGTTCCATTTCTATATACCGTTCAAGGTATTGGATATTTTCTGACAGGGTAATCAAATACCTACCTGAATGATCCAGGGTCAATCTTATTAAAGCCGCAAATTTTGCAAGATACCTTGAAGCCTCCCTGTTCTTTTCCAGCAGGATCATTTCCCTTATGCTGTTCAGGCTGTTGAAAATAAAATGCGGGTTCATTTGAGCATGCAGCGCCTTCATTTCTGCCTGTGCAAGCATTCCGTCAATAGTCGACCGGCGTTCAATCACTATTAACCTTCTCTTAAAAATCAGGATGATGCAACCTGCGGTGATCAATGTTAATAAGGAAATGAACCACCACTTTTTCCAGAATGGGGGATTAATACGGATCGGGAGGCAGGTGATCTTTTCAGTTCCGGGTCCGTCCCTGGTCATAAGTTGCAAAAGGTATTTACCTGGCGACAGCCCGCTTAAATTCAATGATCGCTGATCATTTAGAAATGTCCAGGATGTATCATTATTAATCCTGTAATAAAACCTGCTATTCTTTTTTTCAAAATCAACTACGGTAAAGCTGATCGAAAGATTATTCTGGTAGTAGAGAAGATCCAGGTTGTGAGGTTCAAAAACAATGCTGTCGGAATTTATTGACACGGAAAGTATCCTTGGCTCGGAAATGGTCCGTAAAACAGGCTCTTCGTCAAATACGATCAGGTTATCACCCGAGCCCATATAAAACCTGCGATCAGTTTCATCAAAGTATATGTTCCTGGCAGTGGGCTTGGTTTCCGGCAATCCATCCTGCTGATCAAATACATTTACCTGGCCTGTTCTTATGTTTAAAGAAATAAGATTACTGTTTCCTCCTAACCATATTTTTTCATTTACCACATCGCTAAGACTTTGAATAACATCACCAGGCAAACCGTTCACAACTCCAAAGTGGTTATATTTTTTATCCCTGATATTATACTTAAGAAGTCCATTAGAACTATTATGGATCCAAAGATTTCCGTTCATATCGGCTTTGATGACAATTATATCATCATTGAACGGATTGGGGCCTGCATATTCAGAGAACACAGTATCAAATTTGTTGGCCGAAACATTAAAGCGGGCAAGAGAATGGCCACTTAACCACACATCGCCATAAGAATCATATACGGCAGCCTTAATCCGGGTAAAAGGAATATTTGGGGTGGTGCTGTCGGAAATCTCTGAAAATGTTCGGGTACGTAAATGGTAACGGAATACCGCACCATTAAGATGATTAATTATCCATGCATAACCATTCTTGTCCGGGGGGTGAAGTATGGCTACAAACTTAGACAAGCCAGGTTTTGCATTAATTTTACCATAGGTATGATCATTTACATTGAACCATAAAATGCCGTTAGTGGTTCCTATCCATAAAGTATCCTTGGAATAGCTGATGATTGAGGTCACTTCATTCCACGCGTTATGATCATTAAAAAAGCTGATCTTCTTCCTTGTCTTCATTGAGACAGGATCAATGATTACAAGGCCGTTGGAAAAAGAATATCTACCCGCATAGAGCGCATCACCATACCGGTAAATGGATGTAAAACTCCCCCCGGGAGAGTTGCTGTCCTCATAATGGAATGATCTTATAAAAGGGTTTCCCATCTTTTGCATCAGCAGCCCCTTGTTAGTTCCAGCCCAAAGCCTGCCTTCCCTGTCCTTTAAGATGCATGTGATCTTATACATGGAAAGGTGCCGGTTGGATAAGTTGATCTTTCCTGTTTCACGATCAAGATTAAAGGTATAGAGCCCGGTATTGAAGGTATTTATTGCAAAAGTGGAGTCGGAAAGATTGGTTATGGAACTTTCCCAGCCAAACTGCAACCCCGGTTGAAATGTAAGCGGGGTGCGAACCAGTTTTTTCCGGCCGTGGTCATAATAGAATATTTCCTTTCCCGCATAAGGAATGAAAATAAAACAACCCTTTGAAACCTGGTACCGTACAACCCAATGATCTCCTGGTTTTGGAAACAGCATTTTCCAGTTCACATCGGCAGAGTCAAGTTCCTGTAACGTCTTCCCTTTTAAATCATACAAGGAAGCCCTTTTCCTGTGGTGAAAGACGAGGAGATGGGAATCGGAAAGTTGCAAAATTTCCCTCCCGAATAATATTGTTCTTTTTCCTACATCCTTAATTGTATAATGATCATGCCTGGACCGAACGCCTTCCTGGTCCAACTCATAAAAACCAGACGATGTATTTATTGCAAACCTGGAACTGTCAATTTGGATTGCATCATAAACAGCATTTAGATATATGAACCTCCTGCTTCCCGGAACGGTATAAGAAGTCAACCGGAAATTGTCCGCAGAAAGTAATTGCAAACCGCCTGTAGACAAGATACCAAGATGCATTCCAAACCTTTTTAGCTTCCAGATCCTGGATGAATTTAATGGAAGGGCTGGAGAGCCTTGTGTAAAGTTAGTGAAGGAATTGCCGTCAAACCTGCTGAGACCCACATCAGTGCCAGCCCATATAAAGCCTGAGCTATCCTGCTGCAGCGAGGTTATGTAATTATCAATTAATCCATCAGCAACAGATAACTTCTTAAAGTTCTTTTCATTTAACTGTGAAAGGCACGATTGGGCAAAAAGAATGGCACAAAACAGAATTCCCAATCTAAGCTTCATGAATTTAATTTACAACTCTCACGCAAAAATTGCAATTAATTCCCGGGATAGGTTAGCCGTTGCCTAAGTTTCCCCTGCCGTTTGCGAAATACCAATTTAATGTTTGGATGGTGTGTTTAGCTTATTCTCCAAATGCCTGTTATGAAGAAGCTCCTCATTCTCATTATTGTTTCAAACTTCCTGGATGCCGTACACGGTCAGTCTTTGTCTGTGAATACGGATGGTAGTGCTGCTAATTCAAGTGCAATTCTGGATGTAAAGAGTACGACAAAAGGGATACTGGTTCCGAGGATGTCCAAAGCGGAGCGGAATAGCATCACATCCCCTGCCGCAGGATTGCTTGTTTACCAGAATAATCCGGATAGTGCCGGGTTCTATTATTATGATGGAGTCAAATGGAACTGGATAGGTTCTATGCATGGCAACATTGATACTTTTTCATGGAAAAGAAGCGGTAATGCAGGCACAAATCCGGCTGTCAATTTTATTGGCACCACAGATGACCAGCCATTAAGTTTCCGGCAAAACAACCAGTGGCTCGGAAGGTGGAACGCTACGAACAGGAACTATTTTATAGGGAAGGATGCGGGGTTGAATTCAACATCCTCTGGATTAATTGCGATCGGATCCGGGGCTCTTCGAAATAATACTGCTTCCGAAAATCAGATCGCCATTGGTGATTCAGCATTGTTTAATAATCTATCTGGTAGTAATAATACAGCAATAGGGAAATCAACTTTATTACAGAATTCATCAGGGAACAGAAATCTTGCAATAGGTTTTGACGCATTAAGATCTAATATAGCTGGCAATCAAAATCTTGCTATCGGATACGAGGCATTGAAACAAAATTCTTTAGGGCATACGAATACAGCAATTGGAGTTAATGCGCTTACATCAAATAATGGACACACAAACACCGCAATCGGACCTTACAGCTTAGAATTAAATACCATTGGTAACCAGAATATCGGAATAGGTGCGAATGCACTGGGGAAAAATACAATCGGATCTTCCAATACGGGGATTGGCTATCGCAGCCTTTTCAATAACATATCCGGGAATGAGAATGTGGGAATCGGTTTTTATTCATCATATTTTAATACAACAGGACAATATAATCTGGCTATTGGGTCATATGCACTCCGGAATAATGAAACCGGAAGCAATAATACAGCGATTGGCCATTATGCTCTTGAGAATACGAAAGGAGGAGAAGCAACCGCCATAGGATCCAACGCAATGAGATATATGAGTAACCTGGGTATAAATAATAATGTTGCAATTGGAAGAGATGCATTAAGAGGATATCCGCTCAACATTGCTCTCAACACAGGTACAAATAATGTAGCTATTGGGAGTAGCAGCCTGGCATCAATAAGTACGGGTTCTTTCAATACAGCAATTGGCCTAAACTCACTTGTATTTACCACTACAGGAAATTCGAATGTGGCTATTGGAAGCCAGGCAATGTATACTAACGTGGCAGGAGAATATGCAACTGCAGTAGGAGCCGATGCAATGTTCTACACCAATAATACCACCACTTCTTTTTTAAATACAAATTCTGCATTCGGATTCCAGGCATTAAGGGGATCCAACAATGCATCAGCTAATACAGGATTGGGAAATATAGCTTTGGGCCATCAGGCTATGTTCTCCAATGCTTCAGGATCAAATAATACAGTAACGGGAACGTATAGTTTACAACAGAATCAGACAGGAAACTCAAACACTGCCTCAGGATACCTTTCCCTTCACAATAATATTTCAGGAAATGAGAATTCAGCATTCGGGGGAAGTTCGCTCTTCCTCAATTCAACAGGAGTTCTGAATGTAGGAATAGGATTTAATGTACTATACAATAACAGGGCAGGCAACTTCGCAACAGCTGTGGGATCAAGGGCTATGTTCTATTCTAACAATTCAACCACCTCATTCACCAATTACAATGTTGCGCTCGGTTATGAAGCCCTGCGTGGTTCAACGATCCCTGCAAACAACACCGGTAATGCCAACACCGCGCTGGGATGGCAAACACTCCTAAGCAACAGCAGTGGCTATAATAACCTGGCTGTCGGCTATGCAGCAATGTATGGAAACACGAGCGGATTTTTAAATACCGCCCTGGGCTTTGAGTCCATGGTGGCGAATACCACCGGCTCGGGCAACCACGGCTGCGGGGCCTATACATTACGATTCAGTACCACCGGGGTGGATAATACCGGTGTAGGTTACCAGGCGCTATATACTAACACAACCGGTTCCCGCAATACTGCGCTGGGCTTCAGGGCTGCAGGAAATAAACCAGCCGGAACCAGCAATCATACTGCCATAGGCTATCTTGCCGGTTGGATAGCGGGAAACAGTAACGAGGTGGAAATTGGAAATTCAAGCGTTACCTGGATCGGGGGGCAAACAGGCTGGTTCAATTACAGCGACGGAAGAATAAAAAGGAATGTGACTGAAAATGTTCCTGGACTTTCTTTCATTCGTAACCTCCGCCCCGTTACCTACAATCTCGATATCAGGAAACAGAACAGCATGGCAGGAATTAAAGACACCACTATGTGGGAGGGAAAATATGATATAGAAAATATTGTGCAGACCGGCTTCATAGCCCAGGAGGTGGAAGATGCAGCAAGGCGAATTGGATTCGCCTTCAACGGGGTAAAGGCACCTGCAGGAAACTCAAAGCTATACAGCATTCAATACTCATCTTTCGTAGTCCCCCTGGTCAAAGCCGTGCAGGAACAACAGGAAATGATCGAAACCCTCCGGGCAGAAATTGAAATGCTCAAAGCACAACAAAAAAAACTTACTGAAAAGAAATGATCAACGCCGGCTCGCTATTAACAGGTTCAGATCGGTATATTTAAGATCGAACCTTTCACTGAGATAAAAATTGGTGAGGCTACCCTTGAACAGGTATATGCCGCTCCGGATATTGATCTTATACCAGACCAGGTTATCAATTCCACCATCTTCAGCAGTTTCAAGCAGTAATGGCATTAATACATTGCTTATCGCCTGTGAAGCCGTACGCGCAAAACCACTGGGGATATTCGGAACGCAATAATGGATCACATCGTATTTCTTAAAGACCGGTTTCTTATGTGTCGTAACATTGCTCGTTTCAAAACAACCTCCGTGATCGATGCTGACATCAACGATTACACTCCCCGGGCGCATATTGCTTACCATGTCATCCGTTACTACAACAGGAGTACGGCCACCGGCACCACTCAACGCACCTACAGCTACATCACAGGTCTTAAGCTGTTTCGCGAGTATCTTGGGTTCAATTACAGAAGTCCATAAACGTCCGCCGATATTATTCTGAAGCCGCTTAAGCCGGTAGATGCTGTTATCGAAGATCTTTACGCTTGCACCCATGGCAAGGGCCGTCCGGGCTGCATATTCACCAACGATCCCTGCGCCGATTATGATCACTTTTGTTGGAGGAATTCCGCTGATACCTCCTACAAGAACACCTTTACCGTTATTGGCATTACTGAGGTACTGTCCTGCTATAAGCATAACAGCGCTGCCGGCGATCTCGCTCATGCTCCTCACGATGGGGTTATGACCACTCCCATCCTTCAGGTTCTCAAAACTCAGGGCTGTTATCTTCTTTTCCATCATCTTCTCCAGTATCTCACGCTTCATTATTGGAAGGTGGATAGGAGAAATGATATACTGGTTCGGAACAAGAAGCTCGCAATCCTCATCACTTACAGGAGCGCTTTTTACGATCACCGGGCATTCAAAAACCTTTTTCTTGTCGTAGGCAATCTGTGCCCCGGCTTCACTGTAGTCCTTATCGCTGTAATTTGCGCCTAATCCTGCATTGGTTTCAACGATCACCTTGTTGCCATTGGCAACTATTACTCCAACAGCATCGGGAGTTAATGCTATCCTGTTCTCATCAAAGGAATTTTCGCGGGGAATACCAATACACAATGATTCCGACTTTGGTTTTACATCCAGTGTTTCTTCCAAAGTCTCATAAGAGAAGGAAGGTGATACGATCGGTTTCGCCATAACAGAGCCTGAAGCTTTAAACGTACAATTTACAAATTTAAACTCAGCTTACGAAGGCCATTTTCTGCAATAACCATGCTGCAATGCAAAGTGCCGGGAGGCAGCAGACCAGGCGCCCGTTCAGGCCATTCGATCAGGCAGAGATGACCCGAGCAAATGCATTCTTCCACCCCTGCATCTATAGCTTCCTGTTCATCCTTTACCCGGTACAGATCCATATGGTAAAGGATCCCGTCTTTCAAAGCATATTCATTTATTATGGAAAATGTTGGACTTGAAACCTTTTCACTGCTGCCCATGCCTTTCGCAACAGCGGATATAAAAGTTGTTTTACCGGCGCCCATTTCTCCATGGAATGCGATCACCTTGTTATTATCCAAAATCCTGATGAATTCCTGCGCTGCCTCGTCGATATCGTTTATGGAGAACTTAAGTTGCATCACCAAAGATATTTTCATAATTAGTAAATGAAGGGGCAGCCGTATAATTAATTTTGTATACATGGAAAAAGTAGACTGGATAGTTGAGGGGATGACCTGCAGCAATTGCGCACTCACGGTTTCACAATTCCTGGAAAAAGAAGGCGCAGAAGAGGTTAGGGTTAATCCTATAAACGGGAAGGTTTCTTTCCTGAAGCCTGAGAATGCCACTTCTGAAAGACTGGCAAAAGGGATCTCTTCCCTTGGTTATGCTGTTGCCGGTAATAGTTCAAAAAATTCATCTTTCAGATTTCTCAGGAATCATAAACAAAGATTTTTTTTCTGTTTACCATTCACCCTGGTGCTGATGCTTCATATGCTGGATGAATGGCTTCACATTCACTGGCTGATGGACCCATGGATCCAGATGGCCCTGACTCTCCCGGTATTCCTGACCGGAATGTTTTACTTCGGGCGCAGCGCCGTGAAAAGCTTAATGAATGGGGTTCCCAACATGAATGTGCTCATAACCCTTGGCGCACTCGCTTCCTTTGGTTATAGCCTGGCAGGCGCCATTATGGGGCTTGGACAGGATTACCTTTTCTTTGAAACTACAGCTTCTATTATAACCCTGGTATTTCTCGGAAATTATATTGAGGACAGGGCAGTGAATACTACGCAAAGAACAGTAAGGTCATTAGCAAAGTCAACCAAAGTAATGGCTAACATGATCGCATTTGATGGCGACCATAATGAGATCATTATGCCGGTGGAGAATAATGCGTTGAAGAATGGAGATCTTGTCCTGGTAAAAACAGGTGAACAGGTTCCGGCAGATTGCAGGATCCTTTGGGGCGATTGCAGTGTAAGTGAAGCAGTGATCACAGGAGAAAGCATTCCGCTGAGCAAACAAAAAGGCGATCAGCTTATCGGTGGAAGCGTCCTGGAAACAGGTGTCGTAAAAGCAATTGTAACGGCCGCCGGGGAAGAAACCGTTCTGTCGGGGATCGTTCAAATGGTAGATAAAGCCCAGGGCGAAAAACCTCCTATACAAAAACTGGCAGACAGGATAAGCGCAATTTTTGTTCCGGTAGTGTTAGTAATAGCCCTGGCTACGTTGCTGATCAACTTTTTTGTTGCCGATCATTCTTTTGCTGCCAGTCTTATGCGATCGGTTGCAGTACTTGTAATAGCCTGTCCGTGCGCAATGGGCCTTGCTACGCCTGCAGCCATTGCAGTAGGCCTGGGGCGTGCAGCAAAAAACGGGATTTTGTTTCGCGATGCAGGAAGGCTCGAGGAATTCAGAAATATTACACAGGTTGTTTTTGATAAGACCGGAACACTCACCACCGGAAATTTCAGCATATCCGGATTTGGATCCGAATTACCGGAGCATGAATTCAAAAACCTGGTTTTTTCAATCGAAAAATTCTCCACCCATCCTATTGCGCGGTCATTAGCATCTCATTGGAAAACACCCAAACCTGTCCTGTTCAACTCAGTTGAAGAGATAAAAGGAAAGGGAATGATCGCGCGTAATAAGGATCATACCTATCAGCTCATTTCAGGAAAGCAGCATTTTGGAAATGACCATGAACATGACCTGGTTCTCCTTATTGACGGAACTCCTGCGGGATGGATAAACATCACTGATGAAATAAGGCCTGAAGCAATTGAAGTGATAAAATGGTTCAGGGAAAGAAATGTACGTACCTGTCTTCTCAGCGGGGATACTCCCGCTAAAACTGAAGCTATGGCCCGCTTACTTGGCATCGACGAATATTATGGGGGCAGAACGCCGGCTGAAAAACTTGAGCTCATTGACCAGCTCAACAGGCAGGCTCCAACAGCAATGGTGGGAGACGGGATCAATGATGCACCGTCACTCGCAAAAGCTACCGTGGGAGTATCGTTGAGTGAGGCATCACAACTTGCGCTTCAGAGTTCAGGACTTATACTTGTTGGAAACGGCCTCAAAAAGCTGCCCATGGCCCTGGGTCTTGGAAAACACACTTATAAAACCATCCGTCAAAATCTTTTCTGGGCTTTCTTCTATAATATCATAGCCATTCCCATTGCTGCAATGGGTTATCTTAGCCCAACCGTTGCGGCATTTGCAATGGGATTCAGCGATGTGGTTCTTGCCGCGAATTCGCTTAGATTATACGCAAGAAAAGTTGACAGTTGATCGATCCCCGCGAGATATTAAAAAGATACTGGGGCCATTCAGCATTCCGCCCACTCCAGGAGGATATAATAATGAATGCGCTTGATGGGAAGGACACCCTTGCTATTCTGCCGACCGGAGCGGGTAAATCCATTTGTTTCCAGGTGCCTGCCCTGGTAAAGGAAGGACTCTGCCTGGTGGTGAGTCCCCTTATCGCATTGATGAAAGACCAGGTGGAATCACTGGCTGCACGCGGGATCCCTGCGATATTTATTTATGCCGGGATGTCATTTTCCGAAACGAAAGATGCATTGAGGAAGGCAGCTTTCAATGATTATAAGTTCCTGTATGTATCGCCGGAAAGACTGCAGTCTGAATTATTCAGGGAATTTCTTCCTTCTCTTAAACTATCTTTTATTGCTGTGGATGAAGCGCATTGCATTTCGCAATGGGGTTACGATTTCCGTCCTTCATATCTTTTGATCTCCGCTATTCGAAAAGAAGTGCCCTCAGTTCCGGTCATTGCATTAACTGCTTCTGCAACACCCATAGTTGAAGCAGATATTTCTGAGAAACTGCTATTTGATAAAAACGCAAAGATCTTCCGTGGATCCTTCACAAGGCCAAACCTCGCGTTTTGGGTCACTGATCCACCTTCAAAACAAGCAGCACTGCCGGATATTCTAAAGAAACACGAAGGTTCAGCGATCGTATATTGCCGTACCCGGAAACAAACAAAGGATATTTCAGAAAGCCTGTCTCTCCGGGGCATTTCTTCTGACTTTTACCATGCGGGGCTTTTACAAAATGAAAGGTCTGCCAAACAGACTGACTGGATCAATGGAAGAACACGCGTAATGGTTTGCACCAATGCATTCGGAATGGGGATCGACAAACCTGATGTGCGTCTTGTAGTGCATGTGGGAATACCGGATTCTCCCGAAAACTATTACCAGGAGGCCGGTCGGGCAGGCAGGGACGGTGAAAAGGCAT
This sequence comes from Bacteroidota bacterium, assembly GCA_023417815.1. GTDB lineage: Bacteria > Bacteroidota > Bacteroidia > Chitinophagales > Chitinophagaceae > Ferruginibacter. The sequence continues at coordinate 8,880 of JAEZEI010000052.1, read as the reverse complement.
TTGCCATTCTTCTTTACAACCAGGGAGAGATAAGGCAGCTTTTTGAGAATGCAGAAAAAAAGTTTCCAACGGAAGAACGCATCAGGGTCATTTACCAGGCGTTGATGAATTATTTGCAGGTACCTGCAGGTTCAGGTGAGGAAATGAGTTTCGATTTTGAGATAGGAAATTTCTGTTCTGCCTTCAGCCTGGATGCGAATGAAGCACTTTATGCTTTACAGGCTTTCGCAAAAGATGGAATACTGAGTTTTACTGAAAGTATATCGCGGCCATCCCGGGTGCAGGTGCTGGCAGATAAAAATGAATTGAAGGAATACTTCTCAATGAAGCCCGGGCAGGAAGAGATCATCCTGGCACTTTTGAGGTCGTATGAAGGAATAATGGATCACCCGGCAGCGATCAATGAGAACAGGCTGGCAGATTTCGCCGGTATCTCACAAGAGGAACTACTTCAGCGACTGAGCGCATTACATCATGATGGAATGATCCAATTTGAAAGGAAAAGCGACAAACCGACAATATATCTTCTCAAAAACAGGATGTATTCCGATGACCTGTCCTTTGATTTCAGGGGACTTGCAGAAAGAAAGAAGGCATGGCTGGAAAGGATCGAGGCCATGAAAGATTATGTGAACACCAAATTGTGCCGAAGCCAGTTTTTGTCACGATATTTTGGAGACAACGAGGCAGGGCCATGCGGGATATGTGATAATTGTAATAAAATAAAACCTGCCCGAACTACCAGGGAGGATATTCTTAATCGAATTACAGGTTCGGAGCTGACAATCAGCCAGCTAAGAAATAGTTTCCCTTTAGAGGCAGAGGAAGATTTCTGGAAACATTATAAAATGCTTGAATCCGAAGGCATTATCAGGATCAGCGCAAAAGGGGTCTTACAGGCAAATGGAAGGGGCTAAAAATAAAAAAGGGACCAAGATAGAAATCTAGTCCCGCTTTAAAATCCAATATCCTATGAAAAACCGAAACGAAGATAGATGGCAAAAGCGTAATCTCCAAGGTTTTACTAATTTATTTTTAAAAATTATTTACAGGAAGACTGATAAATTATTAAAAAGTTGAATACTAATGGATTGTAATAAATCATTTTCTTCTCCTGCTGCTTCTTCCTAAACCGAGGTTACCGAGGATAGAACGCACGATGGCATTTCCTGCGGTCCGTAACATGCTTTTAACTATAGAATTGTCGGCTACCTTTTCGAATGTGGTTTTTTCCGGCTTAGCTTTTTCTTTTTCGTTTTGCGTTTCAATAACTGCACTTTTTAGCTTATCCGTCAGCATTTCGTGAGCGCTAACGGAATCAATTTCCTCATTGTACCTGCGGGCGATCCTCGATCGACTTACTATCTCGCTTATCTCCCCGTTTGTCAGCACGTCCATCCTGCTCCGTGGCGAACAAAGCATCACATGGGCAAGTGGAGTGGGAATTCCTTTTTCGTTCAGAAGTGTAACCAGTGCTTCACCTATACCCAGTTGCGTAATAAGATCTTCTGTTTTGTAAAACGCTGAAATGGGATAATTCTCCGAGGTTTGCTTTATCACCTTCCTGTCGGCTGCGGTAAATGCTCTTAAGGCATGCTGCACTTTCAAACCCAACTGGCCCAGAACCGGAGCAGGAATATCCATGGGATTTTGGGTGCAGAAGAAGATGCCGATCCCCTTCGACCTGATAAGCTTAACAACGGTCTCGATCTGTTCCAGCAATACAGAACTCGCCTCCTGGAAAATGAGATGGGCTTCATCAATGAACATTACCAGCTTCGGCTTTTCAAGATCCCCTTCTTCCGGCATGGTAGCATATAATTCTGCAAGAAGTTGAAGCATGAAAGTGGAGAACAGCTTTGGCTTGTCCTGGATATCAGCAACACGAAGGATAGAGATCATTGCGCGGCCTTCATCGTTGAAGCGCATGAGGTCATCAACATCAAAACTTCTTTCACCAAAAAATCTGTCGGCGCCCTGCTGCTGCAATTCTATGATCTTTCGAAGAATGGTTCCGGTTGATGAAGTAGAGATCTTGCCATACTCTTTTTCGATCTCCGATTTGCCTTCATTGCTTATGTACTGCAAAACCTTGGTAAGGTCTTTCAGGTCCAGCAGGGGCAGCGTATTGTCATCGCAATATTTAAACAACAGCGCCATGATGCCACCCTGGGTATCATTAAGTCCAAGGATCTTCGACATAAGTACCGGCCCGAATTCTGAAACCGTGGCGCGCAGCTTTACTCCATCGTTCCCGGACAGGGTGAGCAATTCTACCGGGTATCCCGCAGGCAGGTATTCAATTCCTAAGAGTTCATACCGCGATTTGATCTTGTCATTGGCCTCCCCGGGCCGGGCAAGCCCGCTCAGGTCGCCTTTAATATCCAGCAGTAAAACCGGCACCCCGGCATCACTTAACAATTCACTTATCACCTGCAGGGTCTTCGTTTTACCGGTACCGGTAGCCCCGGCTATGAGCCCGTGGCGGTTCATGGTGGCCAGCGGCAGGCTGATCTTTGCATCAGGAACAACATGACCATTATACATAGCTGCACCAAGCATTACAGACTCTCCTTTGAAAGAATAACCCGACTGCATTGCCGCTTTAAAATTCTGTTCAGACATTTTCCTGGTAATTTTTCTGGAAGATACAAAAGAGAGAGGAGAGCGGGGAGCAGGTAAGAGGGCATATTGGCGAAATACAGTTCCCGCAGATCCCCGGGGATCTAAACGCAGATTCACGCTGATTCTTACTGGGTCATTCTTCAGGAAAAATCTGCGACCATCCGCGGAGAATATCCGCGACCATCTGCGGGAAATATCTGCGTCCATCTGCGCCTGCCCCTACGGGGGAACCATTCAACTAGTGGCCCCGATAATTTTTACCTTTGCACCATTGAAACCCTTTGCCATCATATTATTTTCGATCGCGGCTGTAGCAGGATGCGCATCCACCATGTTCCCTTCGGATGATGCCATACGCACGAAGGCAGACCTGGGTAAAAAACTTTTCAACGACCCCATCCTGAGCCTCGACCGCTCGGTGAGTTGCGCGAGCTGCCATAAACCGGAATTTGCCTTTGCAGATACCACCGCATTCAGCAAAGGGATCTTCGGCACCCTCACTTTCCGCAACACGCCCTCAGTGCTTAATATGAAAAGCCGCCCGCATTACTTCTGGGACGGACGGGCCTCTACCCTCGAGGAACAGGCCCTGATGCCTATCGAGAACCCGGATGAAATGGGTCTGCCGATAGATTCGGCGATAGCCCGACTGAATAACTCCGAAGAATACACGAGGTTGTTTAAAAAGATCTATGGCAGAAAGCCCAACCGGAAAAACCTCGCCAGCGCCTTCGCCGCTTTTGAAAGAACACTGGAAACGGTGGACAGTAAATTCGACGACTGGGCCAATGGACTGATCGAACTTTCACCGGAAGAAGAAAGAGGCCGGCTGCTATTCACGGGATCCAAAGCAAAATGCTTCGACTGCCATTTTATGGAGGATTTTACGGATGACCGCTTTAAGAATATTGGCCTGTACGACGGGGAAGAGTTAAAAGATGTGGGCAGGTTCGGCATCACGAAAGATTCAGCAGACCTCGGGAAGTTTAAAACACCCGGGCTTCGGAACATAGCGGTCACCGCCCCCTACATGCATAACGGTATGTTTGAGACCCTCGACCAGGTGATGGCATATTATAATACCCCCGGCCACTTCGTGGATAAGCCCATAAATATAGATTCCAGCCTCGCAAAACCACTGGGCCTCACCCCGCAGGAACGAAAAGACATCGTGGCATTTCTTCATACCCTCACGGATAAAGCCTTCCTCCGGAAAGCTTCAAAATAAAAATTAGGCATTATATTAGCTGTGAGAATGAATGACTTAACCGATTTTTTCATGTAAATAAATACAGATGGAAGCAGCAAAACCAAAGATCCTGTTATGCGAAGATGATCCGAACCTGGGCATGGTGTTGAAGAATTACCTGGAACTGAATGATTATGATGTTACGCTTGAACGCGATGGCAGGCTGGGCCTGGCTGCCTTTCAACGTGAAAAATTCGATATCTGCCTCCTGGATGTAATGATGCCGAATATGGACGGGTTCACCCTTGCAGAAGAGATCCGTGATATAAATCCTGATGTGCCGTTATTCTTTTTGAGTGCAAAGACAATGAAGGATGATATCATACAGGGCTACAAGCTGGGCGCAGATGATTATATCACCAAGCCATTCGACAGCGAGGTTTTACTGCATAAGATAAAAGCCATCCTGAAAAGAAACGAGGAATTGCACCGCGAGGAAGCAAATGCAGAATACGACCTCGGCCAGTATCATTTCAACCCGCGCCTGCGCGAATTGAGCATTGGCGGAAGGGTACAGACACTTTCTCCAAAAGAGAATGAACTGTTGAAAATGTTGTCTGAATACAAGAACGACCTTCTTCCACGGGAAGCAGCACTAAAAAGGATCTGGGGCAGCGATACCTATTTCAACGGCCGAAGCATGGACGTATACATTGCCAAGCTGAGAAAATATCTAAAGGAAGATCCAAAGCTTGAGATCGTGAACATTCATGGTAATGGTTTCAGGCTGGTGGAGTCGGAATAGGAAATTTTAAAATTATAATTTGAAAGGCTGTCCTGTGGGCGGCCTTTTTTGTTGGTAGGGACGTTGCATGCAACGTCCCTACGAGAATTCGCAACGTCAATAATTACCACACGAGTGTAGACGCAAAATATTGCGTCTTTACCAAACACATTTGTTTGCGGTGCATCATGTTTGGGCTCAACATTGTTCAGCCCCTACCAATTCATGTTGAATTACATTGCAATCGGACAACAGTGTTTGTTCTGCCGCATGGAGTTAAATGTAGGGACTTACGGAAAGAAGATTTCTAATAATTCCGAAAAAAACTTCCTCCAACTAATTTTTACACTTTAAGGACGGAATTTCATAATACCCAACCCCCAAATTGGTGATTACCTTCTTAAACCCGACAAATTCATCTTTGCAAAAATAATAATGAAAGGCTTTCTGAGAATCATCATTTCTGGGTTCCAATAACTTAACATTACCGTTATCATCATCCTGTAACACCCCATATTTGTTGAGTATGGAAATTGTGGTATCATTAATACCGTGTGCCTCATCCCACCAATAAAAAAGCTTTCCGCCTTTTTCAAAATATCGACTGGGAATATGTTTATCCCTAATTCCACTTGTATCTCCTGACCATAAAATTTTTCCATTACTTCTGGAAATAGATACGCATATAATTTTTGAATCAGGAAAACGATATTTCCAAATTCGGAATACATTGTAATTGTTATAGAGTTTATTAGAATTCGAGAAATCAGAAATTGCAATAAGAATATGATCCTTTTTGTCCGATTGTATGGATGAAATTTTTGAGTTATTACATCCATTATTAACTGCTAAACAAAACAAAATGAAATAACCCATTTTCATCTTACTATTCATTATTTTAAAAAATATGAAAAACCCTTAGTATACTCGAATTTTAGAGGAAACGGATCACTATCCCTTAATGGTTCAGTAAGAATAAAATATCTATGATTTGGATATTTAATAAGACCTTCATTTCTAATATCTAAATCATCATCAGAGGGTCTAGTCCTGTCAGCAGTGTTGGAAATCTTAGGATGTGTGTGAAAAAACCCCTTCAATTCATTTTCCGCAAAGTTTGTCCATAAGCTTAACCCTTTAGAAAGTGTTGAAGTCAATGTATTACCCGCATAACCGCCTAATCCAACATGAGTTGTTTCTCCTCCATTACCCTTAGAATAATATGACCCACCTATCTCAACCCCTAAATATTGTGATAACTTTAATGCGAATGTTTCAACACCTTTAACAGATGGCTGCCCCTTCGATTCAACCTCTATGAGGTTATCGCTTCTTTTAAGATTCATTCCATCTTTTAAAATCCCATTTTCTATTCCGGAAATCGCCACCTTAGGCCTACCATTCTTAAACTTCACTTCACCATTTCTCTTGGTCTTTAGTACCCTATCAGGGTTATCATTTTTCTCACCAACTTGTTTTACCTCTCCGGTTTTTCTATTAATCGAATAATCTGTTAAGCCATTTGGATCTATCCTTAAAATTGGACTATTTTGAACAAAATTAAAGGGAGTCACCCCATCACGTTTATCGGCCAAAGGATCAACTGCCATCCATCTCCCTATCTGCTGATCGTACATCCTAGCCCCATAATCCGTCCATTCCAGCCCGCTTCCATCACTAAATTCTTCCCGTTGTTCTTCCTTGCCGTTATACTTGAATTTATTTGCCTGGACACTATTAGCTTTCGAGGATATCCCCGCCATTGTCAACCCGAACGGATAATAATGCGTCTCTTCTAACAATGGCCCGCGGATATGATTAATGATCAGGTCATCAAAATAAACATTACCCTGGCTTTCATTGCTCACATATACATAGAGATACCCATTCTTCTGAACAGTGATCTCGTTACCATTATCGGCCTGCAATAACTCCTTCTCCCCGGTGATCGCCGGAATAATGGTTGCCCCATAGTTGCCGGGCACAAGCTGGAATTGTTCTTCATCAAGCACCATGTAATTTAAGTAAGCTTTTGGAATTGAGGAAGATCCCGGTTGTGGTTGATTTCCTAAAAATGTTTCGAAGGGAAGGTCGAACACTCCACTATTAATTAAATCGCTGGATGTTGCCTTTCCTGTTTGCTCTATTCCTGCAGAAAGGATATTGACCAGGGAAGTAACAATATTTGGAACCCCGGGTGGAGGATTGTTGGAAGTTGTTCCCGGCTGATACCAGCCGAACACGTTGGCGGTGAATTTGTCCCCGGCAGATTCAAGATGATTTAGAGCAGGTCGAGCAGAAGACTGCATATATCCGCGAGATCCGTGAATAGATCCTCTTCTATCTGCGCCTGCCCCTACGGGGGGAATCCTTTCACAAGGGTAGAAATGCAAGATCTTGCATCTCTGCAATGGTCATCCCATTATCCGAAAAAGACGCAAAATATTGCGTCTTCACCGACTACATTTGTTTACGGTGCATCATGTTTCGGATGAAAAATGTTCAGCCCCTACTATTAAGTCACTTACGCTTCGTGGCACCGGGGGAACCGCAATAATACAACTTCGCAAAGACAAAAGCCTGTCAAGGGATGACCTAGCTAAAAAGGTCGGCACTTTTGCTCCCAACATTGGCCACTATGTACGCAATGAGATTCAACCCTCAATAGAAGTGGCTGCAAAAATTGCCGCAGAACTTGATGTTACTGTTGATTACTTACTCGGAGGCTCTAACAAAATGGTGCTGGATAAAAAACTCATGAAGCGCATGGAAGATATTGAAGCACTGCCAACAGAAGAAAAAGACAAAGTGTATTATTTTATTGATATGGCGCTATCACATCATAAAGCAAAGAAAGCTTTCGCTAAATAACAAAAGCCAGGCAGTGCCGGGTTTCTGTTATTTACTACTTTCTCTTATGTACACCTGCGGCGTTTTATGTTCCAAAAGATTTTCAAAAATTAAACTGTCCTGCGTAAGCATGATAATCCTGTTATGGGTTTCCGGGTTGATGCCATCAAACAGAATTAAGTCTTTCTTTTTTAAGGTACATGAAAAACCATAAATAGTATCTGCCAAGCTATTAAAGACTGCACCGCCTTTAGTAAATTGTATGGTTGGATAATTAGTTTGATGTTTTACAGTTAATCTCCAACTGCCAATTAGTTTATTCCAATCATTTTGAGTAGTCTTACTTGTTACGCAAGAACATAATAAAATCAAACCGCTGTATAAGAAAAATATCTTTTTCATTAGTGATGAATATTCGTAAGTGTTCCAATAGTTGCTTTGCCATCCTTGTCAAACTTTAATTCATTAAGTTTTAAAGCATCAATATTAGCCTGAGTAACTTTTCGGGTGGCTGGATTAACAGTATTTGTAAAACTGGTAGCATTTCCTGCGGCATCTTTAGTCTTGACTTTTGAATTTCCATCAGCAGGCGAATAGGTATAAGCGGCATCAACTCCTGTACCTCTTGCAGCCATTATTCCAGGCTGACCTTTACCAACAGAATTTATTGGGGCATCGGGTTGTCCTAATCCATGTCCATACTCATGGGATTCACCAGTTGTACCTGTACCTTGTATATCTGATAATTTCCAATGGCCAGTGTTAGAACCTGCTCCATCGGATTGAGTGCCTAATCCAGAAGGATCCTCTGTTGTTACTTTTACAAAATTCTGTGAAAAATCTTTATTGTCTTTGATAAATCCTTCCAATGCTTTTCCATCTTGAACGTAGTCTCCGGTTACTGCAAATTTTACAGAATAAGTTACTCCATCAATTACAGTAGTTCCATTGGCTGCATTCCATTGACTTTGCATTGCAGATGCAGCTTCTTTGGCTACCGCAAGACTTGCTCCATTTCCATAAAGTGTATATGTTGAAGAAATAGTTACTGTACAATTAGTTTTATCTATTGTAACAATTCCTGAACGTCCGTCAGGATCAATATGTTTTATGGGATCATTATAAGTATAAACGTAAGGGCTCCATTCATAAAATTGGTCTGCAAGAGGATCGGGTGTCATCCATCTCCCAATCTGCTGATCATACATCCTAGCCCCATAATCCGTCCATTCCAGCCCGCTTCCATCACTAAACTCTTCCCTCTGTTCTTCTTTGCCGTTATATTTGTACTTATTCGTAAGGACATCAGCAGCCTTAGAACTAATTCCTGCCATCGTCATCCCGAATGGATAATAATGCGTTTCCTCCAACAATGGCCCGCGGATATGATTAATGACCAGGTCATCAAAATAAACATTACCCTGGCTTTCAT
>JAEZEI010000014.1 GCA_023417815.1 Bacteroidota bacterium | reverse complement strand
CGCGTGTGGTTCCTGCAACATCACTCACAATAGTGCGCTCCTTCCCGACCAGGGCATTCAGCAAGGATGATTTGCCAACGTTAGGCTGGCCAATAATAGCGAATTTAGGAAGGTCTTCTGCTGTTTCGCTGCTTTCGTCGGCATCGGGTATCAGTGCAGTAACGGCATCAAGGATCTCTCCTGTTCCGCTTCCGCTTACGGAAGAAATGAAATAGATATTTTCGAAACCCAGGCTGTAAAACTCTGAAGCTTCCAGCATCCTGTTATAGTTGTCAACTTTGTTCACAGCCAGGAATACGGGCTTCTTACTTCTTCTTAACAGGTCGGCCATTGCCTCATCCAAATTGGTGATCCCTGTAGCGGCATCCACCATAAAAATGATCGCGTTTGCTTCTTCAATTGCAATCAAAACCTGGTCACGTATCTCTTTTTCGAAGATGTCTTCACCACCGGCAACAAAACCGCCGGTATCTATCAGGTTGAATGAACGTCCTGCCCATTCCGCAACGCCATACTGCCTGTCGCGGGTAACCCCGCTCACATCATCCACGATGGCTTTCCGTTGTTCAAGCAACCTGTTAAAGAAAGTGCTCTTTCCAACATTCGGCCTTCCGGCAATTGCAACTGTAAATCCCATACTAAATATATTTCCGGATCAATACCCGTATTCTCTTAACTGGTTATCATTATCACGCCATTTCGGGCGCACCTTCACGAACAATTCAAGGAATACCTTCTGGCCAATGAAGGCCTCAATATCCTTGCGGGCCAGGGTTCCGAGTTTCTTTATCATGCTTCCTTTTTCACCAAGAATGATACCCTTCTGTGTTTCACGGTGCACTATGATATCCGCGGTGATCTTCACTATCCCTGGTTTCTCCCGGAATTCCTGCACCAGCACCGCGCTGTGATAAGGCAATTCCTCTTTGTAAAGCTGGAAGATCTTTTCACGGATCAATTCTCCTACAAAGAATTTCGTGGGAAGATCGCTGAGATCATCCCCTTCATAAAAGGGTTCACCTTCGGGAAGGTAAAACAGGATCCTTTCGAGCAATTTTTCCAGGCCTGCATGCTGTTTTGCAGATATATGCACAACCTCCCTGCAGTAACTTTGCTGTTCGAAGAATTCGGTCCTCGACTTCAATATTTCCTCAGAAACCAGGTCGGTCTTGTTCAATACGATCAACGCCGGCACTTTCAGTTTCAGCGAAGAAAATATCTCATGGGCTTCCTCCGCTTCTTCCCGCACATCTACAATAAGCAAAGCCACGTCTGCATCTTCCAGGCTTCCTTTTACCGCCTGCATCATTTTCTCGTGGAGCTTATATCGCGGCTCAATGATCCCCGGTGTATCCGAAAATATTACCTGGTAAGAGTCCGTTGTAAGGATCCCCTTGATCCTGTGCCGGGTTGTCTGGACCTTTGGAGAAACAATGGCCAGTTTTTCGCCAATGAGGGCATTCAATAAGGTGCTTTTTCCTGCATTGGGTTTCCCGAAAATATTTACAAACCCAGCTTTCATAGTTTTGAATTGTCGCGCCAAAATTACCTATTTCCTGTCAGGCCTTTTCAAATAACTAAAAAAACAAATAAAAAACCCGGTCAGTGACCGGGTTACTGTTGCGAAGAGAAGGATCGAACTTCTGACCTTCGGGTTATGAGCCCGACGAGCTACCGCTGCTCTACTTCGCACTGCGAAAATAGAACTTTCTCCGGTGCTGGCAAAATGTTTCGTGCCCTCTTAACAAATTATTTTCCTTTTTTGATCGTAGAAGACCCTGAAACGTTCGACTGAACTACGTTTGCGGATCCCCGGTATTTTATATAACTGGCCCCTGAAGCCTCAGCATTCAGCTCACCTGTTACAGTTACCTGGATATCTGATGCTCCGTTTGCATCGAGGTGCCCTGTTCCTGCCGAGAGATTAAAAGCTTTTATATCACTTGCGCCGGAGGCATCCATTTTTACCGCGTCCGCTTTACCGGATAAGATCACGTCCGATGCTCCTGAAACGTTCACTCTCAGGTATTTCACATCCAATTCTCCCACCAGGTCGCTGGCAGAGGAAACATTTATTTTTAAAGAATCGGCTTTCCAAACACCGGCGATCACCACATCAGAAGCAGAACTTACCCGGATCTTATCGATACCTGGCGCAGCTACATAGGCGCGGTACTTTTGATTCCCGATCCTTAGCGACTTATCTTTCAGGTATATCTTCAGTTCGCCATTCACGATCTCTGTCATGATCTGGTCTATGTTCTTTTCGCGCGATGAAGAAACCGCCAGTCCGTATTCATCTGCCTGGTTAAGGAAAACTTCTATTCCACTGGAAACGGATAGTGCCCTGAATGATCCCTGGATAACCCTAACCTGGGCGTTCGGATCAACAACTACCTGCTTTTGTGCAAACAAGGGCTGGAACAATCCCATACCCAGCATCAATAATATATTCTTCATATGCAATTTTCAGGGTTATACGCATCAGCTGGCAAAAAGTTACAGGTGGGTGAAAAAATATCTAACTTGCAGCGATTTATTTACTCACTGAGTTTCCGGGGTGCTTTCCTAACCAGGAAGGCTGAGATCATACCCGTATAACCTGAACAGGATAATGCCTGCGAAGGGAGTGACACTTACCGGATCTTCCCGGGAATTCAGCCAAATATTTATGATGAAACACATTGCCCTGGCTGCGTTATGCCTTTTCCGTATTGGCTATTCCCAAAACCTGCAAGACACAACCACCCTCTCCGGCGTGGAGATAACTTCAATTCGCGCGGGAGAAAAAACCCCTGTTGCAAAATCCATCATCCGGAAGGAAGAGATCGAACGGACGAATACCGGTGTTGACCTTCCCTTTATTCTTGCCAACACTCCATCGATCATCGCCTATTCGGATGCAGGCAATGGCGTGGGTTATACCGGGTTGAGAGTGCGCGGCTCCGATGCGAGCCGGGTGAATGTTACCATCAACGGGGTGCCTTTCAACGATGCAGAAAGCCAGGGAACTTTTTTCGTAGATCTGCCCGACCTGCTTTCTTCCACCGGGAGCATCCAGGTTCAGCGTGGAGCAGGATCCTCCACGAACGGTCCTGGCGCATTCGGTGCATCCGTGAATATCAGCACTAATGAAATTTCTGAAAGATCTGTTGAACTGAATAACGCTGCGGGATCGTATGGCACTATAAAAAATACCGTGGTGCTCAATACCGGGAAGATGGGAGATCTGTCCCTTTCAGGAAGGTTAAGCAATATAATGAGCGACGGATATATTGATCGCGCTTCTTCGGGCCTGCAATCTTTCTATACTTCTGCTTTTTATGCAAAAAGAAAACACTCCATACGACTCAATATATTTTCAGGAAGGGAAAAAACCTACCAGGCATGGAACGGGGTTCCGGAATACCTGCTGAAAACAAACCGCACCTATAATTCCGCCGGAACAGAAAAAGACGGCACACCTTACAAAGATGAAGTGGACCGTTACACACAGACACATTACCAGCTTTTTTATAATACTTCAGTAAATAGGATAAAAGCAGGAATCGGCGCATTTCTTATCCGTGGAAAAGGTTATTACCAGCAATACAAAAGCGATGAGGACCTGGAAGATTATGGAGTGGAGCCATACTTCAACGGCTCGGAACTGATCACCACCACTGATCTGGAAAGAAGACTCTGGCTTGATAATTATTATTACGGAACCATATTTTCCGCTGAATATAATAATGCCCGCAGAAGCATTATCGCAGGCGGCAACATTTCCTTCTATGATGGAAAACATTATGGCCAGGTACTCGCATCAGATGTTCCTTCTGTTCCGAAAGACCATAGATGGTATTCAAATAATGCTGAAAAGAATGATGCCGCGTTATTCATTAAATACACTGAAAGGATCTCACGGAACTTCTATACTTATCTTGACCTCCAGGGAAGAAAAGTTTTGTACGACATCTACGGCTTCCGTAATTCACCATCCATCATTCAAAAAAATGAGTTCAGTTTCTTTAACCCAAAGGCAGGACTTACATACCAGGAAGGAAACCATCAGTCTTACATTTCCTATTCACGGGCAAGCAAAGAGCCAAACCGGGATGATTTTGAATCTGCTTCAGAAAGACCCAGGCCAGAATACCTTGATGATTTTGAGGCAGGCTACAGGTTTGCCAATAAGAGATGGTCAGCGGGGGTGAATTTCTTTTATATGCTTTACAAGGACCAGCTTGTGCTAACAGGAAGGATAAACGATGTGGGGGCCTATACCAGAACGAATATTAAAAGCAGTTTCAGGAGAGGGGTTGAACTGGAAGGAACATACAAACTGGGCAAACTCAGTGCAGCAGCGAATCTTACGATGAGTGAGAACAGGGTGAAAGACTTTACAGAATTCCTGGATGATTATGATAATGGCGGCCAGCAAACAAAATTCTACCGCGAAAGCCCTATTGCTTTTTCGCCTTCAGCGACCTCGCTCGTGAGTGTGAATTACAAATTCACTCCGCGTTTTGAAGCAGGGATATCAAACAGGACTGTTTCGCGTCAGTATATGGACAATACAGGAAATAAGGCCCGCAGCCTTGATCCCTATACGGTAACCGACCTTCGGCTTGCGTACAGGATCCGGAAGAAGAAGTCAGACATTACGCTTTTCACCAATTTCAACAATATCTTCTCGCAACTTTATGAAGCCAATGGGTATACGTTCAGTTATTATTATGGGAATGAACTGGTCACCGAGAATTTTTATTACCCGATGGCTCCGTTCAATTTTATGGCGGGAGTGAATATTAAACTGAAATAGGTTTGCAGATCAGGAAGCCTGCCAGGCAAGCATGCCGCCTTCAAGGTTCTTTACATTCTTAAAGCCCATGGTTTCGAGCATAAGCGCGGCCTGCATGCTGCGCTGCCCCGACCTGCAGTAAAGAATGATCTCGTCTTCCTTCATTTCTTCGAGTTCTTCCGCCTGCATGCTCATGATCCTGCCGAGAGGAATGTGAAGTCCGCCGATATTAAATTCTTCCCTTTCGTGGGGTTCCCTAACGTCTACCAATACCGGCTGATCATTTTTTTCGAGCCTTTCTTTCAGGGTGCTTATAGTGATCTGTTCCATTGTTAAAAATTTACTGTTGAATCGCGCTGAACTTTCTTTTCCCGGGAGATCCAGATGTCCATTAATTGTCCCGGCTGGATATAAACCGGCTCACCGCCTTCAGCGAATCGCGGCGGGCTTTGCCGGTAAACGAATCCTCCAACGGTATCCTTTACATCAGGGTCTGGGATAACCGCGACAGCCACACCAGTTTGTTCAAGAATGATCCGGGCTTCACCGAATGTCATCCCGATTACATCAGGTACCTGTATGCGAATATCTTCAAGACCGCCTGCGATCACCAGGTCAATTTTGCTGCCCCATGGAATTCGTGTACCGGAGGTAATCTTGTTTCCTTTATAAAGTTGTTCCAGAATTGAGCCTCGCATAAAGTCTGGCTTATGCGTAGTGTCACCAGGTTCAAGGTGGCTGCGTCGGAGAATTTCGAGCGCGAATGAATAGGTCTTTCCTTCCAGGGCGGGCATTTCCACGAGCGGCAATGACACCCGGTTCACTGTAAGGTATACTGTGCGGTTCACTTTTACGGTGCTGTTGGGATCAGGAAGCTGTTTCAGCACAATACCTTTCTGAGCGGTATCAACATAAACTGAATCCTGGATAATCACCTCGAAACCTTTATCCTCCAGGAACTTAACGGCTTCCGAAGTCTGCTTCCCGGTCACGGAAGGAACGGTAAGGTATTCACCATGACGCGTTATCAATCCAAGTAACTGCAGGAAGATGAATACGATAAGCACCACGAAAAATATCGCTGCAAGCAGGTTTACCCAGAATGGCCGTGATGTCAGAAATTTAAACACGTAATAAAATTAAGTTAGACAATCTTCAATCAAAGCAGAATAAAAATCCTTCAGTGTCCAGCCCATCGCCCGTACCTGTTGCGGAACTATGCTAGCTTCGCTTTGCCCCGGAACTGTATTTATTTCGAGCAGGAAAGGTTCGGATTTTGATTCATTATAGATGAAATCCATCCGGACCACACCGTTACAATTAAATATCCTGTAAACATTAAGCGCAGTTTCGCGAACTTTACCTGCAACAATTTCATCCACCTCGGCCGGGGTTATTTCCCTGCTGGCGCCTTCATATTTTGCTTCAAAATCAAAGAATTCATTATCCGTGATGATCTCGGTGATGGGCAAGGGAATGATACTGTTCTTTGTTTTGAACACCCCGATGGTGAACTCCCTTCCCTCAATGAATTCTTCCACCAGCACCTGGTTGTCTTCCCGGAATGCTTTTTCAATTGCAGCCTCCAGTTTCGAGGGATCTGAAACCTTGCTCATTCCAATACTGCTGCCACCATTATTCGGTTTTACAAAAACGGGAAAGCTGAGCGAGGTACGGATATCATCTGCCCGGAATGGAATATCATGGAATAACTGGATCGACCGGGCAACATTTATCCCTGCCGAACCAGCCACTGCAACAGTATACTTTTTATTAAAAGTGATGGCTGAAGTCGCGGCATTACATGACGTGTATGGAATGTTCAGGCAGTCAAAATAACCCTGGAGTTTCCCGTCCTCGCCTGGTGTTCCGTGAAGTCCCAAAAGTATTGCGTCGAAGTTTATCTTTTTGCCATTGATCACCAGGGAGAAATCATTCCGGTCAACCGGATGTTCTTTTCCTTCATTATCCCTGAAGCACCATGCATCCTGCCGGATATCTATAACATAACAATCCCACTTGTCTTCATCAATATTTTTCCGGATGCTTTCCGCACTTTTATAGCTGATTACAGCTTCACCAGAATACCCACCGGTTACCAGGGCAATGGTCCGTTTATTCATCGTAACAAAGAAAGGGAAATAATTGTTAAGGAGGGTTTTAAAAAGTTCAGCGTTTAAAGTTTAATGTTCAGGGTTGAAGGTCTTAACAATCAACAATAAATAATCAACAATAAACTTCCTAGTAATCCCCTATCCCTTCGTTGCCGGAATCCAGGATGAATTTCCAGGAACCGTCTTGCTGGCGTTTCCAGATGGTTACGTAGGTTCCGTAGGTTATGCTGTCGTTCCTCGGCTCGATTGCATATACTCCATAGGTAAAACCCATATCACCCTGTGCGGAAACAACGGCATTGTGCGGTTGCCATTTAAAGGTGAAGCCTGTGTCGTCCTGCTGGATCAGGTAATCGATCGCATTTGCTCCCTGGATGGGAGTATAGCCGGGTCGAAGCAGCACCCCGTTGCTGTCGATGTATTCAATGAAGGCATTCTTCATCCCGTTTTCTTCACTCATCCTGGAAAAGGCCTTGTCGGCTTCCAGTAATTTTATACGTTCTTCGAAAGGATTGACCTCATTGGATCTTTTATCCTTTCCGGAACATGAAATGAGGAATAGGCTGAGAATGAACAAAAAGGTTCGCATAGTGCATATTTAAAAAAAAGAGCGAAAGTGTGAACTCCCGCCCTCTGATCAAGAACATTTCTATTATATATGAAGCCGCTCCTTCTTTACCAGCAGTTCTTCCACAGTTTCCTGGTACATTTCATCCGGAACACAACAATCAACCGGGCAAACTGCAGCACACTGTGGCTCCTCATGGAAGCCCTGGCATTCTGTGCATTTATTGGGTACTATATAATATGTGTCCACAGCAACAGGAGGATTACGTTTATCGGCATCGATCACCGTTCCATCCATTAAAGTGTAATCGCCTTTTACCGAGGTTCCGTCTGCGATGGCCCACTCAACTCCTCCTTCATAGATAGCATTGTTCGGGCATTCTGGTTCGCACGCTCCGCAATTGATACATTCATCCGTGATCTTTATAGCCATGTGCCTTAATTTGCGTGCAATTTAATAAGAACACCATGAAATTACAACAGAGAATTGAGGCTATGGGCCTGTTGGGAAAATATATGATGACAGGCGCTAATGAATGGATCTCAGCAAAGGAAAGGGCCGCCATCTCGAATTCATGGTTCATCCCGGAGTTCATCGATATTGCATCCAGGAACATTGCTGAAAAATTCCTTGACCGCGAAGAACTCATCAAATGGTCAAAGCATTACAGTCTCGATGATAATATTTCCCCGAAGGTGGTTGGGATCGTTATGGCAGGAAATATCCCGATGGTCGGATTTCATGATCTTCTTGCAACATTCATTGCCGGGCATTACCAGGCGATAAAACTTTCATCGAAAGATGATGTGCTAACGAAACACCTTGTAGAAAAACTTTACGAGATAGACCCCGAGATCAGGAAATATATCCGGATCGAGGAAGTGCTGAAAGGAAGTGATGCCTTCATTGCTACGGGAAGCAACAACAGTTCAAGATATTTTGAACAGTACTTTGGAAGTTATCCCAACATCATCCGGAGAAACAAAACCTCCATGGCTGTGCTTACCGGCATGGAAAGTGAAAGTGAACTTGCAGCCTTATCGGATGATATCCATCTTTATTTTGGCCTGGGTTGCCGCAGTGTAAGCAGCATCCTGGTTCCTGAAGGATATGATTTCATTCCCCTGCTGAATTCCTTCAACCGGTACGAATACTTCATGGACCATCACAAATACAAAAGCAATTATGATTACCAGCTTTCCCTCCTGCTGATGAATAATCTTTTTTACATGACGAATGGGTCAACCCTGCTGAGGGAAAATGATTCTCCGTTCAGCGCCATAAGTGTGGTTCATTACCGCCATTATAAAAACCAGGCAGACCTGGAAGAGATGACCTCCTCGCCCGACCTGCAATGCGTAACCGGCCAGGGCTTTTTACCCTTCGGAAGCAGCCAGGAACCGGGACTTTTTACCTATGCAGACGGGGTGGATACAATGCAGTTTTTACTATCTTTATAGACGATCTACGAAAGTCTTACTAATTTAATGTTAAACGTGGCAGGCGGCAATGATCAATTTGTCAGTCCGTGCTTATTTTGTAAGGCAGGCATATCATTTGAGCCTTAAGAAATAAATAATAAAATCCTGAGAATGAAGACTAAGAATGTATTGTTGACCGTAATGATCAGCGCCCTCACCACCTTTGGTATGATCTGGGGCTATGGCAAGTTTTTCAGGCAGGATAATTCCTATGGTGGCCAGCAACCTGGGGAATTCCCTGCAAATTACCGTTATGCAGGTTTATATGACGGCACCAATCCTCCCAACAATGTAGATTTCACCGCGGCATCTTCTGCTTCCATCCCGGCAGTGGTACACATTAAAACGAAAACGAATGCAAAAGCATCGAACGGGCTTCCGCGGGTAAGGCAGAATCCTTTCAGCGATTTCTTCGATGATGAAATGTTCGAACAATTATTTGGAGGTCGCGGTACCATTCCTGAACAAAGAGCTTCCGGGTCTGGTGTGATCATCAGCGACCAGGGAATTATTGTTACCAATAACCACGTGGTAAACAACGCGGATGAGATAAACGTAACGCTCGCAAATAAGAAGACTTATAAAGCAACTGTAATCGGCACCGATCCATCCTACGACCTGGCAGTGATCAAGATCGAAGCTTCAGGTCTTCCTTACCTGGTATATGGCAACTCCGACGATGTTAAGATCGGCCAGTGGGTTCTTGCGATCGGTTATCCCCTGAATCTTGAAACAACCGTTACTGCAGGCATTGTGAGTGCGAAAGCAAGAAGCCTGGGTTTGAACCGCGATCGTAGCGGGAACCCTGGTGGCGGCGTGGAATCCTACCTCCAGACCGATGCGGCAGTGAATATGGGAAACAGTGGTGGAGCATTGGTGAATACTGAAGGAAAACTTATAGGAGTAAACTCGGCGATCGCTTCTCCAACAGGATATTACTCAGGTTATTCCTATGCTATCCCGGTGAATATCGTGAAAAAGGTTGTAGACGATATTATCAAGTTCGGAACTGTACAGAGAGCCTATTTAGGGATCAATTTCATAAATGCCACCGATTATACTGATGAACAAAAGAGAAGGGAAGGAATTCCTTTGAATGCTTTTGGTATTTATGTATCAGATATTCCGAAAGATGGAGGTGCTTACGAAGCCGGCATCCGCAAGGGAGATATCATTAAGAAGATCAATGGCGTTGAGATAAGCAGCAGTGCGGAATTGCAGGAACAGATCAGCAGGTATAAGCCGGGCGACAAAGTTCCGGTAACGTACATGAGAGACAACAAGGAAACAACAGTGACCGTAGCGCTCAAGAATAAGGCAGGTACCTATGATATTGTTACCCGCAATACGCTTTTTGAAACTTTAGGAGCGGAATTCATTACCCTTCCTGCAGCCAAAGCACAGGAACTGGGCGTGAAAGGCGGTGTAATTGTAAGAAGGATCAACCCAGGCGCCATCCACGACCAGACAAGGATGAAAGATGGTTTCATCATTCTTAAGATCAATGGAAAGAATGCGAATTCAGTAGAGCAGATGAAAGAACTTATTGGTGCAGAGAGATCGATAACGATCACCGGTTTCTATCCTGGCTATGATGGCTTGTATGAATACCCGGTAACACTGGATAATTAAGTAAGAAATACGAAAGATGAAATACGAAACGGGCTGTAAAAAATACAGCCCGTTTTTTTCCTTTAAAAACTGCAAAAAAGATAAAAAAATCGGCGTTAATCTGCGAAAACATCAGCGAAAATCTGCGGGAACCTTTTTTCGGGGGAGCTAGTTACTTTCACTAAACCCGCAGGCTAGTTAATTCTATCTCAATAAAACCTGGTACCCTGCTGGCTCAATCATCAACTCACCATCACTAACAGCCGTGCCCGTAAAAACATCAATATAATTACCAGGTACCGGATACGCCGATGTACTTCCTGAAAAATTCAGGATAACAATTAAGCTTCCATCGTTCATTTCCCTTTTATAAACAAACAACCCAGGAGCAGCATCTAAAACACTGAACGCAGCTTCTGTAGAAAATAGTTCAGATCTCCTGAGCTGCAACAACGTTTTATAAAATTCATGCAGCTTCGGTTCTTTCCATTCGAGATGATCCTTCTCAAAAAACTGCAATCGTTTTTGGTTTGGTATCTCCTGCCCTGAATAGATCAACGGAATAGAATGTTTCCAGGTGCAACTAAGCACTGCCAACGCCTGCGCATAGATCCCATATTTTTCATACTCCGTTCCGTTCCAGCTGTTCTCATCGTGGTTGGAAATAAAGAATAAACGCAACCCCGGAATAGTATCCGACAAAAGAAAATCCCGGAACGTTTCACCATTTCTTTTTCCCACATGCTCCTGTGCGAAATGCATCCATTTCCAGGTAAATAAAATGTCGAAGGCTTCAGCATAAGAAGGTTCTTCCGACTCTGCCAGCCATACCAGTTTATTTTCCGAGTCGACTTCATGACGTGCTTTTATCCAGAATGCAAGTGGAGTAAGATGTGCAAGATCTGCACGGAACCCATCGATCTTAAATTCCTTCACCCAAAAATTCATGGCATCGATCATTGCATTTTGCTGGTCATGATTATTATGATCGATCTGTATCACATCCGTCCAGTCGTATGGGGAGACAAATCCATTTTCATTGCGCACAAAAAATTCGGGGTTGGTTTTCGTCCACACATGATCCCATGCCGCATGGTTAGCCACCCAGTCCAGGATCACTTTCATGCCCATCTCGTGGGCTGTATTTACCAATGCACGGAAATCATCAAAATTTCCAAACTCCGGGTTTATTCCTTTATGATCGCTGATGCTGTAATAACTTCCCATAGAACCCTTGCGGTTCGGAAAACCGATAGGATGAACCGGCATTAACCATAATATTTCCACCCCCATATCCTTTAACCGCGGCAAATGCTCCATAAAAGCATGGAAAGTGCCTTGCGGCGTGAACTGGCGGATATTTACCTCGTAAATATTGGAATGGTTAAGAAAGGATGGGCCCGGGAAATGTTTCATCTGATGGTGTTAACTTTGCAGCCAATAATGAAGCAATTTACTATTCCCCACACTTACCGGAGCCCAAGAATTGCAGCGATAAAAGAAGAGCGTAAGAAGGCCGACAAGATGAAGAAGGATTTCACCCCTTCATTTCTTGATCTCGGAAGTGTTCATATTTACCTGGCAAGGCATTTTGGCTTTTGTTACGGGGTGGAGAATGCCATTGAAATTGCATTCCGCACCATTGATGAAAACCCTGGAAAAAGAATTTTCCTGCTGAGTGAAATGATCCACAACCCGTTGGTGAATAAAGATCTTAAGGAACGCGGGGTTGAATTTCTGCAGGACACCAGGGGCAACCAGGTCATCCCTTTTGAATCTCTCCGGGAAAATGACATCGTGCTCATTCCCGCTTTCGGAACAACACTGAAGATCGAAGAAGAACTGAGGGGAAAAGGCATCGAGATCGAAAAATACAATACCACCTGCCCGTTCGTGGAGAAAGTATGGAACCGCAGCGAACAGATCGCGAAGCAGGGCTACACCGTTATAGTGCACGGCAAACCCACCCACGAAGAAACCCGTGCAACATTCTCTCATGCTGCAGCAAGCACCCCTACACTTGTGATCAATGATATGCAGGAAGCGATCATTCTGGGTGAATTCATTTCAGGAAAAAGATCCATAAATGATTTTGCTGGAACATTTCCTAACCGATTTTCTGAAAACTTCGATCCTGCCCAACACCTGAAAAGGATCGGCGTGGTTAACCAGACTACCATGCTGGCATCGGATACCCAGGCCATCTCGGATTACCTGAAACAGGTAATGATCGAAAAGCACGGTGTGGCTGATAAAGGACTTGAAGCATACTTTGCAGATACCCGTGATACACTTTGCTATGCGACCAACGATAACCAGAGTGCAGTGTACGGTATGTTGGAAACCCCTGCAGATCTTGCAATAGTTGTTGGCGGTTATAACAGCAGCAATACTTCACACCTCGTGGAACTCTGCGAAGAAAAACTTCCTACCTATTTTATAAAAAGCGAAGAGAATATCACCGGGAATATCATCCGGCATTTCGATCTGCATTCGCATTCGGAGAAAATAACGGAGAACTTCCTTAGAAATAATGCCATTCCCACAATTTTATTAACGAGCGGCGCCAGTTGCCCGGATGCTGTGGTGGATAAGGTGATCGATAAACTGGTGGAGGTAAGTGCATCCAGGTAAGAAATGGTTCCCGCAGATCTGCGCAGATTGTATCGCAGATTTTCGCTGATCTTCCCGCAAATTTTCGCTGATCTTTTATTAAACTTTTCTGCGAGAATCTGCGAATTGATCTCCGTGAATCTGCGGGAACTATTTATGAACTTCAATGCTAATTAGAAACCGATTCGAGCAGACCTTTCTTCCGCACCAGGTTCATCGCGAAATCAAGCT
Source organism: Bacteroidota bacterium (assembly GCA_023417815.1). Lineage (GTDB taxonomy): Bacteria > Bacteroidota > Bacteroidia > Chitinophagales > Chitinophagaceae > Ferruginibacter. Next base: position 67,704 of record JAEZEI010000014.1, on the reverse strand, counting down.
GTTCATCCATGGTGATATTAGTGTTATCAAGAAGGACCGCATCTTCTGCCCTGCGTAACGGGCTGACTTCCCGGTTGGAATCAATATAATCTCGCATTTCGAGATTGGCTGTTACTTCCTCCAGCGTGATGTTCGGGTTTTTTTCGTAGAGTTCTTTGAACCTTCTTTCAACGCGCACGTGAATATCGGCCGTCATGAAGATCTTTATGTCTGCATCAGGGAATACAGTGGTACCGATATCCCTGCCATCCATGATCGTGCTTCTTTTTTTTCCCATCTTCTGCTGTTGGGCAACTGCGAAGGATCTTACCTCCGGAATCGCAGCCACTTCGCTCACTTTTTCCGCTATTACCAGGTCGCGGATCACATATTCCACGTTCTCATCGTTAAGGAACATTTCTGATTTCCCGGACTTAGGATTGTATTCAAAATGTAGATGTATCTGTTGCAGTGCCTCAATCACCTTGTCGGTGTTGGTCCAGTCGATATGATTACGCATAAAAAAAAGCGTGATCGCCCTGTACATGGCGCCGCTGTCGATGTATACATAACCGAGTGCATTGGCAAGTTGCTTTGCAAGGGTGCTTTTGCCGCAGGATGAAAAGCCGTCGATTGTTATGATCACATTCTTCTTCGACATCTGTACAAAATTGCTTCAAAAATGAGGGAATACAAAAAGAAATTCATGCAATCTGCGAACATCCGCGTCCAGATCTGCGTTTATCAGCGGGAACTCTTACCACAAGAAATTGTTTCCCGCAGATCTTCGCTGATTTTTCCGCAGATTCACGCAGGAATGGAACAATTTAAAAATCAAATTCCTCAATGTTCCATCGATGGAACAATTTAAAAAATTCCGAAAATATTGTTCCAAAAAAAATCTGCGGCTTTCACCGCAGATCGTTTTATTTTTCCTCAGGCTTTGGACCTGCTTCCGATTTTTTCTCTCTCTTCTTAGGTTCTTCTTTTATTTTGTATTTCAGCTTCTGATTTTCTTTATCCAGTTCTGCTATCATTACATCGCCTGGTTTGATCGTCATGTTCAGGATCTCTTCTGCCAGCGGATCTTCAAGATATTTCTGTATGGCCCTGTGCAATGGTCTTGCACCAAACTGGCTGTCGAATCCTTTTTCCGCGATGAAATCTTTTGCATCATCGGTAAGCTCCAGTGAGAAGCCCAGGTTTTTCAGCCTGTGCATTACGCCCTTCATCAGGATATCGATGATTTCGAAAATATTCTCCCTTGTCAGGGAATTGAACATTACCACGTCGTCGATACGGTTCAGGAATTCAGGACTGAAAGTACGCTTAAGCGCCTTTTCAATGATCGCCTTGCTGTTCTCTTCCGCCTGCTCCTGGCGTGAAGCGGTTGCAAAACCTACTCCATCACCGAAATCCTTCAACTGGCGTGCACCGATATTCGAGGTCATGATGATGAGCGTATTCTTGAAATCAACCTTGCGGCCAAGACCGTCAGTAAGCTGACCATCATCCAGCACCTGCAATAATATATTATAGATATCCGGGTGTGCTTTCTCGATCTCGTCGAGCAGAATCACGCTGTAAGGTTTTCTTCTTACGCGTTCAGTAAGTTGTCCGCCTTCTTCATAACCAACATATCCCGGAGGTGCACCGATAAGGCGGCTCACCGTGAACTTCTCCATATACTCACTCATGTCGATCCGGATCAAAGCATCTTCGCTGTCGAACATATGGCGTGCAAGCGAACGCGCAAGTTCTGTCTTACCCACACCGGTAGGTCCCAGGAATATGAATGTACCGATCGGTTTCTTCGGATCTTTCAGTCCCACCCTGTTACGCTGGATCGCTTTCACCACCTTGGTTATCGCATCCTGCTGACCTATTACGGCGCCTTCAAGGTCGTTGGCCATGCGGCGAAGTTTTTCCGTTTCTGCCTGTACCATTCTCTTCACAGGAATACCCGTCATCATGTGCACCACTTCAGCGATGTCTTCCTCTTCGATCGGGTACCGTTTTGTCTTGCTCTCTTCTTCCCATTCCGCTTTAGCTTTTTCGAGCTGCTCCTGGTAACGTTTTTCCGTATCACGCAGCGAAGCGGCCTCTTCAAACTTCTGGCTCTTCACCACTTTGTTCTTTTCAAGCTTGATGTCTTCGATCTTCTTTTCAAGCTCAATGATATTTTCAGGAACGTTGATGTTCTTGATATGCTTGCGTGCACCAACTTCATCCAGTACGTCGATCGCTTTGTCCGGCAGCAACCTGTCGGTCATATAACGGTCGCTCAGCTTCACACAAGCTTCAATCGCATCCTTGCTATAAGTAACGTTGTGATAATCTTCGTATTTATTCTTGATATTGTTCAAGATCTCGATCGCCTCATCCACTGATGGCTGTTCCACCATTACCTTCTGGAAACGACGGTCGAGTGCACCATCCTTTTCGATATGCATCCTGTATTCATCCAGCGTAGAAGCACCGATGCATTGCAGTTCGCCACGGGCGAGAGCAGGCTTGAAAATATTTGATGCATCAAGAGAACCGCTTGCTCCACCGGCGCCCACGATCGTATGGATCTCATCGATGAACAGGATCACATCACGATTCTTTTCCAGTTCATTCATGATGGCTTTCATACGCTCCTCAAATTGTCCGCGGTATTTGGTTCCCGCAACCAGCGCTGCAAGATCGAGGCTCACCACGCGTTTGTCGAACAATACGCGCGAAACTTTTCTCTGCACGATACGTAATGCAAGGCCTTCTACAATGGCAGTCTTACCCACGCCTGGTTCACCGATAAGGATCGGGTTATTCTTTTTACGGCGGCTTAGGATCTGTGATACTCTTTCGATCTCGTTCTCGCGACCAACGATTGGATCAAGCGATCCGTTCTCTGCCAGCCTGGTGATATCCCTTCCGAAATTATCGAGCACCGGCGTTTTGGTTTTGGGCGCATTCGCCCCTGCTTTTTGTGAACGAGACGACTGGCCGAATTGTTTCCTCTCTTCATCAAAATCCTCTTCATCATTGAATTCAGCCTGTGGCGGATTGCTGGTCACGAAGCCCAGTTCCGTTTTGAATATATCATAATCCACCTCGTACTGGCTCAGTATCTGGGTGGCGATATTCTCCTTGTTCTTCAGAATGGAAAGCATAAGGTGTTCACTTTCCACGGTAGCGCTCTTAAGCGATTTTGCTTCGAGCACGGTTATCCTTATCACCTTCTCTGCCTGTTTTGTAAGCGGCAGCGAATTTATATTGGCAATATTCTTCCCGGTCTTATCCTTCACCGCCATTTCTATTTCCTTCCTCAGCTCAAATAGATCCACGTTAAGCGATTTCAGTATTTTGATAGCGGTATTATCTCCATCACGGATGAGCCCGAGAACCAGGTGTTCGGTACCGATGAAATCATTGCCCAGCCTCAGGGCTTCTTCCCTGCTGTAGCTAATGATCTCCTTAACCTGTATTGAAAAATTATTATCCATTCCCGGTAGATTTAGTTGTTACAATAATAACGATTATACGCCTGTATTAGTTGTGATGGAATCCAAAATGTTGATATGTTGAAAAGTAAACTTTTCGTAATATTTATGACGCTTTTTTATAGGGTTAAATCTGAAAAGGGCTGTTAAATGTTGAAACACCATCAACCGGATTTTTTTTCGTCGGATAACCTGATAAAGAACTTACGGGCATCAAAAATTAATTATTTTACATCCCATCCTTACTTGATGATAGTCAAAATAGATACCAAAGAAAAATTCACTGTCATAGCACCTGAAGAGGCGGTGCTTTCTGCTAATATGGCAGAGGAATTTACGGACCTTCTTAAGGGAAGGATGGCGGAAGCGGTGCCCCATGTGGTTTTGAACATGGAGACGGTACAGCATATCGACAAAATCCTGGCAGCAAGAATAGCAGAAATCCAGCAGGAATTTTATGAGAATAATCTGTCATTTGTGGTATGTTGCCTCAGTTCTGCAGTAGAAGAAGAATTTGACCGTCCGGGCTTCCTCGAAACAATGAATGTAACGCCGACAGAAAGTGAGGCGTGGGACATCATCCAGATGGAGGAGATAGAAAGAGAATTGCTTGACGATAATTTTGATAACTGATGTTTGCGCTAACGATCCTGGGAAGCAATTCAGCTCTTCCTGCCTTCGGCAGGAATCCGACAGCGCAGGTACTCCAGACAGATCATGATACTTACCTGATCGATTGCGGTGAAGGTACCCAGCTCCAGCTTTCGCGTTACAAAATAAAACGCAGCCGGATCCATCATATCTTTATTTCTCACCTGCACGGCGATCATTACTACGGGCTTATTGGCCTCATCAACAGCATGGGTCTCACCAACAGGATTGATGACCTGCATATTCATGCGCCGGCAGGTCTTGAAGAGATCATCAAACTTCAGTTATCCGCTGCTGATACCGTTTTGCCCTATGCGCTTTACTTCCACACCATAGAAGGTGAAGGCGTGATCCACAACGACACGCATATAGAAGTTAGCTGTTTTCCTGTACAACACCGCATTCCCTGCTACGGCTTCCTGTTCCGGGAAAAAAGAAACCCGAGAAGCGTTGACCCGGCCCGTGCAAAAGCATATGGCATCCCGGAAAATCATTATCCTGTTCTTCAATCCGGCAAGGATTATATCCATGCAAAAGGAACGATCATTCCAAATGATGAAGTAACCGTAAAAGCTCCGGAGCCGCGCACCTATGCTTATTGTGCCGATACTTTGTTTCATGAAGAACTGGCCGACAGGGTTAAGAATGTTGATCTACTTTATCATGAGACCACCTACCTCGACGGGTTGGCTGAACATGCCTTTAAACGTTTTCACTCCACCACCAAACAGGCCGGATCCATAGCAAAGCTCGCCAATGCCGGCAGACTGATCATCGGCCATTTTTCTTCCAAGTATGAAAATCTTGATGAATTCCTGAAAGAAACCCTGGAGATCTTTCCGAACACAGAGCTCGCCCTTGAAGGATGCTGCTACCAGGTAGGACAGAAGGCTAAATAAGGACCAGGAGGCAGGTCCGGGAATGAACTACCCTACCCGGCTGGAGGAATTATTTGAGTTAAATGTTTATTTACCGGCTAATGGATTTTTGTTCCCTAACTTTTATTTGGGGCGGGAACGCCAGTTCCCCGTCTGATTGGGGAGTTTATTCGGGTTAAACGTTTATTTACCGGCTAATGAATTTTTGATTCCTAACTATCAATTGGGGCGGGAACGCCAGTTCCCCGTCTGATTGGGGAGTTTATCCGGGTTAAACGTTTATTTACCGGCTAATGGATTTTTGATTCCTAACTTTTATTTGGGGCGGGAACGACAGTTCCTCGTCTGATTGAGGAGTTTATCCGGGTTAAATGTTTATTTACCGGTTAATGGATTTTTGTTCCCTAACTTTCTTTTGGGGCGGGAACGCCAGTTCCCCGGGGAGAGATTATCTTATAATATAGTTCAACCCGTTGCTGAATACCCAGCGATAAAATTCCGGGAACCATTTTTTCCAGTCGCCTGTATTGTCAGATCGGACTTCATCGTGTACAACATAGATCAGGGAGCGTGAACCGGCACCAAGGGCATCCATTATCCGCGATGTGAATTTCCTGTCTTCAACATCAGGCTGTGCACCATTATAGAAAAAGAACATCCCGTTGGCATTAGAAGCATGCTTCTTCACTTTATCCATCGCCTCTTCAGTAAGATTATTGAAACTTGGAAGGAAGATACCGGATCTCCCAAAGGTTCCTTCATGGTCCAGTATTGCGGAAAGTGCAATGGTAGCACCAAACCCTTCCCCCGTGATGATAAAATTCTCTCTTCCAGGAAGCAGGGAAAATTTCCTGCGAATAGAATGTGAAACAGTATCGGCAATAAAGGAAGAAATATCATTTAGAGAGATCGTATCAATATTACTGGCGATATTCACCCTGGTCACTATGGCTTGCCTTTCTTCCAAAATGCCTGTCCACCAAGCATTCTCATGCTTTAATAATTTATTCTTCCACGTCACAAAAAGAATATGCGGAAGGCTTTTTTTCGCGTCATAATTGCCGGGCAGGAAAGTATTCAGATCAGCATTAATACCTGGCATCTCAATTACATGGGAAGGCGCAACTTCATCTGCAGGTGAGGAAAATTTTATTAATGTATCTGCGGATGCCTCATACTTACCAGCATAAGAGAGAGCAAGGTCCAGGTCACCTCTCGAATGAATTATTTCAAGCTTATAACTAACATTTCCAGGATAAACGGGGACATCAATATCGATATCACTATCCAGGAGTCTAACCGCGCTAACAATTGTTGTGTCCCTGGAAACTACAAAGCCTTTGATGGCGAGGTGATCGCCTACAAGCAGCTGATCGTCCTCAACTTTTATGGAAAGTGTGAATTGTGACCACGACTGCTGGATACTTAATACGAATATGGCTAGAAGCAGTGCCTTCATTATTTTCCGAGGTAAGTTTTCACCTTAGCATGAAGCTCTTTACTAAGGGGAACGACCGGCAGGCGAACATTATTTTGCATGATGCCCATTTCTGCGAGAAAGGCTTTAGCCCCTGCTGGATTATTTTCAGCGAACATAAGATCGTAAGCGGGCATGAGCTTATCATTCAATTGCTTTGCCTGCTTCAGATCCTGGTTCAGGGCTGCATTCACCATGGCAGCAAAATCAAATGGAAAACAATTGGCTGCAACGCTGATCACACCATCCATTCCGCAGGCAATTTGTGGAAGCGCAAGCGCATCGTCACCACTTATCACCAGAAAGTGTTCAGGACATCCCCGCATTATCTCCATGCATTGCACTATGTCCCCACTTGCCTCCTTAATCCCTGCGATGTTTGGATGCTCTGCAAGTCGAAGCGTGGTAGCGGCCGACATATTTCTTCCGGTTCGGCCCGGTACATTATAAAGGATTATTGGTTTTGGAGAAGCTTCCGCAAGCTGAACATAATGCTGGTATAGCCCTTCCTGTGAAGGTTTGTTGTAATAGGGGCTTGCGCTAAGCACTGCTACAGCATCTTCAAGCGGAAATTCTTTAAGCGATTCAACTAATTCTGCCGTATTATTTCCGCCGATACCGATCACAAGAGGCACCCGGCCATTGATTTGCTTCGAGGTGAATTCTGTGATCTTTTTCTTTTCATCTGAATTCAATACCGGTGTTTCCCCTGTTGTACCGAGCGAAACAATATAGTTGATCCCATTGGTGATTAAATGCTCTAAGAGCCTTTCAAGAGCGGGGTAATCAACTTCGCCATCTGCAGAAAAAGGTGTTACAACTGCACAGCCGGTTCCGCGAAGGGTTTTCTTAAGATCCATAGGTGATCGGTTTTTATAAAGATAGGAAAAGAGTGCGGAGCGACGTAGTAAGCCGCTTTATAATAAGGATTGCTGGAAGGAATTATAGGTAAGAACCAGGAAAAATTAAGTGTGTCAGTAATAAATATAAGGGTGAGATTAAGAAAGTTAAGTGAAGGATATTGGTGATGTTAAATAGCGAATTCGGGGGATTGTCTTGTATTGGAATATTTCCGAACTTAAAATTGGGGAGGAGGTATGGTGGACCCCTGGGGTGGAAAAAGGGGTATATAATAAAAAAGGCTGCCCCAAATGAGACAGCCCGTTCAATAAATCTATAGATCAGGCATTCAGAATACGAGACCTTTCCGTGTAATTATTCTTAGTGCTGTATATGAATAAGAGAGAACCATCTTTTATCGTCTCTATGATCGGCTTATTCAAATTTTCCGGAAGTGCGGGGCAACCGTGACTTCGGCCAATATATCCCCGTGCATTTATGAAACCCTGGCTTACATAAGGGGCTCCGTGGATAACGATCGCCCGGTTCAAAGCATTGCTGTTAATGCCAGCCTCAAGTCCTTCTAAACGCATACTGAAACCATTTTTCCCATTATAAGTTCCAGATGTTACGTAAAATCCAAGGCTACTCTGGTAACTTTCAGGAATATTCGAAAATGAATTGGCAAACTCGCCACCAGAACCGCGACCGTGCGCAACCCATGTATGATATAGCACCTTCTCATTTTTAACGTCGATAACGAAGAATCGTTTCTGAGCAGAAGATTTTGTAAAATCTGCAACGGTGAGCAATCTTTTATTGGAAACCTTTCCTTCTTTCACCAGCTTGTCAAATCCTTTCATAGCATAAATGAATGCATCTTCTGAAAGTCCCTTCTTCTGTAATTCCAGTTCATCATAAAGCATAGCAGCTTTTTCAGAAACATTTACTTCTGTTTCCTTTACTACGGGGGCCGGGATTTCAAGATCAGGTACAACCGGACCAGCCTTAGTGGCCAGTAAAGAAGGTGTGGAAGCTAGAGAAATTGAAATCAAGAATACAGGTAGAACATATGGGAGGCTTTTCTTCAAGGATCTTAAAGTCATAAATATTATCGTGTTTTTTAGGTTAACCGGGTCCAGGAGGATCGGCGGATATGGATATAGATTTGGAAAACGACGACTGCAAAATTAAGAATAAGACCCTTTTTTGAAGAAGGATCGATGTTAATCAAATTTTAATATTAATGATTTTTATAATTATTGATGAGTTTAGATAAACTCATTGGTAATCACATGGAAATCATTATCGTGTTGAATGACTTGTTGTGACATTTTTTTTGTGACATTAATGAAGTTGTCACAAGCTGAATGTCACAAAAATCTTCAATATTCAACACACAAACAAAGTGATACAATTTTTAAAATGAGCACTTTGATTTCTTCAGGGAATGGTATAAAAAAGACCGCACCATTTGGCGCGGTCTCCGTTGAATAAGAACACTATTATTGTTTCAGCACCCTGATCACTTCACCATTAGTGAAATTGATCACGTACATGCCCTTTGCAAGGTTCGACAGGTTGACCTGCTGACGATAATTTGTCAGCCGGACCTCAGCCACTTTCGCACCGGTTATATTGCGAACAGTAGCTATGGTGTTCAGCAATTTCGAATCGTTGAATACGATCTGAACCCCACTTTGGAAAGGATTAGGATATGTGGTTACCACCGTATTCCTGTTCGTATTGTTTACAGCCACAATATTGCTGAAACGCGCAGTTCCGTCCAGGTCTACCTGGCGAAGCCTGTAGGTATTCACACCATTCATTGGAGCGAAATCAACGAGGCTGTAAGTACTGCCGCCGGCATTTCCACTGGCTTCTACAAAACCGATATTCTCCCATGATTCCTGCGCTGCATTTGACCTGTACACCTCAAATCCGCGGAAGTTAGCTTCTGCTCCTGTCTTCCAGTTCAATTTAACTGATGAACCCTGCAGGCTACCGTCAAATGTGAGCAAGGTTACCGGCACTATCGAGGAACCTTCACCCTGGATGGTAAAGCAGTAGGAAGCCTCATCGCCGTCATCGCTCAGTATGGTAACTACGGCGGTTTTAATACCAAGACTTGCAGCAACAAACTGGATGGTGAAATTGGTGCTTGCTGAAGCTCCTATCACAACATCAGGGTTATCGATCACCGTGAACATTGCTGCATCCGGTCCTGTTATGAGGATGGTTGGAGTACCTGTTAAGGTAAGATCACTTGAGCCTGTATTAGTGATGGTGAATGTGCGAACAATCGGCGTATTGGTATATATTCCAAAATCTGTGCTGTCGGTAAACGATGGGGTGGTATCACAAACATCGATACATGCACCTCCGCTGCTAAGCGCAATATTGGGGAATGTGCCTGCACATATACCAGACACAGGAGCGCCTGGTTCGATGAAGTTTGAATTCGCTGTATTCAATGCGAAATTGAACAATCTTCCATTCAGTGGAACGCATTTCTCATCGGAATCTATGAGCAGGGTATCACCTGGGTTCGCGCCGCTTGCAGCACCCTGGTTAAATTTATAATATGCCTGGAGATCCGGCTCATCACCTGATAGTTCGCAATTCATGCTGGCAATAATCTCCGCCTGGGTTCTAACAGTATTCCAGATCCGAACTTCATCCATTAATCCATTATAAAAGTTCCCATTCTGGAATGTTCCCAGTGCGAGATTTTTAGTTGCAGTATATGGGCCTACACCGGTAGCGCTTGCCACAACTACCCCATCCTTATACAATACCATATCACCGGTTCCGGCATCATAGGTAACAGCCATATGGTACCAGGTGTTTGCTACAACCGGGGTTGGATCCAGGAGTTGCGTAAATGTTGGGGCATGACCAGCTGCGATCCTCCCGTTGTTAAGGAACATTGCAGTAGCGTCGTCCGAAATAAGATTAGGGAACGCGGTAAGTTGCGCGGTATTGATCCATACTTCTTTAGTATAACTTCCGGAAAGGACAAACGGAAGCTGGATCGAGTCGTTCAGACCATCGAAATGAAGGGCTTCACCCGGACCGCGGTTATAACCTGTTATGGCAAAAACAAATTCTCCTTCATCTTCATCGCTGTTCTCGATGGTGACCACAGCATTCTTCGGATCAATAGTGCCCGATCCAGTAAAGGTGATCTCAAGCGTTGTGGATGAGCCGGCTAAAACTGTATCAGCAGCGGCTCCTGTGATAGCAAAATCGGATGCATCGGGTCCGGTGATGGTTACATTGGTTATAAATAATGTATCCGTTCCGGTGTTCTCGATTGTAAAGGTTCTTATAAGCGGGTTGATACCAAAATCACCAAAATTGGTATGATCTACCAATGAGGGTGACATATCACCTGACTCAAAGCAATTAAGATTACCGGTCACATTTATGTTCTCATAAAAGCCGGGGCAAGTGAAGGTTATTGATGCCCCTGGTGAGATCCAGTTGGATGTTGCACCATTTAGAGTGAAATTTACCAGAGTACCATTATCAGGAATACATTCATCCTGCATATCAGAAAGCGTAGTGATACCTGTATTATCTGCGCCGGCAACTCCATGATCAAAATTATAATAGGCCAGGAGATTGGGCTCATCGCCCTGTAAGGCGCAGTTAAGCGTTGCAAGAATATCTGCGCCGGAACGTGCATAATCCCATATACGCACTTCATCAATGCCACCGGTAAAAAAGTTCGAATTGGAGAAAGTACCGATCCTTAAAAAAGTTTCTGCATGAGCTGGGGCAAGGTTCTGTGCAACCTGGACTCCATTTTTAAATAATGTCATCAGGTTGGTAACACTGTCGTAAGTTACTGCAACATGTGTCCATACTCCTGCCGGAAGTGCACCTGATGGATCCAGGACCTGGTTAAATCCAGGTGCGTGCCCTGCAGACAAATTTCCATTATTCAGGAATATTGCTGTTTGAGCGCCTGAAAGTAAATTGGGGAATGCAGAGAGGGCAGCCACATCGGGGCGTATCCACAATTCTTTGGTGTAACTCCCGGTAACTACAACAGGAATGTCTACCCTGTCGTTAGTACCGTCAAAATGCAGCGCCTCCCCAGCCTGGGCAAATAAGGAATGTGATGTAAACACCAGGGCAAGAGCAAGCATTATTCGTTTCAGGAACGGCACCGCCTTACCAGGTTCGTTTGTTTCCGTAAGTTCTCGAGCGTAAAGCTTTCTTTTCATAATCGGACACTTAAAGGTGATTTAAATTCGAGTTCACAAAATATTGAATTTCAAGTTAAAAGATAAAAATAATTTATATAAAAGTCATTGAAAAGTAAAAAATTTATGCCACACAGTTAATCTAACCGCGAATGTTAAAGGAGCCAAAAATCATGCCGCAGAAACCGGATTTTGGGAAAGCTATAACAATCCTATATTGTGCCCACCAAAACCTGCACCTATGGCAATAAATGAGGATAAAAAGCAGAAACTTTATTTTGAGAACCTCGACGGTCTTCGGTTCCTGTGCTTTCTTTCGGTGTTTTTTTTCCACAGCTTTCATACCGAATTCGCCCATATAAAAGATTCCGGTTTATATCATACTGTCAAGTACGACATATTCGGAAACGGATTCCTGGGAGTTAATTTTTTCTTTGTCCTTAGCGGATTCCTTATTACCTACCTTCTCATAAAAGAAAAGAAACTTAACGGTAAGATCAACATTCCCAATTTCTGGGTTAGAAGGATACTCCGGATCTGGCCCTTATATTATGCCTGTGTTTTCGTGGGTTTCGTTCTTTTTCCGCTCGCCAAACAGATGGCAGGGGGAGTGTATAATGAGTCGGCCAACCCATGGTACTATGTTCTCTTCATAAATAACTTCGATTATATAAAGAACGGCCTGCCAGATGCCACAGGACTTGGAGTATTGTGGAGCGTGGCAATAGAAGAGCAATTCTACCTTGTATGGCCGGTAATACTTTCTTTCTTTCCAGTGAGGAAATATTGGATCCCTTTTGTGATCATTATCACAGGCAGTCTTTTTTACCGTGCCTTCAACGACGTACCGATTCTTCACGAGATGCATACATTAAGTTGTATCGGTGATATGGCCATTGGGGCGGGAGGCGCGTGGCTGATCAGCGAAAAACCCAGGTTTGGAAAATTTGTGGAAGACCTGCCAAGGGCAGTGATCATATCGCTTTACCTGGCGCTCGCCGGAATTCTTTTATTCCGGGATGAGTATATGCTGCAAAACCACGTTATACGGGTGTTTGAAAGAGGATTCACTGCCACAGTAATACTAATGGTGATCCTGGAACAATGCTATTCAAAGAACAGCTTTTATAAGATGCGTTCCTTACGAACGCTTACACGTCTGGGCATTTATACTTATGGACTCTACTGCATCCACTTTATTATCATTTCTGCGGTTACCGGGATATTCAAAAAATTTGGTCTTAATTCAGAGGTGTGGCAGGTGGTCTTCCTGGAAACAGCCGTGAGTCTTGCTCTTACTATAATAGTAGCCTATATAAGTTACAGGTTCTTCGAAAAGCCATTCCTGCGATTAAAGGACAGGTTTGCATATTTCAGGAAGGAATAGTGCCGTACCGTGAAGAAGAGGATATACCTGGATTTGATCCGGGAGCCTGAGCGTTGCTACCCCAAATTGGCGAATCCGGGGAATTGTCTGGTGTTAGATTTTTTCCGAACTTGACCTTGGGGAGGAGGATGGCGGACCCCGGGACTTAAAAAATGGGGTATGTTCATTCAGGGCCCAATTCCTCCCCAAAATCGCTGCTAGTCATAGCTTTCCTTTATATTCGCAGTAAACAACCCGTTAAACCTGCATGCCGGAAACCCTTACGAATGCCCGGATCATTGAATTCCTTAAACAGAAATTCAAAGGCGCGGGGTTCATCGATAGCCTCAAGATCAAATACAGGTCACTGATATGCCCGTTCACTGAACTGATCGGGATGGTTAAGCCCGGCGAAAAGGCCGGCGATGTGGGATGCGGCTCAGGCCAGTTCCTGTTATTGCTAACCCGCTTTTCCAGCCCTTCATTTGTATACGGGATCGAGATTACCCCCAGGCTTATCGAAAACGCCAATAGCCTTTTTGCTGATCAGCGCCCTGGTTCATACGAATTCAACACATTCGATGGAAATACCTTCCCCGATAAACTGGGAGAAATGGACATCATTTTCCTGATAGATGTTTTGCACCATGTTCCTCCTGGAGCTCAATCTGATTTCATCAGGAATCTCGCTGCCAAAATGAAACCCGGGGCAAGACTTATCCTTAAAGATATAAATGCATCTTCTCCCCTGGTTTATGCCAACAGGTTGCACGACACCATCTTTGGAGGCGGCCGGGGGCATGAATTGAAAATGAATGATGCGAAAAAACTGCTTGAAAGCTGCGGACTGCAGATAACGAGTGCTTCTAAAAGAACTATGTATGTTTACCCGCACTACACCTTCGTTGCACAAAAATAAGCGGATCGGTAAATGGTTCATGCTGATCTGCTTTGCTATTATGTCTATATACCCGGTTTACCGGAACTTCTATTATAGCAATGGTATAAAAACCTATGAACGTCACCGCGCTGTTATAGAAGGCAGAAGCGAATATTATAATCCCTGGCAATACCGGATCTTAAGTCCCTATATTGTTGAAGGATTATTATGGGTTTATAATATTACGGTCGATAAGATCTATCCAGTTGAGCAAAAGGTTCGATTTTCCATTGCCGATACCTCAGGACAAAACGAAGAGACTGGTGAATTCGTCAGGCTAATGCAGACGCCCGGAGCAATGAAGTATATGATTATCTTCATCTTCTTCCGCTTTGCAGAACACCTGCTAATATTTTACCTCTCCTGGCGATTATGGGCTCATTTCATAAAGAATAAATGGCTCATATTTTTTGGATCCTGCTTTCTCGCCCTTGCATTTGGAAATGCGGTTACCGCAGCCGACCTGTCTTTCAATACTTACGTCGATATTATTCTTTACCTGCTTGCGGCAATCATTATCCTTGAAAAAAAGAATCCCTGGTGGCTTGTGCCCATAACGATATTATCTGCATTCAACCGTGAAACAGGTCTGCTCATCCCTGCGTTGTACTTTATTTCCAATACAGGTATGGAGAATTTTAACCCTGTGAAATTAAACCTGGGCTCAATCCGCTTCCCTAAAAAGAATGTCTGGATCATCACTATAATCCTCTACATTATATTCTTCGCAATATTCTTTGCCCTGAGAAGTCATTATGGATACAGGCCGCAACAGGTGTGGAAAGCTGAAGCCGGGTTGCCCATGCTGAAGCTGAACCTGTTCAGCGCCGTTGGCGTGAAGGCATATATGGAATTGATAGGAACCTTTGCTGTGATCCCACTGGTCATACTCTATTGTTTCAAAAGGTTCCCCTATATTCTCAAAAAATGGTTCCTTTTTCTTGTCCCAGTGTGGTTCCTGGTTCACTATGTTTCAGTGGTAGCATATCAAACAAGGCTTTTCATGGTACCTATGATCCTGATATTTATGCCCATGATGCTTTGGCTGATCGAAAGTGGAAACAACCGTAATACTGAATCCAAAACAACTGATGATGAAAGCTTACATAAAACTTATCCGGCCTAAGGACTGGGCGAAGAATCTGTTCCTGTTCATCCCTGTTTTTTTTGCAGGAAGGTTTTTTGAAACTGAGATCTTACTGGAATTGCTTGGAGGATTTTTATGCTTTAGCCTGGTAGCAAGCAGTATTTATATCATCAATGATTACAGGGATATTGAAGATGACCGCAAACATCCTGTTAAACAAAACCGGCCCCTGGCTTCAGGTGCAGTTTCCAGGTCTTCAGCGATAATTATCTGTATCCTCTTCCTTGCTCTGGGATTTACAGGAGCCTGGCTTATCAGGGATAAGTTCATGTTTGTACTTGGTATATACTTCCTCCTTAACCTGGGTTATTCTTTCGGATTAAAGAATATCTCTGTTCTCGATATAATGATAATCGCTATAGGATTTGTTCTCCGGGTAAAGGCAGGGGCCGTAATTGCGATGATCGGTCTCAGCGAATGGCTGACCATAATGGTATTTCTCCTGGCTTTGTTTCTTGCGCTGGCAAAACGTCGTGATGATGTTTTGCTGAAACTGGTATCTGGTACAGACATGCGTAAAGCGGTAAAAGGATATAACCTTGAGTTCATCAATATTGCCCTGGCCCTGATCTGTTCAGTGATAATTGTCTCTTATTTTATGTATACCATGTCGGAAGACATCGTTGAACGACTGGGAACCCACAGGTTGTATTATACATGCCTTTTCGTTCTTGCAGGAGTATTCAGGTACCTCCAGTTGATCTACATAAGGCAGGATTCACAATCCCCGACAAAGATCCTTTACCGCGACAGGTTCATCCAGGCTTCTATCCTGCTTTGGATCATCAGCTTTTACATTATTCTGTATGTTAAGGATATCACCATCTTCAAATGAGTGAAAAACGAGCCATAGCATTTTTCGATTTTGATGGCACTATAACCCGCAAGGATACATTATTCGAGTTCATTAAATTCACACACGGCAGCGTTGGTTTAATCGCCGGTATGCTTCGAACCCTTCCATGGCTGGCAGGTTTAAAGGCAGGAATAGTGTCTGCCGCTATCGCCAAGGAAAAGCTACTTTCCCACTTCTATAATGGGATGCCGCTTTCCGAATTTGAAGATGCCTGCAGAAGATTTTCTGAATCAAAACTTCCAGGCCTTATCCGTAATGATGCTTATAATGAGATCATCTCCCATAAGCAAAAAGGCATACCGGTAGTGGTTGTTTCTGCTTCTGCCGAAAACTGGATAAAGTACTGGTGTGAAATGGAAGGTTTGCTGTATATAGGTACAAAATTGTGTGTAGATGGCAACAACATCACCGGGAAAATCGAAGGTTTTAATTGTAACGGCGGTGAAAAAGTAAGCCGGATCAAAGCAATGTTCGATCCGGCTCAATTTGATATCATCTATGCCTATGGCGATAGTAAAGGAGATCGTGAAATGCTGTCCATGGCAACCCACCCGCATTTCAGATACTTCAGATCCTGATCTACAGTTTTAGGATCTTCACTGCCTTATGCTGTTTTTCTGAAGATAGAATGGTGAGGTAATATCCACCTTTGCTCAATCCTGAAAGATTCATCCTTTCTATCTGGATATAATCATCCACCATTATTTCTTTCTTCATCACCAGTTTTCCTGAAGCGCTCGTAACAGCGAGAGTGATCTTTTTACCGGTTACCGGTGTGTTGATCTCTACGTTCATTATATCACTTACAGGATTTGGATACACCCTGGTGATCTCCATTTTGCTTCCGGTACGTGAGCTACCTACATTAATGAACATGGTATCAGTTGCAAACGCGCCATGAATATCTGTAACAGTCAATTCGATCTCATATATCCCCTGCATTAATCCCATTGCCTCCGCATTTTCAGCATCTTCATTCTCTATGCTACATCCTGATTGACCGTTAAGAATTCTCCAGCTATATGTAAGAATATCTCCATCAGGATCACTTCCCGAACCCTGCAGGCTAACCTGGTTCTGCGGTAAATAGATCGAAACATCCTCTCCTGCATATGCTGTTGGCGGATTATTAGGCGCTGGAAGTACGGTAACCGTGATCACGTCAGCAGCTGCCGCATTATTATTATCCGTAACAACCACCTGGAATGTATACGTTCCTTCGGTAAGTCCGGTAACGTCGGTTGAGGCAGCATTTGCATCAGCAAATACGGCATTTCCTCCGGATAATTTGGTCCACTGGTAGCTTGTTATGGTACCATCCGGGTCAATGGCTGAAGCAAACAGTGTCACTGAATTCTGGGGTAATGTAATAGTAATATCGTTTCCAGCATTAACTGATGGCGCCTGGTTTGGTGCCGGGTTAACTGTAACCAGCATGGTATCCCGTCCTGTTGCACCATCATCGTCAGTGACTACAAGTTCAAATTTGTAAAGTCCCTGAACAAGCCCTGATACAGCAGAAGAAGCTGATGCAGGGTTGGTGATAGAACCTGCTGAAGGACCCGCAATCTTATTCCATTGGTATGACATTATCACACCATCATTATCTGAACCTGAACCGGTAAGGTTCACCGTATTATTTGGTAATGTTATGTTCTGGTCAAGGCCTGCATTAGCGGTAGGAGCCTGGTTTGGTATGGGGCCGTTTACGATCACCTGCATGGTATCGCGGTGGAAAGCGCCCTGGTTATCTGTAACGCGAAGTTCAAAACGATAGACTCCCTGTTCCATACCGGTAACAGTTGTATGGGCGGATCCAGGTGAGGTAATGGTTCCATTGGAAGGACCTGCAATTTTAGTCCAGGTATAACCTGAAATTGTTCCATCATTATCCGTTCCTGATCCGTCAAGATTAACGGTGTTAACAGGAAGGGTTATAGCCTGGTCTGGGCCTGCATTTGCAATCGGTGCCTGGTTCGGCGCAGGAAGCACCATGATCTGCATGGTATCCTTATCAATCGCCCCGGAATTATCAGTAACCGTAAGTTCGAACTGGTAGATCCCCTGAACAAGAGATTCAGCCGTAGCAGTTGCAGAGGATGCATTGTTAACTGATCCTGCTGCAGGACCTGAAATTTTAGCCCAGGCATAAGAAACGATCGTTCCGTCATTATCCGTTCCTGATCCATTTAATGTTGCAGTATTTACCGGCAGGGTAATAGTGATATCATTACCGGCATTTGCGGTTGGTGCCTGGTTTGGTGCAGGAAGAACTGTCACCTTCATGGTATCCTTATCGCTGGCGCCATTATTATCCGTAACGGTAAGTTCAAATTCATAAACACCCTGAACCAAAGAAGTTGCGGTTGCAGAAGCTGATCCGGGATTAACTACAGAACCTAATGCAGGTCCGGATACTTTCATCCATGAATAAGTAATGATCGTTCCGTCATTATCAGTTCCTGAGCCATTCAGTGGTGCTGAATTCACAGGCAGAGTGACAGTTATGTCGTTACCGGCATTGGCGGTTGGCGCCTGGTTTGGAGCAGGAAGTACGGTTACCCTCATGGTATCCTTATCACTTGCGCCATTATTATCTGTAACGGTAAGTTCAAATTTGTAAACTCCCTGTACAAGCGTTATGGCTGTTGCGCTTGCAGAATTCGGATTACTCACCGAGCCTGAAGCAGGACCCGATATTTTCAACCAGGAATATGAAACGATCGTTCCATCATTATCAGTACCTGCACCATTAAGAGGAGCTGTGTTTACAGGTAGTGTTATAGTGAGATCATTTCCGGCATTTGCTGTTGGCGCCTGGTTTGGAGCAGGAAGAACAGTTACCTGCATGGTATCCCGGTCCATCGCACCATTATTATCAGTTACGATCAATTCAAATTTATATATCCCCTGCACAAGAGATACGGCGGAAGTAACCGCAGATGAAGCATTGCTGATCGCCCCTGTTGCAGGCCCTGAAATTTTCGTCCAGAGGTAACTCGTTATCGTTCCATCATTATCTGTTCCTGATCCATTCAAAGGAGCAGTATTTACCGGCAAGGTGATGGTTATATCATTACCGGCATTGGCGGTTGGCAACTGGTTTGGTGCGGGAAGAACATTCACATAAACGGTATCCCGGTCTATAGCCCCGCTATTGTCAGTAACCGTTAGCATAAATCCATAGCTGCCCTGAACAAGGGAAACAGCTGTTGCATTAGGCGCGGTACTGTTATTGACAGAACCAGCTGCCGGACCAGATATTTTTGTCCACTGGTAGGATGAAATTGTACCGTCCGGATCAGTACCTGAACCTGATAGAGGAGTACTGTTTACCGGTAGCGTGATAGTAATATCATTTCCTGCATTGGCGGATGGTGCCTGGTTTGGTGCCGGAAGAACAGTCACTTGCACAGTATCAGAATCTGTAAGACCACCGTTATCGGTAACCGTTAGCCGGAACCGGTAAATTCCCTGCACAAGTGATGAAGCGGTTGCAGATGCCGAATTCGGGTTCACCACCGATCCTGCAGACGGACCAGCGATCTTAGCCCATTGGTAAGAAACAATAGTTCCATCAGGGTCAGAGCCAGAACCATTAAGCGGCGTACTGTTTACAGGCAGGGTAATAGTAATATCATTACCGGCATTCGCATCAGGGAACTGGTTGGGTGAAGGCAAAACGGTTATCTGAACGGTATCCCTGTCTATCGCACCATTATTATCAGTCACCCTAAGTTCGAACCTGTATGTACCCTGAACAAGATTTACGGCACTTGTAACGGCATTGGTTGCACTGGCCACGTTTCCTGTTGAAGGGCCTGCGATCTTTGACCAGAAATATTGCGTAACTGTGCCATCCGGATCCGAACCGGAACCATTAAGCGGGGTGCTATTTACAGGCAGGGTAATTGTCGCATCATTCCCTGCGTTTGCGTTTGGGGGTTGATTCGGAATTACGCTGCAGTAGAGCGTATTATTATTTACGATACTCCCTGTCTGGATCACCGCAACATAGGTAGCCAACCAGTTTGCTCCTGCACCTGGTATACAATAAAGGTTATTGGATACATTGGCAGGTAAACTGTTATTATTATAAGTTCCGATCCTGACCGCACCCTTTGGCATCGGGTAATTGACCGTGTTATTATAAAAATTGATCTGCTGTTTTGGATTTACTTCAGGACCTGTAATGATATCAATGGCGAGGAATGATTCCTGCCCGATTGCGGTATTATCATAACCTGTGCTGTCGATAAGATTATTATAAACATTGATAGTACCATAGCCGAATACCTGGATACCTATACCAGTTCCATTCTCAACAGTGTTGTTATAAATATCACCATTTGTATTTCCACCCATGATAATACCAGACTGCTGGCTACTCATGTTTATCCGTCCAAACCTTCTAACGGTGTTGTGGTGGATCTTCGCATTGTTCCTTGCATTGGAAAGCTGGATACCATCCCAGTCTGTATCCTCCACCAGGTTATAGCTGATCTCCACATTATCCAGGCGAAGCGGTATCAGAGGTAAACCGT
The DNA here is from genome assembly GCA_023417815.1 of Bacteroidota bacterium. Classification (GTDB taxonomy): domain Bacteria; phylum Bacteroidota; class Bacteroidia; order Chitinophagales; family Chitinophagaceae; genus Ferruginibacter. The sequence continues at coordinate 47,327 of JAEZEI010000014.1, read as the reverse complement.
TACTGCCATTTCCATTCTGGCCGCCGCTCGGCCCGGTATGACCGATATAGAATCCTTCTCCGGAAATATGATGTATCCAGTTATGATGAACGTAAATGTTCTTCATAACATAATTGGTAAGCGATCCTGGGATGTATATGCTGCCCGGAATTGTTTCATCAGGCGTTGTTTTGATATACATCCCGATGTTACCGCCGGTGGCTTCAACATGATCGATCTCAAAATCGTGGCTTAACGTAGTGGCAAGCATACCGCCCTGTACCTTGAATCCGTATTCCATTCCAGGTACTCCCGTTCCGGTAAAACGGAAGAACCTGCTGTTATTTCGGAAGCGAATATTGTTTGCCGTTACCTTGCCACCTGAATTAATGATCACGATCTTCCTGCAGCTATCGCCAGAGAAATTACTGATCTCGATCAGGGTATAATTTCCTGCAGGAATTTTCAGTGTATCACCACCCTTCCACGGCATGGATGATGCATCAGGATAATAGATTTCATTTCCTGTTGGGGTGAGCGTATAGGTTACCGGCGCTGATGTATTACATGTTGAGACCAGCGGGGCATTTACATGAACTGCCACTGTATCCTTGTCTGTTCCTCCCCCATTATCAGAAATGGATAATTCAAACTCATATGTGCCTGGTATAAGGCTGAAAACATTTGTAGAAGAAGCAGTAACATTTAAAATATCTGCTATTCCGGGTCCGGAAACCTGCTTCCACAGGTATGTCAGAACAGTACCATCGTTGTCAGTACCCGATCCATTCAGTTGTACATAGTTTACAGGGAGTGTTATAGTTTGATCAGGACCTGCATTTGCTACAGGTAATTCGTTAACTGTACCGAGGGCCTGGCGGGCAAGCCATTGATAAAGGTTCTGGTTAACGCCATCGAGCATGAAATTCTGCGGTTGAACACCCTGTCCTCCATAGAATTGGTTCCAGCAGCAATGGCCGCCGCCACCAAAATTTGTTTGTACGTGTATGGCGGAATTAGGAACAGTAGCATTCATTCTGTCTACAACAGTACGTGTATCACGTCCGTCATTGATCTGTTCGAAACCCAGATATTTTCCACCGCTTTGTGCAAAATTATCAAATAAAGCAGGATAAGGCTGGTTGTCATCCGGCTTCATACCCTGCACGGTTACAACGGCAGCGATCTGCGAAGCATAAGTATAGGGTCCGCCCTGAGGATCACCTGTTACGAAGGTGCTGCTGCACCATCCGCCGTGTGAAAGACCTGTCAGGTACAGCCTGTCCGGGTCAACCCTGTAAAGACTTTTGATCGTTTGAATACGCTGGTTCATTGCATATTCATTCGGAAATGCAGAAGGCGGTTGAAGGCTAATTACTATAAATTCAACTGTATTGCCATTAACTACAACATTACCATTCCAACCCTGGGAGATATATGCACCCGGGCCGTTTTGGATAACTTTTGATGGAGTGGTTCCAACTTCTCCTAATCCCGGGAAGAAGATGATCGTAGGATAGGTGTTGGTGTTGCCAGTGTAGCTGGCCGGTAAATGAACATAAGCGTTCCAACCGTTAATTTGCGTAAGTGTTTGCTGGGCTGAACTTACTATCGGAGAGAAAAGCATACCTCCTAATAGCACAGCAAGAATGGTGAATAAAGGTTTTTTCATGGGATGGATATGGATTTGGATCGGCCCAGTCCTTCTCCATTTACACCTACTGATGTATCAGGTTTTTTGATGTAAATAAGTAGACTGTGTTTTTTGATACAACAATTCAAGTTTTGGTTAAATTCCAGTGGTTTGGAAACCGGTTTTTCAGGCTCATCAGTTCTCAAGAATCAAACCAAAAGTGACGTAGTTGTTCTTCTATAACGATGTAGGAAGCGGATTTATTATTACAAATAAATAAAATTATCAGGTACGGCCAATCCCCCAGTTATCCACATATAATACATTACCCGGAACTACTTCGGAACTGAGCTTCAAAGGATTGCAATTATAGCTAAAAACCCGCGTAATTACTGCGGAACTACAGTGGAAAGGGGTACCCCGATCAGTTCTTCCAGGCGGATAATGGCAATATTTAAATCTTTTTCCGCAGAAGTGAGTTTACCTTTCTCAAGGATATATGACTGGTAAAGCTTATTCATATCAGTAAGCGTAATGTCTCCCTCGGCATATGACTGCTGCCCGGCTTCGTAGCTCGTAAGATCGGAGTCCACTGAAATTTTCTGAACCTGTAATAATTCCTTCTTTTCCTTATACGTTTCATAACGCGTCAGCACTTCGGCTTTCAGGGCAGCTTCCTGTTGCTTTTTCACCGCTTCATTGATCACGAATGTTTCATCTGCTGTTCTTTTTGCAAGTTTATGCCGCGCCACAATATCGAAAGGAATGGTTACCCCGACATTGTATTTTGGAAAAAAGCTTGCGGCTGCAGAACCCTGGATGACGAATTCATTGATATTCGCCCCGGCACTTACGTAAGAAAGCCATGAGGACTTTGCTTTGGCCTGGTTTGCTTCGGCAATGTTCATATTGGCCTGGGTGATCACTATCGCAGGATTCTTCATTGCCAGTTTCACCAGGCGCTCCTTTATCAGTTCATCTCCTGTCTCCTGCCCTGTTGCCGTTGCCGGAGGCAGGATCCCTCTCTTTTCAGCATCTATCCTGGTACGAACCGAATCCGGCATCCTTCCCAAAGATTGACCCATCGCCGAAGGCAGGTTCAGAACGAAGGCTATGATAAATAATATTTTCATTTTCGTAATTGTTTAATTTTCTGGATCAACCGGTGAATTCCGGAAACTAAGCCTCTCCTTCCTGTCAAATTCCAGCATTCGCTGAAATAGAGCTATTGCGGCATAAAAGAACAACGCATTCGGAATCTGGCCTATCGACACCTGTGAATACTGGGTTACCATGATCGAAAATAACGCAGCAGTGATACAAATAGTGTACTTCTTATACCGTTCATTCCGCATTATATGATAGTTCTGGATCCCTGTATATAAAATGGCAAGGTACATGAGTACAGTGAGGAAAAGTCCAACGTACCCCATATCCAGTGCTATTTTCAAAAATCCGCTGTCCGGAGGAAAGCCTGCCAGAGGATGCGAGGGGTTAAAACGCATGCCCTCAACGCCGGATGCAGCCACCCCTCCTCCCAGTGGATTCTGGTAAATGTATGGCTGGATCATTTTCCGGTTCATATCCCGGACATTCAACGAGGCATCCTGCTTATTAAAAGTTGAACGCATCCTGTTCAGCGTAGGAGAATTGATTGGAGCGATCATTAAGAATGCAGCAAATACAAAAAATACAAATACAGTAACCAGGGTCTTTCGGTTCCTTATAGTCATAAGGCTGTAAAGTGCTATTCCCGTTGGCAGCATAATGGTGGTGGTGCGTGTGCCCGAATACAACATCCCTAAAAAAAGAAATATTGTGGAGAAAATCAACAAGACTCGCTTTCTTTTGGTGCGTTCCTCCACTGCAAGAATTAAAGTTATAACGGCAAAGCTGCCACAAAGAATTCCTGAAGTAACTACACCATCAAAAAATGAATACTTTCTCAGTTGTCCGCCCTGGAAAAGTAATCCATACTCATGGGGATCGCTCTTAATATAAGCCAGCTCCATTGGAAGATACCCAAACCATTGCTGGTAACATGCATAGGCTCCTCCCAAAACAGCCATGAATACCCAGAACCTGAAAAAGAACCTGAATTTTGCAGGGGTATTAATTAACCTGTAGGAAATAATAAAGAATAAAATATAAACCAGGTAACGCTTGCTGCTGAAGAACCATCCTGCCTGAACAGACATATTTGGGTTGAATAACTCCATGATGAAATATGCAACATTGATCAGCAACAAAATCGATATACCCGTCCTGAACAAATTTCCTTTTGCATTGGCATCGCCCCTCGTGCTCCACATTCCTCCCATAAAAAGAAATAAAATCAACACTTCTGTAAGTGTGCTTAAGGGAATTTCCTTGTTTAAAATATGAGTGGGATAGAAGGCGAAGTATGCGACAAGCGTTACAATATAATATCCCTGGAGAGGCCGAAACATGCACATATACACAATTACCCCTCCTGCCAGGGCGCCCGACAATACAAATACAAGTATGGACAGATCATTTGCTGCAAGGTATCCTGCGCCAATTGCCAGCAATGCAAGAAGGGTCAACCCCACTGGCGACTGAAGCCTGCGGATGAAGATCTCACTCCTTAACCATTCCTTTATGCCAGACAATGCACCACTCATCAGAAGAAAAGTATTTTAATTGAAATTCCTGCAAGTACGAGTGTAACAAAAATCAGGGAAAGAACCTCCGTGAGGCTTTTACTCTGCATTTCAGATTTTGAGGTGACCTCTTCATTACGATCCATGCTCTATCTTTTTACAAAGTTGATATAATTTATTCACCGAGGCCTCCCATGTATGGGAACCTGCCAGTTTCTTCCTTGCACGTATTTCAATTTCATCACCGGAAGTTTCAAGCGCTTTGCGGATGCCATTGATATACTCCTCTCCATTACTGCAAAGAATGCACAAAGGAACAAAAGCTTCCATGGCTTCTGTTCTGGTAGCCACCACGGGTTTACCTGCAGCCAGGTATTCGTCTACTTTGCGCGGATAGTTCCCGATGGTCATCTGGTTAAGCACCTGGGGATTTATACATACATCAAAACTGTGCACATATGCAGGAAGTTCCTCCGGCTTTTTGCTACCGGTAAAATGAACATTGGAAAGAGAATGAAGCGCCGAATCCCTGAATTTATCATCTTCGGGACCTACCAATACAATATGCCATCCAGGCTGTTGCCTGGCAATGAACTCCAGCAAAGCAATATCCAGGCGGGTAGATGTGATGGATCCGCAATATCCTATCCTTGGATGTGGGATTGAGATCATGTCGCAGGGTTCTGGTGCAGGTGTCATAAATTCTTCAACCTCACACCCCTGCCCTATGTCTGCAACAACAGGATTATATTTTGCTGCATAGTTCGCCAGGTAAAGCGAATTTGCAGCCACGGCATCGGCCTTCCTCATCATTTCAGGTTCAGCACGATGTCCATGTTTTTGAAAGTATTCCTGGCTTAATAAAAAGTCGCGTATATAATGCACCCATTTGACAGGTTGGATATATTCGGAGAGATAAAGGCCATTAAAGAAATCGTTGTCCGTGATTAACCAGGGGTCTTTAAGATCCAGCTTTTGAGCTGCCCATAAAATTTCACCTGCCAGTTTTTTCCCATTCCTTTTGTTGAACAGATCATACAGAAAATTATCCGGAAGCCAGTTGATGGATTCAAGAACTACACGAGGATTAAAAGTTGATAGCCCCGGAACGGGTTCGGAAAATAATCCTTCCCCTGATGTTCTGCTTTTTATACGGGCCTGTATCTGCGGGTTATTCTTATTACGGTAAAGACTTGCCCGGTCCAATGGCCGGTTTATATACAGCACCCTGTTGTCCTTCGCTATTTCAAGCGCCATATTCTTAAAATTGCTTCCAATAGGAATATCCCAGGGCTGCAACCCGAACATTATAATATCCTTTCCTTTCATTGCATTTTCAATTTTGACTTCCTGCGTTGAATGCCCATTCTAATAAATTCCGGGTAGAACTTAAATGCATACACAAAGCAGGCTGTGAAATTTACCCGGAAATACCTGAATAACAAGTATTGAGTGAGTATGAAACCAATGGTATGAGACAGCAATAATGCATAACCTGCTCCCATCAATCCGTAAGCCCTTATAAATAAATAACACAGGCCAACGTGAACAACTGCCATGATGGATATTGAAACCAGGTTCACTCCCGGATGACCTGTGCTGTCCATTATCACACCGAACTGCTTCAGAAATGCAAGGAATATTGCACATCCAGCGATCAGTCTCAAATATGGGATTGCATCCATGTATTGAGGTCCGGCAAGAATCAATATTATGACCTTGGGAAATAAAACTATGAATAATATGATCGGAAGAATTATGCACAACGAGGCCCCTACAGCCTTTTCGTAATAATATTTGATCCTGTCCTTACTTTCGCTGGTTTCTTTTTTCGCGCTTTTGGGAAAAAGGATATCACCAAGTACCTGCGATGGAATATCAGAAAGATTGATGACGCGCATTGAAACGTTCTGGCTTGCTGTGAATGCAGTACTTCCCATCAGGGGCGAAAGCATGATTTGGTCGGCACTACGGAAAACCAGGGTGCTAAGTCCTGAAGCAAAAACATACTTCCCGAAATGAAGGAGCCGCCATATCCAGTCCATTGAAATAAACAGGGAGCCCTCAAAAAATTGCTTTATATAACGGTAAGCCACAATAGTACCTATCAGCAAGGCTGCATTATAGATCACCACCAGCATATTCAATGAAACTTCATTCGCCAGCAGGTACAGTAACAACACTGCGACCAGGGTAAAACCCTGCCTGAAAAAATAAACCCAGAATAGTCCGCGGAACTGGCCTTTCCCATACATCAGCCATTCAAAATGCGAAAAGGGGATCATAATAAGCATGCCCGCCTGAAGGTAATATAGCATTTCCCTGAGCTGTGGGGCTTCAAGAGCATTAGCGATTGCCCCGGCAAATAAAGCAATTACCAGCGCAGTGATTATAGTAATAAATGCATTAAGCAGAAATGCTGCGGTTAGAACATACTTCTGATCAGCAGGTTCGCTGTGGTTTAAAAATTTTATAAGTGAAGTCTTGACCAGGCCTTGTCTTATCAATTCCACTACCGCTGTTATCGTCATGAAAATTGCCCAGACACCCATTTCCTGTTTGGTTAAGGCCTTATGAGCAAGTACCATTGTTATCAACACGCTTGATATGGGCACTGACAATTTTTGTAATGCACCGAAGATCCCGGACGATATCCAACTTTTATATTTCATCAAATTTGTCCTGAAGATGTTGCAGCTAATTTCACAGGCCGGCGCGAAGGAGTTTCCTTCTCCAGGGAAAATAACCACCACATACCTATTTTCTGAGAGATTTTAAAAAGGAGAACCGGGAAAATAAGACCGGCGATGATGCCGCAGAAAAGCAGCACCGGAACATTATGTATATCGAAAAAATTCCTGAGGAAAATTCTCGTTGCCGCAAAAAAGATCACGTGAGCCACATATATATATAATGAATGTCTACCCAGGATAGAAAGCCAGTTCAGCCTGTTCGTTCTTTGAAGAAGAAAACTTATCGAAATTACAAATGCACAGCCTGTTAAGGCGATTAATAGAAAAGCAACCGGCTGGTAATATTCAACATACATATATTTTGCTTCAGCATGATCCATATTCGCCAGAAGGAAATATGCCTGCCCTGCAAGAAATGGAATAAGTAAAACCAGGATCATTTTGGTTGCTCCAAGCAATTGTGACTTGTCACGGTCAAGGATAAAGCCTGATACGGCATCTCCAATTGCGAAAAATATATAGTAATGTAAGATATCGCCAACAAACCCTGTCACAATATCGTTTTGCCATGTATAGATAGAAAGTGCAAACAAAATTGCTCCCAAAACCATGTTATGCGGCCACCTGAATTTTAAAACATCTACCGTGAATGCGTACAGCACTGAAATATTGAATAATGCATACAGGTACCAGAAATGAGCTATCTCTCGTGGAAGGTAAAAAAGGTACAGGTAGGTTTGCGCTGTTGGGCTGCCATTCGTATAGGCTGAAAAGAAAAGCTGGATCGTAAGCTGGATACATGCCCAGAGGAAATATGGATACAGGATAGTTTTTCCCTTGGTGGCTACAAATTTCCCAAGACCGCGCTTTCGGAGGCTCATTACAATGAAGACCCCTGAAACAATAAAGAACAATGGCATGCGAAAACTGAAAAAGAAAATATTCGCATACTCCAGGTACATGTGACTGAATACATCCAGTCCTGATTCCTTGAGTCCTTCAAATGCGTGGCGGTACACTACGAGAATGATTGCAATTCCCCGAGCGTAATCTATCCATTTTAACCTGCCGGGTTTTGAGGCCATTCCCTGTTGTTTATGAATTAATGTTCTCCGTTCGTACTTCATTCAGCACAATACCCTGGTTCTTATCTCCCAGGTTACCCACAAATCGGAGGGATTCATTATCCGCATGGGTTACAGCATCTTCAGCGGAGAAAACAGTGATCACTCCTTCTGTATAATGAGATAGTTCCTTACTGTCTGCAAAATAATTAAGTGCAGCCCCTTCTATGAGAATATAATCGTAATGCGACCTGAATAATTCCAGCAGCTTGTTCATATCAACATTGAACAAAGCCTCCGAAGGTGTGAAATTACCTTCCTTGCAACCAAGGATATCCAGATCTTCATACGGTGTTTTTCCAACCAGGTTCTGTTGTTCAAATGGGCGTGCGTAGTCTACTTTTTCAGCAATATCCTGGATATACTGGGTGCAATCGAAACGGTGTGTAAGCGAATTATTGGTAAAATTGAGATCGATCAATAAAACTTTTTTCCTGCTTAATAACAGGCTGGCTGCAAGTGCTTCCAGGATCGTGGATTTCCCTGCCTTTTTATGAGTGCTTGTAACAAGAAAGATGTTCTTGCCACTATCCATCAGGTCGTGCCGCAATTTCCTTACATTATTCTTGAATATATTTTCACCCTTGTGTTTCTTTTCATCAAGCTCCTGAAGGATTACATCTGCAACAGCCATCTTCCTGAAATTCACCTTGTTCATCACATTGTTCATCTTCACTTTTACCTGCTTCTTGAAAATAGTAGGTGTTTTAACAGAGCTGTCAAAGATCTCAATGAAAAGAAATATCACTGAGGTAAGGAAGAACATGGATACACCTGAAAGCATCATGGTAAGCATAGTTCTTTTAGGTTCAGGATCGATAGCAGGCTGACCTATCCTTGTTTGTATAAAGTTTGACGTAGGATCATCTTTAACAAGGCCCTGAACCTGGTTATATTTTTCCTTGATCGTTTTTAACTGGTTATTCTCGATCTCAAGCTGATCGCGGAGCACATCCATTTTTACAGAACTGCCGGGATTTACATTTGTTAAGCCCATATACCGCCTGATACTTGCTTCATAATCTGCTATAGTGGTTTCTGCTGCGCGAAGCAGGGCATTTTCTTCATTAACCTGGTTCTTAAGATCGGCGATCTCCTGGTTCCTTTTCTTTGAGGAACCTGAACCTGATTTCCTGACGATCTCCGCCCTTACTTCGTCGATCTCTTTTTGAAGCGCTGCATCCGTTCCTCCCCTGCGCTGCAATTCAGCCATGAGAGTGTTTCTTCTATTCGTCAGGGTTATCACATCATCACCCGATCCGGAGGATGCACTTTCCAGGTTTCTAATCCTCTCATTCAGGTAATTGATCCTGTTCTGGTGTACATTTCTTTTGCTTTTTTCAGCAGCAAGTTGTGTTTCAATCTCTCTCACGGTTTCCATGGCGCTGGTGCTTCTGCTTACCGGGTCAATTGTTCCCTGGGTAAGTTTTTCGTTCAGCAGGGTTTGGCCCATACTGTCAACCTTTCTTTGCTGCAAATCAAGCATTGCCTGGATACTTAATGCATTCTCTTCAGAACGCTGCGTATTAAGCCCGCGGTAGAAATTAAGAAATTCATCCCCCATCGTATTTACAACCCACGCAGATAGTTCCGGGTTCTCCGACCAGAAAACAATATCGAGATAATCCGTCCTGTCAACCCTCCTGATGTTCATGAACTGGAGGATGCTGTAATGGTCATACTCGTAAAGTTTTAGATATTCCAATACCAGTCTTTCATTGTTCACCTCAGTATGAAGCATGTCGCCCGAAGCGATCTTGGCCATGAGGATGCTGATCACAGTATCCTTATGGATCTCCTTAAGTAACGGATCTTTCCTCTGCTTGTCATTCAGTTTTCGGTATGCTGTATTCGGGTTCTGAAGATCATGCAGGAGCAAACGATAAGAGAGCCTGCTCACTACCCGTGGCGACTTAAAAGTTTCAATAACGTTGTTGAATTTTACATCAGCACCAAAAAGGTCTACAGCCGCTGTTCCATCTGTAAGCCTTACTTTTTCTGCTGTGAATCCTGTACTATACTGGGCTACAGATTCGTACAAAGGTTTCTTATTCCATTTTATCGCGAGGGCGGCAAGTACAGCCAGGAAGGATAGACCAAGAATGATCCATTTGCGGCGATAAAGTACGTTTAAAAAATATATGAGATCCATATTATTATTGATTTGAACCTGTTTCCTCCATAGCTTTTGAAGGATGATATTTCATTTTGGTGTTGAAATAAATTGAAAAACGTTTCAACTCTTTCATTATTCTGGTTAAAAACACATTGGTGAAACTTCCGCCTTTCTTGAGGGTCCTTACTCCAGTCCAGACACGATTGGGACGTGACCGCACCTGGTGAACTTTCCCGTATTTCATCAGGTCATAGCACATTCTTCCGTCTTCGCCGTGGGTCTTATTCATATAGAACCCTTCCTTCATTCCCAGTTCGCGTACAAACCCCATGCTCATGCCATAACTGTTCAGGAAAGGCCTCTTTACATGACGAACCTCTGCGATCAGATCTTTGAAAGTTTCAAGCACGGACAGCTGGAACCTGGAAAAGCCTTTTTCACTAATAAATGAATACCTGCCATAAACAGATACAACACCATTTTTGTGAAGTGCCTTTGTCATGGTTTCTATCCAGCATTTGGGATAAATACAATCAGAATCGCCTAAAAGTATGAATTTGCCCTTTGCATTTTCCATTCCCATTTGCCTGCCTGGTCCCCATCCCTGGATTGGCTGGAAAAAGTTCCTGATGTGCAGCCTGTCTAAGGTTGATTGTGTATTGTCGTTCGAATTATTATTCACAACAATGATCTCAAACGGAAATGACGTAACGCTACGCGAAAGGCTTCCAACAGTTTTAAGAATATCCACTTCTTCATTATAGGCGGTGATAACAACGCTTACAAGTGGCTCTGTTGACTGAACATTATCGAGGTGTTTGTTTATATCATCAAAAACCTCCTCTGGTATGTTTTCATACCGTTCGTAGGGATACGCGAACTCCTTAATCCATTCCGGGTTTCTAAAAAGGTTCAAGGTTTTGCTTTTTTGTGGTATTATCCAATCGGTAAAGCACCGGACGAACCGGTTAAATAAGAAAAAATCTGGTATTTAAAAATACCAGATTTTTCTTTAACGTCAGGTTTTTCTAGTTAACTTTTACGAGTTTAACTGTTTTGGATAGTCTGCCATCAATCATTACACTGAGGACATAATTGCCGGGATTGAGTGGCTTGCCCGCCGGAATATCCAACGACAGCACATTTTTTCCTGGAATTGTATTTAAAGCGGCACTCCTGTGTATCAGCCTCGAATTCATATCAAACAATTGAAGAACAACGGTTGACCTGTTTTCAGTATCAAGCTGCACTTTTATAGATTGCGTGAATGGATTAGGGAATACACTTATATCATTATCACGAACAGGCTCTTCTACTTTTACAGCTACTGCCCTTCCTGCAACATCTCCTTTCACTTCTTCTACCTGTGTATATGGATGTTCTTCTTCTGAAGGACGACCCATAGCCGGAGCTGCTTCATCGTCATCATAGTATTCGATGGTAATCGCTCCGTGGAAGCTGTATGGAGAACCAAGTGCCGTACGGCAATCCAGGAAGATCACACCATTTTCATCAGGCGATATGTCGTTCAGGTAAACCACCTTGGAATTATTCAGGTAGCTGTTCAGCATAACCGTTTTTCCATTTATGGTGTAGTTAGCTGTTGAATTCTGCACATTGGCATTGCTTCCGAATATACCGATCCTGTATTTTTTCTTCAGGTGCAGGTTAGAGATCTTCCATTGTGAAAGCTGCCCGGCATCCGTCCAGTAATTGCTCACCATAACATTTGCAGGGAATACACCCGCTCCGTTAACACCGGCAAAACCTGCCCCGTTGAATGAATGAGTTATCTCCATTTCAAATCCTGTGTTGATCAGGTTCTGATCTACCAGGTTAGGGAATATTGCACCCTGGATAGAAGGGCCGGCTGTGTTATTCCATGGTGATGGCGCATTTTGCGCTGCATCTACATTGAAGTTCACAAGAACGATCTTTTGAGCCACATTCACTTTTGCAATGTTCGTGTACGCACTTTGCACGCCTCCGTTAACTGCCCGTACCCTGTAATAATAGGCTGTATTGGCTGAAACGGAGTTGTCGGTATAAGTAAACACATTCGCTGCAACTGTAGTTACCAATGAATATGGTCCTGAAATATTGGTCGCCCTGTAAACCTGGAAGCCGGTTTCGTTGCTGCTCCTGTCGGTCCAGGTCAGTTTAACTTCATTCGTCTTAAGTACACTTTCGGCAAACAGGTTCTCAGGTCTAACGATCGGGGTTGATGCCGCATACTCCTGTATAACTATTGCGTTCAGCATCAGGAAGGTGGTAGCAGATGGTTTGTTAAGCGTCACCTGTACAATGCCTGAAGCATTAGGAACAAGACCGTTCATGCTTGCAAGCATGGTGGTATTGTATTTACCATCAATAGAAACTGACTGGCTTCCGCTGGTGTATGTAACCACATTGTTCTGACCTGAGTTAAAGCTGTTCAGGAACGCGATGTTGTAACGCTTGGCAGGATCAAGACCCTGGAATTGCATAGTGTGGTTACCATTTGTAGTGGTATATACACTGCTGCGGATCACATTGTCTGGATACACTCCTGAATCATCCCCGGTTTGCATACCAAGGATCAGACCTCCTGTCCATTGAGTAAGATACCTGAACGTGAAGCCTGTATTTACACCGGCATCATCCGTTAATGTACCATAGTTATAGTTCGCAAAAGGATAACCTATGAAGTTGTTCCATGGAGCTGGTTGAGCACCACTTCCTTCAGGACCGAAGTTTATATAAACTGTCCTTACAGCTGGATCTGTTACTGTCAGGTTGAATGTATCTGCAGCACTTGCCCCGTTGTTGTCTGTTACTTTTACGATGATCTGCCTGTAATCACCCAGGTCGTTCACGGTCGGGTTGAAAGTGATCGTACCAAGGCCGTTCCCGGTGTTCTGGAAATTTGCAAATGCCGGCAGATTGCTAACGGTATAGGTCAGCACATCGGCGCCATCATCGGTTGCAACAAGGTTAACGACCCCGGCATTTCCGCCTTTCATGAAAACATCTGAAAGCGCAGTTAGAACCGGAGCCTTGTTGATAGTTAGTACACTAACCACATTTGTTTCACCTGAAGATCCATTTTCATTGGTTGCTTCGAGTTTATAATAATAGGTGGTACCGCTGGCAACGTTCTGGTCAATATAAGTTGTTTCGTTTGCATTTGTTGCACCCGGGTTAAGGGTGGTGAAAGGCCCTGCAGGATTGGTTGCACGCTTAACGAGGTAATTGTTCTCGTTATAAGCTATGTCTGTCCAGGTAAGCCTTACATAACCATTCTGTAAAGGTTCACCTGCAAGGTTAGCCGGCAATACAGGAGCTGTTCCATCATCAAATGGTTTTTGAAGAACAACAGATGTAAGCACACCATAAGGTGTTCCGGCTGCTTTTGTCATGGTGATCGGTATCAATCCAGAAGCATTCGCCTGGATATTATTGAACGTTACGGTGTTCTGGGAGTTTTGATGAACATAAAGTGGTTTGGAAACACCATTATGAGTATAGATGGTAGTTCCGTTATTGGGAACTCCTGTCCATGAACTACTACCGAACAATGTAACATTATACCTTGTTCCCGGGGTAAGCCCTTTCAGGTTGAAGGTTACAGTTTCTGGCGCTCCATAAATACCGAACCAGAAATAATCCCTGATCACTACGTCAGGATAAACACCTGAGTTGTTCCCGGTAACAGCACCCGCATCACCGGCATTCCAGTTGGTTCCCAGGAATTCAATACCGGTTGTAGTGGCCTGTCCGTTTGAATTTAACAGGTTAACTGTATTTGGTGTTTGAATGTTGTTCCAAGGAGCCGGTGCAGGAGCGCTTCCGTAACGCATGCTCATATACACAGTTTCAGATTGAGGTTCTACATTCGCTACGGTAAGGTTTATCTCTTCTGTTCCTATGCCGCCTGCTCCATCGCTTACATTCACGCTGAATGTATAATCACCTGCAGAAGCAAACCCAGGAGTGAGCCTCAATATCCCGCTTCCGTTGCCGTTATCGATAACCGTTGCAAATGCAGGATGGCCTGATAAAGAATAAGAAAGCGTTGCATTTCCATCGAGGTCATTCGCTGTTAAAGGCACATTTGTAATTGCACCTTCGCTGGCGAGTACAGGAAGTACATCGTTGATAACAGGAACATTGTTGGAGTTAACCGTTAATGTGAAGACCAGTGTATCCTTTCCGTTGTTACCATCAGTAACGATGATCTGGATCGGGTATGTACCCTGCTGTGCAATAGAAGGACTGAAAGTGATCGATGCCGTGCCGTTTCCTGTATTATTAAATACAGCGAAAGATGGTAAAGGCTGACCGAAGCTGAAGGAAAGGACCTCCCCGTCAAGATCAGTAGCAGAAATATTCAGGTTCCTCGTAGAAGAATAGCGCATTGAGAAACTTGAAACTGGTGCGAACACCGGTAGGTTGTTCAACGTTTTCGCAGATGCAGAAGCAGTGAAAGCACTGTTTCCACCTATCCCTACAGCCCTGACCCTGTAATAATAGTTTGTATTTGAGAACAGGTTTGAATCAAGATATGTACCTGTAGCCAGTGCAGAGCCCGGAACTTCAGCCAGTAACCTGAAACTGTTGGAGTTTGTCACAGACCTTTCGATCTGGAAGTATTGCTCATTATTGCTGTTATCGTTCCAGGTCAACTGTATCTTAGAAGGAGAAACCGCTGTTGCATTAAGTGCAGTAGGCACACCAGGTAATGGAGGCAGTGCGTTTGTTGTAGCAGCACCATAGCTGTGTGTCATCAGGGCTTCGATTCCATCTGAATTCAATGCTTCATCAAGGATCACAAAATTATCCATCAGGCCACTATAGTATGCGCTTGATGTGGATGAATTGAACGCGTTCGAACTATTTGTATAACCGATCCTGGATACGCTGCTTGAAGAAGGTACTGAACTATATGAAGGATTTGCATTTGCAACCTCCTGAGCATTTACATAAAGCCTCAACCTGTCTCCATCAAAAACAACCGCAACATGATTCCATCCATTAGTATTCCAGGCACTTTGGCTGGTAAGATTTGACCTGGAGGCTGTTACCCTATTGCTGCCATTTGCAATACCGGCCTGGAGAGCACCAGAATTGAAACGAAGAGCCAGTCCACCTGAGTTTCCTCCGAATTCGAATATGATCTTATTGCTTCCTGATATATTATTGGAAGCAGGTTTGATCCACAGTCCAACCGTACGCTTAGTGAATTCGTCACTCGGGAATCTTCCGCTGCTGCTGAACCCTAACTCCATATACTGGCTGGAACCGTTGAAGGAAACTGAATGAGATCCTTCTTTCCTGTCGGTACTGTATGGAGGATTGCCATTCCTTGTAAGCGTATTTGAACTACCGGTTTCGTCGTTCACATTATTATTGAACAACCAGGATGCCTTCATTACATTGAGCCATTCTGATTCACCGAATTCATTCACGGAACGAACCCTGTAGTAGTATTTCGTTGCAGGCTCAAGTCCTACAGAATCAACAAACGTAGTTGTATTGGCAGCTACTGTTCCTATTGGAATGTACGTTCCATTCAGTGATGTACCCCTTACAACTTCAAAACCCTGCTCATTGTTGCTGTTGTCTGACCAGCTAACAGTAATCTGTTTGTAGCTGTTAGCATTCACAACCAGGTTAACGGGCGGATTAGGCACAGAACCTGAAGGATTCACGTTGTCAGAAAAAGCACTGTTTGGAATCGCAGTACGGTTGTTTATTCCTACGTTATTACGCCAGTAGATATTCATACTCTGGCCGCCACCAGCTTCAAAGAAAGTAACCGCTATCGGGTGAATTCCAGCTGTAAGCTGGATAGTACCGGAACGGTACTGGCCGCCATGAAGACCGTCATTGTTCACAACTGGTGTTGCAGTATGGCTGTACTGGCCTATATAAAGTTTGCTTCCGTCATCCGAATTCGTTTCGAATGTATACGTACCAGTGGTAGGGATCTTGATATAACCTTCCCAAAGGAATGCGAAGTTATCATCCCTTGTACGCGGATCAAGAGTAACATTTGGAGATATACCTTCCTTCTCCGGCGTTAGCGTAGAAAAGTCAGGAAGATTTTCCCATGTACCATGATAGTATTTATAAGAGAGACCATTGAGTTTTGCAACTGCATTCACCTGCGCACTTGGCGGTGATACATTACCTGTAGAATCAAGCGCACGTACATTGAAGCTGTAAGACTGAAGTGCTTCAAGATTATTTACAGTGAAACTTGTATTCTGAGATGCATAAGATTTAACGCCATTAACGTAGATCTCGTACCTGTCTACACCGATATCATCGGTTGAAGCATCCCATTTTAAAGAAACCGAGCTCCGGGTAGTTCCTGTAACAATGAGGTTGGCTGGTGCCGTGGGTGCGATCACATCTGATTTCGTGATCGCCGAAACTTCCAGGCTCAAAGGAGAAGCACCGTTGTTATTTACTGCTCTTACGATATAATGGTATTTAGTTGCAGGAGCAAGTTCTGTATCATTATAGGTAAGGATATCAGCACCAAGTTTTGCGATCAACGCATAACCTGTACCAGGTTGAAGACTGCGATAAATCTCAAATGCAGTTTCATTATTAAGTGGTGCTGGATTGTCATTCCAGTTAAGCTGAATTTCACTGTTGCTTAATGCAACGGCAGTAAGGTTCGCCGCAGCATCAGGAGCATTTGCCCCACTAGCCGGAATAACATTGAAGACATCACCAAACGCACTTGTACATCCGTATTGTTCTGTAACTTTTACTTTATAGCTTCCCACCGGGGCAGCAAAAGTACTTGCAGTACTTACCAGGGCATTGTCTGATACCCTTCTCCATTCGTAGGAAGCATAAGTATTCGGAACTTTTAACTTAACGGTGTTATTTCCATCCGGCGCAGGAAGAACAATACTCATTAATCCATCAACCTGGATCGGTGGAGTAATGGTTGGTTGTTTTTCTGAAATCACCACAGGCTTCGGAGACCATTCAGACCATGCTGAAGAAGCAGTGCGACGGAAACGTCCGCGATATGTACCAAAAGATGTAGCTGTATATGTATTGGAAGTTGCACCCGGGATCACTACCCCGTTCCTTTCCCATTGGTAGGCATTGAATCCCTGTTGAAGGCCAAGCTTGGCATTAACAGGTTCACCAGGACAGAATTCTGACCGCTGGAAGTATACCAGTGGATTGGCTTTATGCGCATCATTCAGCGATTGGTAATACCCTGGTTCAGCCCAGAAATTACCCCAGATACCATGTCCCCCGTTAGGATAGAAAGATTGTTTTATATATCCCCCAAGATTCCTGAATGCATTGATCACTGTAACCACTCCTTCAGGCGTAGGACTTGCATCCTGTCCACCATTGGAGATCCAGATCGGAATATGTACAATGTCCGGGAATTTCGGAATGAATTCATCCCGCGCAGCGGAGATAGGTGTTATATAACTATATGTTTTAGGGAAAGACTCCACTATATCAAACACAGCCTGCCCACCGGAAGAAAGCCCGGATAATGTTACGCGATCAACGTCGGCCTTTACATATTTAGCCAGCGAGTCGATCATTTCATTGATCAGTGGGCCGTAGTTCTGCAGGTAACCGCTTGCACTTTGTGGATAGAACAGGAACCCATCGAAGGTTCCGTTATCCACCTTGTTAGCGTGATCCTGTGCTCCATGAACCAGGTGGAATTCATTATCCCAGATCGGCCCTGGTTCTCCCAGGCCGTGCAGGAATACAAATACCGGGTACTTCTTACCATCATTCACATTGTGCTGGTAAGTTTTGGGGAACTTAAGCCTGAAAGCCATCCCTTTATAGTAATAGCTTTTGTACCCATAGTTGTAGGGATTCCAGTTCAGCCTGTTGGTATGGCCCCATTTTGCCATCGGACCATAAGGAGGAGCTGGCGGCTTGTACGTACTGGTGAAGATCACATTAGGATCATTGGGGTCAAGAATATTCGCCTGTGCGAATGTCCTACCCGCAAATGCCAGTAAGGAAATGATAACGAGAGTAAGGAGTTTGTGCATTTTTCCTGTGTTTTAAAAGTGTTAGGTATTACAGGAAATGGAAACTAAAGCGAGCTGTAAGCAGCATGGATTTTCGGCACAAATTGTACGGAAAAGATATTGGACGAATTTCTGACCTTGGGGAGGTTTTTAAAAATAGGAATAGATAGTCCGGTAGAACACCGGGGAGCACAAAACTAAATAATAGTTTCAAACGTGCAAATTTTTTTTAATCATTTCAAAAAATAAATGTTCTAACAATCAATTTATTATTAGTACCCTTCCTGCCCTATTTATAAAAATTCAATACTATTGCAAATGCTGCTTAAAATAGGGTTCTGGGTATTCCTCTTCATTATTTTTTACAGTTATATAGGTTATGGCATTTTGGTCTGGCTCATCCTGAAAATCCGCGGGCCCTATAAAAGCCGCTCCAAAACCCGGGAAGGCAGCATGCCCGAAGTAACACTGGTTATTGCCACTTATAACGAGGAAGCGATCATCCGGGAGAAGATCCAAAACACCCTTGACCTTGATTATCCCGAAGAGCTTTTAAGGATAATCATTGTAGCAGACGGTTCCACTGATAATACAACAGTTATAGTAAAGGAGTTTCCCAGGATCGAATTGTTTCATGAACCGGGCAGGGCCGGCAAGATAGCCGCAATTAACAGGGTCATGAAATTTGTTACTACACCGGTAACAGTTTTCTGCGATGCAAATACCCTTCTGAACCGCGAAAGCATCAGGCTGATAACATCTCATTTCGCCGACCCGGAAGTAGGAGCTGTGGCAGGGGAAAAGAAGGTGGAAGACAGGTCGGGCTCAGTGAATGCAGCAGGTGCCGGGGAAGGGATCTACTGGAAATACGAATCATTCCTGAAGCGGCTCGATTCGGATTTTTATACCGTGGTGGGTGCTGCCGGCGAATTGTTCGCTGTTCGTACCAATTTATATGAATCAGCAGGTGAAAATGTATTGCTGGATGATTTCATCATCTCGATGCGTATTGCAGCAAAAGGCTATAGGGTAATTTATGAACCCGGTGCATATGCATCGGAAGAGCCTTCGCTCAACCTCAGGGAAGAACAAAAGAGGAAGATCAGGATCAGCGCCGGGGGTTTTCAGTCGGTGGTGATGCTCGCCCCCCTTCTGAATATTTTCCGGTATGGCAAGCTGGCCTTTCAATTCATTAGCCACCGGGTACTCCGCTGGATCGTGTGTCCTTTTTTGTTGCCCCTTGTGCTAATTTTCAATATCCTTATTTGTATCTATCAGCCTTCAACCCTTTATTCAGTGTTGCTTTTGATGCAGGCTGTCTTTTACCTGGCAGCATTGGCAGGTGGTATTCTTGCCTACAGGAATGTAAAAAGCAAAGTGTTTTACATTCCCTATTACTTTGTTTTTATGAACGTTTCCCTGTACCTGGGTCTTAACCGGTTTTTAAAGCGAAAGCAAACCGTTCTATGGGATAAGGCTACCCGGAAAAGTACGGTATAGCCTTGCCTGCCGTATAAATACGCCCGGGAAATTTTTTAAAAAAAAGAATAAAAATTTTGGGATTGAAGATTTTTTTATAGTTTTACGGCCTCATCCCCCACAATGAAATCCTGCCGGACACCGGCAGCGATATCCCTGAAAAAGCCTAAAATCTCCTTCTGATATCTTCTGTATTATTTTTTAATACTACGAATTGCCGTCTGCCTATAGCCTGTGAGGAGCCTCAATAACGATAATCGTTATCTGAAACCCAAACACCTTGACACGAGATGAAAAAAGCAATTCTTACCATTGAAGATTGTAATGCGTTAAGCTACCTGATCAACTCCGTATTAAGTAAAGAGTACGCCGTTACCTCAGTTGAAAGTTGTTTTGATGCGATGGACCAGCTTCATGAAGATATTCAACAGGACCTGATCATACTTGATATTCCGGATTCTTCCTCAGAAAATATGGAAATGCTGGAGCATATGGCCACCAGCTCTGTTCTTGGAAAGATCCCAAAAGTGGTGATCTCAAATTCTGATGATGAAACTTTGAAAGAACGCACCAATAAATTGGGAGCTTCTGTATTCCTTACCAAACCTTTCGATCCTGTTTACCTGTCCGACAAAGTTCGTGACCTGGTTTACCAGAATGGTGAAAGGCCGGTGAAGAAAAGAAAAACAGTCTTTAATCTTAATATTTTTTAATTAACCACAGAAAAATTGTAATAACGGCAGCAACAACTGCCCTATGACAACATTATTCACCTACAACCCTCATTTTATGCTTACCACTACTGAGAATTCAGCAGAATTTCATGAGGATCCAATAGTTGTAGAAAAACCCGAACCACGAATACTTTTTATCGGAGAACCTGAAAACCACCAAAAGGCAGGCTATACAGGATTTTATTCCACAAGTTTATTCGTAACCGATTTTGTTGAAGCCAGGAAAATGCTTTCTTTAATTGAATTCAGAAAGGCATTCCCTGACCTTATTGTCATTGACACCGCCCTGAATTTCCTCGAATTCACCTCTTTCCGTACATGGATGAAAGAGAACCAGCAGGTTGCAATACCGGTGATTTATAATGAGTCGCGGTTATTGCAGGAAGAAAGCCAGCTTCTCTTTAAACTGCACCTGGCAGATGATGTCACTAATATTGAGCAGAATTACCGTGTACTGCCTTATAAAGCCCGTTTCCTGAAAAAGGTTGCAGAAAAGCAGGTGGGTTCTACACCAAGAACCGAATCCCGGACGTTATACTTCAATTGCAGGATGTGCTACGCGAAAAGAACACTTGATGTGGTGCTCTCGCTCCTGGCCATCATCCTGCTGTCGCCATTGTTCATTCTTATTGCGCTGGCGGTGCGGCTGGAGTCGCGCGGCCCCGTAATATACAGCGCAGAAAGGGCTGGCAGGGGTTTCAGGGTATTTCGTTTCTTTAAGTTCCGCACAATGGTTGTGGACGCAGATAAAAAGGTGAAGGAACTTGCCAACAGGAACCTGTACAATACAGGCAGCAATATGCCTACGTTCTTTAAACTTGAGAATGATCCCCGGGTAACCCGTGTCGGAGCATTCCTTCGAAATACCAGCCTGGATGAATTGCCACAACTGTTCAACGTTTTAAAAGGCGATATGAGCATAGTTGGTAACAGGCCTTTACCGCTTTATGAAGCCGCTACCCTTACCACCAACGAATGGGCGGAAAGGTTCATGGCTCCCGCAGGGATCACAGGCCTTTGGCAGGTGAAGAAAAGAGGACAGAAAGAAATGAGCGTTGAAGAAAGGCTTAACCTCGATATAAATTATGCAAGGAACAATAACCTTGTCCGCGACCTCTGGATAATGGCCAAAACTCCTTCTGCATTGCTTCAGAAATCAAATGTTTAAAAAAGCTTCGAACCAAAACAAGAAAAATGAAAACTTTCAACGGGAAGCAGCCCTTTGTTTCCATTGTAACACTTAACTGGAATGGCCTGGATGTGACCATGGAATTCCTTGAGAGTACCCGGAATCTCACTTACAAAAATTACGAGATCATAGTTGTAGATAATGGCTCTACCATTGACCCTACCGAAAAAATCATGGCAGGGAACTATCATAATACAAGAGTGGTTAAAAGCCCGGTGAACCTGGGCTCAGCCGGTGGTAATAATTTCGGGATGAGACATGCCTCGCCGGATTATGATTTTATTTTCCAGGTGAATAATGATGCTGAAGTTACCCCGGACCTGATCGAAAAATGCCTTGAACCTTTTTTCCAGGATCCCAAAGTTGGCGCAGTTTGCCCCAAGATCCGTTTTTACTCCAACCCGAATATCATTCAGTACGCCGGCTTCAATAAGATGAGCATGCTCACCGGTAAAACCACCGCAGTGGGAAGCCTTGAAGAAGATAAGGGTCAGCATGATGTTTCGGGATACACCCACAGCGCTCATGGTTGTGCGCTTATGGTTAGTCGTGAGGTGATCGAAAAGGTGGGAATGATGGCTGAGAAGTATTTTGTTTATTATGATGAAAGTGACTGGAGTGCCAGGATCATTAAAGCAGGTTATAAAATCTTTTACCAGGCCCATGGCCTGATCTTCCATAAAGAATCAATGAGCATGGGCAAAGCCAGCCCGCTTAAGGTACATTATATGACCCGGAACAGGATCTTTTATATGCGCCGGCACGCTTCATGGCCACAGTTTGCTGTGTTCATTGCTTTCTTCAGCTTTTTGACCGTGCCTAAAACGGTTCTTAAATTCCTGATGGCAAGGCAGTTCAAGCATCTGAAAGCCTTCGTGAATGGAGTAACCTGGAACCTCACTACAAGCAGGTATTCCCCTGAATAATGACCAAAGGCCGTATTTTTTGGTAAATTGTACCGCAGAAATTATGCTGCATACCAATGCCGGCCCGTAAAACGTTTTACACCTGAACCCAATAAAAGTTTATGAATCCTGCAATAACTGCCGAAAGGAACGATGTTGACTACGAAGAGTGGTATCATGCCACCCGTCATAGTAACCATTTCAATGACGATTACTATAATGCCCGGGCCAAAATAGCTGTAAAAAAATTCTTTTCCGGGATCGATAAGAACAGTCGTATCCTCGATTATGGCTGCGGACTCGGACAGAACATCTATTATATGCCTAACGCCATGGGCGTTGATATCTCATCATACGGTATCGAATTCTGCAGAAAAAAAGGAATTAATGCCACCACGGATTTTGAATCCATTCCTAACGAAAGTTTTGATGTGGTGTTCAGTTCCCACGTACTGGAACATCATCCTCATCCCAAGACCATGATCGAGGATATGCGCAGTAAACTCAAACCAGGCCACAAACTTATCCTGGTTATCCCGTTTGAAAGGCATGGAAAGAGCAACTTCAAGCTGGATCTCAACCAGCATATTTTCATGTGGAATTTCAGGAACATTAATAATCTCCTGTTAACCTCCGGGTTTCGTATCGAAGAGAACAGGTATATAAGAGGCGCAGGATACCATAAACTGCTTCCACTGGCAAAAATGAATTTCGGCCTATACCGCTGGGCAACCAACATGCTTTCAAGACTGACCGGTATTAAAGAGATAATGGTGGTTGCCACTAAAATTTAGCGGATGAGATATAAGATACTTCAATGTATCAGGCAGGGGCAGATAGGCGGAGGTGAAAGCCACCTGTTAAGCCTTGTCGCAAATATGGATCGTGAACAATTTGATCCGGTAGTTCTTTCATTTACTGACGGGCCAATGATAACCGAACTTGAAAAACTCGGTGTGAAAACTCATATCATTCCAACAACCAGGCCTTTCGACCTTTCCATATGGGGAAAAGTGAAAAAACTGGTACGCACCGAAGCGCCAGTTTTGGTTCATGCGCACGGAACCCGGGCGGCATCAAACGTGTTCCGCGCCTGCCGTTCCGGCAAAATTCCATGGGTCTATACAATTCACGGATGGTCGTTCCATATAGATCAGAAACCATGGGTGAGAACAGCCAGGATAGCTGGCGAAAGGTTGCTCACTGCCTCATCCACTGTGAACATATCAGTTTCAGCATCAAATAAAGAATCGGGAGCAAAATACATTCCCGGGTTACGGTCAGAAGTCGTTAATAATGGCATCGATCAACTAAAGTTCGACCCATCACGTTATGACAGGAAATTAAGAGATACACTTGGCTACAGCAAGGATGATATAATTGTTCTTTTTGTTGCCCGGTTCACCTTGCAAAAACAACCACTTACTTTAATAAAGGCCTTTGAATCGGTTGTATCAGCAAATCCCCGGGTTAAATTGCTGATGGTTGGGGAAGGTGAACAGCTTGAAGAAGGAAAAAGATCTGCTTCAGCCTCCGGGGCTAAAGATGCTATCAGGTTCCTTCCTTTCCGGAAAGATGTACCTGATCTGCTCGCAATGGCAGATATCTATGTTCTGCCTTCTCTTTGGGAAGGATTACCCATCGGGCTTCTTGAAGCCATGAGCATGGCAAAGGCAGTGATCGCATCAAAGGTGGATGGAACAACGGAGATAATATCCGACACCATCAATGGTTTGCTGGTGAATACCGGTTCGCTTGAAAAGGAGCTCGCAGAAAAAATATTAAAGTTGTCGAGAGATAAGGAATTGATGGAAAGATTAGGAATGGCAGCACGCAAAACAGTCCAGCAGCGTTTTAATGCGCTTGAAATGACAAGAGAAATTGAAACTATTTATCTGAAACTTATCAGAAATGGAATTTGAAAGGATAGCAGACCAGAAAAGGCTGAATTTTATTATTGATACCCTGGAAAAGAATCTTCCTGCAAATTCTGTGGTGCTTGATGTGGGCTGCGGAAACGGCGTAATAAGCCGTGCTCTCGGAGAACGCGGATTCAATGTATACGGGATTGATATCAGTGAGAATGCCATTGCAAAAGCTAAGCAACTTAATAGATCGCCGAACGTAAGATTTGATGTTCTCAGCGCAGAACAACTGCAGGTTTCAGGCATTAAATATAATGCCATCATCTGCAGTGAAGTCCTGGAACACCTTCACAATCCTTCTTCCTTACTGGAGGTTCTTCATTCCTCCCTCGATGAGAACGGTGTGCTGATCGTAACCGTACCAAACGGAAAAGGTCCAAGAGAAATGTTTGTGACCAAGCCTGTGATAGCGTTACAAAAAAAGAACAACTGGCTCTGGAAAGCCATTCAGAAAATGAAACGCATGCTGGGATATAAAGGCACCACAGTGCAAAGCGATGCAAGTGATCTTACCCATATCCAGTTCTTTACGCTCAAAACATTAAAGCAATTAGCTTCTTCAAATAATTTCAGCATTCAACGGTTCGGGAAAACAAACTTCATTGAAGATGTGTTTCCTTTCAGCCTGCTGGCCAAGCGGATCAAAATTCTTCAGAAACTTGATTGTGCAATTGCGGAGCTTCTCCCCTACGGTTTTACCGGCGGGTTTGTAAGCGTATGGAAAAAGAATACGGATGGGAATAATTAATGAAATAGCCCTCGTTACATTTTACGTGCTCAGTGCGGCTGTTGCATTATATTTCATCGTACCTGTTCTTCTTTTCATCACGCACTGGCTTCCCTTTAAAAAAAAATATAAGGTAAAGCATCAGCGCGATTTCGATTTTGCTGCTATCATCACTGCTCATGAGGACCTGCGCTGTGTTCCCCCATTGGTTGACAGCTTGCTTAAACAGCATTACACCAACCTGGCTGTATATGTGGTTGCAGATGCCTGTGACAATCCTCCGGTTTTTTCTGATTCCCGCGTTATTGTGCTTCATCCTAAGGTGCCGTTTCATTCCAAGATCAGGTCTATAAAATACGCTGTTGAGAATTTTATACGACAACATGATGCATTGGTGATCTTCGACAGCGACAACCTCGTTCATCCTGAATATTTTTCAAAACTGAACACTCATTTCAAAAATGGCTTCAGGGTTGTGCAGACTCACATGCTTTCGAAGAATACAGATTCTACTTATGCGCGACTGGATTCGATCGGTCATATTTATAATACATTCCTTGAACGCCAGGTAAAAATGGAAAGAGGATGGAGTTCAGCTATTTTAGGATTGGGCATTGCAATAGATCTGTCTCTTTACAATGAAGTGATGTACCGGGATAACCTGGGAGGTTTCGATAAGAAGATGCAGGTTCAGCTCGCAAAAAAAATAAAGCAGATCGGGTTTGCAGAAGATGCGATCGTATATGATGAAAAAGTAGAGGATGGTGCAACACTCGAAAAGCAACGCACGAGGTGGATCAATACATATTTTAAATATTTTAAGGATAGCCTTTCGCTCTTCCTGGATGGTTTCAAAACATTCAGTCTTGGCAGGATCCTGCTTGGTTTTGTAATGCTGCGACCTCCCCTTTTCCTGCTCATTGGTGCTGCTATCTTATTTGCGCTGGCATCGATATGGATAAACCTTTCGCTCACCTGGGCGTGGATAGCATTACTATTTTTGTTCAGTCTGAATTTCTGCCTGGTTGTTATAACACAAAGCAGGCAGCCCGGGATGGCCAGTGCCCTGCTGCACCTGCCTAAAGTTGCATTCAGGCAGGTAAGGTCTTTGCTAAGAATGAAAACAGCAACAAGAAGTTTTTTGAAGACTGAACACAATAAGATAATCTATATTGATGAATTGCTGAAGAATGAGCTTAAGTAAGAAGATATTCTATACGGCATGCAATGCATTACCCATGGGTTTGCTTAAAACCATATCTCCTGATATCTACCTACCCTATCATCACACCGTAAGCGACGAATCACTTGAACATATCTGCAACCTTTACAGTTATAAGAACATTAACCAGTTCAACGACGACCTTGAATTTCTTGGCAGGAATTTTAAACCGATCGATCCCACGGAATTGGTAGAAGTGGTAAAGAATGAAAGGCCTTTACCAAAGAACAGGTTCTTACTCACCTTTGATGATGGTTTCAGGGAGTGCTATACCATCATTGCACCTCTGCTTAAAGCAAAGGGAATCCCGGCCATCTTCTTTATAAACCCTGCTTTCATAGATAATAAAAAACTTTTCAGTCGCTGTAAGGCAAGCCTGCTGCTTGGAAAATTATATGAGAATGCTGAGGATCCCGCTTACGTAAAAATATTTATCGAATCCTTTGGAGGAAACAACGTTAAGGATGTTTCCTTCCGGATCAAAGCTTCGAAGACGCTCGATGAGAACATTCTCGATGATCTCGCGAAAAAGATCGGCTTTTCCTTTGATGTTTATATGGAAGAGCACAAGCCCTTCCTGACGTCGCAGCAGCTATCATCCCTTTCAAAAGATGGATTCACCATTGGCGCTCATAGCTGGGATCATCCATATTACCCGGCCATGGCCCTGGAAGAACAGGTAGAGAACACGCTTGCATCGGTTAATTATATCAGGTCGTTCAACAGTCATACCTGTTTCAGCTTCCCTTATTCAGACGCTGACGTTAAGCAGGAATTCTTTTCCCAGGTTACTCCTCATGTTGACCTGTTATTTGGTATACAGAATCAAAAAAAAGAACTGAATAATAAAACCCTTCATCGCTTCAATGCAGAAAGACCCTGGCAGCCATTATCAAGGACCTTTAAAGGTCTGATGGTCTTCAACGCCATAAACAAAAGAAGATCTGCAGCAATTAAAAGACAAAACTGATGCTTAGTACAAAAGTGAAAGAGGCAATTGGCCCGCTGTTTCCTGTTGCCAACCGGTTAAGGCTTATATGGCTAAAAAGAAAGTTTGCAGGAAAGGGCGTTTTTTGTCCCTGCTGTAAAAGCGAGTTCAGGGAGTTTGCACCTTTTGGTGACAGCCGCCGGCGCAATGCATGGTGCCCCGAATGTGAAAGCCTGGAGCGTCATCGGTTGCTATGGATGTATTTTGAAAACAAGACCGACATTTTTAAAAAGCCGTTACGCTTGCTGCATGTTGCGCCGGAGGAAATTTTCTTCAGCAGGTTTGCAAAAGCTTCAAACATTGAATACCACCCGGTAGATATATATCCCCACCTCTATCCGAAAGGAACTAAATATTTCGACTTGCTGAATCCTGATAGATCTATCGGCGAATTTGATGTCATCATTTGCAATCATGTCTTTCAATATATTGAACAGGACAGGCAGGCCATGAAAAATTTATATGACCTTATGAAACCTGGTGGCTGGGGGATCTTCCAGGTGCCGATAAATGGAAAAGAAGAAAAGACCTACGAGGACAGTTCAATAACCGATCCATTGGAAAGGCTTAAAGCATTCGGATTAAAAGAACATGTACGGTATTATGGACTGGATTATAAAGACAGGTTAAGCGAGCCCGGTTTTAATGTAAAAGTTGATGATTATACTGCTGAATTCACAGATGAAGAAAATTATAAATATGGGTTTTGGAAAGGAGATGCTGTTTACTTTGCGTCAAAGTAAGGATATTCGCATGCAATGACGCGGCTGACTTTATTTCTTCTTTATATATTCTCGGTTCTTCTGCTGCTATCGGGCGCAGCTTCCTTTCTTCCTCCAAATAAATGGTGGCCGATTGCAATGCTCGGGAATTTTTTCCCGGTATTTTATGCCTTCGTTTTTATTCTCACCATCCTGCTCATCTTCAAAAAGAAAGGACAGGTATTGCTTGGCGCTTCGGCGTTGCTCATCACTTTGCCGGGAGTATTACGAATCCTTCCCGTTAGATTATCCGGGGGTGTTGCAGATAAGGGACTGAAAGTGATGACCTGGAATGTGGGCTTAATGAATTATGATGCGCCTGATAAAGAAACCGCCATACGGAAGAACCAGGTGATCTTTGATGCTATACAAACCTCAAATGCGGATATTGTTTGCCTGCAGGAATTCTTTACCGCAGTGATCCCGGACAGCACATATAATTTTATTGACCGGATCAGAGCTATGGGATACCCTTATCATTATTTCTCCCGCGATAATCCAAAGTTTGAAAAGAAATTCTTCTTTGGAAACATTCTCTTCAGCAAATTCCCGGTAACTGATTCTTCAAGATATCCTTTCGGTTCTGAGCCTTCTGCATCCCTGATCAGGGCCGGGATAATCATCGGAACTGATACAGTGGATGTGATCACCGGTCATTACCAGAATATCAGCTACGAAAAGGATGACAATAAAATAAGTGTAAGTGTTGGAAAACTTTCCCAGGTAAAACAGGGATTCAGTGACCAGGTTACGCAAGCCCGGGTTACCAGGGATGTTTACCGGGCTTCAAAAAGAAAAATCATATTCTGCGCCGACCTGAATACCATATCCACAAGTTATTTATATCGCAAGGTGAAGCATGAATTGAATGATGCATGGCTGCATGGTGGTTTCGGACTTGGAGCAACCTATCAAAGCAGTATCCCTGGAATAAGGATCGATCACATCTTCTATTCACCGCAATTCACCTGTACCGGCGCTGAAACCCTTGTAACATCATCCAGTGACCATAACGCAGTGCTGGCCACATTCAACCTGAAATAAAAAGCCGCGGTGTTAAAACCACGGCCTTTTAAACAAGCATGAAACTATCATTGATGCAGCACTGTTCTCGTTACTTTTCCTGAATTACTCATGATGGTTAGGTAATAGGCCCCTCTTTGCACGGGTACAATCCTGCGTATCTCATTCGCCCCGGAATTCAGTTCCTGAACTGATCTCATTATTACTTTCCCTGAAGCATCAGTGAGAATTATATTCACAGAAGACCGGTCAACAGCTAAAAGTTTTACAGTAAGATCACTGTTCCTGAAGGATGTGTTCACCAGTTCAATATCTGCGAATTCATTTTCGCGCTGAACGGATACCACCCTGCTGTAGGTGAATGAACCGTCAATATCCACCATCTTAAGCCTGTAATAACTAACTCCGCGACGTGCTTCATTATCGGTATACTGGTAATGGCGCATGCTCTGGCTGGTGCCCGAAGCGAACACATTTCCAATTGAAGAGAATTCGGTTCCGTTGCTGCTCCATTCCACATCAAAATGAGATGAATTCAATTCCTGCGCAGTAGCCCAACGCAGTTCTGTGGCGCCATTGCGATCGTATGCCACAAGGTTCACAAGTACTACCGGCAACACCAGGTTTCCATTATTGATCGTAACAGTGTCCTTTCCTTTTGCACCGAGTGCATCCGTTACTTCAAGTTCAAACCTGTATGTACCTGTTGTAAGTGCGATCACATTGGTTTGAGGATTAGTAACATTCGAGATCGTTCCAGTCGGTCCTTCAAGTTTTTTCCAGGTGAACTGGATCGGGTTTCCATCAGGATCATTCCCTGCGCCTTTCAATGTAATTGAATTTATCGGAACCGGGATGATGGAATCGCGGCCTGCATTTGCCTGCGGATTGCTGTTCGGTACAGGCAGAACAGGCGCAACTTTTCTTTGCTTAAGCATCCATGTATAAATGCTCTCCCCATTCTCCATGTAGTTTGGATCATAGAAAGAATTCCAGCAGCAATGCGTACCTGAATACAAAGTGTATCGTGCCGAAGCCGGAACGTATTTATTAAGAGTATCCCGAATCCAGTCGCCTTTGCGCAGATCCTGGTTGCCTTCAAAACCCCACCACTTTCCTCCTGCCAATGCAAAATGCCGCATATTGGAAATGGTATTATCCGGCTCCGGCGCACTCATCGAAACGATCGATGTGATCTTATTCGTGTAAACAGGATTATATCCATCTACATAATTATTCCACGACCAGCCGCCCATCGACAGGCCTGTTCCATTCACGCGCGTTGGATCGATCCTCCATCGTTTAAGAATGGAATCAACTTTTACGTTTATCGTCCATGCATTCGGCCATCCCGAAACAGGCTGCATAGAAATCACTATGGGCTTCTCCAGTTTGCCATTAACCATGAATTGCATGTTATGACCCTGGGCTATGAATTTTGCGGGACCATACGTGAGAAGTTTACTTGCAGAGGTACCTATCTCTCCAAGCCCGGGAATAAAACAGATCAATGGATAGGTTTTGTGCAAACTGTCATTGTATTCATCGGGAAGATGAACATAGGCATTCCAGCCGTCGATCTTTGTGAGGAATTGCTGTGCATTTGCGGGCTTCAGATGCAATATTATACATAGCATCAGAAGTCCTCTCATTGGGTAGAGAATGGATTTCATAGGTGTTTTTCTTAGGTTTCACAAAGTTGCGCCTAGGGAGCGCTGGTCAGGTAGCATCATGCAGGTTAGCGCATGTTAATTCGATAACGGCAATGAAAATGGATTATTGTACTATGGTACCCAAAATGAAGGGAGGAAATGAAGAATTAATAGTATTTGTGCGGAAAATACGGTGGAGGATGCTTATCGTTTGGGGTTTATTGTTTATTTCAGAACAATGAACAATGGACAATAAACAATGAACATTCTTACCCCGCAATGCCCCGGTTATACGACACGCTTTCGATCCAGGCTCTTACAGCATCCGGTGTACGGCCAAGTTTCTTTGCAAGATGATCGAGCAATGCAGCCGGCTCTTTGGGATCATAATCAAGGTCTTCATCCGTTATGGAGATCTCAACTTCTTTCAGCCATTCTTTAACCTGGTTCCAGGGTGCACTAAGTTTTAAAGCTTCCATGATCAGGAGGTTTGTTTATTTGAACGTTTCAATGCTTCGAGTTTATAAACATCATGACGGCGATCGCGCAAATTCCGCACGCTACCATGTGCATGCAATTCATCAAGCAGCGTTAGATCCACATCCGAGATCAGTATCATTTCCGTATTAGGCGTGGCTTCACTTTTAATTCCATTATGGGGGAAGGAATAATCACAGGGCGTGAATACCATGGATTGCGAATACTGGATATCCATATTCTCAACGTTCGGCAGGTTTCCGACGCTTCCACTAATGGCAACAAAGCACTCATTTTCGATTGCGCGCGCCTGCGCACAGCAGCGAACCCGCATATAAGAATTCTGTGTATCCGTTAGAAAAGGAACGAACAATAATTGCATTCCCTCTTCTGCGAGCAATCGTGGCAGTTCCGGGAATTCAACATCATAACAAATAAGCACTCCAACTTTGCCGGCGTCTGTATTAAAAACCTTTACTTCATCTGCTCCCTGCATTCCCCAATACGATGCTTCATCCGGTGTTATGTGGATCTTCCGGTAAACATCAACTTTTCCATTACGGTGACAAAGAAAACCGATATTATTCAGCACACCATCTTCTTCAATGCTTGGCATGCTGCCGGTAATTATGTTTACATTGTATTTAATCGCAAGCTGCACAAACCTGTCGCGGATCTGCGGAGTAAACCCGGCAAGCTGCCGCATGGCTTCTGCTTCATTTAAATGATTAAATGATGCCAGCAACGGGCCGTTGAATAGTTCGGGAAAAAGCGCGAAATCACTTTTATAACCCGATACTGCATCCACAAAATATTCTACCTGCGTAAAGAGTTGTTCAAGGTCTTTGTAAGGTCGCATCTGCCACTGGATGAGCCCAAGGCGAACATAACCCGACCGACCTGTCGGCTTTGTGGCGGGATCAACATAATAGATATTATCCCATTGTAGCAAGGTTGCAAATTCCCTGCTCTGCGCATCATCAGGCATATAGCCTTTAAGCACCTTCTTTACGTGGAAGTCATTACTTAGCTGGAATGTAAGAACCGGATCAAAAATCTCTTTATTCTTCACCTTAAGGATGTAATCCTTAGGAGATAGTTCGGCTGCGTGTTTATAATAGCCGGGGATCCTTCCCCCGAAAACGATAGCTTTCAGATTCAGTTTCTCGCAAAGCTCTTTACGCCCGTCATACAATCTTCTGCCGAGCCGTAAACCTCGGTAATCGGGATGAATAAAAACCTCGATACCATAAAGCACATCTCCGAGCGGATCGTGTGTTTCAAAAGTATAATTGCCTGTTATCTGTTTGTAGGTGTGTGCATCATCATATTCATCATAATTAACAATGATAGAAAGGGCAGTGCCTACCACCACTCCATCAGCCTTAACCACAAGCTGTCCTTCGGGGAAGATCGAAATAAGTTTATCAATTGCCTTCGTGCTCCAGAACCCACCCTTCCAGTCGGGATAAGCAGCCTTCATGGCTGTTATCAGTTGTGAATAATCATCCGATGATAATTTTTCAAGTTCCAGCTTTGAGATCGATTTGCTCATGGGTCAAAGTTCAGGAATTTGTAGGACTGCAATTATCGGGCAGAAGTGGGAGGTGGTTGGAGGTTGGGGGTTGGAAGTTGGAGGTTGGAGGTTGGAAGTTGGAGGTTGGAGGTTGGCTCGTATTATATATTTATAAGATTTCGTCGGACTATAATTTTTTGGCAAATTCATTTTTTTATTTTTGATTATCCTATATTTGCACTCCCAAAAACGGAGAAATCTGTTTGAAGGATCGGTAGTTCAGTTGGTTAGAATGCTGCCCTGTCACGGCAGAGGTCGCGGGTTCGAGTCCCGTCCGGTCCGCAAAAAAAGCCCGCCTAATGGTGGGCTTTTTTCGTAAGTCCGCCATGCATGGCGGACCTGCTCCTGAGATGCATGTCCTACCTTCACAACATGAATACAGCATATTCACTCCTTGAACTTGCCGTTGTTTCGCAGGGAGAGGATTTCCGCAAGGCGATCCAGAACTCAGCCAAGGTTGCCATGGCTGCAGAGGCGGCGGGATATACCAGGATCTGGTTCGCCGAACACCATAATTCGGAGAATATTGCCAGCAGTGCAACATCCATCCTTATCGGCTATGCAGCCGAAAACACAAAAAAGATCCGCGTGGGCTCTGGCGGTATCATGCTGCCAAATCATTCGCCGCTCATTATCGCCGAACAATTCGGAACGCTTGCGCATCTTTATCCCGGGAGAATTGACCTCGGGCTAGGCCGAGCACCGGGTACAGATCCCGCAACAGCCGCAGCGATCCGCTCCGACTTTTTTAAAGCGGCTCAGTCTTTCCCTTCAGAAGTTGAAAAGATCCAGGAATATTTCTCGGAGGAAAATAAAAATTCTCCCGTGCGGGTTTCAATAGCAGAAGGAACGGATGTGCCGCTCTATATTCTCGGATCAAGCACCGACAGCGCGCATCTTGCGGCAGCAAAAGGACTTCCATATGCTTTTGCAAGTCATTTCGCCACAACCTATCTCGAAGATGCTCTTGAAATTTACCGGGATGAATTTCAATCTTCCGTCCAGCTTCAGCAACCCTATACCATGGCGGGAATAAATATTATTATCGCGGATTCGAAAGAGGAAGCTGAAAAACTTTTTACAAGCGTAATAAAAATGTTCATTGGGGTTATCAGCGGAGCAAGGGCCCCTCTTCAGCCTCCTGGTGAAATGACAGACGATCTGAAAGAGATCCTTCTCCATCCTGTTCTTCAACAAATGCTGAAATATTCTTTTGTGGGCGACAAACGATCTGTAAAACTGCATGTAAAAGAATTCATTCGTAAAACAAAGGTGAATGAATTGATCGGCGTCTTCAACCTGTACCATCTTTCAGACAGGATAAATTCAACCAGGTTATTTGCGGAGATCATGGACGAGCTCAATAATGAACGCGATTTTGGTTAAGGCTGGAACAAAGAGTCGCTGAAGAACAGAATTGTTCCTTCATTGGAACATTTTCTAACCAATTCAAATAATTGTTCCTGGGATTTTCAGCAGATACTTTATTGATGTGCTTTATGCAGGGAACAACTATTTATTGATTTTCAACTGTTTAAATGATCCAGGATTCTTTTTTGGATGGACACTCCTTGGATCCGGATCAGCACTGAACACTTTTTTGTGAACAAAAAAAAATGTCCGGAAAAAAATTGTTCACCCAATAGTCTGAAGAATTTTCACCTGGAAATTGCAGTTGTTGTCATT
This sequence comes from Bacteroidota bacterium, assembly GCA_023417815.1. Classification (GTDB taxonomy): domain Bacteria; phylum Bacteroidota; class Bacteroidia; order Chitinophagales; family Chitinophagaceae; genus Ferruginibacter. Next base: position 12,796 of record JAEZEI010000014.1, on the reverse strand, counting down.
TTAGAAAAGTTTCTCAAAAAACCTCATATAGGCTACTTTTACACCCCGACTTATTAATAATTCAACAGCCAGGTCATGCCTCAACTGAAAAACAGGCAATTTCTTGATTTTGAGAAGCCTATAAAGGATCTGTACGACCAGATCGAACAACTTAAACTTACCCAGGAAAAGACGCGTACCGACATGAGCCAGGCAATAAATGCTTTGGAACAGAAGGTATTGGAAACTAAAAAGCATATCACTGATACACTCACACCGTGGCACCGGGTTCAGTTGAGCCGCCACCCGGACCGGCCTTATACACTTAAGTATATTGAAAAGATGTGCACCAACTTCATTGAGCTGCACGGCGACCGGAATGTGCGGGATGATAAGGCGATGGTAGGCGGATTTGCGCAGCTTGATGGAAAAACGGTGATGATCATCGGACAGCAGAAGGGGAACAATACGAAAACCCGCCAGCTCAGGAATTTCGGGATGGCGAACCCGGAAGGTTACAGGAAGGCGCTTCGGCTTATGAAACTTGCAGAAAAATTCAACAAGCCTATCATTACATTGATAGATACCCCTGGCGCTTACCCAGGGCTCGAAGCGGAAGAAAGAGGCCAGGGCGAAGCCATCGCACGAAATATTTATGAGATGTTAAGCCTGAAGGTGCCCGTGATCTGCGTGATCATTGGTGAAGGTGCGAGCGGTGGAGCGCTTGGCATCGGCGTGGGCGACCGGGTCGTGATGATGGAAAACACCTGGTATACTGTTATCAGTCCCGAAAGTTGTAGTTCGATCCTTTGGCGTAGCTGGGATAAAAAAGAAGTTGCTGCCGAACAACTCCGGCTTACCGGTACGGATATGCTGGGCTTTGGCCTGGTGGATGATGTAATTCCCGAACCCCTGGGAGGCGCTCACTGGGATTACGACGAAGCTGCGCAAATGCTTAAAAATTACCTGCTCCCGGTTATACAGGAACTCGAATCGATACCTGCGGAAAAGAGGATCGAACAGCGCATAGAAAAATTCGGGAAGATGGGCTTCTACGAAGAAGTTGACATTGCAGAACAAACCGGCGAATAAATATGGTTAAGATCGGACTATTTGGTGCCGGGCATCTCGGCAAAATTCATCTTAATAACCTGCTCGAAATTGCCGGGATAGAAGTGACCGGTTTCTTTGATCCTGACGACAAAAATGCAGCACAGGTTCAGGAGAAGTATGGCATCAAAAGATTTACAGAGCCGTCTTCTCTTATGGATGCTGTGGATGCAGTTGATATAGTTGCTCCCACCATTCACCATTATGAACTATGTGATATGGCGCTGCGAAAGAGCCGTCATGTATTCGTTGAAAAACCCCTGGCAAATACCATGGATGAAGCGCGGGATCTTTTAAAACTTGCGAAAGAATCAAACCTACGCTTCCAGGTTGGTCACGTTGAAAGATTTAACCCCGCTTTCCAGGCATTGAAGGATCAGCCGCTCCAGCCATTGTTCATTGAAGTGCACAGGCTGGCGCAGTTCAATCCAAGAGGCACTGATGTAAGTGTTATCCTCGACCTGATGATCCACGACATAGACGTGATCCTTCACATTGTAAAAAGCAATGTAAATTATATTTCTGCGAATGGCGTAGCTGTAATGAGCGATACGCCGGACATCGCAAACGTGCGGATAGAATTTGATAATGGCTGTGTCGCAAACCTCACCAGCAGCAGGATCTCCCTGAAAAAAATGCGTAAGATGCGGCTGTTCCAGAAAGATGCTTATATCGGGATAGACTTCCTGGAAAAGAAAACGGAGATCATAAGGATGGATGCACCGGGCAGCGACAGCATGATCACATTCGATATTGAAACCGGGAATGGAAAAAAAACCATCAGCATTGCAAATCCTGCAGTAATGGAAGGCAACGCCATTAAAATGGAACTTGAAGCATTCAGGGATTCCATAAATAATAATACAGAACCCCCGGTAACCATTTTTGATGGTTTCAGCGCTATGGAGATCGCTCACCAGATTCTCGAGAAGATCAGTAACAGGCAACACTGACCTGTATGAATCATGAAGTCACAACCAAGGATACATATCGGCTGGTTTATCCTTTCAGATGTGGTAATATGCATCCTGACGTGGCTGTGTTTCTATTACCTGCGCACTGTTATCTATGAATACGATTTTGTAATACCTCCCGGGTTTTATATTGGACTTACGCTTTATACCATCGGGTGGCTGCTACTGCATTTCCTGAGCGGAGCATACAATGCGCTTTATAGCAAATCGCGGCTCTCAGAATTTTCAAGAAGTATAATTGTGATCTTCATTGGCTGCGTGGGTTTGCTTTTCTTTTTCATCCTGAAGAATCCGCAGACCAATAATGAGAATTATTACCTGGAGTTCTACAGCCTGTTGGTACCAATGCTTGCGCTTACTCTCCTCGTAAGGATGATCTTCCTCAACATCATAAAGTCGCAACTCAATAAGAAGGAAGTATTCTTCAACGCCCTGCTCATTGGTTCCGGTAAAAAAGCAGAAGAATTCCTCCAGGCATTTTACAGCACCCGTGAACAGGGAGGTTACCGAATTACGGGATTTTACAACAGCAATGGTGTCTCCAATCTTTCCCTGCCTGCCGGGATCAAATTCTATGATAAGGATGCGGATATTTCAGAGATCATAGAAAAACAGAACATTGAGGAAGTTATTGTTGCAGTTGAAAAGAATGAGCGCGAGATGTTGACTGGAATATTACAACATCTCAGCGACCATGAAGTGAACATAAAAATAACACCAGATACCGTAGACATCATAAGCGGGGCGCTCCAAACCAATAATGTCCTTGGTGTTCCCCTTATCGATATTCATTCAGGACTTCTTCCTTCATGGCAACAGAATATTAAAAGGGCCATTGACCTCACCGCATCAATTCTTAGCCTGGTACTTCTTTCACCCTTGCTTTTGTATACCATCATCAGGGTCAGGCTTTCATCAAAAGGCCCGGTATTCTTCTGCCAGGAAAGGATCGGCTATAAGGGCAGGCCATTCATCATGTACAAATTCCGGTCGATGTATATTAATTCGGAACCAGATGGTCCGCAGTTAAGCAGCGACAATGATCCGAGGATAACCCGGTGGGGAAGAACCATGCGGAAGTGGCGGCTCGACGAACTTCCCCAGCTCTGGAATATTTTAATGGGAGAAATGAGCCTTGTAGGCCCAAGACCGGAAAGGAAATTCTATATCGACCAGATCGTAAAGGTGCATCCCGAGTACAAATATCTTTTCAAAGTAAAACCGGGCCTCACAAGCTGGGGTATGGTGAAATACGGTTATGCATCTTCCGTGAAACAAATGATAGATCGAATGCCGTATGATCTGCTTTACGTAGAAAATGTTTCTCTTGCGCTCGACTTCAAGATCATGCTTTATACCATACAGATCATACTTGCAGGTAAAGGCAAGTAATCCATTATATTTATTCTGTGAAACCGGCTTTTATACTAACCCTACTGGCTTCATTACTGACCGTTTGCGGTAAAGCGCAAACTTACTGGCAACAGCAGGTAGATCATGACATAACGGTGAATTTGAATGATTCTGCCAGGTCTATAGATGGTTTTTCAAAGATCCGTTATCAGAATAATTCACCTGACACCCTTCAATATATATGGTTTCATATCTGGCCGAATGCCTATAGCCATGATGGAACGGCCTATTCAAAGCATGAAGTGGAAAACGGGAACACAAAATTCTATTTCAGTAGCGAAGAAGAAAAAGGTTATATAAACCAGCTAAGTTTCAGGGTTAATGGAAAAGTTGCTGATATAAATGAACATCCGCTTTACAATGATGTGATCATGCTGGTGTTGAATGAACCATTGGCTCCGGGGAAATTCGTGGATATTGAAACCCCGTTTCATGTGAAGTTCCCATCCATCTTCTCGCGAAGCGGCTATGGCAATGAAGTTTACCTCGTTACCCAGTGGTATCCTAAACCAGCGGTCTATGACAGGAAAGGATGGCATCCCATGCCATATTTAGATCAGGGAGAATTTTACAGTGAGTTCGGTGATTACAAGGTTACTATTGCCGTTCCCGATTCATTCAGGATTTTCACTTCCGGAAAATTACTCCAGGGATCCACAAATACGTACACGGCCAGGAATCTACATGACTTTGCCTGGGTGGCTTCAAAGAATTATGCAGTGATGGAGGACACGTTGAACCTTGATGGAAAGATCATATCAATAATTACAGCATACAAGGAAAAGAACGCTGATCTGTGGAATGATGCGATAGAACAAACAAAAAGGACGATCAGGGATATGTCTGCATTACTCGGTAACTATCCTTATGAAAGCATGACGGTCGCAGAGCATCCTCATGATGCCACAGGCGGCATGGAATATCCCGGGCTTACGATCGTTTCTGCGCCTGATAAAAAGTTGCTTGAAGAGGTCATACGCCATGAAACAGGGCATAACTGGTTCTACGGAATCCTGGCAACAAATGAAAGAACCCATCCCTGGATGGATGAAGGTTTGAATTCTTATTACGACAGGAGATTTAAACAAGATGCATATCCCGGGCCGGGAAAAGAAGGTGGCCGTTTTCTTCAAAGCAGGTTACCAGATGACTGGGAAGAACTCGGGATGAATTCGATCATTGCGATGCGGACCGATCAGCCAATTGAAACACCTGCCCGGGAATTCTCCGGGCTGAATTATGGCCTGATCGCTTATACAAAAACGGCTTTATGGCTGGAAGGGATTGAAAAGCATATTGGGAGAGAACGCTTCGATGCAATGATGAAAGAATATTACGAGGAATGGAAGTTCGGGCACCCCTACCCGGAAGACCTGGCGGCTATCCTGGAAAAATATGGCGCTGGCGAATTCACGGCAAGACTGTCTGAAAAAGGTTCGCTGCAACCAGGCCCCGAAAAAACATTTAAAGTAAAAGGCTTGTTCTCATTCAGGGAAACGGATAAATACAATTACCTGTTCATTGCTCCTGCTGCAGGTTATAATCATTATGATGGCCCGATGGCAGGTTTTGCTTTACACAACTATACCCTGCCCCTTTCAAAATTCAAATACTTTATTTCTCCCTTGTATGGATTTTCATCCGGAAGTGTGAATGGCATTGGCAGGATCTCCTATACCCTATTCACCGGGAAACAAAATTCAAGGATGGATCTTGGCATTTCAGGTTCGCGTTTTAATGTAGATGAATTCACGGATTCTACCGGCAGGAAGAATTATATGCCTTTTTATAAGATAGTGCCTTTCGCAAAATATAATTTCGGCCAGCGCCCGCGAAGCACAAGGGAGATATCCATTCTATTCCGCCATTTTAATATTACGGAAACTGGAATAAATTTCAGCAGGTCGCCACAAGGTGAAATAACGATCTCCTACCCTGAAGAAAAGCGATACGTGAACCAGTTAAAATTCACTATTAGAGATAAAAGGGTTCTTTATCCTTACCAGGTAGAATTGCAGGCTGACCAGGGAAAGAATTTCATGCGAATGGGATTGACCGCTGACTATTTTTTCAATTATGCAAAAGGCGGAGGAATGAATGCCCGCTTCTTTGCAGGAAAATTCTTTTATGCAGGCAATCCTGGGCCGTTCGATAGGTTCTTCACCAGTCGTTACCACCTGAATATGACCGGCGCGAAAGGCGATGAAGATTTTACCTACGAAAATTATTTCACGGGAAGGAATGAGTTTGAAGGTTTCCATAATCAGCAGATCATGATACGCGATGGAGGCTTCAAGATCAGGACCGACCTGCTTGCTCAAAAGATCGGGCGGACGGATAACTGGCTTACTTCAATTAATCTTACCACAGACGTTCCAAAAAATATAAATCCTTTGCAGCTTATGCCGGTTAAGATACCGCTCAGGATATTTGTTGATGCAGGTACTTTCGCAGAGGCATGGGAAGATGATCCGCCTACAGGAAAGATCTTGTATGATGCAGGATTCCAGTTCACCGTACTTAAATTCATCAATCTTTATTTCCCGGTTCTTTACAGTAAGGAATACCGCGATTATGTAAAGTCGACCATCCCGAAAAAGAGACTTTTAAAAACAATGTCGTTCAGCATCGATATTCAGAACATACCAAAATTGCGATCACTCCCTTTTAATTACCTGTGACGCTTTCTTATATTAAATATGACCAGGTAGACCGGCAAAAATGGGATGAATGCATTTTCAATTCTCATAACGCCCTGATCTATGGCACTTCCGCCTTTCTCGATAAAATGGCCGGGTGCTGGGATGCGGTAATAGAAGGAGATTATGAATCTGTTATGCCATTGCCATTCCGAAAGAAATTCGGGATAAGGTATGTTTATCAGCCAGCCTTCATGCAGCAGGGAGGTATCTTTTCCAGGGAACAACTACAGGAGGACAAGATCGAAGCTTTCCTGAAGGAGGCATTCCGGCATTTCATGTTTGCTGAATTCACGTTGAATTATTCAAATAAAGTACCTTCCAATTTTCGCTCCGTCCTTCGTGCGAACTATATCATACCACCTGATGATGATCTTCGGTTTGGTATTATTACCCAGGAACAGAAATTCTACCGGGAGCTGGATATCTCTACGAATGCAGGTTTGAGCTACGTCAGCTCTGCGGATATCGGCGGCGCTGTAAAATTATATGGAGAACTATACAGCAAAAGGCTGCCTTATTTCAAACCGGAAGACTTCCAGGGATTTTCGGAATTGTGCGTTTCGCAGCAGGAAAACGTTATTGTAAGAAATGTAATGAAGGGCACGAAGTTGCATGCGCAATGCCTCTTGTTCAGGTATAAAGACAGGCTGTATAATCTTGTGAATAATGTTACCCCTGCGGGAAGGGAGAGCTCTGCGAATTATTTTCTGTTCAACGAATTGGTGAAAGAATTTGCAGCTAATGGCCTTACCCTTGATCTTGAAGGTTCGGATGTGCAGGGAATCGCATTTTTTTATAAGAAACTCGGATCGATTGAGCAACCCTATCCTTTTGTGAGGCATAATGGGTTGCCATGGCCTCTGAACCTGCTTAAGCGGGTTTGGTGATCACAAGAAAGTCTTCATTTTCCTGGATAGCGAAGTGATGCAAATGCTTCATTTCATTATACTGAACTACTTCAATAGAAAAGCCTGTCTCTTTCAGCCGGGTGACATAATCCCGGAGATTGTAGATCCTGGCATGATCCTTTTGCCCATAAAGCCTGCTCGCCGTTTTCGGATCGGGAATGGTTGAACTTTCAATGGTGGGATTTTCATTGGTATAGGGAACCTGGAGTATTGCACGTGCGCCGGGCTTTAAAACCCTGAAGAACTCTCTGATAGCGGTCCTGTCGTCTGGTATATGTTCAAGTATATGATTTGCGACAAGCAGATCGAATGAATCATTCGAAAAAGACAGGGTTAATGCATTTTCCTTTTTAATGGAACGATCTATGTTTTTGTAAAACCCCGGTTCCAGGTCGGCTGTGATCAGGTTACAATGCTTCTGGAGGAAATTACTTACCGGTTTTTCAGGTGAAAAGTGAAGGACCTTCCATCCACTTATATTCCATTGGTGAAGCCATGCAAGCACCAATCGTTCTCTTGCTGTTGAAAGGCAGCCCGGGCAAATAATGTTATACCCGTATCCGGCGATCACTTTATTCCTTTGAAGTGCTTCACGATCTTCCCTTTTTGGAAAGCTGTCCGCAAATCGTGCATAGGTTCTGCCACAATTATTACAGGTATAGCCTTTCCCTTCGAGTCTTGAATAAGTAAACCGGTAACGGGAACGTTGAAGATAGCTTAGGAATTTCCTGTACCGGGATTGAAGCGGATGGTATATCCCGAAAGTTTTTAATGCATTTTTAACCGCCTCTTTCATCCAGGAATTTTTCAGCGATAAGAAGATCCACCGGCTTTGTGATCTTCAGGTTGTCCTCATTGCCTTCCACAAGGTGAACGTTCATTCCGAATGCTTCAAGCACCGTAGCTTCATCAGTGAACCTGTCCTTGAAATCAATATTGAATGCAGGGATGATCATCTTGCTGTAAAACGCCTGCGGGGTTTGCACTGCACGCAACTCTTCCCTGTCAACAACCTCACTACCCTCCTCGCTGATCTTCCTGATACTGTCTGTAACTTTTACGACGGGCACGGCAGATCCGAATTCAAGTACTGCCTGGCAGCATCTTTCGATGAGCGAAGGTGTTACGAGGCAACGAACTGCATCGTGTACCAACACGATACATTCCTCTTCGATCATCTTTAATCCCTGTTGAACACTATGAAAACGTGTGCGGCCCCCGGCAGTGATCCTTATTCTCCTGTGATCAAAATATGCATCAATTATTTCCTGGCCCGAGCCAATATGTTCTTCCGGAAGTACAAGAACAATGTCAAGATCATCATAGCTGTCGAGAAAAGCTTTGATGGTATAATACAATACCGGCTTTCCTTTAAGTTTCAGAAATTGTTTTGGAACGGAGGCGCCCATTCTTACACCATTCCCTCCAGCCACTATTATCGCCACTTTTCTCATTCCTGGTCTTTGTAGATTCCCACGAAATATTTCCCGGAGCTCGTTTTCATGCCGCGATACATCCCTGCGCTGTTGAATACCATGGCAGGTTCACCTTTTGCATCCACACCGATCATTCCTCCTTCGCCTTCAAGTTTGATCAGTTTTACATTCACAACCTCGTGCATTGCTTCCTGCAAAGACATTCCTTTATATTCCATCAGTGCGCTTACGTCATGCGAAGCAACAGCCCTGATAAAAGGTTCACCATGTCCTGTGCAACTTATCGCGCAGGTTTTATTGTTGGCATAAGTTCCAATACCAATGAGCGGGCTATCTCCAATCCGGCCATATTTCTTATTGGTCATACCACCTGTACTGGTAGCTGCGGCTATGTTTCCTTTGCTATCACATGCAACCGCACCTACGGTACCGAATTTTTTATCACGCATCAATTCGTTGATGTTCTGATGTGTGTGATCAAGGGAATAATTATCGCTGTCGCGGATCTCTTTCCATTGATCGTACCTGAATTGTGAGAAGAAATACTCATCAGGCTCCAGTTTTATACCCTGGCGGATCGCAAAATCATTTGCGCCTTTCCCACTCAGGAATACATGATTTGAATTCTCCATCACTTCTGTTGCCAGTTCAATTGGATTCCGCACATTTCTGACTGCCGCAACCGCCCCGGCTTCAAGCGTAGCTCCATTCATAATTGCAGCATCCATTTCCTGGACACCTTTTTTTGTGAACACTGAACCGCGACCGGCATTGAAAAGCACATTATCTTCCAATACAACTATAGCGGCCTTAACCGCATTTACGGATGTTCCGCCTTCTTCAAGTACGGCATAACCAGCATGAAGCGCTTCTTCAAGCGCGGTGGTATAAGCATTCTCCAATTCCGGGGTCATATCACTGCGCAGAATGGTTCCGGCACCTCCATGAATCACAATCGAGAAGGGTTGCATAGGTAAAATTTTACCCGCCAAAGCTAATGAAGTTTAATGTTTAAAATTTAGGGTTAAGGGCGAAAAACCATAACTAAATGATGAACCTTACTTTAATAAGGCCTTGCACTCATGTTTTAGTTGCTCCAGGTTAATGGCAACTGTTCCTACTTCTTCGCAAACGAGGCCCCCGGCGATATTTGCCATTTCGGCCATAAGTTTTACATCCCTGGTAGCGGCATATACTATAGAGGCTACGGCAATAACCGTGTCGCCCGCACCGGATACATCTGCTATTGTCCGGATATGTGTTGGAATGATGGCCGACTTATCTGAATCATGGTAAAAAACCCCGCGCTCTGAAAGCGTGATAAATGAGATCTCGTGGCTGAGCCGTGCCTGCAGAGAGAGATGTATATCATGAAGGAATTCCGGGTTCACTTCATCTGACAGTAGATTCAATCCTTCCTTTGCTTCATGAAGATTTGGCTTGAAGATAGTGGCTCCTGTAAATTCAAAGAAATTCTTCCGTTTTGGATCCACCGCAGTAAGGATGCTGTGTTCCTTACAGATCTTCATCACTTCATGGATTACATTCAGTGAGAGTACACCTTTATTATAGTCTTCAAGAATAATGATGTCAGGCCTCTGCGTTGATATATAATTCTTAAAGGAAATAATAAGTCTTTCCTCATCGCGGTTATCAAGAGGAGCCGTGATCTCCGCATCAAGTCTCATCATATGCTGGTTCCGGCTGATGATCCTGATCTTATTAGTGGTTACCCTTTCTGAACTTGTGAGAAGAAATTCTGTTCCTATTTTTTTTTCTTCAAGCATTCCTTTGAGAAGGAATCCATCGCCGTCCTCTCCAACTACGGAAAGAAGATCAACTTTTGAACCTAATGCTGCAATATTAAGGGCAACATTCCCCGCACCGCCCAACCGCTGCTCCTTCCCGGATACGGCTACCACCGGCACAGGCGCTTCAGGCGATATCCTGTCGACCTTTCCCCACCAGTATGTATCCAGCATAACATCGCCGATCACTCCTACTCTTAATTCCCGGAACCTGCTGAATAGTTTTTCAAAATCCATAATTAATCGTTGCCTTTCCGGCTGACTGCAAGATAATAAATAGGTATGCCTAAAAGAACGATGAGCAGGCCCCACAATGCATAATCCGGTTTATACCAGAGTAGGAGGCCGCAGAAAGATAAGGCCATTATTAAATATATAGCAGGCAGAACAGGATATCCAAATGCTTTGTAAGGTCTTTCGATATCCGGTCTTTTCTTTCTTAGAATGAAGATCCCGATAATAGTTATAGCATAGAACATCACTACCACAAAAGAGATCATGTCCAGCAGGTCGCCGTAACGCCCGCTTATGCAAAGCACGCTGGCCACCAGGCATTGAATCCACAGCCCATATGCCGGAACATTATGCTGGTTAAGTGTGGCAGTTTTCCTGAAAAAAAGCCTGTCTTTTGCCATTGCATGGTAAACCCTGGCTCCGGCAAGTACCAGCCCGTTATTACATCCGAACGTTGAGATCATGATCATAGCGGCTATTACATAAGCGCCGAGGTTCCCAAAAATGATATTGCCTGCGGAAACTGCAACCCTTTCCTGCGGAGAAGAGGCAATTTCATTAACGGGAAGCACACTTATATACATCAGGTTGGCAAGCATATAGATCACCGTTACTATCAGTGTCCCAAGAAAAAGGCTTAGGCCGATATTTCTTTTTGGATTCCTGATCTCTCCTGCTATGAATGTAACATTGTTCCATGCATCACTACTGAAAATTGATCCTACCATTGCAGCAGCTATGGCGCCGAGAATTGCAGTACCGGCGAGTGAGCCTGTAATACTCCCGTCTTCTCCACTCCTGGTTTGAAGTTCCCAACCGGATGCCCAGTTCGCATTCCAGACTTCTGAATCTGAAGCAAGAAGAAATCCGAAGAGGATCAGTCCCAATAATGAAACGATCTTGATCACCGTAAAGATGGTCTGAATGATCTTTCCCTGCCGGATACCTTTTGTATTGATGTAGGTGAGGAAAATGATCATTACGATGGCCACAATTTGCGCAGGATAGATCGCAAATCTTCCGAGATTAAAAAGGATGTTCTCATCCTTGATATCCAGCGCCGGGAAAAAATATCCTGCGAATTTTGCAAACGCCACTGCCACGGCGGCAATAGTGGCAGTTTGAATAACGGCGAAGAGGCTCCATCCGTATAGGAAAGCTGCAAGTGGATTATACGCTTCCTTAAGGTATACATATTGTCCACCGGCTTTCGGGAACATTGCGCTCAGTTCCCCATAACTTAATGCAGCCGTAATGGTCATGAACCCCGTGATGAGCCATACAGCCACCAGCCAGCCAGCGCTTCCAACGTTCTGTGTAATATTTGCACTAACTATGAAGATGCCGGAGCCGATCATTGAGCCTGCCACTATCATGGTAGAGTCGAACAAACCGAGTGTGGGCTTAAAGGATTGAGTTGAATCACTCATCGATCAGAAGTTTTGGTCATAAAAAAATCCCGCATTAACGGGATTCAAGATATATTATTCCGGAGAAAGTTTACTTTTTGTTCTTCATAATTTCATTCATTCCCGCGATCACATCATTAGTGATGTTCAGGGTCGAATCTTTGTACACCATATAATCCAGGCCGGTACCAGTGGTTAGAATGTAGGTGAAATTCCTTTCCTTGTTATAATCTTCCAGGAATGACTTTAGTTCCTTTTGTATCTCTTCCAGGAATTTAAAACTCTTCTCACTCAGTCGCTGGGTTGCATTCTGCTTTTTACTATCGATCTGCTGCTGTTGCTGGAAAAGAGAAGCCTGGAATCTCTCTGCCTCTTCCTGTGTTATCGCATCTCCCCTTTTCAGGAAATTGTTCTTTTGATTCTCAAGATTACGATAACCGTTTTCCCATTCGTTCTCTATTGATCGCTGTTCGCCCTCCAGTTCCTTCCTTTTAGTTTTGATGTATACAATATTCTCGTTAAGGGAATCCAGGTCTACATACCCTATCGAAGCCTGGGGCACAGTATTGCCGGTTGATGCAACAACCTTAGCAGGGGCAGCCACTGCCTTTTTATTATCGGAAAAATGAAGGAAATAGAGGACGGCAACCGCAATAAGCAATACGGCATTCAATGCAAGCGAAAGATTTTTCATCATGTAAAATTTCAGGCGGCAAGATAATCATTGCTGAACCAATATTTTATGACCTGGTTACATTTAGGAAAGGGTTAACGGAGACATGGTGGGGTTGGAGGTTGGAGGGTGGAAGTTGGAGGTTGGAGG
>JAEZEI010000012.1 GCA_023417815.1 Bacteroidota bacterium | reverse complement strand
GACTTCCACTTCGGAGAAGAATATGGAGAAAGAGTAACATCAATGCATTGTGTCTACCGTGAATGGTAAACACAACCCCCTACGTGTACTTATTTAAGTCCATATATATGGGAAAAGCAATCTTAGAGTTTACTCTCAATGGGAGAAAACATACATACTTCAGAAGGACAGACCTCTATGGGAAACCATTGACCACTACCAATAAGAATAGTGCTCGACATGTGAAAGAGTCTAACATCAAAAGCACAATAGCCCTTCTGATAAAAGAATATGGTAAGAGTAATATCGCAGACATGAATATAATTAAGGATGAAGCATAAAGCCTCATCCTTTTTTAGTATATAAAAAAAAAGCATCCACACGTTTCGCAACGTATGGATACTTCCGCTTAAGCTAACCTTAAATCTAATACCATGAAAAACACATTTTTTGTCTCTGAAATTTAAGCTTTATGTCCAAAAAACTAAACTTAAAACAAAAATAAAAATATATATTACTACTAACCTTTAATATAAATATATCCTACCCCCTATTTGTACTTATTTAAGTCCAACTTTTTAACCAAAGAACGTTCCATCATTCTCTAGCCACCTACCTCCTGGCTCAAATACAAGCTTGGGTTGCTGTATCTTAGGCACTAACCTCTTCGCATCATGCTCATGTAACGCATCAAGCAAATTCTTATAACTTGAACGTATATTAAGATTCTTAGTGCCAGTATAACATGTGATGTATACTGTACCTAAATTCTTGATAATCTCCTTCTGATAGAACTCCATGTAAATGCCACTTGTCTTCAAGAAATTATCAAAGGCATCCAACTGATAGAATGTACGTGGGGCTTTACTTGGGTCAGACCACTCGTAGAAATAAATCCTTACAGAGTTATCAGCATACTGCCCAGGAATCCTATGAACATTGTCCAATACACCGCCACCATATCTGTTACGATAGTAATCATTATAATATGGCGAATGATTATAATCAGTCTTAGGACGCTTTCTCTCGTTAATTAGAGACTGTCTAAACAAATCCCTTAAATCCTTACTTCTATTCATAGTCTATATTAATCTCCTAATTCAGATTCTTCACAAGCTTCATAAAACATTTCTCCATAAGTGTGCTCAGTCATAATCTCAAGCAAACCTATCTTCTCTGACTCTGGGTTCAAGCAACAGTGACTCTCATATCTCCATGAAATGTCGGCAGCTACCTCCTTGTCAACCCAATAGCCCATGCTGTCACAGTAATCACTAAACTCTTTAAGTGAGTTGAACTCCAATTTATCATCCTTGCAATGATAGTCTGGATAAAACCAAATCTCTTTAGACTCTGAATCATAATCCTCAGTGGTGAAATCAAAGTCATACTCGTCTGGGTCTGTCTCATCCCCACTGTAAGGAACACTGATGTTAAATAACTTGGCTTTCTTACCTTTCTTATTGTGCTTGTGCTTACCCTTCTTGCCGAACTGCTCTTCACGCTCTTCTTGCCAAAAAGCATCGTACACAGTGTTCTTGTCTTTACCCTTCTTCCCCTTCTTGGGCTTCATGTAAATGACATTGCTAGGAGGGAATACAACATCGCCATCATCGTCAAGGTCATCATCCCAACCAGGAAACATTTGGTCCCAATACTCTGCCATATCAGAATAGTCATCAAACAGATAAGCTTCACGACCACCCATGCTTCTCTTTGGCTCTTTAGCTTTGCGAGACAAGTATTCATGGAATAAATTAACCAAGTTAGGTCTAACCTTGTTCGGTATCGTTATATTAATCTTTTTCGACATATTATTATGTACACTTTTTACTATAATGCAAATATATGAATTTTTTTTGAAATAACCAAATTTTTTAAGTAAAATTAACGCTGGAATAATTTTGAAATTTTTCTCTGGTAAACAAACGCAACAGTTTTTTCTTACATTTTTCAGTATGTTTTCACTGTGTTTTTATTCATTAACCTCCTAACTTACTTTATCTCAGTTCTTTAAAAATTTCAACAAAAATTTTTTGTATAAATGCCCAATGAATACGCCTACTTATACACAATTTTTTCGTTAATTCCAAGCAAGAAAATCTCTCTGATTATCAGATAGTTACAAAGGTTTTATACTAAAATTTTTGGTATTACTATATTTTTACTCTGCGTGATTTTCTTTACAATAGATTTTTATATTATTTATACCTCTTTCTATAGTATCTTTTACATTGTTTTGTGTATATTGTCCGTACATTCTTCTTAGTTGTTCTTCTCTATCGTTATAGTTATTATGTATTGCTTTTTCTAGTTTATTATCATGGCATATTAGTGTGATTACGTCTTTATATTTTTGTCGTAGTTGGTATGGGTCTGTAGTGAAAAAGTATAGGTCTTTATCTCCATAGACTATTGAATTATTTTTGATATTGTCTATGAGGTCTTGTGTGACGTATACGAATCTCATGTATGAGTTTTCCACTTCTAGTACCATTACGAAATCTTGTGGTTCATCTGTATTGGCGCATATAATTTGTGTAATGGTAGCTTTTCTAGGTTCTATGTCATTATATCCCACATTTAGTATTAGGTACAGTGTATTACCTTCTGTGAGCATATAGAATTTATTTAGTGTCTTAGGAATAATCATACTGTATCACGTTTAAGTGCTTTTATTGATTCTTGATAGTTTTCTCTAGTTTTCTTTGTGATATATAGTGTTGACCTTGTATAGTAGATATGTCCTTCTTTGTCTTTACGTGCTGTATAGCTTGTTGTTGCCTTATATATGTTTCTGAGTATTTGTTTTATTGTTTGTTTATTTTCTGCTATAATCCAATCGCCTGCGCTACAGAGTATATTATCTCCTAATCTTTGTGATTCTTTTTCCACTTTCTCTGGGAACAGCGCATCTACTT
>JAEZEI010000004.1 GCA_023417815.1 Bacteroidota bacterium | reverse complement strand
TTGTAGAGGCGGCCCCCGCCGTCGCGCCGGTTGAAACAGTTCCGGTGAACCCGACGCAGGTTCCGGCGGACGCTGCGGGCGAGGTTGCTCCCGCTGTCGTCGCCCCCGCTGAGATCGTCACCGCTCCTGCACCCAATCCGGAACAGGCCGCCGATACGGCCGGCCAGACAGGCGCACCTGAAGAAGCGGCTGCCAAACCCGACGCGGCGCCGGCTGACGTGGAGCCCCAGCAAGCGGCAACGGCCGCCACGATCGTTCCGCCGGTGAAGGCACAGACGACAGCCAAGACCGAGACGGAGACCAAAGCAGAGAAAGCGGTGGTGTCCGGCACATCGGCGGATACCGATGCTGACGAGGCAAGCCTCGAAGCGGCAGGCGAAACCGAAGACGCGACGCAAAAATCCAGACCCGCGGTCAACCAGAACGCGAATGCGCAAGCCCAGGCCCAGATCGACAAGCCAGGCGCTAAGCCCGAACAAACCGCCAAGCTGGATGATGGACTGCCTGCGCCGAAACTGACCATCGATCACCTCACGCAATCGATGCCGCAGATGACGACGCATGCCGTTGCGAACACCGCGGCGGCATCGCAGCAGACCGCCGCCTCTCCCGTCAGCACCAGTCAGGCGATCCCCCTCAATGCAGTCGCCGTGGAAATTGCCGCACAGGCGAAGCTCGGCCATTCCCGCTTCGAGATCCGCCTCGACCCGGCTGAGCTCGGCCGCATCGACGTGCGCCTCGATATCGACAAGGACGGCAATGTCTCGTCCCGCCTCGTGATCGAGCGCGCCGACACCTACGACCTCCTGCGCCGCGATCAATCGACACTCGAACGCGCATTGCAGCAGGCCGGCCTCAAGACCTCAGACAACGCCCTCGAATTCTCGCTGCGCGATCAGGGCTTCAACCAGCAGCAACAGAAAGATGACGAAACCTCACGCGGTGTGCGCACCCTGGTAGCCGAAAGCGACGTCATGCCGAGCGAAGCCGCCAACGGCTATGCACGGATGCTCGGCGGACGCAGCGGCGTCGATATACGCGTTTAAATCAAAGGACACCGACAATGACGACCGTCACCTCCGGCATCGGCAGCAACGTCACCACCACTTACAATGAGAGCCTGGTCAGCACGTCGAAGTCATCGCTTGCTGACAACTTCACCTCGTTCCTCCAGATGCTGACGACGCAGCTCAAGAACCAGAACCCGCTCGATCCTCTGGACACGAACCAGTTCACCCAGCAGCTCGTACAGTTCGCGCAGGTCGAACAGCAGCTGAAGTCGAACGATCAATTGAGTTCGCTTGTTGCGCTTCAACAAAGCGCGCAAACGACGCAAGCTCTCGGCTTTGTCGGCAACATCGTTGCGCTCGATGGCCAGACCGCCCGCCTTGAAAACGGCAGTGCCGGCTGGAGCTTCAATTCACCGAAGCCTGCGACAGCGACGATCAACATCATGAATGCGTCGGGTGCAACGGTTTATACTGGCACCTTCTCGCTCAATGCCGGCCTTCAGAATTTCGTGTGGGACGGCCGCAATACATCCGGCGTCTTGCAGCCCAACGGCGATTACAAGATGTCGATCACGGCGAAGGACACCGCCGGCCAAACCGTCGCGGTGGCAACAGAGGTGCAAGGCGTTGTCGATTCCGTCGACATTTCAAAATCACCGCCGACGCTCAACGTCGCCGGCAAGGATTACACGGTCGACAAGGTCAAGCGCATTGTCCGCTATGTTGCACCGACACCGGACCCTGCTCCTCAGAACCCTGACGAACCGCCTGCAACAGAAAATCCTTCGGCTTCATAATCACTGTTTGCGACACACCTCTCTGGCACCTTAACAAGCGATTAAGACGTTGCTTCACGACATTTCGTTGACAGGCATTTCTCAATTGAGTGTTGCGCTTAGGCAAATCTTAAGCGGCGAACGCTACATTCCTCTGAGTTTGTCGGTTGAGTGTATGAGTGAAGCAATGACCGAACCTCATCGTCCGAGGGTCAAGTACGTCATCGGGCCAGACGGTTCTCCGCTAACGATCGCGGATTTACCGCCGCCTTCGACCAAGCGTTGGGTGATCCGCCGTAAAGCGGAAGTCGTTGCGGCCGTCCGCGGCGGCCTCCTGTCGCTTGAAGAAGCGTGCCAGCGTTACACGCTGACGACAGAAGAATTCCTGTCGTGGCAATTCTCCATCGATCAGCATGGCCTTGCCGGTTTGCGCACAACGCGCATCCAGCAATATCGGCAGTAATGAACCGTTAGGGTCCGCGCCCTGATTGTGAATAGCGATCGCTGCCTCTGGTGGAGGCGGCGCTATTTGGTTTGACGCTTTCAGCCAAAACAACGGCCGAACCGGGATCCGACGATCCGACTGCGAACCTTTGTGGAGATCGCAGCCGGCGTGCTGCCGATCCGCAATGTCATCTTTCCGTTTGGAAGTTAGGCGGATAAAGTCGCGGTAAATTTCGTCTGGAGCGCTTCATGATCGTCAGGACTGCGATTTTCGCC
>JAEZEI010000115.1 GCA_023417815.1 Bacteroidota bacterium | reverse complement strand
GCAAGGCTTTTGTTTTTTAGGCCAACACAACAAAGATCAGCGCAGCTAATCTTGCTTTGGGAGGCGTGCCATGCTTGCATGGCTAAGCATACCGAAGCGAAAAGCCCGGGCCTGCGTAGTTAATCTTGTTTCGTTCAACATGTGTGTAGCAAGGGAGAGTTTTGTCCTGAACCATGCAGAACCCATTCACCAACCCATTATTATCCAAGTGGATAAACGAAACCAATAATTGTAAGGAGAAAATGCTATGTAAATCGACCTCCAATATCTTTTTTACATTGCTGCCAACTGAACTTTCTGCTGCAATTCAAGTACTGATTCCTTGAAGAGATTATCCGTGTCCATTAGGTCTTTCACGGTCTGGCAACTGTGGATTACAGTAGTATGATCTCTTCCACCAAAATGTTCCCCGATTGTTTTGAGAGAATTCTTGGTGAAAGCTTTTGAAAGATACATGGTGATCTGGCGGGCCTGCACGATCTCGCGCTTGCGGGTCTTCTGGAGCAATTTGTCGTATGGAACGTCAAAATAATCGCAAACCATTTTCTGAATGGCATCGATCGTGATCTCTTTACTGGAAGATTTCACGAAATTTCGCAGTACTTTTTTGGCCAACTCGAGGTCTATTTCCCGCTTGTTGAGCGAAGATTGTGCCAACAATGAGATCAAAGCGCCCTCAAGCTCACGTACATTTGAATTAATATTATATGCAATGTATTTGACAACCTCCTTCGGCATCTCCAACCCATCATGCTTCATCTTATTTTCCAGGATGTCGATCTTGGTTTCATAATCCGGTACCTGCACATCAGCGCTGAGCCCCCAGCGGAACCTGCTCAATAATCTTTCCTGGACACCTTCAAGGTCTTTTGGCGACTTATCACTTGTAAGTACCAATTGTTTTCCGCTCTGGTGCAGGTGATTGAATATAGAGAAGAATGCATCCTGCGATTTTTCAGCCCTGTTAAAGAATTGAACATCATCAATGATCAATACATCAATGAGCTGGTAAAAATGAATAAAATCGTTGATGGCATTATTACGGCTGTGATCTATGAACTGGTTTATGAACTTTTCGCTGCTCACGTATAATACAACTTTGTTCTGGTGAAGTCTTTTCACTTCATTCCCGATGGCCTGGGCCAGGTGGGTCTTGCCTAACCCCACCCCTCCATAAATAACAAGAGGATTAAAAGATGTGGACCCTGGCTTTTCGGCAACCGTTTTACCTGCCCTGCGGGCCACCCTGTTGCAGTCACCTTCTATAAATGAATCGAGAGTATATGCCTGGTTAAGCTGCGGATCGATCTGCATCTTCTTCAGGCCGGGAATTACAAATGGATTCTTGACCGGGTTGTTTATGACAAGGGGGAAATCCATTTCATTATTTGAAAATGTTTTATACCCGTTCCCAGGAACATCCATTGTAAGTGGTTTGTTCTTGCTGTTCCCACTATCAACCATGATCCTGTATTCCAGCCTTGCCTCTTTTCCTAATTCCCGCTTTAATGTTTTGGCCAGGAGAGAAACGTAATGCTCTTCAAGATACTCATAAAAGAACTGACTTGGCACCTGGATGGTAAGGATCTTTTCTTTTAATGCAACCGGCTTAATGGGTTCGAACCAGGTTTTATAATGTTGCCATTCTACAATATCCTTAATGATCTCAAGACAATTACTCCAAACCTTTTCGAAATCTTTCTCCATTTACCAAAAGCAATTTATATAGATCAGGTCCTTCTTTTTAAGGGAAATTTCTGTCCGGAAAACAAATCTTTTTTTGGTAAAAAATTATTCTCAGGCAGGACAGCGAATATCAAAAATATTTGTTGAAAAAAAAATTTTTTATTCCCTTGTATTTTACCATTCTCTCACAGTATAGCTTTTAAAAAGAATCTGAAGCAGGATTTTCTGTATTTCGCTATTGGCGGGCATTTTCAGCCATCAACCTGCATAGCTCAAATACATCCATATGCTTCGATACATTCTTTCAAACAACTAATACTGCGGATATAATGGCCCTTTAAAGGGGCGCAAAGATGTGGGTAAATTTTTTAAAAATCAAGTATTATCCTGAACCTGTTCAAAGAACTTTTTAAGGTACCGGATTTTACCCCGCAACTGACCTTTTTTAACCTGCATAAATAGACTACATTTACCCATTAATTTATTCTATGAGTTTTGAGATCACCGGTAAGCTTATTGCCAAATACGATACCGTTCAAAAAAGCGATTCCTTCCGTACAAGGGAATTTGTAATTGAAAAAGCAGATGAAAACAACGGGCGAACTTTCGTTGATTATATAAAATTTCAATGCACGCAGGACAGAACCTCCATCGTTGACAGGGTGAATACAGGAGATGAAGTGAAAGTTTATTTCAACCTGAAAGGAAACAAATGGGAAAAAGATGGTAAAACATCTTACTTCACAAATCTTGATGCATGGAGAATTGAACATCTCCTGAAACCATCCCAGGGAACCGATAATGAATTCCTTGAACCGCTGGATACCTTTTCATCTACCAACCAGGATAATGTAGATGACCTGCCTTTCTAGGCCATCATGCAGAAAGAGATCACTTTACGTTTATCGCCAAAAGAAGCGGCCGATGAGGCAGCAATAAGGAAAAAAGCCGCTTCCCGCTTATCCTGTAATGAAAGTCATATCTCTGGATTCAATATTATCCGGAGATCGATAGACGCACGCTCTCCTTCTATCCTTATTAACCTGGTTATCAACGTGTTCATAGATGAACCCCATTTAAGCCCGGCTCCTCCTCAATTCAATTTTCGGGAAGTTTCCAGGGCATCCCATACAGTGATCATTATAGGCGCAGGTCCCTGCGGACTATTCGCTGCGCTTCGCTGCCTTGAGGCAGGTTTTAAACCCGTGATCCTGGAAAGAGGAAAGGATGTAAGAAGCCGCCGGCGCGACCTGGCAAGGCTTAACAGGGAAGGTATCATTGATCCAGACAGCAATTATTGCTTTGGAGAGGGCGGCGCCGGTACCTACAGCGATGGAAAACTATATACCCGCAGTAATAAACGTGGTGATATTAAAAGAATACTTTCTCTTTTCGTTCATTTCGGCGCAAGCGAACAGATACTTTATGATGCACACCCTCACATCGGAACAAATAAACTTCCGGGTATAATTGCTTCAATGCGGGAAAGGATCATTGCCTGTGGCGGCGAAGTACATTTCAATACCTGCGTTGATGGATTCAATATAAAGGATGGAAGGATCCTATCAGTTAATGCAGGCAATAAGGAATTTAGCGGGGATGCATTCCTGCTTGCCACGGGCCATTCTGCGCGCGATGTATTCAGTTTGCTGGCTGCCAATAATATCCATCTTGAAGCAAAGCCCTTTGCGCTCGGTGTTCGGGTTGAACATCCCCAGTCGCTGATCGATAACATCCAGTACCATGCACCGGTAAGGCCTGTTGAACTTCCGCCGGCCAGTTATTCTGTTGTGCACCAGGTTAATGAAAAAGGATTCTTTTCCTTCTGCATGTGTCCCGGCGGAATCATTGCAACTGCTTCTACATCTCCGGGTGAACTGGTTGTGAATGGCTGGAGCCCTTCAGGACGAAACAATCCATATGCAAACAGCGGAATGGTGGTAGAAGTTACAAGAGAGGATGCATTAAAAGTATTGGGTAAACAAAGTTCTCCCGAAGATCCCTTGCTGTTCATGAAATTCCAGCGAATGGTGGAAACAGCGGCATACAATGCCGGGGGTGGAGGTTTTGTTGCGCCTGCACAGCGATTGGTAGATTTTTCCAATGGTAAATTATCAACAACTCTTCCCGGATGTTCCTATATAGCCGGGATCAGGAGCCATGATCTTTCCGAGGTATTGCCTGCGTTTGTTTACAAAACCCTGGCTTCAGGATTCAGGATCGCAGGTAAAAGAATGAAAGGCTATTTCACCAACGATGCCGTGGTAGTGGCAACCGAAAGCCGTACAAGCAGCCCGGTGAGGATCCCCCGAAATCCCGAAACGCTTTCACATCCTATGTTATCCAATTTCTTCCCTGCGGGTGAAGGCGCAGGTTATGCAGGTGGTATTGTGAGTGCAGCCATGGATGGGGAACGCGTGGTAGATGCCATTGTAAAAAGGCTTGGATAAACGCCGTTCATACTTCAAATCAACCCGATAATTTTCATCTTCCTATTTTTGAAAAGTCTTAGAAGATCTTTTTCGATAGAACTAACGCACTATTATGAATATTCTTGAATTACATGACCTGAAAAAATATTTCGCTACCCAGAAAGCTGTTGATGGTATCAGCATGAATGTGGGGAAGGGTGATATATTCGGATTACTCGGGCCAAACGGCGCCGGAAAGACCACCCTACTCAGGATGATCACCGGGATATTCTATCCAGACAGTGGCGAGATCACTTTCAACGGCCAGCGCTTCGATGCATTAAAACATCCTGAAGAGATCGGCTACATGCCCGAAGAAAGAGGTCTTTACCGCAAAATGAATATCGGCGACCAGGTGCTTTATCTCGCACGGCTGAAAGGAATGCGCAAGGATGAGGCCATGGACCAGGTAAAATTGTGGTTCAGGAAATTTGAAATGGAAAGCTGGTGGAATAAGAAAGTTGAAGACCTCAGCAAGGGAATGAGCCAGAAGCTCCAGTTCGTTACCACGGTAATGCACAGGCCCAAACTGATCATCCTTGATGAACCCTTCAGCGGGCTGGACCCTGTGAATGCAAACCTTATCAAAGATGAAATATTTGACCTGGCGCGTAAGGGAGCAACAATAATATTCAGTACACACCGTATGGAGCAGGTTGAAGAGATCTGCAACCATATTGTGCTGGTGAACAAGGGAAAGAAAATACTTGATGGTAGCGTAAACCAGGTTAAACAGGATTTCAAGGAGAACCTATTCAGTGTTTCTGTGGAAAGACCAGTATTGTCCACTATCAGTGATCAATTCACAGTAGTGAAGCAGGATGGAAATAATTACCTCCTTAAACTTTCACCGGCATCCACTACCGATGCTGTGCTAACATGGTTCATAAATAATGGTGCAGGGGTTAAAGGCTTTACCGAAGTAATGCCTTCGCTGAATGAGATCTTCATAAGACTGGTAGAGAATACTTCAACTGCAAGACAATTTCAAAAAGTATCTGATAAAATATGAGTAAGATCGGATTAATCATAGGAAGGGAATATTTCACCCGTGTCAAAAAGAAATCATTCCTGCTTACCACCATCCTTGTACCGGTGGTAATCATCGGTTTTTATGCTGCTATCATTGCGATCTCTATTAAAGGAGGTACGGGAAAAAAGAGCTTTGCCGTAATTGATGAGGGGCAGTTATTTGATTCCACCCTGCCTCAGAAGGATCATCTGAAACTCACAATGATAACCGGTGAAACAGAGCAAAGCTTTGTAAGTAAATATAAAGACCAGGGCTACGACGGTTTTCTCTACGTTCCGCAGTTCAACCTTGATACACCAGGCCGCTTCATCGTTCACAGCCAGTCGTCGTTGAACATGACCACCAATTCGGCATTGCGTAAAGTGGTGAACGAGGCAGTGGAGAACAAGCGCCTGCAGAAAAGAGGTATTGATCCTGCTGCTTATGCAGCGATCAGCGCAGACATTGACCTGGACAACACCATAGATACCAAGGAAGGAGGAAAGAGAAGTGTAGCAGGTGTGGCGTACGGGGTTTCTTTCGCGTGCGGTATCCTGATCTATATGATGATGATCATTTACGGAACCCAGGTAATGCGGGGTGTAATGGAAGAAAAAACGAACCGCATCGCAGAAGTAGTTGTGAGTTCTGTGAAACCTTTCCAGCTTATGATGGGTAAGATCCTTGGAATAGGAATGGTTGGACTTACCCAATTCGCGATCTGGATCATCCTGATGGTGCTGCTGCAGTTTGCAATGCCGCTGATATTTCCTGATATGCTTTCTGAGATCACCACATCTACAGCTTCAACAGAAAATACAGGATTCGCTAATAATATTCTAGCAGGCATTTCTTCCCTGCCTCTTCTTAAGATCGCCTTCCTGTTCATGTTCTATTTCCTTGCAGGCTATTTAACCTATGCATCATTGTTCGCTGCGATCGGAAGCGTGGTGAGCGATGACCAGCAGGAAGCGCAGCAACTTGTATTCCCGGTTCTTATGCCGATCATTTTGGGCTTTGTGATAATGACAAATGCCATCAACGATCCTAATGCTCCGCTTGCAGTATTTGGCAGTCTTTTCCCGCTTACATCTCCTATCGTTATGATGGGAAGGGTTACCTACGATATCCCGCTTTGGGAATTATTACTGTCAATGGCCCTACTGGTTGGATGTTTCTTCCTGTTCACCTGGATTACCGGGCGGATCTACCGTGTAGGCATACTGATGTATGGAAAGAAACCTTCCTGGAAACAAATGATGAAATGGGGTTTCAGCAATAAATGATCAGGCAACCGTTGTAGATACCGTAGTATCCTCCACCTCGTTTCCGAAGATAGCCTCATCAGCCTGCTTCTTTGCATAAGCATACAGCAGGTTGGCCACGAATATGAAGGAGAACAGGAGGCATCCAAGCAAGAAACCAACGAAAGCGTAAATAGTTGATGAAGGCTGCTTTACATTGAATGGAGGATCAGGCCTGTCGAGAATGTCGATGATGGGCGTAACTTTCTGAAGCCTCCAGAGCGCTTCCTCGCGATTATTTGCAGAGGCATCACGCTGGCGCATCACCCTTTCTTTTGCACTTGCCAGGTTTTCCTTTGGAATGATATACTGTATCTTTTCAGAAGGAACAAAAAGTGTTGTATTGTTCATGTGAATGGCCTGGCGGTCGAAGTTATTGAGCACCCTATTCAAAGAATCGATCTTGCGCACCGTAAAATCATAATCGATCTTGGCTTTTCTGGTCTTCAGATCTTTATAGAATTCAGAGATCTTCGAAATGAATACATAGCTTATCGGGGAAACCAGGTTTGGATCGGTGCTGCTGTAATTCAGTTCAAGGATACCATTCTTATTGATCTTCGCATTAAAGCCTTCGCGCAATAAATTTCCGCCGATCGCGGCCAGGAGTTTTGGATCGGTAGGCATCTTGATCGCAGGAGTGAACATGCCGCGGCTCTTGTTATAATTCTCGATCACCAGCTCCGCGATGGTCCTGTTGCCGAGAGAGTCGATCTTTGTCATGGCTACAGATTCCCTCGTATTACGGCTGGTTGCAAGCTCCACGATATTAATGGATGCTTCCTGGCTAAAACTTTTTGGGGTTTCTGAAATTCCAAGGATTGTATTCAGTGCATTATTAGCCGCCGAATTATCATTTCCCGCGGTAAGCGGAAACACAGATGCTCTTGAAGTGAATACCGGCGGTATTGTTTTGGAATAAAAGAACAGCAAGGCGCCCATGGCAAGTCCGCCGACAAAGATCAGCAGCCTGAATTTGCCCAAACGCAATACGATCTTCTGGAGCAGTTCTTTACTTTCCACTATCGGTTAGTTTATATATTTAAATATTACTGCGGTCAGGATCACCGGGATTGCGGCGATCAGCGTTGATTTGGCAAGATCAACCACTTCCTGGCCCTGCGGTCTTTCCGGAACATTGATCACCGATCCTTCCTCAACCTTAGGATAGAACTTGATGAAGAGGAAACTCTTTGTACGCCTGCTCTTTCCGTTGCTATAGGTAACATAAACACGTTTTCTCCACGGGCGAATACCGAAACCTCCTGCCTTGTCGATATAATACATCAGGTTCGTATGTTCCTTATCATACGCAAGTTTCAATGGCGACTGTACATTTCCTTCCACCGAAACAAACGGATCGATCTCCGGAATCACTATAACGTCATTTTCCTGCAGAACGATATCATGCTTGGAATTCGGATTCCTCAATGCCTTATATAATTCTATACTAACGGGTTCTTCTGCCCTGCGTGCAACATTTGCCGTATCCATTATCGGGCGACCCAGAGAATCCACTTTCTGCTCCAGTTTCACATCATCACGACGGAAAGGATCGCTTACTTCCCTGTAAAGTTTTGCTCCTGCAAGGTTTGCATTATCCTTGATGCCACCTGCTCGGGCGATATAGGAAGAAAGCCTTTCGAACTTATTCAGCCTCGGGTACTGGCCGGGATAATTCACTTCGCCAACGATCTGGATGTTCTGCTGCAATTCGAAGGTTGGATTCCTCCTTACAAAGATCTGGTCGTACGGACGCAATATGATCTTTGCCGCCATTGAATCGAGCTGAAGGTTTGGATGAATGAAATAAGAGCGCACTACCGTTCTCGTAGGTTTTAAACCCTGTTGTGCTGAATCTATATCCACTATGCTGGAAATTTCCAGCCTTCCGAATTCTGCCGAAGGTTTTATGCCCCCGGAAAGATATAAAAGGTCCTGCAGGCTCATCCCGCCATATTTCCTTACTCTTCCCTGCTTCCTTACCTCACCATAGATCTCTACATACTGCTGTTCTCCAAATTCACTTTGTGAAAAGAGCTGGATCACATCATTCGGCATCAGCAATACATTGCTTGGACTCGTAACATCATTCGTATTGATATCCTCGAGATTAACTTCCAGCCTGTCGCTCTGAAGGTTTGTTGAATCGCCTGCACCCCTGAATATATAGGCACGCGGCAGGTAGGTATTCCTGGTTACACCACCGGCACGATTGATCACATCAAAGAGTCTTTCTCCGGGCCTTAACTCGTAAAAATTCGGATAGGTAACCTCCCCGCGCAATTCAACTTTATTGGAAAGGCCCGGCTTTATTATATCAACTTTAATGATGTCCCCATCTTCCAGCATGAAATCCTGGCCGGCGATCTTCATGATGGCGTTGGCATTCACATCCTTCACTACCTGCTTTTCATTCTCGGTGCGGATCACTTTCATTCCTGAAGCAAGGGCGTCAGGATTCAGACCACCCGTATACTGAAGGAGGGCTTTCACTCCTTCTTCTGGCTTAAGCTGGTAATACATCGGCCGCTTGAACTGGCCCGTGGCAAGCACCTTCTTCTGCACATTCCCTACAATAACGAAGTCATTATTCTGTAGGTATATATGCTTTCCAAAATCGCCAGTGGTTAAGTATTTATATACATCGATCACGTCTATCACCCTGCCTGCACGTTTCACCTGGATGTTCCTTAGATCACCGAACTGGTTAACCCCTCCCGCACGGGCAATCACATTAAATGCATTTGAAAAGGCAGAAACCGCTGTTGGCCCGGGGTTATGAACATTTCCCACCACATTCACATTGATGGTTCTTGGCTGACCAAGCGAAACAGAAATATTTGTTCCCGCCGGCACTACGCTGCGGAACCTGTTATAAACAAGGGCGCGTACATTTTCAAAGGTTAGTCCCTGTACATTTATCTTACCAAGACCCTGCGGGAATATTGCGCCATCCCTTGCTACGATATAGCTTTCCTGGAATTCGGCGGCACCCCACAGTGATACAACGATGTGATCGCCTACACCGATAGGATAATCGAGCGGTGGTGTTGAAAGTTCTGAAACATCGGTAACCGGTGTATTAATAAAGATGTTTGCGCCGTAGGTTTGATCAGCACTGTAAGAGTTTAGGCGAATATTATCCTTGATCACGCTGTCGCGGTCAAGCCTGTTGCGTTCCATCAGTTCCGCATTCTTATCGCGACCGGTATTTTCCTTGTTCTTGTCGCTTAACAAGGAGGAAAGCTGCGACTGCGAAAGTGTCTTTGGATCTACCTGGTTCGGAAGTATCTCCGAAGGGATATCCTGCTCAACCGGGGGCTGTGCAAGAACAGGTGAACAAAGAAAAAATATGAAAAGGCAGGCAAGAAACTGGAACCTACGCTGGTATGAACGCATCTGAGAGGGTTATTTTTAAAATAAATTCAGCAAATATAATATTATTTCAGTGGGTTGGCCGCTACAGTCCTGCATTCCTGCCATATCTCCTGCACTATGTCTGCCGCAGGTATTATAGATTTCATTAATGCGCTAACCTGTCCTATTTCGAGTTCGCCTTCATCCAGGTCGCCTTCGAACATTCCCTTCTTGGCACGGCCTCTTCCAAGCAGTTGCTGCAGAATATCTTTTGATGCACCATCATGTTCTGCCTGCTTCACTTTTTCAAAGAATTCATTCCTCAGCAAACGCACAGGAGTTAGCTGTTTCAATGAAAGCATGGTATCGCCTTCGGCGGAATTTATTACGGCAGATTTGAAATTATCATGGCAGGATGCTTCAGGAGACCCCACAAAGCGTGAACCTACTTGCACGCCATCTGCGCCAAGCACCATAGCAGCAAGCATCTGCCTGCCTGTTGCAATTCCGCCGGCTGCTATCACGGGGATCTTCACTGCTTCCCGCACGAGCGGGATCAACACCATCGTGGTCGTTTCCTCCCTGCCGTTATGCCCTCCCGCTTCAAATCCTTCAGCAACCACAGCATCAACGCCTGCATCTTCCGATTTCTTTGCAAACTTTGCGCTGCTGACCACATGCACCACCTTTATCCCTTCTGCCTTAAGGCGCGAAGTATAGGTTTTGGGGTTGCCAGCAGATGTAAATACGACCGGCACCCTTTCTTCAATAATGATATTTATATGCTGGTCAATATCAGGATAAAGCAGCGGAACATTCACTCCGAAAGGCCTGGATGTGGCTTGTTTGCATTTTTGAATATGTTCGCGAAGCACTTCAGGATACATACTGCCGCTGCCGATAAGACCAAGGCCGCCGGCATTGCTCACGGCACTGGCCAAACGCCATCCGCTGGCCCAGATCATTCCTGCCTGCACCAATGGTATGTCAATTCCGAATAACTCCGTTACCGGGTTGGAAAATCTATTCATAGCAGTTAATTACCGGCCTCCGCCGCCTCCAAGATCAATAGCAGTATTATCGCCGATGTTTAAATTCCGGTTCACCCCTTTTACTTCGGCATCACTGCCTATGAGCGAGTTATTCAATACGATCTCGAACAGGTTGGAAAAAGAACCGATGATGGAATCCTTGATGATCGCATGATTGATGATCGTATTCTCACCTATGGCAACGTTGGGACCTATCACCGAATTCCGGATTATACAGCCCGGGCCGATACTT
This sequence comes from Bacteroidota bacterium, assembly GCA_023417815.1. Lineage (GTDB taxonomy): Bacteria > Bacteroidota > Bacteroidia > Chitinophagales > Chitinophagaceae > Ferruginibacter. The sequence continues at coordinate 2,712 of JAEZEI010000115.1, read as the reverse complement.
ACCGGTGGAATGATAATACTGTTTATATATAACTCATTCTCCACCGGAGTGCCGCCGAACTTCTTGAGTAATATTGCATTCGACTGGATCAAAGATTCTTTCTTTCCGCAGTCGAACCAGTGTGGCACTTTAAACGATTTGAACTTTGCCCCGTTGGCTATCATACATTCCAGCGCATCCGTAAGGCTGAACTCGTCGTATTTCTTCTGGTTGTTGCCGATAACTTTTGTGAGGCAATTAAAGAGCAATTCCGTTTCCCGGATCTTGTACACACCTACCAGGGCCATATTGCTCTTTGGTATGGCAGGTTTTTCCACTACACGAGAAATGAAACCTTCTTCATCGATCTCAGCAACACCGAAATTACGGGGATCGTCCACCTTCTTAACGCCAAGCATACTGTAGGGTGAATCCAGTATATCCTGCAGATCGTATTCGGCTATAGTGTCGCCCAGAACGATCAGCACTTCATCATCATTCACGATCTCTTTGGCAAGATTTATAGCATGCCCTGTACCATGCCTTTCATTCTGCGTGATGAAGTGGGTTTGAATATCCGGGTATTCATTTGTAACAAAATCCTGGATCTTTTCACCAAGATACCCGATTATGAAAATGAATTCATTGATCCCTGATTCCCGAAGCTGGTCAATAATAATACTTAGAAGTGTCTTTCCTGCCAGGGGGATCAGCGCCTTAGGCTGGGTATATGTATGCGGCCTCAATTTAGTACCTGCACCGGCCACTGGAATGATTGCCTTCATTTAAATTCTTTTTTAGAACTCCGAAACAGGAGGAGTTTCTGCGTTTCTGCGGAAATTCTTAAATCTGAGTGAAATTTTATATACCCAGGAAATGCTCCCCGCAGACTACGCAGACGCTGTTCAAAAGTACCTATTAAAATAGTAAAGCCTTCCTTACCAGTCAACTTTAAGATTACTTACCGCAGCCTGTTGCTTTCCTTCACGATCCTGTCATCATTCTTAATTCCCTTCGCGGCCAGGATGAGGAAGAGGAGCACAAATGCGTGAAGAATTGCAGTCAATGCATAGGTTCCTCCCATATATTTCCTGACCTCGAGAATGTACAATGCTATTAAGCCGGCCTCCAGGATCAGCGCCAGGACGGTCAATCTGAATTGGAGCGAACGGTTCGTATACAGGAATATGCAAATAAGTGCGATGACGCCAATGGCCACAGTCAGCAAAAGAAGATAGAAATTCTCCGTCCCCAACAGTTCATAGCCAGGGATCCCTTCCGGGTTGGTGCCACTATAGAAGGGCAATTTTAAACTTAGAAATGCAGCCGCTGCCGCAAGCAACAGCCATATCGATTGGATTCGTTGTAGCATATAATAAAATTATCCTAGTTCCGGGTATAACGGGAAACGTGCCATCAGTTCTTTTACCGAACCGCTTACATCCCTGATCATGTCTTCGCTATCGATATTCATCAGCACCTTGTCGATAAGATCCACTACTGTCACCATATCAGATTCCTTCATGCCACGCGTGGTGATCGCAGGAACTCCGACCCTGATCCCACTGGTTACGAAAGGACTTTTATCATCGAAAGGAACAGCATTCTTGTTTACAGTTATGTGCGCCCTGTCGAGAGTTTCCTGCGCTTTCTTACCGGTAAGATTCTTATTACGCAGATCGATCAGCATAAGATGATTGTCCGTTCCATTGCTGATGATGTTATAATCCTTCTTCACAAAAGCCTGCGCCATTGCCTGGGCATTGCTTTTCACCTGGGATGCATATACCGTGAATTCGTCGGTAAGGATCTCTCCGAATGCAACAGCCTTTGCAGCGATCACATGTTCCAGGGGCCCACCCTGGGTTCCGGGAAATACAGCCATATCAATGAGGTTACTCATCATGCGGATATTTCCTTTTATATCTTTCAATCCAAAGGGGTTCTCAAAATCAGCTTTCATAAGAATGATACCTCCCCTTGGTCCGCGCAGGGTTTTATGCGTGGTGCTGGTAACAAAATGGCAATGATCGAACGGTGAGGTTAACAGGTTCTTCGCGATCAGCCCGGCGGGATGTGCCATATCACATAATACAAAGGCATTTATCTCATCTGCCACTGCACGGATCCTTTTATAATCAATATCACGGCTATAGGCCGAAGCGCCGCAGATGATCAGTTTGGGCTTGTGTTCGCGCGCCTGGCTTTCCAGCATCTCGTAATCAATAAGACCTGTTTCCTTCTTCACCCCGTAAAAAACAGGGTTGTAAAGTTTCCCCGAGAAATTCACCGGGGAGCCGTGAGTAAGGTGGCCTCCCATGCTGAGGTCGAGTCCCAGGATGGTATCACCCGGCTTAAGGATGGCCATCATCAGTGCCGCGTTTGCCTGGGCACCGCTGTGTGGCTGCACATTCGCATATTCACAGCCGAAAATTTCCTTAACCCTGTCTATTGCAAGCTGTTCCACCTGGTCAACCACTTCGCATCCGCCATAGTACCTTCGGCCGGGGTAACCTTCCGCATATTTATTGGTGAGGGGAGAACCCATGGCCTGCATCACCTGCAAGCTGGTGAAATTCTCACTGGCGATCAGTTCTATTCCATGGCGTTGCCGGCTCAGTTCATCATTTATTAAACGGAAAACTTCTGTATCTTTTTTCATCTGGTGCCTTTAAGAAACAAATATAGTGGTTGGAAGTTGGAAGTTGGAGGTTGGAAGTTGGAAGTTGGAGG
>JAEZEI010000033.1 GCA_023417815.1 Bacteroidota bacterium | reverse complement strand
CCTTCGTGCGGTGCGGCGCGGTGGCGCCGTTCCGGGGTCAGCTGCGCTTGCGGTCGGCCGGGCGGCGGCCGATCTTCGCGCCGAGCCAGGTGAGCGGGTCGTACTTCGAGTCGACGACGCGCTCCTTCATCGGGATGATCGCGTTGTCGGTGATCTTGATGTGCTCGGGGCACACCTCGGTGCAGCACTTCGTGATGTTGCAGTACCCGAGGCCCTGCTCCTCCTGGGCGAACACCTTGCGGTCGGTGCGCGCGTCGAGCGGGTGCATGTCCAGCTCGGCGGCGCGGATGAAGAAGCGCGGACCGGCGAACGCCTTCTTGTTCTCCTCGTGGTCACGCGTGACGTGACAGGTGTTCTGGCAGAGGAAGCACTCGATGCACTTCCGGAACTCCTGGCTGCGCTCGACGTCGACCTGCTGCATCCGGTAGTCGCCGGGGGCGAGGTCCTTCGGCGGCGCGAAGGCGGGGATCTGGTTCGCCTTCTCGTAGTTGTACGAGACGTCGGTGACGAGGTCGCGCATGACCGGGAAGTTGCGCATCGGCGTGACCGTGATGGTCTCGGTCTCGGTGAACGTGCTCATCCGGGTCATGCAGAGCAGGCGCGGCCGGCCGTTGATCTCGGCGCTGCACGACCCGCACTTGCCGGCCTTGCAGTTCCAGCGGACCGCGAGGTCCGGGGCCTGGGTGGCCTGCAGCCGGTGGATGATGTCGAGGACGACCTCGCCCTCGTTGACCTCGACGGTGAAGTCGTGCAGCCCGCCGTCGGTGTCGTCGCCGCGCCACACGCGGAACTTGGCCTGGTAGCTCATGTTCAGTTCCCCTCGGGCAGGACGGCGAGCTCTTCCTCGGTCATATACTTCTTCAGCTCGGCGCGGTCGAACAGCGACAACAGCTCGACCGGCATCACCGGCAGCGGCTGCTTCTCGACCGAGATCGAGGAGGTCCCGTCACCGTTGTCGACCTTGCGGCAGACGAGGTTGACCTTGCGCCACTCCGGGTTCATGCCGGGGAAGTCGTCGCGGGTGTGACCGCCGCGCGACTCCTCGCGGATGAGCGCGGCCTTCGCGACCGCCTCGGAGATCAGCAGCATGTTGCGCAGGTCGATCGCGAGGTGCCAGCCCGGGTTGAACTGACGGTGGCCCTCGACGGTGACCTTCGCGGCCCGCTGCTTGAGCTCCTCGAGCTTGACGAGCGCCTGCTCGACCTCGCCCGCGACGCGGATGATGCCGACCAGGTCGTTCATCGACGTCTGCAGCTCCTGGTGGACCGTGTACGGGTTCTCGGTGCCGTCGCCCTCGAAGGGCTTGAGCGCGGCCTTGCCGGCGGCGTCGAGCGTCGCGTCGCTGGCCTTGGGCACCGAGCCGCCGAGCCCGTCGACGTACTCCGCGGCGCCGAGGCCGGCGCGGCGGCCGAACACCAGCAGGTCGGACAGCGAGTTGCCGCCGAGGCGGTTCGAGCCGTGCATGCCGCCGGAGACCTCACCGGCCGCGAACAGGCCGGGCACGCCCACGGCGCCCTGGGTGTCGGGGTCGACCTCGCCGCCGCCCATGACGTAGTGGCACGTCGGGCCGACCTCCATCGGCTCCTTCGTGATGTCGACGTCGGCCAGCTCCTTGAACTGGTGCCACATCGACGGGAGGCGCTTCTTGATGACCTCGGGCTTCATGCGGGTCGAGACGTCGAGGAAGACGCCGCCGTGCGGCGATCCCCGGCCGGCCTTGACCTCGGAGTTGATGGCGCGGGCCACCTCGTCACGCGGGAGCAGCTCCGGCGGACGCTTGTTGTTGTCGGGGTCGGTGTACCAGCGGTCGGCCTCCTCCTCGGTCTCCGCGTACTGCGCGCGGAAGACGTCGGGGACGTAGTCGAACATGAACCGCTTGCCGTCGGAGTTGCGCAGGACGCCGCCGTCGCCGCGGACGGACTCCGTGACGAGGATGCCCTTGACCGACGGCGGCCAGACCATGCCGGTCGGGTGGAACTGGATGAACTCCATGTTCACCAGCGAGCCGCCGGCCTGCAGCGCGAGCGCGTGGCCGTCGCCGGTGTACTCCCAGGAGTTGCTGGTGACCTTGAACGACTTGCCGATGCCGCCGGTGGCGAGGATGACGGCGGGGGCGTCGAACTGGACGAAGCGGCCCGACTCGCGCCAGTAGCCGAAGGCGCCGGCGATGCGGTCGTCGTCCTTGACCAGCTCGGTGACGGTGAGCTCGGCGAAGACCTTGATGCGGGCCTCGCGGTCGCCCAGCTCGGCCTCGTCGTCCTGCTGCAGCGACACGATCTTCTGCTGCAGGGTGCGGATCAGCTCGAGGCCGGTGCGGTCGCCGACGTGGGCGAGGCGCGGGTACTCGTGGCCGCCGAAGTTGCGCTGCGAGATCTTGCCGTCGGGCGTGCGGTCGAACAGCGCGCCGTAGGTCTCGAGCTCCCAGATGCGGTCCGGCGCCTCCTTGGCGTGCAGCTCCGCCATCCGGTAGTGGTTCATGAACTTGCCGCCGCGCATGGTGTCGCGGAAGTGGACCTGCCAGTTGTCGTTGCTGTTCACGTTGCCCATGGCGGCGGCGGCGCCGCCCTCGGCCATGACCGTGTGGGCCTTGCCGAACAGGGACTTGCACAGGATGGCGGTCTTCTTGCCCTGCTGGCGTGCCTCGATCGCCGCGCGGAGGCCGGCGCCGCCGGCTCCGATGACGACGACGTCGAAGGAATGACGCTCGATCTCACTCATGAAGGTTCGCTACCTCGGTCGATGACGGTGCGGAAGTCGGGTGGGGTGCCTCAGTTGAAGAAGCGGAAGTCGGCGATCCAGCCGGCGGCGACCGCCATGACGTAGAAGTCCGTGAGGGCGAGCGTGAGCAGCGTCAGCCAGGCCAGCTCCATGTGCTTGCCGTTGAGCTTGCTGACGAAGCCCCAGAGCTTGTAGCGCACCGGGTGCTTGGAGAAGTGCGTCAGGCGGCCGCCGATGATGCTGCGGCAGGAGTGGCACGACACCGTGTACGCCCACAGCGCGACGACGTTGGCGGTCAGCACGAGGTTGCCGACGCCGACGCCGAAGCCGCCGTCCTCGCCGTGGGTGAAGGCCAGGATCGCGTCGTAGGTGTTGATCAGCGAGATGATCGCCGCGGCGTAGAAGAAGTAGCGGTGCAGGTTCTGCCCGAGCAGCGGGAAGCGCGTCTCACCGGTG
>JAEZEI010000129.1 GCA_023417815.1 Bacteroidota bacterium | reverse complement strand
GCGCCCCGGCTGAATACACCCTCGCGCGGCGAGTAGGGTGGGCGGCGCATGGTGTCTGTTTCCGCCGGTTCTACACCCAGGCCCAACCCCAGCAGGCCGTCTGTGAGCAGATTGAGCCACAGCAGCTGCAGCGGCAGCAAGGGAATAGGCTGGCCCAGGAACGGTGAGAGGATCATCACCAGCACTTTGCCGATGTTGCCCGCCACCGAAAAGCGCACAAACTTGCGGATGTTGTCGTAGATGGTGCGGCCTTCCTGCACCGCGGCGACGATTGTGGCAAAGTTATCGTCCAGCAGCACCAGGTCGGCGGCCTCTTTGGATACGTCCGTGCCGGTAATCCCCATTGCCACGCCGATGTCCGCGCGGCGCAGGGCGGGTGCGTCGTTAACCCCATCGCCGGTCATTGATACGATGTGGCCGTTCTCTTGCAGCGCCTGTACGATTTTTAGCTTGTGTTCTGGCGAAACACGGGCATAGACACGCACATCGTTTGCCGCGGCCTTGAGCTCGTCAAAGCTCATCTGATCCAGCTCCGCGCCGGTCAGCGCGCGGCTGTCATCGGAGATACCTAACTGGCGGGCAATCTCTGCGGCAGTGAGCGGGTGGTCGCCGGTGATCATCACCGTACGCACGCCCGCGCTTTGGGTCGTGGCGACCGCGTCTTTTACCGATGCGCGGGGAGGGTCGATCATGCCAAACAGACCGACGAAAACCAAATCATTTTCCAGATCTAGACCGGGCCGGTTGGGGAGCTGATCGAGCAGGCGGATAGCCACGCCCAGAACGCGCATGCCTTTGCCCGCGAGCCGCGTGTTGGCGGCCTCTATTCGCTCGCGCCATTGGTCGTTCAAGGGCTGTACCTGGCCGTTGATCCAGATCTGCCTGGAAAGCCCCATCAGGCCATCAACGCTGCCCTTGGTAAAGCCAATCGCCTGGCAGCCGTTTGGCTCGAGGCCGCCCAGCATCTTCGCTGTGCCCGGTTGGATCGGGTGGTAGGTGGTCATGCGCTTGCGGTCCGAGTCAAAGGGCAGCTCGGCGGCGCGGGGGAACTGCGCATCCAAATCGTTTTTCCAATAACCCAGGCGGGCGGCAGCGGAGATCAGCGCGCCTTCGGTGGGGTCGCCCAGGGTATGGTAGCGGTTGTTTTCCTTCTCCACAAGCTGCGCGTCGTTGCACAGCGCACCGGCCAGCACCAGCAGCGAAAGCGGCGAGGGCACGGGTTTGCCCTGCGTGTGCTCGCCCACAATGGTGTCGCCCTTCATTTCCTCGCTCAAATCAATCACGTGATCGGCTACGTCCAGCACCACAACGGTCATCCGGTTCTCGGTCAGCGTGCCGGTTTTGTCAGAGCAGATCACCGTCACCGAGCCGAGCGTTTCGACGGCGGGCAGCTTGCGGATCAGGGCGTTGTGCTTCAGCATGCGCTGCGCGCCCAGCGCCAGGGTGATGGTAACGACGGCGGGCAAGCCTTCTGGCACAATGGCAACCGCGACGGATACGGCGGTGAGCAGCATATGGCGCAGATCATCGCCGCGCCACAGCCCCAGGGCAAATACCACCAGCGCGATGACCACACCAACCACCGCCAGAATCTTCCCCAACTGGTCCAGGCGGCGCTGGAGGGGTGTTTGCTCAGTGCCCGCACGCTGGATCAGATCAGCGATTTTGCCCAACTCGGTCTGCATGCCAGTGCCGGTGATCAACGCATACCCGCGGCCTTGCGTAACCACCGTGCCCATGTAGGTCATGTTACGCCGGTCGCCCAGGGGCAGGTTCTCGCCGGTCAGCGGCTCGATCTGCTTTTCCACCGGCTCCGATTCGCCGGTGAGCGCCGCTTCCTGCACGCGCAGGTTCACCGCATCGAGCAGGCGCGCGTCGGCGGGGATGACGTTGCCCGTCTCTACCTGGAGCACATCGCCGGGAACCAGCTCGCGGGCGGAAATTTCGGTCAGCTTGCCGTCACGCAGCACGCGAACGTTGGGCACCGACATGCGCTTAAGCGAAGCGATGGCTTTCTCCGCGCGGTATTCTTGCACGAACCCAAGCAAGGCGTACAGGATGACGATCGCCAGAATAGCAACCGCATTCTTGGTATCGCCCAGCAGGGCGGCGACCACCGCGGCGGAGATGAGGATCAGCACCATGGTGGCGGTGAGCTGCTCCCAAAGGATCATAAGCGGGGTGCGCCCGCCGCGTTCCACCAGCTCGTTGATTCCATACTGCGCCAACCGTGCCTGGGCTTCGGGGCTGCTCAGGCCGGTTTGGCGGTTTGTTTTTAGCGTTTGTAAAACTTGTTCTTGATCGGTGAGGTGCCAGTCCATAGGATTTTTCCCTGATGATCCAATTTTTGTAATGATAACAACCTGAACCTGCGGTTACCCTATTTGTGTATAACCTTTGTACGAAACCGGATGAGCAAAAGATTTTCGCAAATAGGGAGCTTGCTGCGCGCTGTTCCTCCACGCGTTTCTTATGGGTGATCTCAATATCACTCGATTGGTTCTTGATATTATATAGACCGGTTAGTATAATTAGATCAATGAGATAAAGC
>JAEZEI010000116.1 GCA_023417815.1 Bacteroidota bacterium | reverse complement strand
AAGAGAATCCCTCGCGCCCCCCGTTGGCATACCGATCTGTGCACAGCCCCCGCTAAACCATATCAGTATTACGGCCGGCAACAGCCAGCCAAGGTGAAAAAGCAATTTTCGCATTCCGGTAAAATTATACTATATGTTTTTACTCCTCTTCCTCCACTTCAGGAAGGTTCATGACCAGGCCATTTTCCCTGGCAAATGAACACCATTCACAATCTTCCTTGCCGCAACCTGTATAGAAATCCTTTTGCCTTACCTTTTCATCCACCCTCATGATCTGCTGCTTCACCGTTTCAATGTCAGCATCTCCTATTTCTACCCGGTGACGATAGAATTTTTTCTTTTTGTCCGGCTCTATGAAATCGAATTCTACGTTCTTTACAACCCATTCCTTTTGAGGGTAATTATCAACCAGTAATTTATAAAAGACTGCCTGCCGCCAGTAATCCTCCCCATCCGGATTCTTATCGGTCGGAGCGGCAAGTTTTTTTGTTGCTTTTAACGGGTCGCCGGTTTTATAATCCACTACTGTAACCTCCTTACCTGCAAACTCCAGTTTATCCAGCTTTCCCTTTATTCTAACCCCATTCACAACAACATTCCTGATATTATGTTCGAGCAGCATGATCCTGTTCCACGAACCCTGGTATTTGTCAAAATATTCCCCCAACACCATCTCACCTTGTTCCATTCTCCTGTTATAGGCTTCCTTTGTAAAATTTTCCCGGTGGCGCAACATGTATTTCTTAAAGAAAGAAAGCATTTCGTCCTTCCCGGGATTTGCCGTAGTGTCGGAAGAATATATACGGAAGAAATTTTCCAGGGCATAGTGCATAGCCGAACCGAAGGTTAGATTCTCATTCTGCCCGGACGGGATCCTTATAAGGTTCTTATAGTAAAAACTTAAAGGACATTTAAGATAATTATTTAGCGCGGTAACATTCATTTCGAACCGGCCAAGCAGTGCGTCTAAATAGTCTTCTTCATTCTGTTCTATCTGTACAGGTCTTTCTTTCAGCATCAATAACTGGAAGTCTGCAAATTCCCCCGGTTCAAAATTCTTCCTTACCACCATCAGCTTATGTTTTTCCTGTATCTCGTCTATGAACATGGAGCATTCCGTTTCCTTTCCTTCATTGCTGAAGCTGGCGTATGAAATGAACAGTTCCTTACGCGCACGGGTAAGTGCAACATAGAATAACCTCCGCAGTTCCTCGTTATTCTTTGTTTGAGAAGGTGAGGAGAATAATGTATCCGGGAGTTTGAAACCCTTATTGGGAGCTTTCTTTTTTTCCCAGTTGCAGGCATTGAGACCCACAACAAATACATGATCGAATTCCAGTCCCTTGCTGCCGTGAGCTGTGAGCAGGTTTACACCATTTTCACTTCCTGAAACCTGGATGAGTGGCAGGGTTATTTCCTCTTTCTGCATCAGGTCGAGGAGGCTCACCAAGTCTTTTAACTGCATCGACGGATCCCTGTGCGTTTCCGCCTTCACAAAATCAAACAACGCGGTGGTAAGCTGGAGCAACCTAATCTTATCTGTATGCTGCATAATATGGTGCAGCACTCCTCCCTGGTTAATAACATTTCCAAACAATTGCTGGAGGGTCACATTAGGAACATCCGCGATAAGGCGTTCAAGGATTGCACTAAGTTCCTTCATACCCTTTGCAGGCCCTTTATCAAACAGGTCGGATGGTATGCTGTTGGCCTTCTGGAAAAGTAGGTTCCTCAGCGAGGTTGTTTCCCCCGCCATTTTCTTCTCATTGAGGTTTACGGCCAGGCGCGCAGTTTCAATGGGAGGGATATTGTAAAAGTCATAATGCATGATCTCGAACAGCATTTCATCACCGCTGTATGGTATCTCATGTTCAATATTGAGATAGCGCATGAGTGTCAGGATCTTCCTTGCGAAAGGATCATCCAGGATATTTATGCTGCGTTTGCTGTAATAGGGAATATTCCGCGCGCGCAGGTAAGATGAAAGTTCCAGCCCGTATTTGTTCTCACGGTAAATAACCGCAATTTCCCGCGGAGCAACGCCGTTTTGAATAAGGTTCCCGATCCTTGTGGTTATATCTGCCATTTCGGTTTTCGGGGTTTCATATTCATGGATCACGGGTTGATGATCAAGCTTGCTTATTTCATTATGCGATGCCGTAAGGTCCTTTGACAGTCCTTCAAGTTGCTTCACAAGTCTTTCCTGGTTGCGGTCTATCAGGGTCTTCGATACGTCAAGGATGGGCTGGGTACTGCGGTAATTGTTGGTGAGCACTACCGTGAGTAGATCTTTCGTGTATGCGTTGGCGAAGGCCACCATGTTTTCCACGTTAGCTCCCTGGAAACGGAAGATACTCTGGTCATCATCTCCAACTACAAATACATTAGGCCTGTCCCAATAGCTTATAAGTAAATGAATAAGCCTGTTCTGGGTTCCGCTCGTATCCTGATATTCATCCACCAGAATGTACTGGTATCTTTCCTGGTAGTTAGATAACAACCCGGGGTCTGTTTCAAAGGCTTTGATAACCCAGTTGATCATATCATCAAAATCGTACCGGTTGCGCTTCCGCATCATTTCCTGGTAATGTTCAAATTCATTTACGGCTGCGCGAAGCTTCTTCATCCTTTCGCATTCTTCTTCATAAGCATCCTTCTTAAGGTCCCCTGCATTGAATTCCCTGTACTTCCGCTTATAAATGAATTCTTCCCGGCAGGGTAGATCTTCAATATAGGTGTCGATGGCTTTATTGATCAATTCAGGCGACCATCCTTCTCTTTTCATATTGGAAAAAAGATTCTTCAGGTTCCCGATCTCGTAGTATACATCTCCCCTGAATCTTTTTAGTGGATGAACTTTCGGAAATGAATCCACCAGGTCGCGGAGCAACTGAATGGTCTCCAGCTCGGAAATCGGGTCAAGGGAATTTCTTTCGAAGAGGGAGAGATTATCCTGGATTATATCATTGCAGAAAGAGTGAAAAGTATGGATGTTCACCTTGTGCGCATCGGGGCCGATGAATTCAACAAGCCTCTTTCTCATTGCGATGGTTCCGGCATCTGTATAGGTGAGACAAAGAATATTTTCCGGCAGGGCATCAGTGTCCAGCAATATCTTACCGATTCGTGCAGCCAGTATCTGGGTCTTTCCCGTACCCGGGCCTGCTATCACCATCACCGGGCCTTCGATGGTGTTCACGGCCTTTTGCTGCCCGGGGTTCAGCCTTTCATATTCCAGCAGGAACTTTTCCTCCAGCTTTTCACGGTATGACTGCATCTGCAAATATTTTTTTCAATGTACCAAAAAAGGAAGCATAATGCGTTGCCTGCACCGCCGGCAGGATGTATAGAGGAAGGAAAGCGTTGCAACTGGGACTATCCCGGCATCCGGTTAATATATTTCTCTATCTGCTTTATCTGGTCAACGATCTGCGGGGTTGTTGGCTTGAATCCTTTCGCCTTCCTGAAATATTCCTTCGCTGCGCGGAACTCCCGCTTGTTCATCATGATAGAACATAACTGGAGATAGGCTGCAGCATTGTTTTCATTATCGGGTAGTCCTGCGCGGATAGCCTGCCTGATATAGGCTTCACCCTGCTTCATATCCCCCTTCTGCATGGAAAGCATGCCCAACTGGAGTTTGTTGGGACCTTCAGCCTGTTTGGTAAGCGCACCGCCACCCAGGTCCAGGCTTTTCTTCATGTGCTTTTCAGCCGTTTCAAAGTCCTGGTCAACCATAGCCAGGTTTCCTTTAATGGTATAATAAACGGAGCGTACAGGTTTTATAAGTAAGCCGGGAAAGGCGATCCCGTTCACGATCCTTTTTGCTTCTTCCATATCTCCTTCTTCCATGGCAGACTGGATCAAACGCATAGGCCCCAGCAGGAAATGCCCCAGGATCAGGATCGCTGCTACGAGGTAAAGGGCAAAAGCAGGCCAGAAACCAGCCTCATAATTCACATATATCGCTAGAGCTAACAGGGCCAATCCCAGCCAAAGCCTGTATTTAATAAGAAAGTTCATCCACTTCATAGTCAAAATTTGGAGTGCAAAGATACGGGACGCAGGTTGGAAGTTGGAGGGACGTTGCATGCAACGTCCGTAGGAAGTTGGAGGTTGGATCGCCGGTAGATTTTTTCCTCACCCATTAAACAAACATTAAAAAAAACTGTCAAGGGTATTGGAACGTTTCAATGCGCCTGTGAAAACACCAGCACACCATTGAATAACTGATTATGAAAAAACTAATTGTTGTTTCACTCCTGGCCGCACTGGTGGCTGTTTTTGCCTGCAGCAAAAAGGACATGACCGCTTCGGATCCTTACCCTGCAATCACAGCGGCTTTCGGAAACAGTATAGACCCTTCGAACCTGCAGAATTATGCAAACCAGCCTGTTCCTGCCTATATTTTAAAAGACAACAGCGGCTCCAGCCCTGTGAATGATGCTAAAGCTACTTTGGGGAGGGTATTATTTTACGACAAGAACCTGAGTATAAACAATACCGTTTCATGTGGCAGTTGCCATAGGCAGGAATTCGCCTTCAGTGATACATCGCTTGCCAGCAAAGGTGTTGAAGGTGGAATTACCGGCAGGCATTCCATGCGCTTAATCAATACCCGTTTTGCCGAGGAGTTGAGGTTTTTCTGGGATGAGCGCGCTGCTACCCTGGAGGCACAGACCACCATGCCTATCCAGGATCATGCGGAGATGGGTTTTAGTGGGCAGAACGGCAGGCCGGGGATGAGTGAACTTATCACAAAGCTTAGCGATATCGGGTATTACAGGGAATTGTTCCAGTTTGTTTATGGCAATACTACCATTACGGAACAACGCCTCCAGGAATGCCTGGCGAATTTTATCAGGAGTATACAATCGTTCGACAGTAAGTTCGATGCCGGTCGGGCACAGGCGCCTAACAACAATGCACCCTTTCCGAATTTTACACAGCAGGAGAATATGGGCAAGCAACTCTTTCTGCAACCACCCCAGTTCGATGCCGGTGGCAGCAGGATAGGAGGAGGTTTTGGCTGCCAGGGTTGTCACCGCGCACCAGAGTTTGATATAGATCCTAACAGCCGTAACAATGGGGTAACTATCAGGATAAATACTGCCGGCCCGGATGTTACCAATACCCGTGCTCCGTCATTAAGAGATATTCTTAACCCGGCGGGAACTTCAAATGGCCCCCTTATGCATTCAGGGGTTTTCCAGAACCTGCAGAATGCCATCCTGCATTATAATAGTATAGTGATAAACCCCGGCAACAACAATATTGATCCAAGGCTTACCCCGGGAGGAAATCCACAGCGTTTGAATGCAACCCAGGTGGAGATCAATTCCATACTTGCCTTTATGAGAACCCTTTCAGGTAATAATGTTTATACGGATGAGAAATGGTCGGATCCGTTTTGAGGGGGTTTAATTATTTTAAAACCTTTAAAAACGTCTGTTTAACTAGCGGGAATCCCTTAATTTTGCCCTCCCAATTATTGGGAATTGGTCCCGTAGTTCAATGGATAGAATAGAAGTTTCCTAAACTTTAGATACAAGTTCGATTCTTGTCGGGACTACAAGTATTTTTTTTAAAGTCATAATCATCTCGTCGTTTAAGGCCCGCTCGGCTGTCGCCAGCCGGAGGGGGGATAGAATAGAAGTTTCGTGAACTTCAGATACCCGCCCAAAGTACCTTTCCATTTTCCCCAACTTTCCAATTGTCATTTTCCTGATCAACCCGTGCAAAAAGGCCACGACCTGCCTGGTTGATACAGACAGAATAGGAAACAATCACATGGTCTGCCTGCAATTGTCATAGAAAATAATAGTCAATTCCTTTCTTTTAGGTTCATTTTCGTTTTGTTCCGACACATCCTGACATCCTGGCCCCTTTTGACAAAACAATTGGGGAAGGGTGGAATTGTCAATTTCCTCACTTTTGGCGTAATGGAAACCTGCCGCCCTATCTTTCATCCCCCAGGACCAGGTCCCTGGAATTCCCGTCTTCAAAAACCATACAGGCATAGGTGTCCATGTTGTGATTCCGGTGAATAACGGTATAGGTCTTCATGTCGGAAGCCGGGGTGATATACCAGGGCTTAAATCCTGGCCGGGGCGTGGGCAAAGGTGGAAGAGTTTTTACCAGTTTACCGCTTCTAAGTTTTAAAATATCTACGCGGCCATTACCTGTTGAAACGGCAATGAATTCTTCATCGGCGCTGATCGCAGCAGGCAGGGGGCCTTCCTGTGGTACGGGAAGGTATTTCCAAACTTCCCTGTTCTTTTTTAAATTATACAGGCGCCCGTCTATATACATAAACTCACCGTTGGCAGTGAAGAGGAACTTATTGGTATAATAATCTTTAATGGAGTTAACGGAGCGGAAAGGAACCTCTTTTCGTTTCGGGTTATCACCGGTTCTCCACGTAATATTAAAGTAATCGGTTTGGTTTCCTTTATTTGCCCAGGTTATAACTGATTTGCTTTTTAAATCACAAAATATTCCCTCCGGTCTGCTATAATTTTCATCAAGGGTAAGTGCCCCTATATATTCATCGAGGTATTGAACATTGTAATTGGTAAAACCTCCTTTCGCATCCCGGAAAGAAACTGAACCCATTTTAAGTTTACTTACAAGTTCGTCCTGTATCGAAATGCCGGCTTTTGCAAGCTGTACGTTTCTTCCATTATCATCCTTCACAAATGCATATGCTCTTTCTCCATTCTCTACCTTGAAGAATATCACCGAGTCCTTATCTTTTTCTTTAATATGGTAAACAATGAATTCTCCCTTCCTGTCAGCATAACATCCTGCAATATATTGAGCCAGGCAGGTATTCGAGATAAATATCAAAATTGCAAATGCCAGAAATTTCATGATGTTTGCGTATTAATTAAAGAAGAATGCTTCATCTTCTGCCTGGGCCTTCCTGCAGTTGAGCATACCGTTAATATAAACTCTTTCTTCGCGGAAAGCTTCTGATTTGGGCTGGAGTTTCACCGCAACTGTTAGCAGGGCAAGATTCAGGAAGTCAACCTTGCGTTCAAGCTTTCGCTGCAATGCAAACTGGTAAAGATCTTCAGCAATAACCGCTGCTTCTTTTTGTTGCTGGTTATCTTTTTCAAGGAGCCGCAAACCATTCCTAAGTGCACCAGCCAGCTGATCTGCTGGTGTGGCAGTTTCGATCGAATCCAGTAATAATAATGCAACATCATAACGTTTTGCCTGTATATAGGCATAAAGCTGTAAAACCTGTTGATCAGATCCATCCGGGCTATTTATGAAATAGAGTGCCGCCTCATATTCAGCATTCCTTACGAGGGATTCTGCCCTGCCTGCATCAAGGTCTTTAGCCCTGCTGTTAAGAAAGGACGGAGACATCTTTAGGGTGGCCTTATTCAGTTCCCTGGTAGGCACACCTGCCTGCACCATTGTGCCGAACCATAACATAAGATCCTCATCCACAGGTTTGGCATTGGCCATTACCTCCAGCAGCCAAAGCTGGGTTTTGAGAGATTGTGTTTTGAACAGAATATCCTTTGCCGTATTATAATCCACTTCGCGTTTTAAGCGCTCCTGTTCCTTGAGCTGTTCTTCAAGTTTTTTGAGTCGTTCCCTTTCTTCCCTGTAATATTCTTCCCTGTTCACACGGCTTTCATTCTCCTTGCGGGTTTCATCAGCAAGTTGTTTATTAACCTGCTCCCTGTTTAAATTCTTCCTTGGTCTTGAATTGAAATACTCCTTTTGGGAGGCTGCAATCTGGGCGGCATAATCTATACCGCTGACAAGCCGGGCTCCTCCATTTTCATAATGATGAAATGTGCCATAGCGCGAATGGTGAACAGTGTAGAAATTTGACTGCTGTGCTTTGACCAAAGAAGAACCTATAAGCAGGAGGCTTAACACAAGTGTCCGGTAATGAGCTGTCTTGATGCAAAACGAACAAGTGGTCATTTTATAATTTATTGTCTGGTAAATTTAGCGGAGTATCGTTTCGTTCCATCGTTTAAGATGAAATAATAAGTGCCCGGACGGAGCTCTTGTACATTTACGCTGATCATATTTGACGGCATGTTTATTCTTTCAAGCTTTATCAACTTTCCTTCAGAATCCTGTATCGTAATTAAAGCTCGTCCTCTTTCAATACCGGGTGGAAGTTTTACAAAAAGACTGGTTGTTGCTGGTACGGGAAACAGGACAAGTTCATCACCAGGGAAATTTATCATTACCACACGGGCTAAACTGTAGCTGCTTCTTCCATCTGTATCTACCTGTTTTATCCTGTAAATGTTTTGTCCCTGTGAAGGGTGTTCATCTGTAAAGCTGTATGTACGGATGGTATTACTGTTTCCGGCCGCAGGTATAGAAGCGATACGAGTAAAGTTTCCGGTGATGGCCTGTCTTTCAATTTCAAAATGCGAAGTATTATGTTCGCTAACCGTTTTCCATTCAAGAAAAACTAAACCTGCGGTAAGTTGGGCACTGAAAGAAAGCCATGATACGGGCAGCACAGATCCGCAGCTTACCTGGGTGAAAATGTTCGTATCTGTAGTGGTTCCGATACCGAGTTGCCCCCGGTCATTCATCCCAGCAGCCCATAATGATCCGTCTGATTTAAGTGCAAGCACATGACTTGCTCCAGCCCGCACATTTATCCAGTCTGTTGCAGTACCAACCTGGACCGGGGTATTGCTGGATATGTTAGTTCCATTCCCGTATTGGCCATAATTATTTCCTCCCCATGCCCATAGACTTCCGTCTGTCTTTATTGCGAAACTTGACTGTCCGCCCGCAGAAACCATCAGCCAGTCGTTATCCGTTCCTACCTGTTGAGGTGGAGTAATGGGAGACCATCCGTTGGTTCCGTTTCCTAACTGACCATACAGGTTATTTCCCCATGACCAAAGGGTGCCATCATTTTTTATGGCAAGCTGGTGTTCTGAACCATGAACGGCCATCATCCAGTCGGTATCTGTGCCTACCTGCACCGGCACTGCGGAGGGAGCACCCTGGTATTCGCCGTTCCCCCATTGCCACATACTTCCGTCGGTTTTTAAAGCAATACCACTGTAGTTTCCCGCAGAAACAGTGTTCCAGTTGTTGTCACTGTTTACCTGCGTAGGAGTGCTGTAATAAAGAGAGCCCGGAATACCAACTGCGTTATACCCGTTGTAACCCCACGCCCAAAGTGTTCCATTAGTTTTGATTGCAAAAGAAGAGCCCTGGCCGGCTACGAGGGTGTCCCAGTCCGTTTCAATACCGATCCGGACAGGTTGCTGCTGGTTGTTGGTAGAACCATCGCCCAGCGCTCCCCATCCATTATAACCCCAACCCCAAAGTTCACCGTTCAATCGTATTCCCAGGGTATGATTCCCATTTGCCACTACCACTTTCCAGTCTGTTACAACTGGTGCAATAGCTGTAGGGGATAAACGACTTGTAGTAGAATTGTCACCCAGTTGGCCATTATCATTCTCGCCCCATGTCCAAAGCGTTCCGTCGGTTTTTATTCCGGTAGAATGATTAGCGCTGCTTCCTGTTGAAAAGGTTCGCCAGCATTGTGCATTTATTTTAAATAACAGGAATGAGAATAACAGGGTAGCAATAATTGTTTTCATAGAAGCACGTTTCGGATGTAAAATTATATTTGGCCTGTTTCACTTATGATGGGCCGTTCAGCCCATTTTGAACCTTGTATAATCCTATACTTTTGTAACTGTTGAAACCAGATCGTATTCATATTTATACATGGTTAAGCCTTGCGCTTACAGTTTTGCTTCCCACCGTAAATATCCTGATGGGTAATACTTCTGTTTTTTACCTGCTATACCTGTTCTGGTGGCATGAATTGATCGCTACTATCTTCGATGCATGGTATGTCTCGCGGCGGGAAATTACGAATCCCGCTTCCGCATCCAGTTATCCGCTTGGAAGCAGGTTATTCCTGCTGGGTATTTACCTCGTTTTTATTGTAGTTGTTTTTGGTTTAATTGCCAGTTGGGGAAATTCCGCTGTACTCGGAATTAATATGAGAGCCTTTCTTTTCCGCGACATCCTTTTTACAATAAGCCTGACAGGTATTGTCCTAAACGAATGGTGGTTGCGCCAACAGGGATATGTAGAATCTCAATATTCCCGAGATCCTTTTTCCGGTAGGATGGTAGTGATGCATTTTTCTATCATATTCGGTAGCCTTCTTCATTTTATGGTAGTGAAGCGTTTTCCGCAATTGTTTACCGATGAAAATCCGTGGGGTAGTGTGATTGTATGCGTTCCGTTTCTTGTGCTTAAGGCGTGGTTCATCTTCCGCGGGCAACATAATATGGAAATGGCGGGCAGATAACCTGGAACGGCCTGTCAGATAAGGCCATTCCTTTTTGCTTTCTCTACAAGTTCAATCCTGCTTTTTGCCTGCAGCTTTTTGTAGATGTTTTCAATGTGACGCTTCACGGTAAAAGGTGAGATGAATAATATCTCACCGATTTTTTTATTGGTGAGCCCAAGGCTTAAATGATTAAGGATCTCGATTTCCCTTTCAGACAGATCAAATGCATAATCTGACCCGGGACCTGCAGGAATTACATTTTTAATAAGTTTAAGTGTTTTAACAGCAATGGAAGGTGACATTACCGAACCACCGTTGATGGTATCGGTGATTGTTTCATATACTCTTTGCGATTTAGAATCTTTCAGTATATAGCTGTCTGCCCCCGCCATTATTGCATTAAAAATATAATCGTCGTTTTCGTAAATTGTTATGATCACAATTTTGATGTCTGGAAATTTATGCCTGATCTGGCGGGTTGCCTCAATACCGTTCATGTGCGGCATCTCTATATCCATTAATACCAGGTCAATATCCGTTGTTTCAAGGCACTCCAATGCTATCGCGCCATTTTCAGCCGTGAATGCGATATTAATATCGTTGAACGAAACAAGCTTTTCTTTCAGGGCTTCCTGGTTCGCGAGGTTATCATCAACAATAGCTACCTGTATCATTATAAGGGAACTTCAATTTGATATTTCGTGCCTTTCCCGGTCGGGGAATCGAAGATCAAATTTCCATTGATCTCTTCTATCCTTTTACGGATCGACATCAATCCATAGGAATTATCATTTGCTTCCCGGGGGTTAAACCCTGAACCATCATCGCTGAGAACCAGGTGAAGTTTATTTTCCACCATCGTCATCCTGAGCCACATTTCCCCCGCACCGGAATGTTTCAAAACGTTATTGGTGATCTCCTGCACCATACGGAAAATATTCATTGCCTGTTTTGATGTTATTACAGTGTTGTCCTCCAGGTCGAAAGATGAATGAAATGTAATATCATGCCGGGCTTCGGAAGCAAGGGCAATGAAGTTAAGAATCTTGAGGCGAAGATTGCCGGCAGAAACTGATTCTGAGTTTAACACCCATAAAGCATTTTTAAGCTCGGAGTAACAATTTTCAGAAAGTGCAGATAATTTTTCAAGTTTACAGGCCAATAAGGTGTCATGAGTATTAGCCGATACTTGCACAGAATCTAACATTGAATTGAGGAGGGTTAATTGTGCACCCAGGCTGTCGTGAAGGTTATCTGAAAGTTCCTGTCTTTCCTTCAGTATGGCGTTATTGGTTTCGAGTTTAGAAAGCACGAATTGGTATTCAAAATCCTTATTCATCATCATGCTCCGGATAGCGATCAGCATATATAGAATGAGCATAAACACCGGCATCACAATAAGATCTATTTCTGTTTGCAGGATATTGGTGAACAAAGAAGATGCGATAACAATCAGAAGGAAAAGAAGCACGCTGAAGAAAATATACAGCAGGAATTCGCGGGCCCACGATCTTTTGATCTGTTGGTACACTTGTAAATGTGCCGGGGTTTGGCGGGCAGCGGGGGAGTTTACATATCTCCATGCCTTCGCACAATAGAATAAGGTCAGCAACAATATCAGTGTATTAATTATGTCGAAGAAAATATGTTCACCTGCCATTACCTGCCTGAAGATCTGCTGGCGCGAAGAATCATCCCTGGTAAGGAGACTTACGCCATAACCGAATGCTGCGAGACCCGGTAGCTGGCTAAGATAGATCCATCGGTTAACCCTTCCACCAAGCATGTTCTTTATATAATAGTATATGAGTGGCCCGAAGGAGAGAGGAACACAAATGGTCATGAAGATCTCTGCCACCCTGGTGTTATCTTCATAATGCAGTATCTGGATATTTTTAATACAGGTGAATATTACCGTAAAGAATATCAGGAAGAAGGATATCCTCACCCTCCATTGTTCATTTTTGTTGAACAGGGCGGGCAATGCAAGAGCCAGTAAGATCAGGCAGACACTTAAATTAAGATATAGAACAAAGGGGTGTTTGTACAACATAGATCGTCCGGTAAATTAAGCTTAAAATGGCTTACCAGGCAATTTGGAAACAACAACATTTATCAATTCTCCATCAGTTTGTGTGCCTCTTTTATCCAGTCCTGGTCCGGTTTTAAGCGGTGGTGCGGAGGAATGCCGGTGAATTCGTACGGGTCAAGTTTGGTACGGAACGATGTAATGTCTAACAGGTATTTATAACATGGGGTTTGAATGGTCATTACATCGCCGTAGCCCAAATATCCGCCGGAATTTTCTCCGGCAAGAATTACTTTATTGCTTTGTCGTGCAAAGATGATAAATCCTTCAGCAGAACTTGCAGTACCGCGATTCATAAGGATGACTATTTTTTTTGGATAAGGCATGATCACGGACGGAGTATCGGTGCGAGGCATGCTGAGTGGAAGAAAGGTGTAGAGGGTAGCTTCCCTCATCATTTTTATAATGATCTCATCCCGCTGAAGACTGCCATCGCTGTGCCCACCTTCTTTACGCTTGCCTTCTTCTGCATCTTCATAACGTTTAATGTTCCCTGGACTCACCCACATTTCCAAATTCTCATACTTTACGGGACCGGAATAGATATACTTCTTCAGTGCTTCATAATTCTCTTCGGACCCTCCGCCATTATTCCGGATATCTATTAAAAGGTAAGGTGTTTCAGCAAGTTTATTCGCTATAGAATCATAGAATCTATTTAACTGGTTGTATAGACTTCCCTCAAACGATTTTAGTTTCAGATAGGCAGTGCTGTCATTGATCAGCCTGAATTCAAAAGGATCAACCTTATCAGTCATTTAAGAAGTTTCGCGAATGCGTTGTAGGGCGATCAATGGTATGCCTTTTTCATTTACAGTAACGGTGGTGTATAAATGCTGGTGATCAGGCAGGGTTATTTTCGCCCATATAGCTCCTGAAGGCCTTTCCATTATTTCGTACCGGGCTGTTCCAACAGGATAGATAGGTGATGTCGACCTGATCACAACGCCTTTATAATTCCATATCTTACCTTTTTCTTTTATAAAGGCTCTAAGGCTGCCGCTACCATCCTGGTACAGTCCTGCAATCTTGTCTGCAGATGCTGGCAAGATGCTTAACAATTTCGCAGTATCAACTTTTCTTTTGAGCGTGGATCTAAAAGCTGAGCTTTTATAAAAGCTGTCAAAGGCTTCTTTTGATTTTGTATCGAATCTTTTTATTTCAGGGATGGAAAATCCTATCCCTGTGTGATGATCTTTTGCAAGCAGGAGATATTCATTCAGGTAAAGATTGCAATCGCGCCCTGGCTTAACTTTTATTATCTCCTTCTCTATTCTTATAACTCCAATCCTGTAGGCCGAAGTATTCCTGGTTCCTGAGTTCAATCCCGGGTGATTCTCTTCCATATAATTCTTCACAAATTCAAATTCATGAAGGCAGTCGCAATCCTGGGCGAATAGGCTCATGCCTGTTAAAACAAGCATGAGCGAAAAGAGTGTTTTGGTAAACATTTTGGTATTAAGAATCTTGTTTGAAAAACTGCAGATTAAAACAACACCGTATCAAACGTTACATCAAGGTCGCTCGATGATTTAGAACTGCTTGAAGGATCGCTTTCTTCCTTTCCCGGAGGATTTCCAGGGTAGTGGCGGAGCAGTACCCTAAGGCTTCCTGGCGCTGTGCCTGCCGTTGTAACGGTGCCGTTCAGGCCGAGGGTTACACCATTGGCATCCGTATCCAGGTTGCTGATCTGGATGGGTGTGGTGAGGGTGGTTAAATAATATACACGGTGCGAGGTGCCTTCAGCCTCTATCTCGGAAGTTATATCACCCACCGGTGAAATTGCTTCATTGAACATTTCCGCTGAGAAATTGTAGGTGGAATTTTCCTGGAGAGAGATTATGTCGATCTCAGGAGATTGCCCGCCTGGTCCATCGAAGTCGCGGTATTCAAATACCTGTGGTGCCCCGCCACCCACAGGCGTAAAGGTCATGCGCAGGGTGGTGATCAGCTCACTGTTATTCGTTTCAACAACATCATCCTTTTTGCAGGACACAAACGATGCTACTAAAATTGCCAAAGGGAGAAATGCTTTTTTCATGCTATAAAGGTGCTTTTTTATTTGGAAAATCGATCTTCAATCTTATAGATATGTCGCGGCCGGCCTCATCAGCGAAATACCGCATACTGTTAAGGTAATCACGGTAAACAGCATTGAACAGGTTGTTTACCGACACACCCACCGTTACCGGGAAGCGCATTTGATGGAAAGTTGCCGATGCATTCAGGTGCACTAAACTGTATGCTCCCGGAGGTGCCTTATAATCCCGGATCGATCCGGAAACCCTTTTCTGCCTTGCTACATGCACAAATGAAATGCCGGTATAGAGATCCTTTATTTTTTCCGTGGTTTTTATGTTGAAATTGAGGTCTCCTGAATAACGCCCGGGCGGCATACCTATCAGCCATTCATCGGCAGAAATATCCCTGGCATACAGTAAGGTGACCGCATTCTTCCATTCGATCCTGTCGAAAATCTTTACAGAACTTTCAAGGTCAGTTCCATAAAGCAATGCATCAGTTTGCCTGAAAGTAATTAGCGGGTAGGCCCCGGAGATAGTAAGTACTGGCTGCCCCGGTTCAGGGCGACGGTAAACAAAATCATCGATCCTTTTTGCAAAACCGGAAACATCTATTTCTATACTGCTGCTCCGGTTTTTGAAATTCATTCCTGCATAAACCGATCTCGACTTCTCAGCTTCCAGGAACGGATCGCCCTTTTCATAAGTGGCTGTTCCATGATGAAGGCCGTCGCTGAGAAGTTCATTAACATGGGGCGCACGATTGAATGCGGTTATCCCTGTATATGCACGAAGATCCGAAGTGAATTCATATGCTACAGAAAGCGATGCTGCCAGGGCCGGGAAGGAAAAATCGTAATTGATGGTCTCAGTGTTGATCCTGAGCCTCCGGGTATCAAATATCCTCTGTTCGGCACGCACACCGGCCTGTACATCCCATGCATGCCTCTTCCACTTCTGGATAAAGAAGCCACCGATGCTGAAAAGATCATAGTTGGGAATGATATAGCGTCCGCGGTAGCGATTGTATTGCTGCATGGCAGAAATGCCAAAACTTCCCTGCAAATTATTCTTCCAGGGCTGGTCCCAGGTTACTTCGCCTGAAAAGGTTTGTACATCAAGGTCAAGTTGGGGGCTCCGGTCATTGCTGCCGCGGGTTATGTCAAACTCCTTCCTGTTATTGTTCTGCAATGCCAGGTTTAGTTGAAGGCGATGGCCATGCACCGTATAAACAATTTTTCCTTTAACCATATTATGATGAACCTGCTGGTAAGGACGATCAAAATCATACGAACGTTTCCCGGTGAAGATGCTGTCAGGACGGTCACGTTCTATTGCATTCAGAAGGTCGGTAAGATTTCCAATATGGGAACCGGTGAAGATTCCCGTTTTTCCATTAAAGGAAGACCAGCCAATTTCCGCTGTAATGCGGTTTTTCTTCCATTGCATTCCAACGGAATGATCCAGTTCTTCATTTGCAGTATTGTTCAGAATATAGTTGGGAGTGGAATACCCGCTGCCTTTCTTTACCGTGCCCTGCAATCTTACACTTAAAGGAATAGACAAAAACCTGTGTGTGAGATTCCCTGAAGCCAGGTATTGCCTGTTGTTTGTTGAAAAGGATGTGAGAAGTTCTCCGTTCGTTCCGGGAATGGTGGAGTAGGGTTTAGCTTCTACCAGTATTGTTCCTCCAATGGCATCCACACCATAACGCAGTTCTTCCACACCTTTAACCAGGGAAAACAAATGCGCGCTATTTGGATCTATCTCGGGTGCATGTTCCGAACCCCACTGCTGCGATTCATGCCTGATCCCGTTATATACCGTTACTATCCTCCTGCTGTGAAGCCCGTGAACCACGGGTTTTGCAATACCGGCGCCGGTACGCAAAACGGAAATGCCATTTATCCCTTCAAGCATTTCTGCGAGTTGCTTTCCTGGAGATTCCTGGATCCTTCTTTTGGAAAGCTTTGTGCCGGTGGCTTCCTGGCGCGATTCCACCACTATTTCTCCGAGCATGTTCCTGAGGTGCGGCAGGTTTATTTCGAGATGCCGGTTGCGATCGAGGTTTACATTCAGAACAAGAGAGTCGCAATCTACATGCGAAACCGTTATGGTATATCGTCCGCTGCACAGCGCTGTGAAGGAGAAGTCCCCGGTTGAATCGGTGAGAACGAACTTGTTTAATTCATTGATATGAACTGTTGCATCCGGCAATACCTGCCGGGTATCTGCATCTACAACGTGTCCGCTTATACGAAGGTTGCATTGTTGTGCAACTGCTGACATGCCTGCAGTGATGGCAGCAGCCAGTAATAATATTTTTTTCAAGAAAATTGATTTAATACTGAAAGATTGATTTAAACCGATCTGTCAGCAGGCGGGCCGCGGAGTAAAGGATTCCCGCTTATTCCGGGAATGACCCTGCTGATTGTTTCAGCAGAATGTGGAGGGAAATGTTCATTTGTATTAAATGTAATTACCAAATGATCTGGCTGGAAGGGAAGAGAGCAAACAAGGTCCAGGATATCGCAGGTCTTTACCGCCAGCCTTATGGTTTCTCCATCAGCATTACATGTCGTATCATCCTTATGTGATGCAAATGCAAAGTGGAAGGCCGACTTCGGTGTATTCCCGACCAGGAATACCATGAGGAGCAACGTCGCAGTAATTCTATGTGTATATGACCTTTTCAATTTTTGCTACAGTGTTGCAAAATTAAAACTTATTGAATTCCCGGGAGAGACAATTTTTATGAACGGCATCCACTATTTCCCAATCGGGTAAACGCAGTTTCCGTTTTCGTAATTCACTTGAAATGGAGTCAGGATACTTTTGCGCTCTCAATTTGTATCTATGAAGAAAGTATTGTTTATGAGCATGTTGATCCCGGCTGTAGCCTTCTCACAGGATTCAACGGTTACAAGGGATCTGTCGGAGGTAGTTTTATTAGGAAAAAAGAATATCTATAAGGCTGACACTTCTATAGTAGTAGCCAAACTTCCACTAAAGGATATTGAAAATCCCCAGGTTTATAACACCATTACGAGGTATGCGCTCAGGGACCAGGTGGTAACCAACCTGAACGGTGCCTTAAAGAACGGAACAGGTGTTACCCGCCTCTGGGAAAGTACAGGCCGCGGCGGTGACGGAGCAGAGTATTATTCCATGAGGGGATTTGCGGTGCAGCCAACGCTTGTAAATGGAATGGCTTCCGTTTCAAACGGAACGATCGATCCTTCAAACATTGAAAGTGTTGAAGTGATTAAAGGACCATCCGGGACCCTGTATGGCGGAAGTATTGTTTCATATGGCGGCCTGATTAATATCACTATAAAACAACCATTTGAAACAAAAGGCGGCGAGATAGGTTATGTAGGCGGAAGCTACGGGCTGAACCGCATTACTGCAGATTATAATACCCCGCTTTCAAGGAATGTATTCCTGAGGGTGAACGGTGCATATCATAATGAGCGTTCATTCCAGGATGCCGGATTCAACCGTTCTGTTTACCTGGCGCCTTCATTGAAAGTTATCGCAAACAGGAAACTGACTTTCCTTCTTAACACTGAATTCCGCCAGTCGGAGAGTGTAGGACAGGCAATGATCTTCCTGAGCAGGTACACACCGCTTTCTTTCAGCAGCATCGACGTATTTGAAAAGAATTACAGGAAATCATACACCAGTAATGACCTTGGCATGAAGAACCCGTTCTTCGGTAGCCAGGTACAGGCGATCTATAAACTAAGTGATAAATGGACCTCGCAAACCATTTTTTCGCGCAGCCAGACCAGGACTGATGGATATTATCAATACCTGTGGGACTCCGGTAACGGGGATGAATTCACCCGCTTCATAAATAAGGCGCAGGGCGAAACCAATGCCACAGGCATTCAGCAAAATTTCACCGGTGAATATATGATCGGTAAATTCAGGAACCGTATGGTGGTAGGTTTAGATTACCTGCAGAACCATGTAACCAGCAATAATTCAGCATGGGTTGCCAACGGAACTGTTTCGCTGGTAAACCAGACTGATGATGGCAACCTTAGCAAACAGGGTGTTGATGCCTTATTATTATCCGGCAGCACTCCATCTGAAACTGAAACAAAGATCGCAAGCGCATATATTTCTAATGTAACCAATTTCACTCCTGCACTTTCCGTGATGCTTAGCGCGAGGGTAGATAATTTCTCCGGTATGCCGCTGTACGCAACTGATGAAATTAAATCGCAAACCACTTTCTCCCCGAAACTTGGGATCGTTTACCAGCCGGTAATGGACCGGCTTTCATTATTCGCGAACTATATGAATGGCTTCGCAAACCTGGCTCCTGCGCAGGTTGCTGATGCAGATGGAAACAACCCACGACTGAAGATATTTGATCCTGAACACGCAAATCAGTGGGAAGCAGGCGCGAAGGCAAACCTGTATAAGAACAAGGTAGCGATAACTGCAAGCTATTATAATATCCTCGTAAGCAATAAAGTAATGACCGATCCTGATAACCAGAATAACAGCATCCAGGGTGGCGAGGTGGAAAGTAAAGGTGTTGAATTCAGCCTTATCACCAACCCTATCGAAGGGCTGAGCATTATCTCAGGATTCAGCAAGAACAAGTCGGAAGTTACCCGCGATGCAGAAGACGGAGGTTATCTTGGAATGCGTCCTGAAGAAGCAGGTCCCGAAACTCTTGTGAACTTCTGGGCAAATTATAAGGTGCCTGTAGGTAAGTTAAGGAACCTGGGAGCCGGATTTGGACTGAACCATGCATCAGAGCATAAAACCCTTAACAGGAAAGGGATCGGAACATTTGCAATTCCTTCCTACACTGTTCTGAATGGTGTGATCTCTTATTCAGGAAACAATTATGATATCAATTTAAAGGTTGACAATATCACCAACGTTAAATATTTCTCAGGCTGGAGTACAGTAACTCCACAAAAAATGAGATCAGTTTCACTCGGATTAAACTATAGGTTCTGATGTTGAAGAAATATGTAAGAATTGCACACCTGTGGCTCGGACTCATCTCCGGGCTACTGGTTTTTATAATTGCGATCACCGGGTGCCTGTATGCTTTCCAGGAAGAGATACAGGATCTTACCGATGATTATCGTTTCGTTAAGGCGCAGCCTGGCGGTGTATTGCCACCATCAAAGATCCAGGCGATCGCTGAAGCTGCATTGCCGGGCAAGGTGGTGCATTCAGTTCAGTATGAAGAAGGAAGAAGTGCTGTGGTAACATGGTATCATTATGAACCAACATACTATTACCTCGGGTATGTAAATCCTTACAATGGTGAGCTGCTTCATATCCAGGATATGGATGAAGGATTTTTCAGGTTCATTCTCGACGGGCACATGTACCTGTGGCTGCCCCATGATGCAGGAACACTTGTAGTGCGATGGGCTACCATCATCTTTTCGATAATGGTGCTCTCAGGGATCATCCTTTGGTTCCCCAAAAACAGGAATGTCTGGAGAAACCGTAGCTGGTTCCGTTGGAAACAGACCACAGGCTGGAAAAGAAAGAACTGGGATATGCATTCAATCTTTGGATTTTACACCTGCGTTTTTGCACTCATCTTCATAATAACAGGACTCGTATGGGCAATGCCTGCATTCGCTTCTGCATACTATAAGATCATAGGTGGTGAAAAGAGCATTTATTATGCAGATGCAGTTTCCGCGAAACCGGCGGAAGGTGTTGTTGAAAATGCAATGGATAAAATATTTTACCAGACACTTTCAGCACACAAGGTAGGGACAGTAGAAGTGCATCCTCCTGAAACAGACAGCTCAAGTATCCTTATGGTGACAAATCCATTAGTGGGCACTTATTATAAAAGTGATTACCGCTATTACAACCAGTACACGCTTGAGGAGCTTGAGGTGGATCATTTATGGGGACGGTATCTTGAAGCAACGAATGCTGACAAGATCATGCGGCTCAATTATGATATACATGTGGGCGCCATCCTGGGATTTCCGGGAAAAGTATTTGCTTTCCTGGTAAGCCTGCTAATTGCCAGCCTGCCTGTGACGGGAACAATGATCTATCTCGCGAAGCGGAAGAAAAATAAGAAAGCTGCTGTTAAGATGCAGGAACCTGCTGCCATCAGGATGGAACTTGCCGTTGAGGCCTGATCAGTCGGGCACTTTTTTGTTCCATTCATCAGCATTCCTGATTCCGCAACTTTGAGGATCGAAGGTTATGTCTTTCTTCATCTTACGCTGTCGCTGGTAATCCCGTAAAGCTCTGAGCGCAGGTTTTTGAAGTAAGAGAATGGCGATCAGGTTCAGCCATGCCATCATTCCCACACCTATATCACCCAGGGTCCACGCAGCTCCTGCAGTTCTGACGGATCCGTAAAATACCGCGGAAAGGATCAGGATGCGAAGGGTCCATACTTTCCAGGAGGCCATATGTTTCGGGTTCAGGTAGCTAAGGTTTGTTTCGGCGATATAATAATATGCCATCAGGGTAGTGAACGCAAAGAAGAAAAGGGTGATCGCCACGAATGGTGCTCCTAACGAAGGAAAGTGTGTACTGATGGCTTGTTGAGTGTATTGTGGTCCCACTTCTATGCCCGGAAGATTCTCTACTATAAATCCGCCGGATGGATCGCTCACATTGTACTGACCTGTGAACAGGATCATGAAGGCGGTTGCGGTACAAACAAAAAGCGTATCTACATATACAGAGAATGCCTGGACCAGTCCCTGTTCGGCAGGATGTTTCACTTCAGCTGCTGCAGCTGCATGCGGTGCAGTACCCTGGCCCGCTTCATTTGAATAGATCCCTCTCTTAACACCCCAGGATACGGCCATTCCAAATATTCCTGCGAAGGCCGGCTCAAGGTTAAATGCAGAACGAACAATAAGGCTTAATACTTCCGGCACCTGTGAAATATTCATTCCAATGATGATCAATGCCATTAATATATAGCCGAAGGCCATGAAAGGAACCACCCATTCAGCTACTTTCCCCAGCCTTTTTACTCCTCCGGCAATGATCAGGGCCAACAATAATGTAATCACTCCTCCAGACACAGCCGGTGGAACTTCAAAAGCATTGAACATGCCGGATGCTATGCTGTTACTTTGCACTCCCGGCAGAAACAGGGTGGTACTTATCACTGTTACAAATGCGAACAGTATTGCATACCATTTAATACCCAGTCCCTTTTCAATATAGAATGCCGGGCCACCACGGTACTGGCCGTCTTTAACTTCCTTATATATCTGACCAAGCGTGGCTTCTACATAAGCCGATGCCGCGCCTAGAAAGGCGATCAGCCACATCCAAAACACTGCACCAGGACCGCCCATTGCGATCGCGGTTGCTACCCCGGCAATATTACCTGTACCAACCCTTCCGGCAATGGCCAGACTGAAAGCCTGGAAAGAGCTGACACCTTTTTCTGAAGGTTTGCTTCCAAATAGTAATTTCCACATATGCCGGAGATACCGCACCTGCAGAAACCCTGTTGCAATTGAAAAATATATTCCGGCAGCTATACAGAGAAAAATAAGTGCATCACTCCATATCCAGCTGTTTACCTCATTGATGATCTGGTCCATAATTGAAAATACAGATTGAAATCATAAACAACCGAAGGGAGGTGAAAATATTTGTATAAACGTTTTCATCTTGCATGGTTTTGGTTTTCAGGCCTTATGGCTATGCGTTATCTTTGCAGCATAGATTGAAATTTGCAATTAAGTATTAACTTCTTCATTTTAAATTGATAGACACAGGAAGCCTATGGGTCATTTACCTGATCTGATTAGAGACTTGGCGATAATTCTGATGGCGGGAGCCATCATCACACTCCTTTTCAGAAAGATAAAGCAACCCTTGGTGTTGGGTTATATCATTGCCGGCTTCCTGGTCGGCCCTCATTTTCCACTCACCCCCACAGTTGCAGATACAGAGAACGTGGAAACTCTGGCTGAGATAGGTGTGATCTTCCTCCTCTTCAGCCTTGGACTTGAATTCAGTTTCAAGAAGCTGGTAAGGGTAGGTGGCGCCGCCAGTATCACGGCCTTTGTCGAGATCATCTTCATCACTCTTACCGGGTATCTTGCCGGCAGATGGATGGGATGGTCGGTCATGGATAGTCTTTTTCTTGGTGGTATGCTTGCCAGTTCATCCACCACTATTATCATCAGGGCATTCGATGAACTTGGCGTAAAGACAAAACAGTTTGCCCGGATAGTGTTTGGTGTTCTGGTGGTGGAAGATATTGTCGTCATCTTCCTGATGGTATTATTATCCACCATAGCAGTAAGCGCACAATTCCAGGGAGCGGAATTGATGATGACCGTGCTTAAACTGGTGTTTTTCCTCGCGCTTTGGTTCCTGGCGGGGATCTTCCTTATTCCTACATTCCTTAAAAGAGCACGTAAGCTTCTTGATGAAGAGACACTGTTGATCCTTTCCATCGGTCTTTGCCTGGGTATGGTGGTACTGGCAACCCAGGTAGGCTTTTCTGCAGAACTCGGTGCGTTTATCATGGGATCCATACTTGCAGAAACAACCTCCGCCGAAAAAGTGGAGCATGTATTTAAACCTGTAAAGGATCTTTTTGGCGCTGTCTTTTTTGTTTCGGTGGGAATGATGATCGATCCCAATGCCATCATCAATAACCTGGTGCCGGTGATCGTTGTTACCCTGCTCACGCTGTTTGGAAAGGCATTCAGCACCACCTTTGGTGCAGTTCTTTCCGGTCAGCCCCTGAAACAATCGGTGCAGGTTGGATTAAGTATGGCGCAGATCGGCGAATTCGCTTTCATCGTTGCCACCCTTGGTTTAAGCCTGGGGGTGATCAGTAATTTCCTTTTCCCCGTGGCAGTGGGGGCATCCGCAATTACCACATTCACCACCCCATACCTTATTAAGAATTCATCCGCGATCTATGAGAAGTTGTTGAAGATAATGCCTGCAAGGTGGGTTGAAAGGCTCAACAACTATGCATCCAGCACCCAGAATATACAGGCAGAAAGTACATGGCGACAGGTAATGCGTGCCTACATAAATATCGCAATTACCAATGGTGTGGTTATTATGGCCCTGATGTTCCTTTCTACAAGATTCTTTATTCCGTTTTTGGGCGACCTGTTTGGAAATGAGATCACCGGAAAGATCGTAGGATTGCTGGTATCACTTGCTGTGGCCTTTCCATTCATCTGGGCGTTTATGGCCAAGAAGCCTGAGAATATGGCCTATAAAGAATTGTGGCTTGATAAGGAATACAATCATGGTCCGCTGGTAGTGGTTGAGATACTCCGCATTATTGTTGGTGTATTGCTTATCGGATTTTGGGTGGATCTTATGTTCTCCCCGATTGTAGCCATTTTGATCGGGGTGCCCGTGGTAGGAATATTGTTGCTGATCTTCTCCCAACGCATTCAACGTTTTTACAAACGGATTGAAGTAAGGTTCATCAGTAATCTTAATGCAAGGGAAAAAGCAGCGGAAGGAAAGGTTTCCTCTACAGACCTCGTGCAAAAGAATATTGCGATGAAGAGTGCGCTGGAACCCTGGTCGGCTCATATCGTTGACCTGGAAGTTCCGCAACAGGCAGTATACATTGGCAAATCTTTGTTTGAGCTGGCCTGGCGCGAAAAATTCGGGATCAATATTGCCTATATACGCCGTGGCGATAAGTTAATTCCAGCCCCGGGACGGAATAATAAGTTACTTCCCTTCGATCATATAGGGGTTATTGGTACGGATGACCAGCTGCAATCCTTTATGCCGATATTTGAAGAGAGCGATATGGTTCCGGTATCAAGCCTGAACATTGCAGATGTTTCCCTGCAGAAGCTGGTTGTGGATGAAAGCAATAAGCTTAAAGGTATGAGTATCCGTAGTTCGGGCATCCGCGAACGAACCAATGGGTTGGTTGTAGGGATTGAAAGAGATAATGAACGGATCCTTAATCCTGAATCGACCATGGTGTTTGAATGGGGAGATGTAGTATGGATAGTTGGAGACAGGAGAAGAATTCAGCAACTGTCGAAATAATTCTCTAAAAGATCCATTTTAGCTTCTTTCGCTAAGTTCAAGCCAGCGCATTTCCTTTTCATCGATCGATGCAACCACTTCGGCTATGCGTTCACTTACCCGGCTTATCTCCTCATAGGGCAATGATTCCAGCAGTCTTTCTTCCAGCATTCGTTTTTCATCCTGGAGTTCGGCTATTTCCTTTTCAAGGTTTTCAAATTCTGTCTTTTCCTTGAAAGAAAGTTTTTTAGAAGGAGAGGTTGAAGCCTTTACCGGTTCTGTAACCACTGATGTTGGCGGTGTTTTCCTGTTCTCTTCTTCCTCTTTCGCGATACTGGCCCGGTATTGAGTATAATTCCCGGGAAAATCGCGGATCTCTCCATTACCTTCAAATGCGAAAAGGTGATCTACCAGCCTGTCCATGAAATACCTGTCGTGGCTTACGATGAGGATGCAACCGGGATATTCCATCAGGAATTCTTCAAGTGTCCTCAGTGTTTGCAGATCGAGATCGTTGGTTGGTTCGTCAAGTACAAGGAAGTTTGGATTCCTGAAGAGAACTGCCATGAGGTGGAGCCTTCGTTTTTCTCCCCCGCTTAATTTACTGAGCATGGTAAATTGCTGTTCGCCCGTGAAGCCGAATTTCTCCATGAACTGGCTGGCAGAGATCTTTGATCCGTCTGCAAGCGGAAAGAATTCAGCCATGGAGCGCACATACTCAATGGCTCTTTTGTCTTCTTTAGTTTCCAGTCCTTCCTGGCTGAAATGCCCGAACACAACAGTGTCGCCATGATTTATTTTACCGCTGTCCGGTTTTTCAAGTTGTAAGGCTATCCGTAAAAAAGTGGTTTTTCCTGCGCCATTTTTTCCGACGATACCTATTCTTTCTCCTCTTTTGAAAGTGTAGTCAAATCCTTTCATTATTACAAGATCCCCGTAGTTCTTGTAAACTTTCTTCATTTCCAGCACCTTGCCACCCAGCCTGGTCATCTTCATCTGTAGGCTTACCTCCTGCACTTCTTTCTTCTGCTTTACCCTCTCCTCAACATCCAGGAATGCATCCTGCCTGCTTTTGCTTTTCGTGGTCCTGGCCTTGGGTTGCTTGCGCATCCACTCAAGTTCCTTCCTGTAAATATTCCGGTCTTTCTGAAGTTCACTTTGCTGAACCTCTATGCGAAGGCTCTTCTGTTCAAGATAATAATCATAATTCCCTCTATAGTTGTAGACCTTTCCATCATCGATCTCAATTATTTCATTGCAAACAGTATCCAGGAAATACCTGTCGTGGGTAACAAGCAACAGGGTGATCCTTGCAGCAGAAAGATATTCTTCAAGCCATTCAATCATACCTACATCCAGGTGATTAGTGGGTTCATCCATGATCAATAAACACCGGCCTTCATTGAGCTTGGATTCAATCAGGGCCTGGGCAAGTGCGACTCTTTTTTTCTGGCCACCGCTTAAATTCCCGGTGCGTTCTTCAAGGTTGTGGATATTGAGTTTACCGAGGATCTGTTTGAGCTCGCTTTCAAAGTTCCAGGCATTCGCCTCATCCATTTTTGAAATCAGGTCAGATAGTTCGTTTTCATCTTCTTTACCAGATTCAATGAAGATCTCATAATCCCTTACCACTTCTACAACAGGATGTTTCATCCGAAGAACATTATCCCTGATCGAAAGGGTGGGGTCAAAGTCATTATCCTGCTGAAGCATTACGGTTTTTATATCCTTATGCACCCAAACCTTCCCGGAATCAGCATGATCGAGCCCGGCGATGATCTTCATCAGGGTGCTTTTCCCGCTTCCGTTCCTTGCTACGAGCGCAATTTTATCTCCTTCTTCAATATTGATAGTGATGTTTGAAAACAAGGTCCGGATGCCGAACGATTTGGTGATATTCTCAACGGAAGCATAGTGCATGCGCAAATATAGCCTCGTTCATTCTGCCTGCGGATCGGGATGTAATGATTATTTTTGAATCCATGCAGGTACATCAGTCGGCAATAGTAGAACCGGGAGCACAGGTAGGTGAAGGTACCAGGGTATGGCATTTTTGTCACATCATGGCAGGTGGAAAGGTGGGTTCGGATTGTATCCTGGGCCAGAATGTATTCATTGATAATAATGCTGTGGTTGGTAACAGGGTTAAGATCCAGAATAATGTTTCTGTATATAATAATGTTATCCTGGAAGACGACGTGTTTATCGGGCCTTCAGCGGTATTCACCAACGTGATCAATCCCCGGAGCTTTATTGAACGCAAAGACCAGTTTAAAAAGACAGTTGTAAAGAAAGGTGCAACCGTGGGCGCGAATTCCACTATTATCTGCGGTATAAGCATTGGCGAATATGCACTCATCGGGGCAGGGGCGGTCGTTACTTCCTCAGTGCCCGCCTATGCACTGGCATTAGGAAACCCTGTGCGACTTGCAGGTTGGGTGTCAAAAGCCGGCATTAAACTGCAATTTGATAAAGATGGTTTTGCAGAATGCCGGCAAACCGGGGAACGTTATGTATTGACCAAAGGCGCTGTAACAATAATATAAAGCCATTGCAGAAATTCTTCATAAAATGCTGCAGGTATATCCTTGGAGTGAAGTTCCTTCCGGTATTTGCCGGGCCGCTGAAAGGTTTTAAATGGAGCACTTCGGTGAACTATGATTTTTTGACCGGCACTTATGAGGATCCCGGAACCCTCAAAGAATTTTGCTCCTGGCTGAACAGCAGGACTGTTTTTTATGACCTTGGAGCTAATACGGGATACTATTCAATTCTCGCAGCCACGATCATCTCTGAAGGAAAAGTAATTGCCTTTGAACCTATCCCGAAGCACAGGGATCTCTTTCATCAGCACATTGAGAAAAATAAAAACAGGTTGAGTGCCAAAATAATTCTCCTGCCGGAAGCTGTGACTTCACACAGGCAAATGCTTTCTTTTTCCAAAATAGATACTGAAGGGGCTTCATACGTTCGCAACGGAAATGTTCAAATGCAGGTCCGGGGGATAGCTATCGATGACTTTGTCGCTGAAGGAAATCCACCTCCTGATGTACTTAAAATAGATGTGGAAGGCGCAGAGTATGATGTACTAATGGGCAGTCGAAATGTGATACAAAAGTACCGTCCCAGGATATTGCTAGCAACCCACGACAGTCACCTGCCAGGTGTTAAACAAAAGTGCCTTGAATTGCTGGGGCAATGGGGTTACCAGGCGAAGCATACCGGTCATTTCAATAAGAATCATGCAGGGCTGGATGACTATTTAGCAGAGTATAAACAAACAGAGGTCACATATTAATGCATAAGAGATTAACATTAATGGTGCTTACACCTACGCTTGAATGCGGGGGTGCAGAAAAATACACGGCAACCATTTGCAATAATCTCTCCCGCGATCTGTTCAGAATTATCCTGGTTGTGGTAAACAACGCATCCCCATTCTTTAAGGTCCGGGAAGATATTGAGGTTATAAACCTTGGCAAAAAGAGAGTGAGTCATATTTTCAGCGGGTTAAAGTCGTTGATCAGAAAAAATAAGCCTGATGTGGTGTTTACCACGGCAAATCACATCACTTTGTTTTCCATGCTTGTTGTGCCATTCATAGGTCACAGGTGTAAATGGATCGCCAGGGAAACAAGTATTGCTTCAGTTAACCTGAAGAATGCAAGAACTCCTCTACTTTACAGAGCACTGTTGAAATGGGTATACAAACGATCGGATCTGGTGATCTGCCAGGGCCCGGATATGAAGGATGATCTTGTGAAACATTTCAATGTTCCGGAGAGGAAATGCAAGGTTATACCACCGGGAGTAGAAGTGGGTATTTCGGAACCTGTAGACACTGATCTTTTAACGATCTCGAGGCTGGAGAAGGAAAAGGGTGTGGACAGGTTGCTGAATGTGGTGGCCAAAATAGATGGTCCCTATACATACGTGATTGCTGGTGATGGTGAATTGAAAGAAGCGCTGGAGAAGAAAGCAAGGGGTATTTCAGGAAAAGGAAGACAGATCATTTTCGCAGGAAAAATAAGCAACCCTGCAGGCAAATATGCAGGTGCAAAGTTGTTACTCTCCGGGTCGCATCATGAAGGTTTCCCGAATGCGGTTCTTGAAGCAAATGCAGCAGGAATCCCGGTTGTAGCATTTGATGTTCCTGGCTTAAAAGAAGTGATCAAGGATGGTTTCAACGGTTTCCTCGTAAAGGACGGAGATGCGGAAGCCATGGCGAAAAAGATTTCAAATGCCTTAAATTTTCCGTTCGACAGGCAGAAGATCTCTGAATTTACAGAGGAACATTTCGGCTTAAAAACAATGATCAATAGAACAGAAGCGGCTATTTTGCAGCTTTTCGCACAAAACGATGGCTGAAAAGAAACGCATCCTCATATTCATTAACTCTCTTGAGATAGGAGGGTCAGAGCGTGTGGTTTCTTTACTGCTCAATCATCTGCAGCACGAATTCTCCATTCACCTTGCAGTTTATTCAAATATCATTGAATACGACATTCCTCCGGGTATAAGCATCCTGGATCTTAAGCAACCACAGGGAGAAAGCCGGCTGAGAATGTTTTTAAAAGCACCATCTCTTGCCCGGAGGGTGAAGGATTATTGTGCTCGAAACGGTATTGAAACAGTGATAGCATTCCTGTACAGACCTTGTTTTGTTACAGCACTTATGAAGAATTGGATGGGTTATCGTGGTTGCCTGATCATGTGTGAAAGAACCCACCAGACCACGCTTATG
Organism: Bacteroidota bacterium; assembly: GCA_023417815.1. Taxonomy (GTDB): domain Bacteria; phylum Bacteroidota; class Bacteroidia; order Chitinophagales; family Chitinophagaceae; genus Ferruginibacter. The sequence continues at coordinate 51,804 of JAEZEI010000116.1, read as the reverse complement.
AAACGATATACTCCTATCATGCGTTTCATAACAGCCCGAACCGTGCGGTATGCGTATCAAAGTGCAGACCTGGTGCTTACAAATGCCCGTGCAATGCAGCATGATCTTATCAATAACCTTGGAATTTCCACTCCTGTCAGGATGATCAATAACCCCATTGACATGGCGTTCATTGACCGGCAGGCCAAAACGGAACCTGATATGATTTTCGATCCATGCATATTCTATTTTATAAGCGTGGGAAGATTCAGAAAGGAAAAGAATTATCCTTTATTGATCCAGGCATTTTCACGAATAGCTGCAAACAATTGCAGGTTGATCATGGTAGGTGGAGGAGAGGAGATGGAAAAGTGCATTAAGCTGGCCGGTGATCTTGGAGTTTCTGAAAAAGTAATCTTTAGGGGGTTCCGGAAAAACCCGTTCCAGTATATGGCACGGAGCCAGTGTTTTATACTTAGTTCGGATGTAGAAGGTTATCCTAATGTGTTGCTGGAGGCGCTTGCCTGTGGATTGCCGGTAATTTCTACCGATTGCAATTCCGGCCCGGTTGAATTATTGGAACCCGGTTTCACGGGAGGACAACTTGAAACTTACCATGAGGGAGACTATGGAATACTTTGTCCTGTAAATTCCCAGGAAATTATTGCAGAAGCAATGGAGAAGGTTCTTAATGATCCTGAACTAATGGCTTCTTATCGTTCGAGGGCCCGGGAACGTGCCATGGATTTTAATATTGACAAAGTAAAAACAGCTTTCCGACAGGTTTTTAGAGGAGATTTTTGCCCTACCGGGGAAAGAGCGCCCGCTGAATAATTTCGATACATTTGCGCCCAAGAATCTCAAAAACGATTCTGGAAGCAAAATTGCAGAGATTGACTTCTGAATTAAACCAGCAAAAAAAATGGCGTTAGACCTAAATGGAAAATCCGTTCTGATCACCGGGGGAACAGGCTCCTTCGGTAAAGAATTCACCAAAACAATATTCCAGCGCTGGCCTGATGTGCGCCGGCTCGTTATATACTCGAGGGATGAGCAAAAGCAATTCCAGATGGCAATGGAATATCCGGATCAAAAATACCCGGCCATCCGGTTTTTTATCGGTGATGTAAGGGATTATACCCGCCTCAAAAGAGCTTTTGAAGGTATCGATTATGTGATCCATGCAGCAGCGATGAAGCATGTACACATTGCGGAATATAATCCTGATGAATGTGTGAAGACGAATATTGGCGGTGCCGAAAATGTGATAAGGGCTGCCATGGAAACGAATGTGAAAAAGGTGGTGGCACTGTCCACCGATAAGGCTTGCGCACCTATAAACCTTTATGGTGCAACCAAACTGGCGTCCGACAAACTTTTTATTGCTGCAAATAACATTCTGGGCAGCAGGGACCTTTCTTTTTCTGTAGTGCGGTATGGAAATGTGATGGGATCCAATGGTTCTGTTATTCCATTCTTCCTCAAAAAAAGAAAAGAAGGCGTGATACCCATTACTGATCCAAATATGACCCGCTTCAACATTTCCCTCCAGGATGGTGTGGAAATGGTTATGCATGCTCTTGAACACGCATGGGGCGGAGAATTATATGTTCCGAAGATCCCGAGTTATCGCATCACTGAGGTTGCAAAAGCAATAGGTCCGAATTGCAAACATGAAATAGTAGGAATAAGACCCGGTGAGAAAGTGCATGAGGAAATGATCACCAGTTCAGACTCCTTCACTACATACGACCTGGGTAACTATTATGTCATTCTTCCCCAGCAGCCTGTATGGGAAGTTGAGAAATTCGTTAAGGCATTCAATGCCAAAAAAGTGCCCCAGGGTTTTAATTACAGTTCCGGGCAGAATTCAGAATGGGTTTCTGCGGAGCAGTTGAGAGAACTGATAGTACAGCATGTTGATAAAGATTTTGTAGTTTGATCCTGATGGAAAAACCTATCCCATACGGCCGGCAGCATCTAAGTGAAAAGGATATAGATGCAGTATTAAATTGCCTTAAAAGCGATCTGTGGACGCAAGGGCCACTTGTGGATGCCTTCGAAAAAGCCTTTGCAGAATATACCGGCGCAAAATTCGCTGTTGCGGTTGCAAACGGAACTGCAGCCCTTCATCTATGTGCCCTGGCATTGGATGTGGATGAAAATACAAATGTGATCACTACTCCGATAACCTTTGCCGCCTCAGCAAACTGTATAAGGTATTGTGGCGGCAGCGTTTACTTCGCAGATATCGATAAGGATTCGATCCTGATCGATATTGAAAAGGTGAAAGAACTCATTGCTTCCAAACCAAATGGATTCTTCAAAGGAATAATACCAGTGGATTTCGCAGGTAGTGCAGTGGACCTTGAAAAGCTGAGGGAGATAGCAATCGAAAATGGTATGTGGATCATTGAAGATGCATGTCATGCACCTGGTGGATTTTTTACGGATTCAAAAGGAACAAAGCAATATTGCGGCAACGGGCAGTTCGCTGATCTTGCAATTTTTTCCTTTCACCCGGTTAAACATATAGCCTGCGGTGAAGGTGGAATGATCACAACCAATGATGAAGCCTTGTATAAAAAGCTCCTGAAACTTCGCACCCATGGGATAACCAAGGACCCAATGCAAATGGAAAAGAATGATGGAGGATGGTATTACGAAATGCAGATGCTGGGTTATAATTACAGGATACCGGATGTTCTTTGTGCACTTGGTCTGTCTCAACTCTCCCGCGCAAATGAAGGCCTGGCCAGGAGAAGGGAGATCGCGGAGAAATACAGGAAGGCTTTCTCAGGAAAGATTGAAATGCCTGACGAAGATCCAGGACATGCATACCATTTGTTTATCATCCGTACACCTGAAAGAAAAGTTCTTTATGATCACCTGCGCAGTAAGAATATCTTCTGCCAGGTACATTATATTCCAGTACACACTTTACCTTACTACAGGTCTCTGGGCAATAAAGCCGGCGATCATCCTGTGTCGGAGCAATATTATAGCGAATGCCTGAGTATTCCAATGTTCCCTTCGCTTACTGATGCGGAGCAGGAATATGTGATCAATGAAATACTTACCTTTTCAGCGAAATGAGAACATATAAATGTTTGAAAGAAACTGAATGGCTTTATAATGATTACAGGTTAATCCCAGTACGATCAGAAGACCGGGAATCCATCCGCATTTGGCGAAATGAACAAATCGATATCCTCAGGCAGGACCGCATCCTTTCACCTGAAGACCAGGATAAATATTTCTCCGGGGTGATCGAAGGACTGTTCGATGCATATCAGCCATCCCAGATCCTTTTTTCCATATTAATTGGTGATAGCCTGATCGGGTATGGCGGTTTGGTTCATATTGACTGGTTAAGCAGGAATGCGGAGATCTCATTTCTCACTGAAACAAACCGCAACATCGGTGAACCATTCAAAAAGGATTTTTCAGCTTTCCTGGAGATAATGAAAAACATTGCCTTCGGCGATCTCGGCTTTATTAAATTGCATACCACTGTGTACGATATCCGACCCTTATATATTCAATGCATTGAGGAGGCCGGGTATGTTCCTGAAGGTCGTTTGAAAAATCACAGGTACGTGAGAGGGGAAATGCATGATGTACTGATCTATTCACTTTTTAAAGAACAAACAGCTTGAAAGCCATTCTCCTGATCAGCGGTGGTTTGGGCTTGCAATGCTTCAAAACCTTCCCGGAGAACTGGGAAGTACAGATGATATTTACAGATAAGGGATCAACGGCGATCATTGATTACGCCAGGGAAAAGAATGTGCCCGTCTTCATCGGAAATCCCCGCAATGGAAAAGCTTCGGAGTGGATAGTAAGATATCACCCGGATATTATCTTTTCGATCAATTATCTTTTTCTCATTGAAGATGACCTCATAAACTGGCCGATAAAGTATTGCTTCAATATCCATGGATCATTACTTCCGAAATACAGGGGCAGAACTCCGCATGTCTGGGCGATCATCAACAATGAAAGAATAACCGGCGCTACTGTTCACCTGGTTGACAAGGGCTGTGATACCGGACCTGTAGTATTACAGAGAAGTTTTGAAATAGATGCCGAAGAGACGGGAGCCTCGGTTTTAAATAAATTCAATTCATTATATCCTGAAATGATCAGGGAAGTATTGGAATTGGTAAAATCCGGAAGAGTAATTGTGACCGCGCAGGACCACTCTGCCGCAACAATATTCGGAGTACGTACTCCTGAAAGCGGAAAAATAAACTGGGGATGGCAAAAGGAAAGGATCTATAACTGGGTCAGGGCGCAGGCAAAACCTTATCCAATGGCCTTTACCTTTGTGAACGGACAAAAACTCTCTATAAATAAACTGGAATTCTCTAATTACGGGTTCAGTGGAAATGATCCGGATGGATTGGTGTTAGGTTTGCAAAATGACAAGCCTGTTATTAAAACCCCTAATGGCGCTGTTTCACTTGTTGAATTTGAAGGAGTGTTCCCTGAACCAGGTACAATATTATTATGAAGAAAGAGATCAAGATAGGGCATCTTTCCATTGGTGAATTCCATCCACCTTTCATAATCGCTGAAATGAGCGGTAACCATAACCAATCCTTGCAGCGTGCAATGGAAATAATTGATGCTATTGCAGAAAGTGGTGCCCATGCTGTAAAGCTGCAGACCTATACTGCAGATACCCTCACCATCGATCACAGGAGCGGAATGTTCAACATTTCAGATGCATCTTCCTTATGGGCAGGTAAAAATCTTTACGACCTATATAAAGAAGCGTATACACCATGGGAATGGCATAAACCATTAATGGATCATGCGCGTAAACTTGGATTGATAGCATTCAGCAGTCCTTTCGACGAATCGGCAGTTGATTTCCTAGAAGAACTCGGAGCACCGGTCTACAAGATCGCTTCTTTTGAAAATAACCACCACCCGCTTTTAAAAAAAGTGGCAGGTACCGGGAAGCCTGTAATTATGAGCACAGGCCTCAGCTCCATTCTCGACATCCGCGAATCTGTTAACGTATTGCGCCATCATGGATGCAAGGAAATTATTTTACTGAAGTGTACCAGCACTTATCCTTCTACACCGGAGAATACAAATCTCAGAACGATAAAGCTGCTACAGGAATCTTTTCCTGATTGCCAGGTTGGCCTTAGTGATCATACAATGGGTGTAGGAGCAGGAATTGCTTCCATTGCATTGGGAGCAACCGTGATAGAAAAGCACTTCACATTAAGGCGGGCAGATGGAGGTGTAGACAGTGCCTTCAGCATGGAGCCGGAGGAAATGAGGCTGCTTGTTGATGAATCCCTGAAAGCCTGGCAGGCTTTGGGGGAAATCCAGCTTGATGTGCAGGAAGCAGAAAAGAAAAGCCTTGGATTTAAAAGAAGCATCTATATTGTTGACGATATTGAAGAAGGTGGTGTTTTGTCTCCTTCCAACCTAAGAGTGATCAGACCCGGCGATGGGCTTCACCCGCGTCATTATGAAGAACTTTTAGGAAAGAAAGTGAATAAACAACTTTCAAAAGGAACTCCCTTTTCAATGAATTATCTTTTATGAAAGTAGCAATCATCACGGCTCGTGGAGGAAGTAAGAGGATCCCTGGTAAGAATATCAGGGATTTTTGTGGCAAGCCTATCATTGCTTATTCAATTGAAGCTGCTTTGTCGTGCGGATTGTTTGACGAAGTAATGGTGTCTACTGATGATGATAGGATAGCAGAGGTTGCAAGAGAATTTGGTGCCGCGGTTCCTTTCATGCGTTCTGAAAAGAACAGTGACGATTTTTCGACCACTGCTGATGTGATCACCGAAGTATTGGGATCTTATTCAGCCCTGGGAAGGGAATTCGAATATGCCTGTTGTATTTATCCTACAGCCCCATTTGTAACAGCCGCAAGATTATCAGAAGCGATGAGGCTACTGGAATCCAAAAAGGCTTATTCTGTGATCCCTGTAACTGCTTTCAGTTTTCCCATCTGGCGATCCTTTAAGATCGAGGATGGTAAGATCGCTTTTAACTGGCCTGAGAATGCGCTGAAACGATCACAGGACCTGCCCCCTGCATACCATGACTGTGGCCAGTTTTATTGCCTTAGCGTGAATTCATTTCTCCAGGACCGCAGGCTGGTAAGCGAGAACAGTTATCCCATTCTTGTTCCCGAAGGAGAAGTGCAGGATATCGATAATGAAGAAGACTGGAAGATCGCAGAAATTAAATTTTCATTCCTTAAAAATGGAAAATAAGGCCCTCCTCCTTGGCTGTGGAAATATTGGTTCAGGATACGATCTGGATGACCAGGGCGGAAGAGTATGGACACATGCAAGGGCTCTTCATATCAATGGAATTCCAACCGATGTTTACGACAAGGATCAGTCAATTGCACGAACGATTGCTTCCCGGTATAACTTCCGTGCATTAAACATTATCCCATCGTTGGAAGCATATTCACTGGTTTGTATTGCAACTCCAACTCCAACACATTCCTCTCTCCTTGAACAGTGTTTTAAAGCTGAAACCCCGGTTGTGATCTGTGAAAAGCCGGTTTCCCTAAAAGGCTCCGATCTGAAAACCCTTGCAACCCTTAAAGAATCCTGCAGGTCGAAGGTGCTTGTAAATTATATGCGACGGTTCCAGCCCCAGTATCGCGAACTTAAAGAAGTAATCAGAACCGGGTACATGGGAGATTTTACAGGAGCCGCAATCACGTACTGCAGGGGTTTTTTGAATAATTGCAGCCATGCCTTCGACCTGATGGAATACCTGTTAGGAACATCCATAGAGCTGGGATCATTCAGCAAGGTTGCATTTTCCCACGATGTTTTCGAAGATGATCCGACCTTGTCAGGGCAATTTCTTTATAAAAGTGCACCCGTGCATGTTTTAGGATTAACTTACGTTGATTACAGGATCTTCGAAATGAAACTTTTTTTTACAGGGGGTATGATCGAGATCATATCGGGAGGGGATACGGTAAGGTATCACAGGCTTATTTCCCCGGGAAACCTTGTACTCGAAAAAAGTGTGGAAAGGATTTTGCATACCTATATGTTACCGGTGTATGAACATGCCCGTACTCTTCTTGAAAACAGAGAAACACTGGATAATTTTAACCTTGCCCTGAGGCTTAACCAAGAAATGCTGACCGTATTAAATAAATAGACCCTAAAATGTCGAAGAAACTGGCCATCAATGGTGGCTCCCCCGTCAGAACAAAATTGTTTCCGGCCTATAATACAATTGGTAAAGAAGAAAAAGCGGCCGTGCGACGTGTGCTCGATTCTGGCAATCTTTCTCAATTCCTTGGAGCATGGTCGCCTGATTTCTTTGGAGGACCCGAAGTAAGGATGTTTGAAGAAAACTGGTGTTCTGCATTTGGAGTGAATTATGCGGTATCGGTCAACTCCAATACCTCCGGGTTGTTCGCTGCCATGGGTGCGATCGGCATCCAGCCTGGCGATGAAGTGATCGTTTCACCATACACTATGTCGGCAAGTGCTATTGCCCCCCTGGTTTATGGAGGAATTCCTGTATTCGCTGATATTGACCAGGATACTTTTTGCATGGACCCGGCAAGTATAGAATCGAGGATCACGCCCCGAACTAAAGCCATCCTGGTGGTCCATATTTTTGGTCATCCTGCCGATATGGAAGCCATTATGACGATCGCTCAGAAGCATAACCTGGTGGTTGTGGAAGATTGTGCCCAGGCCCCCATGGGAAAATATAAAGGAAGATACGTGGGCACGATCGGTGATCTGGGGGTCTTCAGCCTGAACTACCATAAACATATTCATACGGGGGAAGGAGGCGTTGTGATCACCAACAATAAGCACCTGGCAGAAAGAGTGCAGTACATCAGGAACCATGGCGAAAATGTTATGGAGATTTTAGGGGTTACGGACCTGACTAATATGATCGGGTATAATTTCAGGATGACTGAAATAGAGGCTGCCATTGGATCAGAACAACTAAAGAAGCTTCCGGCACTTATTGAGGAAAGATTAAAAAATGTAGAATTCCTTTATGAAGAACTCGGTGGACTGAAAGGTTTAAGCTCGACACCAAAGGTACCATCAGACAGTGTACATACTTATTACCTGCAACCTTTGAAATACGACAGCGCAGTTCATGGTGTTCATCGGAATCTGTTCGTGAATGCTGTTAAAGCAGAGATCCCATCCGCGGTGCTGAGAGAAACGGCCCCGTTGCTCGGAGCAGGCTATGTTAAACCGCTTTATTTACAACCAATATACCAGCAAAAGGCAGCATGGGCATTCAGCCATCCATCCTACACCGGGACGGTTGATTATTCAAGAGGAATTTGCCCTGTAACAGAACGAATGCATTTTGAGGAATTGATTACGCATGAATTTATGCGTCCGGGTATGAAAACCACCGATCTTAAGGATGTTGTCAAAGCATTCAGAAAGGTCGTGAAAAACATTCAAGAATTAAGCTGACCATATGTTTGCACCAGGCGACAAGATCCTGTTCATATTCAGTGATCCTGGTGGCGCAAAGCCACTGCTCGCATTTATTAAGATCAATGCGCTTGAGAATTATAAAGTGATATCCGACAGGGTATATCCATTTTATGAAAATTTCGGCATTATTGTTCATCCCTACAAAGGCAACGCCTGCGTGGAGGTTGATGAATATAAACCAGACAGGGTGTTCACTGCAACATCATACAGGTCAAATATTGAACGCGAATTCCTTGTTTGCGCCAAAGAAAGGAATATTCCCTGCATTGCTTACATTGACCACTGGACCAATATTGGCGAGAGACTGATGTTGTCGAATAATTCATGTGTATACCCAGACAAGGTGTGGGTGCTGGATGAAAGGGCAAAACAGATCGCTTTGAAGGATGGGTTATGGGAAAAGAGATTGCATATTAGTGGTAATCCTTATCATGAGTGGCTGAAGCAATGGAAGCCGACGGTAAGAAAGGAAGAATTTCTTCTGTCACTTGGTATCTGTAATGCGGGAACAAAACTTCTTTTATTTGTGCCGGATCCTTTGACCAACATTAATGGTTTTGGAAAATTCGGATATGATGAGATAACGGCGACAAAGGAATTATGTGAACTGAAATCTCAGAAGCCAGAGTTATTTGAAGACTGGAAAATACTGGTAAAGCCTCATCCAAACCAGGACATTGCGGTTTTGAAGGAAATGGTTAAGAACAGGAAACGATTCATTTTTGCAGATCCTGCTATTGATACTAATACCTGCATTTATCATTCAAGTCTTGTGCTTGGCTTTCATTCTTCGGCCTTGATAGAAGCAAAGGTTTTGAACAGGCCGGTGGTAAGGTATATTCCTTCAGAAAAGGGAATTGACCCTTTAAAGGAGGAAAACGTAGGATCGATCATAACTTCATTTACTGAACTTGAAAATTTCATGAAATGAATCAAACAGACAAAAGCATATTTCTCAAGGGTGAAACCATACAGTTACGCGCTCTCCAGGTTTCTGATATCGAAGGAAGCTATGCCCGGTGGCTTAACGATCCTGAGATCACGCTTTATAACAGCCATGGCAGGTACCCGGTTACCGCCCCCGAACTTGCTCGATTTGTTGAAAATGCATTATCATCCAAAACTTCACTTGTTATGGCAATAATAGATATTGCTACCGGGAAGCATATTGGGAACATCAGCCTGCAGGGGATAAACTGGATCGACCGAAGTGCAGAAATTGCTTTCATTTTAGGAGAAAAGGACTACTGGGGCAAAGGAGTGATGTATGAAGCCGGAAACCTTATCATGAATCATGGCTTTCGCCAGTTGAACCTTCACAGGGTTCATTGTGGAACTTCTTCAGAGAATAAAGGAATGCAGAAACTTGCTGAGAAGCTCGGAATGAAACAGGAAGGGATCCGGAGAGAAGCTTTATTCAAAAATGGTGCATACTTCGATGTTATAGAGTATGGAGTGCTTGCATCAGAATTTGTGACTGACACTATTAAAATATAATAATGGCCGGAAGGTTTTTAAAAGAATAATTTATGAACACATCTACAACGGATCACAAGTTTGGCGAACCGCTTCTTCCCGGAGTGCAATATTGTACAAGATGCTGTCTTCCTGCAACCGCAGAAGGACTGGCCTTCGATGAAATGGGAATATGCCAGCCTTGCCGGTCTTCTGAACAAAAAATATCCATCAACTGGGTGGAACGTGAAAAAGCGCTGCGAAATCTTCTTGACAAATACAGGGGCAAAAGTAAAAGCGGGTACGATTGTATTGTGCCGATAAGTGGTGGTAAGGACAGCACTTTCCAGCTTCATATGCTCACCAGGATCTATAACATGAAATGCCTGGCTGTTACATTCAGTCATAATTGGTATACCGAAACCGGGAAGTATAATCTCAACCTCTGCCTGGAGAAATTCAATGTGGATCATATAATGTTCACTCCGAACCACAAGGTTATCAACAAACTTGCAAAGGAATCGCTTTATAAGATCGGTGACTCATGCTGGCATTGTCATGCAGGGGTTGGAGCATTCCCGCTTAAGGTGGCGGTGATGTATGATATTCCTCTTCTTGTTTGGGGCGAATCTGTTTCAGAAAGTGATGGAAGAGCAACCTACGAAGAGCCTATTCACTTCGACAGGGATTATTTTACAAAGATCTCAGCCAGGTTCTATGCAGAGGAAATGGTGAATGATGAGATAACTATTGATGATGTAAAACCATTTATGCTGCCAAGCTATGAAGAGATAGAAAGAGTGGGGGTTGTAGGAATTCACCTGGGTGATTATTATTTCTGGGATGATGAAAGACAAATGGAATTCATCAGGGATACCTACGGTTGGAAGGAAGATCATGTTGAAGGAACATATAAAAGATTCAAAAGCGTGGAATGTAAAATGGCCGGCCTTCATGATTATACAAAGTTTCTGAAACGCGGTTTTGGCAGGGCAACTGACCATGCAAGTCGTGATGTCAGATCCGGATTGCTCACAAGGGAAGAAGGTTTTGAGCTTGCAAGGAAGCACGATACCAAGCGCCCCGAGATCCTTGATTGGTATCTTAAAATAACCGGAGTGAAAGAGGAGGAATTTTTCAGAGTAATGAAAGAACACAGGGAGAAAGTAATGGGACAGGAACTTTGCACCGCGTGCGAAAGCTGCAAGGTATTTTAATGAAAATAGTTAATGAGTTAAATATGATCAGAACTAGTGTTAAGGAAACTGTTGAAAAGATAAAAGAAGGAAAGATAGATATCAGGAGCTATAACCTCGAATTCATTGACCGTGTCAAGGCTTTGGAAAGTAACGTAAAAGCCTGGGCCTATTTTAATGAGAATATATGGCTGGATCAATGTGAAGAAGTTTCTAAGGATATAGATCCTGCATTTAGTTCTTTGCTTGGAATTCCTGTTGGCGTAAAGGATATATTCAACACAGCTGATATGCCCACACAGATGGGAAGCCCCATCTGGAAGGATTTTACGCCTGGTAATGATGCACGTGTTGTTCATAATATCCGTTACAACAGAGGTATCATTGCTGGTAAAACCGTTACGGCAGAATTTGCCGTTCATGCTCCCAATGAAACCAGGAATCCATGGAACCTTGAGCATTCACCAGGTACATCATCATCCGGTTCTGCTGCAGCAGTATCCTGTGGGATGGTGCCTTTAGCGCTAGCTACTCAGACTGCAGGATCGATCATAAGGCCAGCAAGTTATTGCGGCATATATGGATTTAAACCATCTTTCGGTACGGTACCGCGTACAGCCATGCTTAAAACCACGGACTCCCTGGACACCATAGGGTTCTTCGCTACCAATCCGGACGATTGCAGACTTTTATTCGATATAATAAGAGTACATGGCCTTGATTATCCTATCGTTCATCAGAACCTGACAAACATAGAGCTTCAACAAAAATCAGGGAATTCATGGAAGGTGGGTGTGGTCTTTGATCAACACTGGACTCATAAACATTCTGCAACCTACGCAGCCAGTGCCCTTGACTCGTTTGTTACGGAATTGAAGAGGGTTGCAGAAGTCAGTTCACCTTCTTTTGAAAAGATCTTCAACGACTCTCATTCTATCCAGGAGACAATTTACCATAAAGCGCTTTCCTATTATTTCAGGAAAGAATTTGAGAAGCAAACCCTGATCAGTCCTGTGATGTATGAGATCGTAAACGAGGGTCGTAAAATTACCCCAAGCCAATACCAGGATTCACTAGGTTTACAACAACAACTCGCAGCGGAGGTTGACCGTATATTCTCAGGGGTCGATATTTTGATAGCCTTGTCCACTTCAGCAACAGCGCCTCGTTATGGAACTGCAATAGATCCGCCTGATACATGCCTGATATGGACCATGTGTGGTCTTCCGGTAATTAATATCCCTTTGTTTATGCATGAAGGCCTGCCGTTCGGGCTTCAGGTGATCTCGAGAAAATACACAGATTATAAACTTATCTCATTTATTAAGGATATGGTTGAAGCAGGATTATTTCCTGAATTCTCCGCGATCTCTGATCCGCAGTAATAACTTTGCACCCAAAAATCAAGGGAAAGGATTTGAGATGACCAAGAAACCAAGAATTTTACTTTGCTGGGGCTATAACAGGAAAAACTGGATCGAATTCTTCGAAACATTAAATGATAGTTTCGAATTTGTTTACCTCTTTTATATGACCAAAGAGGAGGAGCAGGAAGTTTTTACCGAGAACAGGAGGGTCTATTATACAGATTTCTCTTCCCCTTCACACTTACTGAAAACGATCTCGCCATCCAAAGTGATCTTCATGGGGCTGGATGGCCTCCAGACAATTGCCATAAATATACAGGCGAGAAAATTTGGAATACCAACGTATTTCATGGTTCATGGATCGGCCACATTATCCCTGGACGACTACCGTGACTTCAGATTCGCACCCAGGAATCTGATCCGGGAAACATTTTCGAAAAAACTGAAACTGTGGTGGTTCACATTCAACTGGACTGTTAAAGCCCTGGGCTTAAAATACATTCATGTTCTTCCCCAATTACTGCGCTTCCAGGTAAACCGCCTGAATATGCATCCCCTTATCGCCCTGGCGAAGTGGAAATCCAGGCATAGAAGACCTGACCGATATATTGTATTCTCAAATGAGGATGTAAAATTCTATTCTGATCTCGATAGTTCTTCAACAGAAGATTTTATAGTACTTGGTAACCTTGAGATCACGCGATCAATTGAACTGGCGAAGGAACTGGGAGTAACACAGGATGGCTACCTCCTGTATATTGAAACCCCGCTAAGCATAATTGAAGGAAATGCTTTTGATATCAATAAGATCAGTAAGGAAGAAGTAAACCAACTGATTAGTTCCATGAATGAATATGCATTGAGCAGGGGATGGAAATTGGTTGTAAAACTTCACCCATACTCATTTTCCAATACTTTCTTTATTCAGCATCCGAATATAAGGTATGAAAAAGGCTCAGAAAAAGAAACGCTGATCTTAGGAGCAAATGGAGTGGTTTTCTATAATTCTTCACTGTCAATTCCTTCCCTTTTCTTTAAGCCATGTTCCATGTTCATCATAAATGAGCCTGATGAATTCCAGTCGGTATTAAGTTCAATAGGTGTTTGCCAGGTGCTTGATTACAAAACATTGATCAACGATCCGGCAAGCCTTGAATTTATTGAACCTTCTGAAATAGCCAAGACCAACTTCGTGGAAAAGTATATAGGCAGAGGTGCAGATGGTAATGGTTTGCAACGTCTTAAGGAAACTTTGTTATCTTAACCCATGCCTTTATTGAGGAATACAGTGGTTTATGTGGCGGTTGGATTTCTGCCAGTTGCTGCTAACCTGTTATTGGCTCCGGTTTATACTTCTTTCCTGGAGCCAGAGGAATATGCACTTATTGGCCTGGCAACTTTATTTCAGACCTTTCTTACCTTCTTCTTAAGTTTCAGCCTTGACAGCGCTTTTTCCAGGATCTATTTCGACTATGAGAAAAAAGGAAGAGCAAAATATGATGTGCTTGGTTCATTAATGGTTGCGGTGACGGTGATATCCCTGGTTGCATTAGTGATCCTCTGGTTTTCAGGCAATGCTATATTCTCCTTAATATTTACCAATCCTGAATTCACCTTTACCAATTATGGCAGCTGGGTGTTGCTGTCAACTTACAGTAACATAATCTACCTGTTCTTTGCAGTTTATTACCGGAATGAAGAAAAACCCAAATTCTTTATTTTGTTAAGCACGCTCTTTTTCATCATTCCTGTAGCAGGAACATTGGCAGGGTTAATAATATTTAAACAGGGAGCATATGGTGCTATTGCAGGGAGGGCCATAGGAAGCATTGTCTTTATTGGTTTATTGTTGATAGGTTTCATGCTGAAGCAAAGGCCAGAATTGAAGAGCAGCTATCTTATAACAGCCCTCAAATTTTCCCTTCCTCTGGTTCCATTCCAGATCATGTTTGCTGCCTTTTCCAATGTGGATCGTTTTGTACTGGAACGATACTTCACTGCATTCGATTTTGGGGTTTACAATTTTGCAGTAATGGTTACGGGAGTTATTCCTGTTTTTCTAAATGCTGTTGGGAATGCTACCAACCCAAGGATTTTCAGGATACTGGGATCAGAAAGCAATACGGCGCCAGTTAAAAGGATCAATAACGTGATCCTACTGGCCTCAACATTTGTTATCTGCGCCTGTGTTGCGGTTGTTGTTCCTGCCATGCGCCTGATCATTAACCCAAGTTACAAGGATTCATATGTGTATATAGGAACCTTATTCATTTCCTTCCTGCCATATCTGCATTACCTGGTATATAATATTCCTCTATTTTATTTCGGTAAAACGAAAGTATTTCCGCTGATATCCTTTTTTGCCCTCGTTTCCGGGATCGGGGCTAATATTCTGCTTGTTCCATATATCGGATTGTGGTCTGTCTGTATTTCATTATATGTTATACGGGGAATCCAGGCTTTAGCTGCGTATATGTTCGTTCGTCAGTACCAGTACCATCGTTCTGATTATATAAAACAAAAGAAGCCCTGGGTTTGTACCGGGGCACTAATAATTGTATATAATCTTTTCCTGTTCCTGAATATAAAGTTTCAATTTCTCCCGATCGACATTGTTAACCTGGTACCCCTGGTTGTCTTGCTTTCTACAATGACAATCTTTTACAGAAAGGAGTTGTTGCTAATAATCAATGAAGTGAGAAAGATGCGAAGTTCCTTTTAGAAAACTTTGGTTGCCTATATTTGCAATGCCGGCGAAATTAAGACCTGCTCCTTTTATATCCTGATCATGGATGGTTCCAAGCGATCTTCTCTCATTCATATTTTGTATTCAGGCCTTGGAGGGCATGCTTCCGTAGTTTTCTCTCTTGTTGAAGCAGATAGAGAGACGAAATTCAATCATGTTCTGGTATTTTATGGCATTGAAAAAGTTCCTGATGCCTACAGGGAAAAGTGCCTGGAACTTGGTGCTGATATGGTTTTTGTACATAAGAAACCTGGATTTGACAAGAGCTCATATGAAGCAGTGAAAAAAGTTATCTGTGAAGTTTCACCCAGGGCAATATTCCTGCATTCAGTTAATTTGATAATTCCTGTATCTCAAATAGCAAGGCGTAGAAAGATCCGGTTGATCGCAGTTGAACATCAGCCTAATCATTTAAAGATCTGGAAAGAATACATCTGGTCATTTTTGCTCATGATACTTGCAGATAAAGTAGTATACCTCACGGAACTCTATGCAACACAAATGAAAAGGATCCTAAGGGTGTTTTTTAAGCGAAACAGGGTAAGTGTAATCAATAATGGCATCAACACTCATTTATTTTCGCCATGCCAAACCCATGGGAATGATATTGGGATGTTAGCCAGGATAATGCCTACAAAGGATCACAAGACATTGCTGGCGGCCTGGAAATTGATCGAAGAGAATATGCCTGGTAATTTGCTTATAGCCGGTGATGGCGATTGGAGAGAAAAAATGGAGAATTATGCAAAAGAACTCTCTCTGAATAAAATTGTCTTTACAGGTATGCTGGATGAAGACAATTCCAGGAAATTTTTAAATGATTTAGCTGTTTATGTACATGCATCGCTTGGAGAAACAATGAGTACATCCATTATGCAGGCTATGGCGAGTGGCAAAGTAATCGTTGCCTCAAACGTACCCGGAATAAATAATATGATTCAGTCCCTAGAAAACGGGATCCTGGTGCCGGCGGAAAATGCGAAAGCACTTGGGGATGCAATCCTGAAAGCATGGAACGACCGGTCATTACGGATGCATCTTGCATCAAATGCGAGGAAAACAGCGGAGGAGAAATTTTCAAACCGCATTATGTTTGAAAGGTATATTGCACTGGTTTCAAAATGAGGATTCTTCACCTGATATACACCAATGGGATCGCAGGAGCAGAAAAGTACCTGTTACATCTTTTACCCGGGCTGGCAGCCAATGGAATTGAATGCCATTTGGTAGTTGTGTGTTCTGGCCAGGCCAAACCAAAGCTCAAAAAGTTCTTTGGTGAATTGAATGAACATGGGATCCCTGTAAATTTCATTGAATCCAGGAAAGTTGCGTTCTTCTTTGCAGCTATGAAGGTCCTTAAATATTTGCGAAAGAATAAGATCAGGTTCATTCATAGCCATCTTCTCAATTCAGATGTTATTGCAACTATTGCTGGATATTTCTCTCCAAACACAAAGATCATATCTACAAAACATGGATACAGCGAATTAATATTACGGCAAGTTCCCTTTGTTCCGAATTTTGCCGAACTGATTCCTTCAGCAAAAAAGGATTTCTATTATAGGGTTACCAAATGGGTGGTTAAACGGGCATACAGTAACTATGCGGTTTCCAAAGCTATTTCGGATCTTTATTTTGAGTTAGGCTTAAGTAATTCCCGGATGCCTTTTATTCACCATGGACTTGATATAGATGCATATGACAGCGGAGTACGAAAGCCTTTCTCAATAGTTATAATAGGAAGACTGGAAGAATTTAAGGGCCATCGTTATTTGATTGAGGCCATAGCGCAAGTCAAAAAAGTTTATCCCTCCGTTGCTCTTACTGTAATTGGAGAAGGTTCAGCTAAGAATTCGTTGGAACAATTGGTTAAAAAATTAAACCTGCAGGAGAATGTAACTTTCACTGGGTTTTCCAATGATCCATATAAATTTGTTACATCAGCATCCATAGTGGCATTGCCATCGCTGTTTGAGCCATTCGGTTTGGTTTACCTTGAAGCAATGGCCCTTAAAAGACCTGTTGTTGCATTTGATACGGCCGCCGGCAATGAGATCCTCGACAAGGAAACTGCAATGCTTGCCAAGCCTGCAGATACTTCATCGCTTGCAAACTGCATTATTACCTTATTGAAGAACCCTCAATATGCAGAACAATTGGCTGAGAATGCTTATAACAAGTATAAGGAGCAGTTCACAACTTTAATAATGGTAAAAAATACTGCAGATTATTATAAAACCATCCTGTATTGACGGGTCATATCTTTTGGCCGACAGCATGATGGTAAGGCGTATTATTGCTTACGATGATATTCGACAAGCCACAATTTGTCATCATGGTTATTACCTCTTTCTTTGAAAAACGCTGTTCTAACGTTGTTCCGAAACGATCCAGTGAATCATTCCTTATAACGAAGAAGGATTTATTTTCATAAGCTGCCAATGGCAGGGTTCGAGCAATTTTTCTGAGTCCAAGCTTTACAAATAGCCGGGCAGTTAAAACCCAGGGCATGTAGAGAGTTATCGCTAAAAGGTCGCAGGTAACTTTTTTCAATTTAGCTGGCATTTTGCTCACACCTTTCCTTAACAGATTGCTTGCGTGGAACATTGCTTTATAAGGCCAGCGGCGGTTATCGAGACTATAATAGAGGTAACAATAAAAGTATCCCCCTTTCTTTACCTTCTTCACACAATCCATCATTGCCTTTTGAGTGTCGGGGATATGATGAAGAACACCTATGCTCATGGCAAAATCGAAAGTATCATCCTCAAAGGGAAGACTTTCTGTAGACGCCTGGGTAAGCCGTACATTGTCAGCATCAGCCAAAAGAAGATCTGCTGCATATAATGCCTTACTGGGATCCACGCATTCCACGAATCCAGCTTTTTTGCTAAGGTATTTGCTCCACCGCCCTGTACCACACCCGATGTCAATGGCATAAGTGTTCTTATTGACCATCTGGTCGGTGATTATATCAAAATACTCCGCTGCTATGGTGTTAATAGTCCTTTCATCAAAATGGTTGAATTTCAACCATTCCTCACCAAATGATTCAACTACTTCAGGATCAATGTTCTCCACATCTGTGTTAAAGACACTGATCTTCTTATGCTTGCCATCTACGATCTTCAGAGGTGCTTTGCTGTACGGTTTCATTAATGGAATTGCCTGCAAAAATAGGGATATGATCCAATACGGTTGACTTTACCGGATTGCAGGTACTTTCTTTCTGTCGATATACATTGTATAAAGGTTAGTCAGCATGAAGTAATAAAAAGGGAGGAGGATTATCTTATAGCGGATCATCGTGCCGAAATTAAATGTCGTGAACCCGATAATTAGTGCAAACAGCATAGATACACTAAAACAAAATAACAGGAATGGAGTTCTGGAGATTGCCCTGAAGAAATTGGACATCCCCATCCTGAACATTACGTAAAGCGTTACCAGGAGCAATAATAGAGATTCCAGAGATGTAAATACGATTATGATCTTTCTGCTTTCCCAGATAAAGGGCCGGAAAAGGGTTGTAAAGATCACGCTCGGGCTTTTAAGGATCAGGTTTGTAAAAGTGAGCTCAAATTCGCCGAGATTGAAACCCGCCCTGCTGTTCTCTTCCGATTCCTGAAGTGTCCTGTAATTCTCCTGGAAAGACTGGATCTGTTCTATGGACTCTTCAGCCATCTCATCAATCGTTTTTGAGAAATCACTGGAATAGATCATCAATCCTACCATTCCAATGGTCAGTAGCAATACTATTGCTCTCAGTATCAGATTTTTAATTGTGACCAGGAATTTTAGAAAAGCCATTATACCAAGCCCTATAAGGAAGATTATAGTGATGTATGACTTAATTACAGTAAGCACATATGCAAAAACTATAAGTAACATAAACTCAAGCAGGTTGAATTTGCGCCACACAAAGAACTTGTATAGATAATAGATTATGAATCCCAGGGCTCCGAGACAAATTGAATCCTTCAGCAACCCACTACCCCAAAACCAGATAGAGGGTGTATATAGAATTGCCATCGCCAGTAATCTCCTGTTCCTTTTCTTATTTATATCATCAAATACCGTAAAAAGTTTCCATTGCCCAAGGAAACTGAAATATCCAAAGAACATGGATATTATGAGAAATTTATCAAAAGCTACAAAGGAGATCAGGGCACTTATCTTCATTACCATATTACCGGAAGCATGGCTGAAGTAACCTGACATGGATGAACGACCTGATTCTGCATTATACCAGTCGCCAACCTCACTCATAGGTGCAAACAAATATCTGATTTTTGACAGATCCGATGAGATCTGGTCTGAAATGAATTTACCTCCCTCGTAAAAGGTAAAGGCATCACCATATCCATAATAATATTGAACAAGCATTGAATAAGCCACGGCACCAAGAATGCGAAGGAAGAATGCCGTTACTAATGGTTTTCTCAGATCTTTATCGACCTTCAGGCTCATAACCCTAACCCTCCAGTAAAAAAGGCCAAGGTAAATTGGTAAGAAAAGATAGTCGAGTATGGTTATATGTTGCATTAGCCAAATGCCTCTCCCTGAGGGTCAGACAAATTTAGTTTACAGAGCAACATTAGCCCTAACATATTTATAATTCATTAATTTCACGCAGCGGTAATGTATTAACATCATGAATTCAATCCTGATCACTGGTGGTGCAGGTTTTATTGGCTCGCACCTTACCAGGTGGTTTGTAAATAAATATCCTCATTATAAAATTGTCAATCTTGATCTTCTTACCTACGCAGGTAACCTGAGCAATCTATCCGACATCGAGGATTCACCTAATTATAAATTCATTAAAGGAGACATATGCGATATGTCCCTCCTCGACAGGATTTTTAAGGATGAAGGTATCGATGCTATTATTCATTGTGCTGCCGAAAGTCATGTTGATCGTTCAATTCACGACCCTCTTTCCTTTATCCGGACAAATGTATATGGTACCGGGTCACTCCTGGTGAATGCAAGGAAACACTGGGATAGTTTTGAAGGAAAGATCTTTTATCATATCTCAACTGATGAAGTGTATGGAACTCTTGGCAGCGAAGGCTATTTTAACGAGGAAACTCCATATGATCCAAGAAGTCCATATTCAGCTTCCAAAGCCTCGTCCGACCATTTGGTACGATCGTTCTATCATACTTACGGTCTGCCCATAAAGATCTCTAATTGCAGTAATAATTACGGGCCATATCATTTTCCTGAGAAACTGATTCCATTAATAATAAACAACATCCTTAACGAGAAACCTTTACCTGTTTATGGTAAAGGAGAGAATGTGAGAGACTGGCTGTATGTGGAGGATCATGTCAGGGCTATTGACCTGGTGTTTCATGAAGGACGAGTGGGTGAAACATATAATATTGGTGGATCGAATGAGTGGAGGAACATTGATCTTGTAAAAGAAATTTGCCGGCAAATGGATGAAAAACTTGGTCGCGAGGCGCAAACGTCCGAAAAACTCATCACATTTGTCAAAGACAGGCCTGGCCATGATCTTCGATATGCCATAGATGCTTCAAAGATCAAAACGGAATTAGGATGGGAGCCTTCTTATACATTTGAGAAAGGAATTAGTGTAACCATAGATTGGTTCCTGGCTAACAGGGAATGGTTGAACAGAATTGTTAGCGGCGATTATATGTCTTATTACGAAACAATGTATGTTAACAGGTAAATCCTGAAGATGAAAGGAATAATACTGGCAGGAGGTTCCGGAACAAGGCTTTATCCTATTACCCTGGGCGTGAGTAAACAGCTTATGCCGGTGTATGATAAGCCTATGATCTATTATCCTCTCGGAACTTTGATGCTGGCAGGGATAAGAGAGATCCTTATCATTACAACTCCTGAGGATTCAAGCCAGTTTCAACGCTTGTTGGGAAATGGTTCCCAATGGGGATGTGATATCCGGTATGCCACCCAGCCGTCACCAAATGGACTCGCCCAGGCATTCGTGATAGGGAAGGATTTTATAGGAAATGATGGAGTTGCCCTCGTACTTGGTGATAATCTATTTTATGGTTCGGGGTTCAGCAGCATTTTGCAGGACGCTGCCAAAAGAAATGGTGCCACCATTTTTGCTTACGCCGTAAGTGATCCTCAACGCTATGGCGTAGTGGAATTTGATAATGACCTGAATGCAATCAGCATTGAGGAAAAGCCGCAGAATCCAAAAAGTAATTTTGCAGTTCCTGGATTATATTTTTTTGATAATGATGTGGTTCGTATTGCAGAATCAATTCAGCCGTCGGGTAGAGGTGAATACGAGATCACAGATGTTAACAGGATATACCTGGAACAGAAAAGGCTTAAAGTATCCGTTCTGAACAGGGGCTTTGCATGGCTCGACACCGGCACTTTTGATTCTCTTCATGATGCGGCTGAATATGTGAAAGTAATTGAAAAAAGACAGGGTCTTAAAATAGGCTGTCCTGAAGAGATCGCATGGCGAATGGGTTTTATAAGTTCCAGCCAGCTTGCAACGCTGGCTCATTCCTTACAAAAAAGTGGCTATGGCCAATACCTTCAGGGACTCCTGAAATAAATACCAAAACTATGTCGGAGATCAGGCTTATTAATCCTTACAACCAGAAACCATTACAAATATTTCCTGATGGATTAAGAGATGAGGATAACAATTTGTTCCCATTGGAGAAGGGAGCTTTCAGGCTTGTAAAAGATGATAACTATACTGAAAACTTCGGTTATCAATGGAACAAGTTTGCCGAAACCCAGATCGATAAATCATCAAAGATCCAGTTGAGTCATCAACGTTTCTTTCAACAAACAGGATGGGATAAAGAAGATCTTACAGGTAAAAATGTACTGGAGGTAGGTTCAGGTGCAGGGAGGTTTTCCCAGATAGTACTTGATTATACAAAAGCAAACCTGTATACGGTCGATTATTCCAACGCGGTTGAAGCTAATTACAGGAATAACGGGCCAAACGACAGGTTGAATATATTCCAGGCCAGCATCTATGATCTTCCGTTCGAACCTGCTCAATTTGACAAAGTGTTCTGTTTCGGGGTACTTCAGCACACTCCGGATGTTGAAGCGTCAGTTCGTTCTCTTATTGAGATGGCAAAACCCGGCGCTGAAGTTATTGTTGATTTTTATCCTATAAACGGGTGGTGGACGAAAGTTCATGCAAAGTATATTTTCCGCCCTTTCACTAAAAAAATGACTAACGAAAAGCTGTATAAGAAGATAGATAAGCATGCTGACAGTCTCATCGGTGCATATAAGTTCTTTTCAAAGATCGGCGTTGGGCGAATTGTGAACAGGTTTTTGCCTGTTGTAGATATTGACGGAACCCTTCCAAAAAATGTTAGCAAAGAACAACTGAGGGAAATGGTAGTGCTTGATACTTTCGATATGTTCAGCCCGGAATATGATCAGCCACAAAAGATAAGCACTGTTGTTAAGTGGTTCGGGAAATACGGTATGAAGGACGTTTGTGGCGGCTACATTACTTATGATAATTTTAAAGGAGCGGTTGTAAAGGGAATAAAGAAAGAGAATGCATAAAGCCGGATCGGTTTTGTCCAGATTAACCTCGGGCAGGTCGTTTCGATCTGTGGCAGCGTTTACATTATCAGGCTTTGCAGGAAAGGGAGTTTCCTTTTTATTGGTATTGATCTTTACGAATCCTGCATTCATATCTCCGGAGGAGAATGGTTTGTTAAGCCTTTTCAGCCAGGGACTTTTATTATTACTGCCATTCATTTCTTTCGGAATGATCCATTCTACCGGTGCTTCATATTTCAGATTGCAGGCAAAGGAATTCAATGATATTTTTGTTACAGGGTTTTTTCTGGCTTTCCTTGTTACCCTCGCCACCGGGCTAATAATGTACCTGACCCGTGAATCCTGGAGTATAGCATTCGGTTTGCCGAAGTCTATGTGGATTTACATGCCTTTGATCACTTTCCTTGTATTGTTCAATGAACAATTCATGAATATGGTAAGGAATGAGTCAAACATCAGGCTTTATATGAAGGTTAGTCTTATAAGAGCAGTACTCGACCTGGTGCTTGCTGCATCACTGGTGATGATCTTTTTTTTAAGATGGGAAGGAAGAGTGATCGGCCTTTTGATCACGTATTCATTGGTTGCTGCCTGGGCAATGACCTATTTTTTCAGAAGAGGTTTTCTTTCAGGACGTATCAGACCTTCTGTGATTTTGCCGGAAGTACTTTTTGCAATTCCCATAATAACATTGCAACTTGGAACCTTTGCCCTGAGTTCTTCAGACAGGTATTTCATTTCTTCATTCACTTCAAATAATGACGAAGTTGGCATTTATAATATTGCATCAACATTTGGCAGCATTATGATCATTGCCTGTACAGCCTATCTTCAATACCTGTTCCCGGAAGTTTACCGGGTCCTTTCATCTGGTGATGGCAGCTTTAACTCAGTGAGAACGTATTTTAAGAGGTATGTTATTTTGATGAGCGCATTCCTCGGTCTTATCATGCTGATCGTTCCATTGATGTATCATTTTATTATTAACGAACTGTATCTCCCCGGGCTTCGATATTTTTATATGATCGCGGCCGGATTTTGGTTCTGGACCATCTCTTATTTTTTCTTTAGCTGGTTACTTTATTTCAGGATGAAGCGAAAAATAATGTTCTTATCCATGGCCTATATTTTTGCAGGCTTATTCCTGAACTATTTCCTTGTAAAACATTTTGGTGCGGAGGGTGCCGCATATGCAAATATTTCAGCCTATTTCCTTGTATTATTAATAACTTTATTCGCAACCAGGAATTGGTGGAATGCAGGTTCCAAAACAACACACAGTATTTCATGAAGGAAACAATCTATAAGATAATTGACGTTTTTACAGGAGGTACAGGTCTTTCAAAACGCATCCATGGAATTAAGGTGAAATTGCCTACCAGGTATATTAATTACTTTCCGTCCGATTACGAAAAGGAGAATTTCGACTTTCTTAAAAAACACGTTAATGAAGGTGATATCGTCCTTGATATAGGAGCTCATATTGGGCTCTTCTCTGTTATAGCATCAAGACTGACGGGACCCACAGGAAAAGTATTTGCATTTGAACCTTCAGGAGTAACGCATTCCCTGCTTAATAAAACTATTTCGATCAACGGGATCTCAAATATAATTTCAGTTAATGCAGCTGTGGGCGCAGCGCCTGGAGAGATCACTTTTTATGTTTCTCCGGTAAAGGGAGATAATAGCAACAGCCTGGTTTCTTATAAGACTGACAGGGAACTGATCCCTGAGATCGTTAAATTATACAGTGTTGATGCTTTCGTTGAGGAGAAAGGGTTGAAAGAAATCAGGTTCATGAAAATAGATGTTGAAGGCGCGGAATACGACGCACTTCGCGGTGCCGAAAGAACCCTTCGCGAAATAAAACCTGTGTGCACATTGGGGATTCATCCTGAAGCAGTGCAGGCAAAAGGAGACAGGCTTGGGGATATTTACGACTTTGTACAAAGCTGTGGATACATTTTGATCAATGATAACAGGAAAATTGATCGTGACGAATTTATTGCAGAAACCGGGCTGGTAGATTTTCACATGGTACCTCATGATTGACAGAAGTAAACCTATTCTGCTTCATTTTATTTACAGCCTGGGTCGTGGCGGAGCTGAAACAATGGTGGTTCGCACAATAAAAGAGCTTCCGGAATACAGTCATGTGGTGGTTACGCTTATCCCAGACGATCATTTTGGAGAAGAACTGGTTTGCGATGCAAAGATCTGTCTCAACATGAAGGGCCTGGCCGGCCTTCCAAAAATGATCAGCGCATTTTCGCGTCTTACCAGGGAAATTGCTCCTTCCATAGTCCATACTCACTTATTCTGGCCAACATTTATTGCACGCTTTGCGGTTCCAAAGAACATACCCCTGGTTACAACTATTCATGCCTTCATCAAAACCAGTGTGGAATACCGGCACTGGTATATCAGGTTTTTGGATAGGATCTCATATCGCAGGCGCAACAGCTTCATTATTGTTGTTGCCCGGGGAGCTCTCGAAGAATATTTTGAGTTTCTGCGCAAACCCATCAGGGATGCAAAGGTGCTTTACACTTTTGTTGATGTTAAACGCTTTACTGGGAATAAAAGAAGAAATGAGGGGCCCGGGTTCAGGTTGATCGCAGTGGGGGCGCTAAGAGTTCAGAAGAATTATGATTATATCATTAAGGCTATGGCGTTGCTTCGTGAACATCCTATAAGTCTGGACATTTATGGCACTGGTCAGTTGCATAAGGAGATTCAGGAGCAGATTGATAAAAGTAAAGCTAAGGTCTGTCTTAAGGGGGAAGTCAGGGATATCGAGGAACGGATGCAGGATTATGACCTGTTTGTAATGTCCTCAACATTCGAGGGATTTTCCCTTGGTGTTCTGGAAGCTATGGCCATGGGAATGCCATTGCTTCTGAGTGATATTTCATCTTTCAGGGAGCAATGCGGTGACCTGGCCTGGTATTTCAATCTTGATGATCCCAAATCCGCTGCTGACCGGATCCTTGTCCTATCCAAAACACCAGCGAACATACTTTCGGAAAGGGGAACAGGTGGCAGGGAGCGCGTTTTACAGCATTTTACTCTTGAACATCATATTCAACAGTTAAGAAATATATATATTGAGGTTTTAGAAGAGTCATCACCAGTTGCATAACTTAATTTTGCGCGGTAAATACTAATATATGTGCGGCATTTCAGGCTTTGTGGATTTTTCAGGAAAAAGTGACAGGAATATCCTTGAAAGGATGACTAGAACCATAGAGCACCGGGGGCCAGACGGTGAAGGATATGCGCTATTTAATGGAGTGGCTTCTACCGGGCTCGGCCACCGCAGGTTAAGCATAATTGATCTTACTGAAGGAGGTAAACAGCCTATGCAGTTTGGTCATTTGCATATTACGTTCAATGGGGAAGTATATAATTATGCAGAAATAAGGAAAGAACTGGAGGAATCAGGAGATACATTCTTAAGCCATAGTGATACGGAGGTGATCCTGCATGCTTTCGCAAAGTGGGGTGCCAAGGCGCTTCACAGGTTTACAGGAATGTTTGCCTTTGTGATCTATGATGATCTGAATAAGAAACTGTTTGCATGCCGGGACAGGCCTGGAGTTAAACCCCTGTATTATTATTACAAGAATGATCTTTTGCTTTTTGGTTCAGAGCTGAAAGTTTTAATGGCTCACCCTTCTTTTGAAAAGGATATCTGCAATGATGCAATTGCATCTTTCATGCAGTTTGGATATGTTCCGGCTCCCTCCTCAATTTTCAAGGATACATTCAAGCTAAATGCAGGGCACTATCTTGAGTTTGATCTTGTAAGCCGCGAACTGAATACAGTACAATACTGGAACGTATATGATCATTACAATCAACCGGCTTTGGATATCAGCCTGCCGGATGCAGTAAGCGAAACCGAAAAGATACTTACGAAGGCATTCCAGTACCGCATGGTTAGTGATGTTCCTGTAGGAGTGTTCCTTAGTGGAGGCTACGACAGCAGTTGCGTAACTGCCCTACTCCAGGCCAATAATAATGAGAAGATTAAAACCTTCACAATAGGAGTTCCTGATGCCGGGCTCAATGAAGCCCCATATGCCAAGGATATCGCAGAGAGGCTGGGCACCGATCATACAGAATATTATTGCACGGAAAAAGAAGCACTTGAGATCGTGCCAGAGCTGTCTTTTTATTTTGACGAACCCTTTGCAGACAGCAGCGCAATACCAACTACCCTGGTAAGCAGGATCGCACGAGAAAAAGTAACTGTAGCTCTTTCTGCAGATGGTGGTGACGAGATCTTTGCAGGATATAATCGCTATGATTATATGATGAAATATGGCGGAAGGATCAGGAATATTCCGCCGGTTCTCAGGAAAGCAGTAGCTGCAGTAATGGATGCAATTCCCGCAGACAAGGTCCCGGTGCTGAATAAGAAATACCTGTTTCACAGCCGGTATGAAAAACTCAAGAATCTTTTCAGGAATCCTTCCGAACAGAATGTTCTTCTAAGCCTGAGCAGGGCAATGGATGATGTTGATATCGACGCTTTATTCCTTAGTCCTGTTAAAAAGCTTTCAACTCATTTTGATTCAGAAGAATTACTTGAGAAGTATCATTCAGAATTGGCATACATGATGGCCATAGATTATGAAACCTACCTGGTTGATGATATTCTCCAAAAAGTTGATCGTGCGGCAATGACAGTCAGCCTTGAAGGTCGTGAACCCTTCCTTGACCAGGCTATTATTGAATGGGCAGCAAGATTGCCGATGGATTATAAATACAATAATGGCGAAAAGAAATTCATCATAAAGCAAATCGTTCATAAATACCTGCCCAAGGAAATGATGGACAGGCCTAAGATGGGTTTCGGTATCCCGGTGGCTACCTGGTTGCGAAATGAATTGCGTCCTTTTGTTGAAAAGTACTTCGACGCCACTTTCATTGAAAGGCAGGGTATCTTCAGCAACATGGAGATACAAAGGATCCGGAAGGATTTCTTTGGAGGTAAGATAGAAAGAGCGGAAAAGATATGGTACCTGCTTATGTTCCAGATGTGGTACGACCGATGGATGAACGGGCAATCCTAATGCCTGCCAGCAAATTATGATCAAGATTAAGAACGTTGTTTCTGGATTGAATAACTCCACCTACCGTTCCGTAGGTACCTATATTGTAACTAATTTTTTCTCCAAGGGATTAAGCCTTCTCCTTATCCCGATCTTTACCAATCCCCGTTTCCTTACTCCTGAAGATAATGGGATGCTAAGTTTATTCAGCAGCAACCTGGTAATGCTTTCGCCTTTCATAGCGTTGGGAATGATCCAGTCTTCTTCGGCTGATTTTTTCAGGAAGGATAAAAGGCAATTTGCGTCCTCATTCAGCATGAATTTCCTTCTATCGCTGATAATGATGATCATTGCTATGTCAATTCTATATCTCGGGAAAGGTTACCTGCAGGACAAATTCAGTTTCCCGGTTTCTTTTGTTTTCATCATTCCGGCAACAGCCTTCCTGGTTTTTTCTGGTGAACAGCTTTCATCCCTTGTCAGGAACAGGAACGAGGTTAAAAATTTTGCACTGATCAATATTTCCCGTACAATATTAGAATACGGTCTTTCAGTGCTGTTGGTAGTACTTTTTTTTGCAGGTTGGGAAGGCAGGGTGTGGGGAATAGTGATCTCGCTTTTAGCAGTTAACCTGTTCTCCGTTTTTTATTATGCGAAGAATGGCTATTTAACCACCGATATCAACCTCGCTCATGTGTGGGAAGAACTCAGGTTCGGCCTTCCTGTACTTGCCTTCCAGCTTTGCGTATTTATGCTTGGAGCCTCCCAAAAGTTATTTCTTGCGATTTTTGACGTTGATAAACATGAACTGGGGATATATTCTATAGCGTCCATTTTTGGAGCCCTGGTAGGGACGATCTCCCAAAGTATCATTCTTTATTTCCAGCCACGCCTTTACAGGCAATTCAGTTCAGGAGCATCAACCTTTGCATGGTATAAAGCTGAATTTTTCAGGTTCTTCAGGATGTTTTTTGTCATTTCAGTCCTGTGTATCGCAGGGGTGCTATTCCTCTATTACTTTGTAATTAATGATCTGTACCTCCCGGGAATTCCCTGGTTCTTTATCGTTGCATTATCTTCATTTATCTGGGGGTTGAATTATTTCCTCTTCCTGGTTTTATTATATCATAAAGCAAAGAAAAGGATATTGACCATTTCGCTGCTCTCTCTTGCCTGCTCAGTTTCTTTGAATTATGTACTGGTGAAAAAATATTTAATTTTAGGGGATGCTATTGCAGGATTATTGAATACACTGATCTTTAGCTTGCTGGTGATATTGTTTTCTAGAAAAATAATAAAGCAAACATTTACTTCGTTAAGTGTGCCCAAAACTGATTGATGCCCCTTTCACCTATTATCTTTTTCGGATTTAACCGGCCGGGTCATACCCTGCAAACCCTATCTGCACTAAAGAAAGCACGGTTATCTGGTGATTCGGAATTATATATTTTCCTGGATGGTCCTAAAGATGGTTCATCTCCTGAAATGCTGGAACGGATAAACGAAGTTGAAAGAGTTGCTTTGTCCGAAAACTGGTGTGGTAAAGTCCATATTAAAAAGTCGGTCTCAAACCGTGGACTTTTCAGGTCTATTGTTTCCGGTATAACGGAAGTGATCCGGGAACATGGACGTGTGATAGTACTTGAAGATGATGTATTGGTATCTCCGGGGTTTCTTGAGTATATGAATGACGCCCTTAACTTTTATGAAGATAACTCCAGGGTAATGCATATCAGTGGT
This sequence comes from Bacteroidota bacterium, assembly GCA_023417815.1. Taxonomy (GTDB): domain Bacteria; phylum Bacteroidota; class Bacteroidia; order Chitinophagales; family Chitinophagaceae; genus Ferruginibacter. The sequence continues at coordinate 22,203 of JAEZEI010000116.1, read as the reverse complement.
TATTCCCGTCCTGATCTGAAAGACGCTGGCATAGAAGAGCCTACTTACTTCTTTTTTCATACAACCTGTTGGGGATGGGCAACTTGGAAAAGAGCATGGGATCTTTTCGATGCGGAGCCACTAAATGTAATGCGGAGAGTGCAGCAGAAAGGAAATATTCATCTTCTTAACATGGACAGCACCTTCGAATTTTTTTGGGGCTTAAAGGCTATATCAAAGAATAAGTTTCAAAGCTGGAATACGATCTGGCATTCTGTGGTTTTTTTAAATAACGGCCTGAGCCTTCACCCTGCTGACTCTCTCGTAGACAATATAGGACATGATGGAAGCGGCACCAATTGCGAAGCAGGAGAAGATTTTCATAATGATACATTGGCAGATTCTGTAACTGTAAACCCGATACCGCTTAAATTGCATGAAGGGGTAAGAAAAAAGTATAATTCACTGTTCACCGCCGGGTACAGGATCCGGTTTCGCTTAAGGCATTACATGAGGTATTTATGGAATTAAAGAACCAGGGAAATATTCTGTTCATTTCATATGATGGTATGACTGATCCGCTCGGTCAAAGCCAGGTTATTCCATACCTCGCAGGACTTACAAAGTATGGATACAGGTTCACTATATTAAGTTGTGATAAACCCTCACGGTTTAAAGAAAAGGAGAAATACGTGAGGAGTATCCTCGATCGGTATTCCATAAAGTGGAAGAGTATTCCTTACCATAAGAACCCACCGGTGCTTTCATCCATTTATGATCTGAGAAATATTAAGCGCGTTGCTGCACGCCTGCATCGCAAGGATAATTTTGATATGGTGCATACCCGGCCCGGTATACCCACGCTGGCTGGTCTTTGGTTAAAAAAGAAATTCGGAATAAAATTCCTCAATGATATAAGAGGCTTTTGGGCAGACGAACGAGTGGACGGAGGAATGTGGGATCTAAAGAACCCTGTATTTAAAACGGTTTATTCCTATTTCAAGAAGCATGAATATGCATGCCTTGAAAAAGCCGACCGCAGCACCTGCCTCACTCACCAGGCAAGGAACGAAATCCTGAAATGGGATAATATTAAAAGTCAGCCACTGGATATTTCTGTTATTCCCTGCAGTGCAGACCTGGAGCTTTTTAATCGTAACACCATAAACCAGGATGAAAAAGAACGCCTTGCAAAAGAAATGAACATCCAGGAGAACGATTTCATAATAAGTTATCTTGGATCGATCGGGGGATGGTATTTAACAAAGGAGATGATGCGTTTCTGTTCACTCCTGGCATCAAATATACCAAATGCAAAATTCCTTTTCATTTCTCCGCACCGACATGAGGTGATCAAAGAAGCTGCTTCAAAATATGGACTGGACCCTTCAAAGATCATTACAAGGAGTGCAGCCAGGCACGAAGTACCGTTATATCTTTCATTCAGCGATTATTCCATTTTCTTTATAAAACCCTGTTACTCAAAAATATCTTCATCACCTACCAAACATGGCGAGATCATGGCTATGGGCATTCCTGTAATAACGAATGGGGGGGTGGGAGATGTTAAGGAGATCGTTGAAAAATATGATGCAGGTTTTATCGTTGATGATTTCTCGGATGCATCATTTATGAAAATTGTCAGGAAACTGGAAGAGCGAACTGAATTCAACAAAGACCTTATAAGAAAAGGTGCAGAAGAAATTTATTCACTTGAAAATGCTGTGAACACCTACCTGGACGTTTACAGGAGTATTCTAAATAACTGATATGTCGAAAAGATTTTTAATAGTAGGTGCTGGTTTTTCTGGTTGTACACTGGCAAACAAACTCGTGAATGCATTGGATTGCTCCATAGAGATCTGGGATGAAAGAGACCACCCCGGGGGTAATTGCCATTCTTCCAGAGATGAAGAAACCGGTATAATGGTTCACCGTTATGGTCCGCATATTTTCAATACGGATAAAAAGGAAATATGGGATTATGTCAATTCGTTTGGGGAATTCAGGAATTATGTACACAGGGTAAAAGGTCTTCATAAGGGTAAGGTGTATTCACTTCCTGTGAACCTGTTCACCATAAATCATTTTTTTAATAAGGCTCTCAGCCCTGATGAGGCCAAACTGTTCCTTGAAGAACTTGCAGAGAAGGATATAGCTGAACCCCGCAACTTTGAAGAGCAGGCGCTAAAATTTATAGGTAAGGAACTTTATAAAGCCTTCTTTTACGGTTATACGAAGAAGCAATGGGGATGCGAACCTTCTGAGCTGCCGGCATCTATATTAAAAAGGATCCCTGTAAGATTCAATTACGATGACAACTATCACACAAATACATTTACCGGGATCCCGGTTGATGGTTATACTGCCATAATGGAGAAAATGATCGATCATCCCTCGATCCGGCTTCATCTAAAAAAACGTTTTTCTCCCATGGACGCAAATACGTTTGATCATGTGTTTTACACAGGACCGCTTGATGCCTATTTTGACCATAAGCATGGCAGGTTATCTTACCGGACTGTTACATTTGAACAATTTTATTCCGATGGCGATTACCAGGGCCTGGCCCAAATGAATTTCTGTGATGAGGATGTGCCTCACACACGTATCACGGAACATAAATTCTTTACCCCCTGGGAGAAGCATGAAAAGACGATCTGTTTCAAAGAATTCAGCAAGGAAACAACACCAGATGACGAACCCTATTATCCTAAAAGGCTTGATGCGGATAAGGCGTTATTAATGAAGTACCGGCATGATGCAGAAGCATTGAATGGAGTTTCCTTCCTCGGCAGGCTAGCTACATACAGGTATATGGATATGCATCATGTGATCGGGGAAGCGCTTGATTTCTCCCAGGCCTTTATTGATGCATTTAATTCAGGTGGAAAGCCCCCGGTATTCTCAAACAAAGAGCCCATAACGTAATTTTACGGTTTTCGGTAAGGGGTAATACTGAAAATCAGTGTTATCCCTGAATCCTTAATTCCTGCGTTTCCCCAATAACTTTTTCGTAACCAGTATTTTAAGTATATCTTATTTACAGGCTCTTTCCGGATTTTTACTTTTTCTTCTACAATATTTCCAGATAATACTACGTTTTATAACTGATCCGTATTCTATCTAAAACTAACGTAATGGAAAAAGTTGTAGCTGTAGTTGTGTCCTACAACAGGCAGGGATTATTATCCGAATGTATTCAGGCCTTAAGAGCGCAAACCAGGAAACCAGATGAGATCCTGGTGGTGAATAATGGAAGTACAGACAACACGGAACAATGGCTATCTACTCAACCTGATATAAAGTTTATAACCCAGGCAAATCTGGGCTCCGGTGGTGGTTTCAGTACCGGTATCCAGTGGGCCTTCAAGAATAATTTTACCTGGATATGGTGTATGGATGATGATGGATATCCTGCCCCCGAAGCGCTTCAGCGACTGTTGGATCATGACTCGAGCGACAGGAGCCTGATGAATTGTGCAGTTGTAAGCAAGGACGATCGCGAATCATTTGTCTGGAAGACGGGGGGATATACTAATATTCATTCCGTAAATGAACCTGTTATCAAAAATGCGGGTCATCCCTTTAATGGAACCCTGATCCATAGGGCGATTGTTGAAAGAGTAGGTGTACCTAATCCTGCATATTTTCTTTGGGGAGATGAAACAGAATATTATTACAGGATCGTCCGCCAGAATAAGATCCCTGTTTTCACAGTAACATCAGCGATACATTATCATCCTCCTGCTGCATTCAACTATAAAGATGACTGGAATTTCAGTTCATCCTGGAAAATGTATTACTATGTCCGCAATCGTTATCACATCCACCTGGTCAAATTCAATAACAAGTTAATTGCGCTTGTAAATTACCTTTGTTTTATTGCTGCTTTCGCAGGAATTATTCTTGTATTCCAGAGAACAGACAGGTTGAAAAAACTCCGTTCTATAGTTAGGCCGGTAGCAGATGCCTTTACCAATAATTTTACTGCAACCCCGAGCCTGATTCTTCAAAAACTGAACAACTCTAAGAATGTTCAAAGCAGGCCAGGAGTTCTCAACACTGCATGGTGGAATATTTTCCAGGGATCGCCCAAACATGCTCACAATACTTCCGCCGCAGCCTGACCCTTATCCTTTACGGTTTTTACCGGATTCAGTTTATTATTGAAGAACAGCACAAGGAATAACCCGCATACATAAAATGGCATAGCAGGAATTTTGTATCGTACAAGACTTCCGAAGTTTAGCGTAGTGGCTCCTACAAATAATGCAAAGATGAGGCTGAAGAATAAACAGTATGTCACAATTGGTTGTAATATGATTGTCTTTCCGAAGGCCCATGGTCCCACACGATAGATCACCATTATAGTGAAGATCATTAATGCTAAACTTTCGAGAGAAGACATCAAAGTTGAAAGTTTCCTGGACTCCCAGAGAAAAGGTCTGTATAAAGTGGCGATTATTGCAGCCGGTGCAAGGCTTGCAAGGCTTGAAAGGCTACCGTCAAATTCTACCCCCAATGAAAAACTGGAGGTTCCGTCCGATTGTTGAACCTCATAGTTATGTTGGTAGGTCGCAATGCTTTTGGTTAACCCTTGCGAAGCAAAACTACCCAGGGCTTTTTCAGTGTTATTGGAAAGCTCTACGAAACCTAAAACTGAAACTATTATAAACAGCGCTATCAGTCCAAGCTTTGCTACAATACTTTTCAGGAATGTGATATTGCGCAGCATTATGAACATAAGGAAGAATGGGATGTATGATACCAGGATGTAAACCTTCAGAACGATCAGTACATATGCAGCTAATACGATCAGTGCCATGTTAACTATTGCGTTCTTCCTGTCGTAAATAAGGTGATACGTAGAATAGGTGATCCATCCCAGGGCGGCTATACACAGTGAATCTTTAAGGATTCCGGAACTCCAGAAAACAAAAGTTGGAAGATAAAGTATGCCTATTGCAAATTGTTTATGCAACTGTGGATATTGCTCATAAAAGAAAAGATATAGCCGCCATACACCGGTAAAGGCAACCATGGCAAAGATCAGGTTAATTGCCAGGTACTTACCATGAGTGAAAAATGAGAAGAATGCTACAATCTTTGTTACCGCAAAGTTACTTTCAACTTTGAGATAGCCTTTGTTATAACTATCCCAGAGCAAGGATTCATCAAATTCCCTTGCGGGAGTAAAAAAAAGATCGATCTTGGTCTGATCCTCAAGGATCATTTTATAGATATTATTCCCTTCAGGAAAAAAAAGTGCGGTAGTATCTCCCTTGGAAACATAAAGGACAAAAATGGAATAGGCGAAACTTGCGAAGATCTTTATCCAGAACGCCATTCTGTGGTGATACCGTAATACAGGATCCTTATACCTTTTCCTGAACTGCGAAAAAAGCAGGTTGAATATGAAGATATAAATGAAAAAAACAATGAAGTCTAATATATCCATGGGAATATTACCCGTTTTCCGATTTCCTTTCGGGCAAATTAATCTTTTTACCGAACTGCATTGAACATTTATCTTATTTTGCCAAGATGTCTATGAAGAGAATAGCGATCATTGAAAATAATATTCTCGCAACTAATACGATCCGGCAGAAGCTTACACTAAGCCTGATACAGCATGGATTTGTTGTTAGGGTTTTTACAACAGGCACGACCGAAGAATTACAATTTGCAAGAAATAGGGGAGTGGATGTGGAAGATGTAAAGGCAAGCAACCAGGGGCCGATTGAGATCATGAATTATATAAAATCCATCAAAAGAGGATTGAAAGCGTTTAAGCCGGATGTATGTCTTACGTTCACCATCAGGCCTGCCATCTGGGGCAACCTGGTTACCAGGTCGCTCAGGATACCTACCATCTCAAACATTACAGGTACAGGACCATTATTCGAAAGCAATTCCATGACCTACAGGATTGCCCGAATGTTATACAGGTTTGCATTGAAGCAGACTGCCCTGGTCTTCTTTCAAAATGAAGATGACAGGGACGCTTTCCTGTTGAGGGGATATGTTGAATCTTCTCGCACAGCACTGGTCCCGGGTTCCGGGGTTGATACAGAAAAATTTTCTCCAATGCCGGCAGAGCCGTCCTGCAAATTCAAATTCCTGTTCATAAGCAGGCTGATACGTGATAAAGGGATCATGGAATATGTAGAAGCGGCAAGAATTCTGAAAGCGAAACATGCGGGTATAACCTTCCAGGTGCTGGGACCGTACTGGGAGCAGAACCTCAAAAGCAACATCATTTCGCCGGACGTAATGCAACAATGGCAAAGTGAAGGATTGATCGAATATCTGGGGAGCTCTGTGGATGTCAGGCCTTTTATTGCCAATGCAGATTGTATTGTACTTCCATCATACCGTGAAGGAACCAGTAACGTGCTCCTGGAGGCCGCTGCAATGGAGCGACCTGCCATTACATGCGATGTTACCGGCTGCAGGAGTGTTGTCCGGGAAGGGTTCACCGGATTTCTCTGCAGGGTGAGAGATGCCGTGGATCTTTCAGAAAAGATGGAAATGATGTTTATGCTTTCCCAGGATCAGCGTAATGAAATGGGCAGGCAGGCGCGGCAATTTGTGATGCGAAACTTCAATAAATCTATTGTGATCGACGCTTATCTTAAAGCAATAAGGGAGGTTACGTGCTCTTCCTGAATGTGAATGCATTATCTTATTTTTGCCCCGCCCCAACAAACTGAATTAAATGGTTCTTATTGGTTATTCCGGACATGGATTTGTTGCATACGGTATATTTCATGCAGGCGGGATACCAGTTACAGGATACTGCGATGCTGAAGAAAAATCATTTAATCCTTACAATTTAATCTACCTGGGATCCGAAAGGTCAGGAGAAACGATTGCGAAACTTGTTAGCCGGGAGTTCTTTGTTTCAATCGGTAATAATTCCATACGTAAAAACGTTATTACGGGCCTAGAGGAAATTGGCCTCCTTCCGGCAAATGCTATTCATCCCGCGGCAATCCAGGATCCTTCATCAATAGTAGATCCTTACGGAGTAATGATAGGGGCCGGGTGCATAATTAATCCACTGGCCAGTGTTGAAAAAGGCGCTATTTGCAATTCAGGAAGCATTATCGAACATGAATGCATAGTGGGTGAATTTTCTCATATAGGTCCGGGCGCCGTTCTTTGCGGAAACGTAAAAGTCGGGGCCGGAGCATTCATAGGTGCCGGATCAGTTATCAGGGAGGGCATAACCATCGGCGAAGGAGCTGTTATCGGCGCTGGCGCTGTTGTAGTAAAAAATATTAACGATGGTGAGATCGTGATTGGCAATCCATCCAGACTATTAGATAAAAATCGAACAACATGAAAGTATTGGTAACCGGTGGTGCAGGATATATAGGATCTGTGCTTGTAAGGCAATTATTGAATAAAGGTTATTTCGTTAGAGTGATTGACAGTTTGAAATTTGGCGGTGATGCATTATACGACGTAATGCTGAATCCGAATTTTGAATTTATGCTGGGGGACATAAGGAATGCAGGCGACGTGTCAAAAGCTCTCGATGGAATGGATGCTGTGGCGCATCTTGCTGCAATAGTGGGTGATCCTGCTTGTAAGAAATTCAGTGAAGAAGCTACAGCCACCAATTGGACAGGCAGCGTAGCTTTATTCGAAGCGGCTGAAAAGAATAATATTAAAAGATTCGTTTTTGCAAGCACCTGCAGCAACTACGGTAAAATGCCTGACCCGGATTCTTTCGTAACCGAAACTTCAGCATTGAATCCTGTTTCTCTTTATGCAGAATTGAAAGTGAAGTTTGAAAAATACCTTTTGGAAGAAAAAAAGAATTCCGGTGTATGTACTACTGCGTTACGTTTCAGCACAGTATATGGATTTTCACCACGCATCAGGTTCGACCTTACAGTGAATGAATTCACCCGGAATGCCGCCGTTCATGGAGAACAGGAGATCTGGGGGCCTCAATTCTGGCGACCATATTGCCATGTCGATGACCTTGCAAGAGCAGTGGTATTATCGCTTGAAAGCCCTGAAGAGAAAGTACGGGCAAATGTCTTTAATGTAGGAAGCACCGAGGAAAATTATAACAAGGGTATGATCATCGAAGAGGTGTGTAAAGTGGTGCCTGGAGTAAAAGTTCATTTTGTAGAAAGCAGCGAAGATCCAAGAGATTACAGGGTTAATTTCGATAAGATCAAAAATGAACTGGGATATACTATCACTAAAAAAGTGCCTGACGGAATAAAAGAGGTGTATACTCTCCTGAAAACCGGGATAGTAACGGATCCGTTCGCTCAAAAATTCCGCAATATCTGACCGCCATGTGAAGCAGTTACTTCCTAATCCTGAACTCCACAACCTTCATGTTGTAAGAGGACTTGCAGCATTTATTGTTGTTATTTTTCATGCCAAGTTCGCGCTGTGGGTAGGAGGAAATGAATATGTAAAGGCAGTTGGACTTAACTCTGTCCCTGATTATATATTTTTTGCCTTTGACATGCTTAGTTCATGTGGTGAGCAATGTGTGATTATATTTTTTATCCTTTCGGCTATTGTGATAAGGCATTCATTCCAGAAATACAGGAACAGGCTTTTGGTATTTTATAAGATCAGGCTGATAAGGATTTATGTTCCGTTCCTGCTTTCTCTTATCCTTGGCATTTCCATACTTTTTCTAAGTATAAACTTTATCAATCCTGCTGTTTACTCAGAATCCCTAAGGAATTATAATCTCAGGCTGGTGCACGCCGCCGACCAGTTTTCAGTGAACCAGGTCATAAATGCTGTATTCTTTACCGGGCGCGGAGAATATGCAGGAGCCAACTTTGCCTATTGGAGTCTTGGGCATGAACTGATATTTTACCTGTTGTTCCCGTTATATATGATGCCAAGGATCACTGGCAAGATCACTCTGGGTATAGTGTTGATCGCCGCCTTTTACATTTCAGGATTCAGCATCTTTTATTACCAGGTCTTCTTCATAGCCGGACTTCTCTTGTATGATCTTTTCATGACCAGGAACAAACCTTTGTTTAACCCCGGTATCTCCCTGGTACTAACGCTGGTTTTATTCGTGGCAATAAACCTGGTTCTTAAAGTATGGTCAGAAACAATTGCAGATATTCTCACGCTGGGGCTATGTATTGTTTTATTCGACCATCTGCTGTTCAGGCCTAAGATGAAAAAGGGGGTGCTGACCGGGCTGGCCGACATCAGTTATACACTATACCTGGTACATCTTCCACTTTTATTGCTTTATTATGCATTGATATCCCGGATAACAGGCGACCTGATATTCTTTGAGCGATGGCCTTATTATAGCGGGGTCGTATTTGCATTGCTGCTGGCCGTTCCTTTATACAGGCTAATTGAAAGACCTTCGATAAGGTTATTAAAAAACATGCGATGATATTTTCTGGGCAGTTAACTTCGCAGGGAAAATGATCAGTTTATGGTTTTACTAAGTGGCCCAAACATGGCAGGAAATGAATGGAAGTATGTAAAAGAATGCCTTGATACAGGTTGGGTAAGCAGTGTAGGAGCCTATGTGGACCAATTCGAAAAGATGTCTGCAGAATTCGCAGGAACAAAATATGCAGTCGCTACCAGCAGCGGAACCACAGCACTTCATATTTGTTTAATTCTTGCAGGAGTTAAACAGGATGATCTTGTTATTGCTCCTAATATCACTTTCATTGCTTCGATAAATTCCATAAAGTACACAGGGGCGGATCCGGTGCTGATCGATACGGATGAAAATACCTGGCAGATGGACCTTGACCTTCTGCAGGAATTCCTGGAGAATGAAACGGAACAGAGGAATGGAGCATGCTTCCATAAAGGATCATCAAGGCGCATTCCGGTTATCATGCCGGTGCATGTTCTTGGTAATATTTGTGATATGGAAAGGGTATTGAGTCTCGCCAATTCTCACAACATTACTGTTATCGAGGATTCAACAGAAGCCCTGGGAAGCTATTATAAAGGAAGGCATGCCGGTAGTATGGGCTTAATGGGAACTTTCAGCTACAATGGCAATAAGATCATAACTACAGGAGGTGGAGGAATGATCGTTACCAATGATGAAGCCCTGGCAAAAAGGGCGAAACATCTGACCACACAGGCTAAAAGTGATCCGTTTGAATACATGCATGACGAGATCGGCTATAACTACAGGTTAGTTAATGTTGCTGCCGCTATGGGTGTTGCACAGATGGAGCAGCTCCCGGGTTTTCTTGAAAAGAAAAGGCAGATAATCGGATATTATAAACAGAATCTTGAAGGGGTTGGAGATATATCTTTCCAGGAAGTTAGTGAGGATGTTAAGCCGAACTGGTGGCTGCCAACTATAAAAACAACCAGGCAGCGCGAAGTATTAAAGCTGCTTAACGACAATAAACTCCAGAGCAGGCCTTTCTGGGTTCCAATGAATCAGTTACGAATGTTTAAGAATGATCTTTACTTTAATAAGTCTGACAGATCCGATTTTGTTTACCGACATTGCCTGAGTATTCCATGTTCAACCTATATATCCGAAAAGGAAATGTCAGACGTAGTTGAAAATATTAAAAAGGCCTTTTAAGGAATGTACTCATTCATAAAACGTTTCCTTGATTTTCTTGTGGCGCTTATTGCACTACTGGTGTTGATACCTGTCCTTCTTCCAATAATATTGCTACTTGCCCTTACCGGTGAGCACGAAGTGTTCTATTTTCAAAAACGGGTCGGACGTTATAACAGGTACTTCGATATCTGGAAGTTCGCCACTATGCTTAAGAATAGCCCCAATATCGGCACCGGGGAAATAACCCTCCGTAACGATCCGCGCGTAACACCGATCGGAAAATTCTTACGCATCACCAAGATCAATGAACTTCCACAGATCGTTAATGTTCTCAAAGGCGATATGAGTATCGTAGGCCCGCGACCATTAATGAAGGTCAGCTTCGACCTTTACCCTGAAGATGTAAGGAACGTGATCTATAATATCAGGCCGGGAATAACCGGGATTGGTTCACTTATTTTCAGGGATGAAGAAGAGCTTATTTCCTCGGCGCCCGACCCCCGTGAAATGTACAGGAAGATATATCCCTATAAGGCTGCATTGGAAATGTGGTACCAGAAGAATATGTCCTTTTTCACCGATCATATGATCATCTTTCTCACAGGCTATTCCATTATCTTCCCAAAGAACAAACTGGTTTACAAGGTCTTCAGGGATCTTCCGCCCCGTCCATTCTGAAATCATCCGCCTGCAGGTAAAGGTTATCCTCTAAAGCCCATATATTTATTGTATTCATGCCGGGTTATAAATTTCTTCCGGGAAAAACCGGGTTTGGATAGAATTTTGTTTAACTTCAGCACATAAAATTTAAACAATCGTTGGGTTCCTGTATAGTCATAGGTGGTGGGTTTGCCGGGATGTCGGCTGCATGTTATTTGGCTAAAGCGGGCTGGCAGGTTACAATTCTTGAAAAACACAGCATGCCGGGAGGAAGAGCAAGGCAATTCAAAAAGGAAGGATTTGTATTTGATATGGGCCCAAGCTGGTATTGGATGCCGGGAGTGTTTGAGAAATTCTTCAACGATTTTGGTTACAAGGTTTCTGATTTTTATCATCTGCAGCGCCTGGATCCCTCATACAGGGTTTTCTGGGATGAGGCAGTGGATATACCTGCAGACTATAATGCGATCCGACATCTTTTTAATTCTTTCGAGCCAGGTAGTGCCAATCAACTTGATCGTTTTTTAAAAGGTGCAGAATATAAATATGAAGTCGGTATAAATAAGCTTGTAAGAAAGCCTGGGCGCTCATGGAGTGAATTCCTCGATATGGATCTTGCAAAAGGAATAGTTCAGTTAGATGTATTCACTTCCATGAGCAAACACATCAGGCGATATTTCAAGGATCCCAGACTCATACAGTTACTGGAATTCCCCGTACTTTTTCTGGGTGCATTGCCGCGCAGGATCCCGGCATTGTACAGCCTGATGAATTATGCTGATCTCAGGCTGGGAACATGGTATCCGCAGGGAGGAATGTTTGAGATCGTAAAGGCAATGAAAAAGGTTGCAACAGGGCTTGGAGTGAAATTCGTGTTCAACAGTGAAGTTTCTTCAATAAATATTGCTTCGGGAACCGCAAAAAGCGTTAGTGCAAAAGTGAATGGAGAAGAACAAAATTTTGAGTGCGATATCGTGATCGGTGGAGCGGATTACCATCATATTGAAACATCTTTGTTATCTACAACATATAGAAGTTATGATGATAATTACTGGAAAAACAGGGTGATGGCTCCTTCGTGCCAATTATACTTCATAGGTTTAAACAGGAAAGTTGAAGGGCTTCGCCACCATAACCTGTTCTTTGATACCGATTTTGAGGTTCATGGAAGGGCAATCTATGAAAATCCTTCGTGGCCCGACGAACCATTATTCTATGTTTGTGCACCCTCGGTAACGGATGCCAGCGTGGCGCCAGCCGGTAGCGAGAATCTTTTCTTTCTTGTGCCTGTTGCCTCAGGCCTTGAAGATACAGAAGAGGAAAGAAAAAAAGTTTTTGATAAGATTCTTACCAGGTTTGAAAAGGCCTATGGTGGTATCCGGGAGAATATTGTTGTTAAGGAAGAATTCGGGGTCAGGGATTTTATCCGGGATTACAATGCATTCAGGGGTAATGCATACGGGCTTGCGAATACGATCATGCAGACCGCTATCATGAAGCCTTCGATCAAAAGCAGGAAAGTGAAGAATCTTTTTTATACAGGTCAGCTCACGGTTCCCGGACCTGGAGTACCGCCCAGCCTGATCAGCGGGGAAGTGACCGCAGGAGAAGTGAACAAGTTATTCGGATCCATAAAACGGCCAAGCTATGATACAGCTTTTTAAAAATGTGTCTGCAAACTGCAGCAGGATCACGACACAGGAATACAGTACATCATTCAATAAGGCCATAAAGCTTTTGCATCGCGATCTTCGGGAGCCTATCCATAATATCTATGGCTTTGTACGGTTTGCGGACGAGATCGTAGATACATTCCACGAATACGATAAAAAGGAATTGCTGCAGGAATTCAGGCGGGATACCTTCATCGCAATCGAGCGTGGAATAAGTTTGAACCCTATCCTCAACAGCTTCCAGGAAACGGTGAAAAAGTATTCTATAGGTCAGGACCTGGTCACATCTTTCTTTGCAAGCATGGAATCAGATCTTGAACAATGCACACATACCTCTGAATCGTATGATAAATATATTTATGGCAGCGCTGAGGTGGTTGGATTAATGTGCCTGCACGTGTTCACCGAAGGGGATAAAGAAAAATTTGATGTGCTAAAACCTTACGCACAGGCACTGGGTTCAGCATTCCAGAAAGTGAATTTTCTTCGTGACCTGAGCGCAGACTATAATGCATTACAAAGAGTATACTTCCCCGGTGTGGATTTCCGGAATTTTACTGCAACACAAAAGCGGGAGATCGAGAAAGATATAGAAGCTGATTTCAGGAAGGCCTACCAGGGGATCATTCAATTACCGGTTAAGGCAAGGTTCGGGGTTTATGTAGCCTATAAATATTATTTTTCCCTGTTCCGGAAAATATCGCGTGTAGCCCCTTCCGTGATCCTGAACGACCGCATCAGGATACCGAACTTTTCAAAATTCCTAATAATATTGCGTGCCGGAGTACGCAGCCAGATTGGCTCACTGTAAAATGAACGATGTTAAAGAGGTAATTCTTGTAAACGAGGCCGATGAAGTGTTAGGCACAATGGAAAAACTGGAAGCACACGAAAAAGGCTTGCTTCACAGGGCATTCAGCATATTCATCTTTAACCCACGTGGCGAAATGCTTCTTCAGCAGCGCGCAGACGAGAAATATCATAGCGGTGGCCTATGGACTAATACATGTTGCAGCCACCCTGAACCCGGATCTGAACTTGCCTATTCAGCCCTTCAAAGACTAAAGGAAGAAATGGGTTTCGAAACAACCCTTCGCCATGCTTTTACGTTCATTTATAAAGCCAGTTTCGATAACGGCCTTACCGAGCATGAATATGATCACGTGTTCACAGGGATTTATGATGGCAGTATACAACCAGATCCCGCTGAAGTAAAGCACTGGGACTATTTTTCAATACCTCAGGTGAAACAAATGTTGGCAGCCGAGCCCGGTAAATTCACTGCCTGGTTCCGTATAGCCTTTCCACTTATAGAAAAGCATTTTGAAAATGCAGAATAGTAATGCTGTTGTGATCGGTAGCGGGGTAGGCGGTATGGCGGCTGCGATAAGGCTTGCTGCGGCCGGGATGAAAGTGCATGTTTTCGAGAAGAACGATTTCCCCGGGGGCAAAATTTCATCATTCAGGTTGCAAGGGTTTCATTTTGATGCAGGACCATCGTTGTTCACAGAGCCCTGGCTGCTCAATGACTTATTCTCCTTATGCGGCGAACGCCTGGAAGATCATCTTTCCATGCGAAGGGTAAAAAAAACTTGCAGCTATTTCTTTCCTGGCGGAAAGAAGGTGGAAGCCTGGGCTGACCCCAATGAATTTGCAAAGGAAATGTTTGAGAAACTGGGTGAGCCTGCAGAGAATGTGCTTCGTTACCTTTCCCGTTCAAAAAGGTTGTATAATGGTGCAGGAAGTATCTTTCTCAATAAGCCATTGCAAAAGGCTGGTACCTGGTTAAGATTCTCTACAGCGAAGGCGTTATTCTCCACACCAATTTCGCTTTTAAGTAAACCACTTCATGACCATAATGCCAGGGCCCTGGTTACTGCGGAAGCGCAGCAATTATTTGACCGCTTTGCAACCTATAACGGGAGTGATCCTTACAGGACACCCGCTATCATGTCGGTGATCCCGCACCTTGAACATAATACAGGAACATGGTACCCGCTGGGCGGGATGATCGTCATAACGGATGCACTTTATCGCCTTGCTTTAAGAATGGGAGTACGGTTCAGTTTCAATTCGCCCGTTTCCCGAATAATACATACAGGAGGTAGAGCGAAAGGAGTGGTGGTAGCGGGACGGAATTACTCAGCAGATATTGTGATCAGCAATATGGATGTATATCATACCTACAATAAATTATTGAACAGCAGGAAACTGGCTGAAAAGAATGCTTCCATAGAGCGCAGCACAAGCGCCCTTGTCCTGTATTGGGGAATCAACAGGCAATTTGAGGGACTGGGATTGCACAATATATTTTTCAGTGCGGATTATAGGGGTGAATTCCGCGCCTTAAAAGAAAACAGGGTTGCCGACGATGTAACAGTATACGTGAATATCACAGCCAAAGAAGATCCTTCTCATGCGCCGGAAGGAATGGAAAACTGGTTTGTTATGGTTAATGTGCCGCCCGATAAAGGACAAAACTGGAAATTAATAACGGAGCAGGTACGAAAAGCAGTACTGCGGAAACTGGAAGCTTCGCTTGGAACGGATGTTGAACAGCATATAATTGCTGAAAAAGTGCTTGACCCTGTTCTTATCGGTGAAAACACACTTAGTTACCAGGGTGCCTTATATGGTACAAGTTCAAATTCAGCAATGTCGGCCTTTATGCGGCAGCCTAACTATTCACCCATCGCGGGCCTTTACCTTTGCGGAGGAAGCGTGCATCCCGGTGGAGGAATTCCGTTATGCCTCAGGAGTGCAGCAATAGCTACGGATATGGTTAAACGAAAACATAAACTTGAGACCAGATAGGACCAGAATAGCAACGATCATAGCGGTTATCCTGCACGTAGTAGGGATATGCGGAATACTGTTCCTGGACAGGGAAAGGTTTGCTGCTTTTACATTCTACCACCTGCTGGTAATGTTCCTGCTGTTATTGTTCACCCAGGAAAGAATAACAAAAGGATTCGTGGTTTTTATGTTGCTGTGCATGGCAACCGGGTATTGGGTTGAGGTTTTGGGAACAAAAACCGGTTGGCTTTTCGGGAAGTATGAGTATGGAGAGAACCTGGGACCGCTGGTTGCCGGTGTGCCTGTGATCATAGCCGTAAACTGGTTCATGATCATTTATTGCTGCGGCATAACCATTCAGCAAATGCTGAATAAAATAAAGGACCAGATATCAAAAGAAACGGGAAGCCCACGCAAGCCCGTGAAATTTGCCAGCCTGCTGATAGACGGGGCTCTGCTTGCAGTGCTGTTCGACTGGCTAATGGAACCGGTGGCAATAAATCTCGACTACTGGAACTGGGAAGGTGGCGATGAAGTTCCCTTCTTTAACTATATCTCCTGGTTCCTGGTGAGCTCTGCCCTGATGGCGGTTTTTCATTACCTGTCCTTCTACAAGCAGAATCGATTTGCGGTAAATTTGTTGCTGATCCAGATGATGTTTTTTCTCCTATTAAGAACTTTTTTATGAACTGGTTCATATTCATTCCGGTGATGCTTGCCACCTTCCTACTGATGGAAGGGATAACATGGCTTACGCACAGGTATGTAATGCACGGCTTTCTCTGGTATCTTCACGAAGATCATCATCGACCGCGGAAAAAGACCTTCGAAAAAAATGATTCCTTCTTCCTCATCTTCGCAATACCAAGCTGGCTCAGTATCATGCTGGGTCTGCGGCATGGCTATTACTGGGTGGCAGCCATCGGCTTTGGGATCGCTCTATATGGCCTTGCCTATTTCCTCGTTCATGATGTAATTATTCACCAGCGATTTAAATGGTTTAGCCGCAGCAACAACAGGTATGTCCGTACCATACGGTGGGCACATAAAATGCATCATAAGCATCTTGATAAGCATGATGGTGAGAGTTTCGGTATGTTGCTGGTGGCGAAAAAATACTGGCATGCCACTAAACCCTTAAATAAACCCGGGAAAGGATGACCTATTTCCTTATCCTTCTTGCATCACTTGCGGGTCCGCTTGCATTAAGCTTCGACCGTAAAGTTGCCTTTTACCGGCAATGGAAATTTCTTTTTCCTGCAATACTTTTACCGGCACTTTTCTATATCGCCTGGGATGTATGGTTCACCAGCACAAACATCTGGGAGTTTAATCCTGCACATATAACAGGCATTAAGATCATCAACCTCCCGGTAGAAGAAGTGCTTTTCTTTTTCATTGTACCATATTGCTGCGTATTCATTTATGAATGCCTCAAGGTGTATTTCCCTTCCCTGCAGCCCACCCGTTTCAGTGCCCGGTTTCTTTTTATACTCGCCCTGCTTCTTGAACTGGTGGGCATAATCTGCCTGGAACGTAATTACACTTTCTTCACGTTCATATTCGCCAGCATCTTTATCCAACTTGTGCTGGCCCTGCCTGGTTTTTTCCGTGGATTCAATCCTACGCTCTTTCTCATTTCCTATGCAGTCATCCTTCTTCCCTTTCTCGTGGTGAACGGCTTTCTTACCGCCATCCCCGTGGTTACCTATAATAATGCTGAGAATCTCGGGGTCCGGATCCTTACCATACCAGTTGAAGATATTTTTTATGGTATGTTGTTGATTCTCATGAATGTTGCTCTCTTTGAACGCTTCAGGAATAAAAAATCCGCTTAGCAGAATGCTAAATCCTTTAGCAAATTTCTACCTTAGCGGTGATGTATCTCAATTGTAAAACATACTTCTCGCTCCGCTATGGCACTATGTCGCACAAGGTTTTGGTGGATAAGGCGGCTGATGAAGGCGTTCAGGCCCTGGCGCTTACCAATATCAATTCTACCTGCGATGTATGGGATTTTGTGCAGTACTGCCTGGAAAAAGGGATAAAGCCCGTTGTGGGAGCAGAGATCCGCAACGAAGACGAACTGCTTTACATACTCATTGCCGCCAACAACCGGGGTCTTGCATGGATACACAGCTTTCTTTCGATGCATCTGCAGGCACACCAGCCATTCCCTGCTTACCGTGCGGGTCATCATTTTTTTGATGATGTGGAGGATGGTTTTGTGATCTTTCCCCTGGGGCACAACGTGGAAAGCCTGCAGCAGAATGAACGGATCGGTGTTCATCCCTGGGAGGTCACAAAGCTCTTTGGAATACCGATGGCAAAATATCCCGATGCATTCGTGGTATTGCAGCCGGTCACTTTTCCTGATAAGCAATTCTATAATGTGCACCGCCTGCTCCGTGCCATCGATAAGAATACCATCCTGTCAAAACTTCCCCCGGAGGCTGTCGCACATCCCGGTGAAACCTTCGTTTCACCTTCAGCGTTATTGAACGCATTCGGTAAGTATCCCGGCATTATTACGGCAACATACAAACTGCTTGAACGCTGCAATATTGAAATGGAGTTCTACCGCGACAAGAACAAGAAGGTATTCAGCGCCTCGAAAGAGGATGACAGGGTATTGCTTTCCAAGCTGGCGCATGATGGACTGGTTTCCCGCTATGGAAATGATGCTGCCGCAAAGGCAAGATTGCAAAAGGAATTGCGCATCATTGATGAACTGGGCTTCAACGCTTACTTTCTCATAACATGGGATATCGTGCGTTACGCGCAATTGCGCGGATTTTATTATGTGGGAAGGGGAAGCGGGGCCAATTCAATGGTGGCGTATTGCCTGCATATCACTGATGTGGACCCTCTTGAACTTGATCTTTATTTTGAACGGTTCCTGAATCCTCACCGAACTTCCCCTCCTGATTTCGATATGGATTTTTCGTGGCTCGACCGCGACGAAGTGATCGATTATGTGTTCAAGCGCTATGGAAAGAAACATGTTGCATTACTGGGGATGTACAGCACCTTCCAGTACCGTGCGGTGGTGCGTGAACTCGGGAAGGTATTTGGTTTGCCAAAGGAAGAGATAGACCGCCTTGCTGCAGGGGAGGCGCCCGACGACAGGATAAAGGAAATGATCATCCGGTACAGCACACTGATAAAGGATTTTCCCAACCATCTCTCTATTCACCCGGGAGGTATGCTCATTTCAGACGAACCGATCACCAGTTATGCCACCCTGTTCATGCCGCCGAAAGGATTTCCGACAGTGCAGCTCGATATGTTCGTTGCAGAGAATATAGGATTGTATAAGCTCGACATCCTCAGCCAGCGCGGGCTGGGTCATATACGCGAAGCCTTGTCCATAATCAAATCCAACAGGCAGATCGATATTGATATTCATGATTTCAACAAGCTTAAGCACGACAGGCGTGTAAATGAACAGATCCGGAAAGTGGACACCATCGGCTGCTTTTATATTGAATCGCCTGCCATGCGCCAGTTGCTGAAAAAACTGGAGTGCGATAACTACCTCACCCTTGTTGCCGCCAGTTCAATCATCAGGCCGGGAGTTGCCAGCAGCGGAATGATGAAAGCGTATATAGAACGCTATCATGATCCGGCCAATATTGATTATATACATCCTGTAATGAAGGAACTGCTCGAAGAAACATACGGGGTAATGGTCTTCCAGGAAGATGTAATTAAAGTGGCGCATCATTTTGCAGGACTTGATATGGGTGAGGCTGACATCCTCCGCCGCGCCATGAGCGGAAAATACCGGGGTAACGAAGAAATGCAGCGTATCAAAAGAACATTTTTTCAGAATTGCCGTGAAAGGAATTATCCTGGAGAGATAACAGCCGAAGTGTGGAGGCAGATAGAAAGCTTTGGCGGCTACAGCTTTTCAAAAGCACATTCAGCATCGTTTGCCGTGGAGAGCTACCAGAGCCTGTACCTGAAAACCTATTACCCGAAAGAATTCATGGTTGCCGTGATCAATAACTTCGGCGGCTTTTATTCGCGTGAACTTTATTTCCTGGAACTCAGGAAAACCGGGGCCACTATCCACCTTCCCTGCATAAACGAAAGCAACATTCATACTTCCATAAACGGGAATGATGTGTACACCGGCTTCATCCACATTAAATCACTTGAAGATGCCCTGGTGGAAAAGATAGTTGCTGAACGCAGCAGGCATGGCAGGTTCCTGAGTCTTCACGAGTTTATTGAACGGACCGGCGCAGGCGCCGAACAACTGAACATACTGGTACGCATAGGAGCTTTCAGGTTTACCGGTAAAACCAAGAAGCAGCTATTATGGGAAGCAAACTTCCTGCGCAAAAAAGTAAAAGCAACAGCGGGAGAAACCCTGTTCGGCGAAGCGCCCCGCGATTTCAAACTTCCTGTTTTATGCGACAACAGGCTCGACGACCTGTATGATGAAATGGAATTGCTCGATTTTCCTTTATGCAATCCTTTTGAACTGGTTGATGATGATCCTGCACGTTATGTGCCCGCACGCGAGATACCGTTACACCTGCACCAGACCATTACCGTGCTTGGTTATTTCATTGAACATAAAGTGGTGCCTACCATCCGCAAAGAGATAATGTCGTTTGCAACATTCCTGGATTCAAACCTCGACTGGATTGATACTGTTCACTTTCCCGGGGCGCTGAAAAAGTACCCGGTAAAAGGACAGGGCTTTTACAGGATCACCGGGAAGGTGGTGCAGGACTTTGGTGTATATAATATAGAAGTAAGCCATATGGAGAAGGCCGGTTATAAACAAAGAAAATTTGTATAACATGTTGTTCGATCAAGGCAGGCATATAGCACATCTCGACCTCGATTCATTTTTTGTATCGGTGGAACAACTCCGGAATTCTTCCCTGAAAGGGAAACCTGTACTTATCGGTGGAAGCGGCGACAGGGGAGTGGTAGCATCATGCAGCTACGAGGCAAGGCGTTTCGGCATACACAGTGCCATGCCTATGAAGGCTGCCCGCAGGCTTTGTCCTGATGCCATCATCATACGCGGGGATATGGAAGCTTACAGCAGGTATTCCCACCTTGTAACGGACATCATCCGCGATACTGTTCCGCTGTTTGAGAAATCATCGATCGATGAATTCTACATTGATATGAGCGGGATGGACAAATATTTCGGCTGCAGTCTTTTTACGGAAGACCTTCGAAAGAAGGTGATCCGGGAAAGCGGGCTGCCTGTTTCATGCGCACTGGCCAGTAATAAACTTATAAGTAAAGTAGCCACCAACGAGGTGAAGCCTAACGGGAAGATAGAAATACCCTGCGGCCATGAAAGATCCTTTCTTGCTCCGCTGAGCATCATCAAGATCCCGGGTATAGGAAAACAAACTGCTTACCTGCTTTTCAGGATGGGAGTGGAAACCGTGAAAGTGCTGAGCGATATCCCGGTGGAAATGCTTCAGAACCTGCTTGGTAAGAATGGCACTGAACTTTGGCGGCGGGCCAACGGTATTGATGAAACCCCGGTGGTTCCTTTTCATGAACAGAAGTCCATTTCAACAGAGAATACCTTTCAGCAGGATACCATTGATATGGCCTTCCTGGAAGGAGAGTTACTGCGCATGACGGAAAAAATAGGCTTTGAATTACGCAGGCAGAATAAACTGGCAGGATGCATTACCGTTAAGCTGCGCTATTCCAATTTCGAAACCTTTACCAAACAGGTTTCAATACCTTATACCAGCGCCGACCATGTGCTCATCAAAACAGCGAAAGAGCTTTTCCGGAAACTGTACGACCGCCGGTTGCTGGTGCGCCTCCTGGGTGTACGCTTCACCAACCTCGTGCCCGGTAATTACCAGGTACGGCTCTTTGAAGACACTCCCCAGATGATAAAACTCTACCAGGCCATCGACAGCGTGAAGAAACAGTATGGAGAAGAGAAGTTGATCAAGGCTGCAGGAGTGGGGGTTAAGTTTAATGTTTAAAGTTGATTGTTTAGTGTTTATTTGTACCTCCAACTTCCAACCTCCAACTTCCAACTTCCAACCCACCTCACATCTCCAGCTTCCAGTCGACCGGGTTTTGCCCGGTTGAAACCAGCAATTCATTTGTTTTGCTGAAATGCCTGCAGCCGAAGAAACCTTTATCGGCGCTGAAGGGCGAGGGGTGGGCAGCTTTGAGTACAAAGTGCCTGGTCTCGTCTATCAGTGGCTGTTTTTCCTGTGCGAACCTGCCCCACAACAGGAACACCACGTTTTCCTTTCCTTCTGAGATCTTTTTTATAACGGCATCAGTGAATTCCGACCAGCCGTAACGGGCATGACTGAAAGGTTCGCCGGCGCGAACGGTGAGCGCTGCATTCAAAAGCAATACTCCCTGCTGTGCCCAGGCTGTGAGGTTTCCGAAATTGGGAGGCATATTAATGCCTATATCTCTCTTTATTTCCTTAAATATATTTACAAGGGAGGGTGGCGGTTTTATTCCTGCAGGAACGGAGAAACTCAATCCGTGCGCCTGTCCCCGCCC
>JAEZEI010000054.1 GCA_023417815.1 Bacteroidota bacterium | reverse complement strand
GCGTCAGATGTGTATATGAGTCTGGACGGCGTTTTCGTTCGTATCGGGGGGAGTGTCGATGATAATTTCTCCGTCCGGTCCGATTGAAAAACGCCGGCACTTCGCTCTATGGTCATGCACCTCGTCGTGACAGAATCTACAGAGCAGCTCGAGGTTGTCCCAGTTCAACGTGATGCTCGGGTCGTCTATGTTCTCCGGAGTCAGTTCTATCTTGTGGTGTACGATCTCACCGCGAGCCAGTATGCCCCGACGCAGACACCTCTCACAGATATGGCCACGGCTTGCTGTGTAAGTATTCCGGCAGTCACGCCATCCTTGCGAGCTGTAGAACTTCCTTGCAAATGGTTTAGACATCGGCGTACCTCGCAAGTCTCTCAAGCAGCGGAATTTCTTCCGGCTTATCGATGTCACACGTCCAATCGTTGATATGCACGTATGAATCCGAGAAGATATAATTCGGATCCGGTCCGCCATGTATCACGTTCCATAGCTCCCACGCTATTGGCTTGCGATTGAATCCGCCCGCCTTGTCGATGCGCTTGACTTCTTCGATAGACTTCCAGAAGTGTTCGAGGTTTACCACCTTGAAGCCATACGGCTCTATCCACGGCTTAGGATACTCAGCCGGCCACGGCCACGCTGAACCGAAGAACGCGACATCATCCGTCTCGGTCCCGACTATGGTCTTGATCGCTGCCGGACTGAACACCACATCACCGAACACATAACAGACCGGCTCGGTAGTCGGATAGAATCCGTCACACCAATAGCCTTCACAGACGTTGTACTCCCACGCTCGGTATCCGTTATCGTGTACCAGCATCGGAACGCCCAGCTGCTTGAACCGTTCGTCTGTCGCACTGACTGAGATATCCTCGATGCCGTTCTCCCTCAGGAGCCGAATCGTTCTCGCCGCTATCGGTTCGCCGTTTATCCTGAGCAGCTGCCGAGGTGTGTCGAACTTCGGATACTCGCCGCCGCACATCACGATATACTTCATATTCCAACCAAAGCAAAAGGACGAGCGAACCCGTCCCGTTGCTGACCTATCATAATACTTTCATTGGCAGATTGCCGGTTGCGGAGTTGCACCGCGCTACTGTTACCGGCATAACGCCGAGGTTCCTCGCCCCGGCTGAGGTGAGTGAGTGTCAGGTGTGTATTACATACTTCTGACACTAACATTATATCAGCCTATTATTGCTACTTCTTGCGGAAAGTATCTCATCAATGATTCTTTCGCCCTCGTGCCATGCGTCTCTCACCGTCTCCCAAGAATAGTGTACACAATCACATACGTCTTCCCATTTTCGTAGATTAACGAAACGATGGTAGAGAACATCACCCGGAAGCCCCGGTACACAGTCCACTGTCTCGAATATCTCTTGCCTGATTGCGATTGCATCCAGCTCTGCAAATTTCCACTGGAGCGCCTTGTCCGCGAGGCGAATTGCTTTTTCCTCGGTTGGATTTGATATATGAGTCCCGTGCGGCATCCCGTCGTTATCTGATAGTGATCGTACTGAGTCTATCAATATACACTCCGTCCGGTATTCTTCATGGTACCGCTCAGCTCTACGAACAGCCTCTCTATATTGCTCCAAGTATTCTCGTGCAGTCATTTATCTCCCTTCTGTCGCCTTGTCGCCCTTGTCGCCCTACGTATATACCTTATATATATTTTCCTAATAATATTTATATAAAAGTTATTCTATTTATAAGTTAAGGCGACATAGACGACAAACAGCCTAATCCGTTGGAATTTCAATGGGTTGACGTGTCGCCCTTGATGTCGCCTTGCTCTAAAATTGGCCTTCTAAGGCGACATTTTTGAGGTTTAAGGCGACACCCCGCGCACCTAAAATGGAATAACTTCGTCATCACTGACCTCGGAAAACGCCGAGTTAGTGTCGCCTAACTGTGTATCTTTGTCGCGTTCGAAACAGATTCCGCTATTACCATAACCGCTCAATCTCGCCTTACCTACCTCGTGCCAGCCTTTAATATCGTGACGCATAATGGTCAGGATCCTCGACGTCTCACCCTTTCGCATATCGACTGGATTGCGATCGAAAGCTTTATCATACAGATACGCAGCGTTCACTCTTGCGACTGGCTCGTTATCGAGGAAATCTTGAATGATAGACACCCAGACGTCCTCTTCCATGTGGCCTTCTTGCATCTGTTTAGCTGTCTCCTCTAACCAGTACGGCAACGTGAGCGGCTCGTTCTTGTGCTGCTTATAGTAGTGGACCGCTTCGGCCACGAGCTGCCTGAAGTATGGACGAGCGTAAGCATAGTCAAATATCCTCGACTTTGTTTCCTTTGTTGCGTGACAATCCACTGGCAGGTAGCGTCTGTTCCCGGTGCGGTCCTTAAGGAAGTTGATATCGTTTGAGGTGCCGCAAAACACACACTGCCTCGGTCTCCGCTCCGGCCTTCTGCCGAATGGTACCCGGTACGAATCGGCCTGAGTCGTAACAAAGGCCTTTAAAGCGTCAGCCGTAACGATATCCTTCTTCATTGTGTCCATTTCGCCCATCTCGAGGATCCACTTGCCGGACATGTTTTCAATGGTGGTTTTACTGTTAGTGTCCTTAAAATTGAAGTTCTCGTCATACCATTCATCGTTTTGGGCTATCATCTTAAAGAATGTAGATTTGCCATCTCCTTGCTTACCGATGAGCACAAGCATATAGTCGAATTTACACCCGGGCTCATAGGCTCTCCGGACTGCGCCTTGAAGAAAAGTGTGCAGCACTGAGACGTTATAATCTGATGGATCCGCCCCGAGAAAATGCGTAAGGGCTTCATTGATACGCGGCTTACCATCCCACTCAAGGGCATCGAGATAGCCAACTAATGGATTGTACTTGTTTTCGAATAGTGCCATATTAAAGCCGTCCTCATAATCTGCTTTATTTCTGAGGCCATAGCGTATATCAAGATATGCACGTAAAGCGGAATCATCCTTGTCCGTCCACTCTCCATAAGTGTCGCCAGCCTCTCTCCAGTCGAGTTGACCTAAATACATCAGACGATGTCCGAATGTATCATCCTTTATCTTGCCGGCAATCTTCGGGTCATTAAGCAAAACCCTCGCCACGTTTTCGGCACACTGCCGGATCTTCTGGTTGCCCTTACTGTCGGTAATATAGAGTAGATTCATCTGGCGGGCTTCAGCAGAGATTGTCGTGCCCTTATCGTGCTTCAGTGCGCTTTCCACTATTTTCTCGATCTCATCGTCATCTAAAGGTGGATTGCACATAGTCTTGTTAGATGACTGACACGTAACGAGTATTACGTTGTCCGGAAGTCCTTTAGCCTGAAGAGAACACGCGAGTCGATAGATGGTATCGTTTCGTTTGCCGCTCTGGACAGTCTCAGGCATAATGAACGTATCTACTTCTGCCTTCTTTCCAGTTGAGAGCAGTCTGAGAACGGACTCATCAGCCTCAGCGATATCATACTCGTCAGGATCATATTCCCACTCGTAGCGTCGGCCGTTCGGATGAATTGACGGCGGAGCGACGATATATCCTCCATCGGATCGGACATCAATGCCTTCGAGGAGGTTTACTCGGTTCTTCTCTTTATAGTTGATTCTATAAAAAATGTGAGCCCCACCCTTACCGGTAATAGACCTTACTGTCTCCGGCAGCTCACCGTTATCGCGTTCCCAGTTGTGAAGCGTGTCCAGTCCGTTGATACCATTCTCTTTTAAGTCGAGGTCAATGACGAGCAGACCGCCGGATGGTTCTCCGCAAGCGATACCGATGTTAGCGTTCGGATGCTTAGACCACCACTTCTTTATGATGTTGAAGTTGGTGGTCGCATCCTTCACGCCATTCTTAGTTATCGGCTCCTTCGCTCGAGGCTTCAGCGGAAACACCGCCATGCCTTTCGATGCGTATTCTATTGCAGCATCTAAAAATTCGTTGTTCATAAAGTGCTATTTATTTCTTTCCTTGCTCAGCTCGTCGCTTATCTGTTCGTTTCCCTTCTGGAGCGCGTTGATTGTGAGATCCTTCTGCCTGATAACCCAGTTGAGTCGGTCTATCTCGGCTCTGAGCGCATCGATACCAATCTCGTGCTTGATAAGTTCAGCTGCCGACAGGTTCGCGACTCTATCCTTAATTTCTTTTTCTACCGCGCTCGGTATAAGCGCGTCCTCCGGTGTCTCGACCTTGCGTTTAGTTGTCTGTCTTGCCATTGTTGGTCCTCCATATCTGCAAACAGAGGACGGACGGCTGTATGAAAAAAGGAGCACTTAGAAAAGAATAATGATGTTTATAAGTATTGAATATCCGTCCGTCCCCTGTAATGCCGTTGTTATTTCCACGAGCAATCCGTCTGCGGCTCGTCCTTTGCACATTCTATGATGGCTTGCCTCTCTTCATCTGTAGGCTCTCGCAATATATACTGTGGCTCGTCCTCAACGCACCCATTTACAGCCGTCACGAACAAATCCATTTTCTTTATTGCTTTCCATAGCGGTCTGACTTTAAGACACTCGCAGAATTGTTTGTAACAAGCATTATATCCATCAATATATGCCTTTATCTCTGCTTCTGTTCTCGCTCTCATTCGTTGCTCCTTTCCGTCTGCTCGGTCTTGCGGTCTGTCCTTAAAGCGTCTGCGAGTATGTTCATATTCTTGGTAGCAAGTTCGTACTGAAAGTCGAAATCACACCGCTTCTGATACATACATATTCTGCATTCTTCCCTTGCACACATCGTCAGACGCATTAGTGCTTCTCGTTCTCTTTCGGGTATCATCACTCGCCCTCTCTTTCTCCGTATGAGCAGAAGTCATCGGGATTTGTACCACCATAATGTCCGCCTAAACACTTCCAAAACAGATTGCCATCTTCATCTGTTCCTGTATCTCCGTACTTACACTCCTTGCACCGCACCAAATCAGCAACATATATCGGTGCTTTAGGATAGTCAGCGGAAAATGACGGCACTTTCATTATTACTTCTTTCACGGCTCTCTCCTTTCTCCGTATGAGCAATAGTCATCGGCATCATGCTGATATATGCACTTGACCTCTTTTGGTATCATTTGTGCTTTATCCCACTTGCACTCCTTGCACCGCACGATGTCGATGGTCGACAGAGTCTTTATCCTCTCTATCGCATCGAGGCCGGTCCATACTGGTGCCGTCTTGATTGCCGATATCAGTTCGTCGATCTCGATGTACTTGCTCATCTCTTCACCCCACAGGAGCAGAACCCCTTCTCTTCCATCTGTCTCTTGTTGTCCTCGTTCCAGACACAGAGCCCGAACGGTGATGTCAGGAGCTGCCAGTGTACGCAGTCCTTGCACCTGATCACATCAGTCTCCGGCACGTCCGTCAGTATCGACTGAGCGAATACCAGATAGTCACATATCTTCCCCGGCTTAGGCCCGCGTATCGCATCGTTCACGAACAAATATGTCGCAATAGCCTCGACTGTCTTTTCCTTGTCTATCAGTGACATCTGTTTACCTCCGCTATCACATAGAGCTCTTCATCGAGGAACCCATACGGAACGCCCTTGTCTGATACCGCTCCGTAAAGCTCCCAGTATCCCTTTTCTCCGCTGCGGGTATGGACATTGACACGCCTCCTCACAGTGAACTCCTGACCCTCTAACTTCCTCGCCGGGTTGTTCGTCTGCTCGTTCTTGTCCAGCGGATACGTGACCATCACGAGCGCACCCGGGCGTATCTTCTTCTTTCTGATACTTGTCATTTGTATATAATCTCCAGTATTCGTCTACCAGTATTTCTCTTGTCGCAAAATTCCACTCGAAGTGGATAGTGGGCACACCATGAGGCGAGTACACGATAGACCTTTTCACCTCGTATCTTGGTGTGTGGACTGGACCAGAGCATCAGATCCGAGATGTTATTAACCCGGATCCATTTGTCTCTGTCCTTGTATCGATTCTGTTCAACGAGTATCACGAGCTGACAACCGGCTGCCTGAGCTCGCAATATTTCGCGTTTGAACCGTTCTTTATCAGAGGTGCAGTTTTTAGCGAGTTCCGCTATATTCTGTTTCCGATCGATGCAGATGTAAGGTCTATACACATCCATGTAGTCGCCAAAGTCGAGTTTACAGACTTCGTACTTGATACCAACTTTGTTGAAGTAGTTGAGGACGTGCTGATTCTTTTTCTCTCTGGTGTCGCTGATGAGGTGCTTCACTCGATACCCTCCCAGTCGACAACGTGTCCGTTCGGGCAAGTGCTCCGACGGTATAGCCACCCTTGCTCGTGGTATGACGGAGGGCCGAAGATACCGACGGGCTCCAGGCAGATGCCACAGATATAGTTGATGCACCCGCTTGGGTTCCGTGTCCTTTTCGGCTTGACCTTGTCAGCCCCCAGTTCCTCAAGTGTTATCTGCCACATCAGAACCACCTCAATTGATTCGATATGTATTCGTGATCGTTCCATGCTTTCTCTGCCTGAAAAGGCATGTCGAAGTTGTCTGTCCGCTTTCCGCAGACCTCGCATTCGTAGAAGCATCTGGAATGCCCTCCGAGGTCTCCAAATGTTCTGAACTTCGGAAAGACTCCGCAACACTTTTCGCAATTCGTCCCGTACCACCAATCGAGTTTGAAACCGCTCGCCTCGATGCGATCCTGATTAGCCTTCGCTTCTTCTTTAGTCATGGCTCAGAACGGTATATCCTCTTCTTGTTTCTTCCACTCACCGTCATCGGCCTGAGCCTTGCCCGACTTGGACCCCGGCGGGAAGTTGAAGTCACGAATTACGATAGAGTACGACTTGCGCTTGATTCCGGACTTGTCCTCATAGGAGTGGACAGAGCCCTTTCCGGCAACGTAGATCCCGTCGCCTTTCTTGAAGTATTTGTCAATGACGCCGGCCCTCTTGCCGAACATCACGCAGTCGATGAACTCAGTGCCGTCGCCATAATCATCATCAACGGCAACGGTGAAATTGATTCTGTTTTTGGTCTCGTCCGCATTTGTTGTCAGTTCCGGGTCTCGGACGAGTCGGCCCATTATTTCGTGTCGGTTAAGCATTATTACCTCCAGTAATCATCATCCCTATAGTTTGGCTCTAAGGCCGTATAGCTGTCGTAAGCATCGTCCATAATTGATGACCATACGGCCCACGGCTTCATTTCATTTGAAACTTCCCACTCTTTATTAGCCTCGTGAAATGCTTCTCTAAGCCCGTCCGGATTTATGCGGAGAACTTCAGCAAATAATGGCACTTGTGTTGTATTTCTTGAATTAATGTCTTTGAAGTTTTGAACCACATAAGCGCATATCCGTTTATCATTCTCTGATTTCGGCAAGAATAACCCTTTTGGAGAAGCCATGATCCACTGGGTTACCTTTAATCTTTTCTTGTCAAGTTGCCTTCTTCCATGCTGAAGGGCGGCACTCATATTTGACTTTGTAAACGGAATTGGCTGGTTTTCGTTTATTGCGTCCAGCAATTCGTCAGCGAGCATATATCCTTCAAGCTCTCGCTTTTCGCTTTCCGTTATGCACTGGTCCTCGGTCTTTCCAAATGCCTTTAAGTTATCTGACCTACGATTACGATCTTTCAGAACCAGATACATTTCTCTATATAGAAGTTCTTTTGTGTCATCTTGAAATTTTTTTCTTCCCATCACTCCACCTCGTACACACTCGGCTTAGTCAATATCTTCGTCTGCTTACAGTACTCACAGACCTCACAACGTTTAGGCTTGATCTCGCCTATCTTTACAAGGTCAAATTCATCTATCTTCGCCTCGACCACCTTGAGAGCCGTATCGAGTACGGACTGAGGCAGCTCGATCACATCCACGTCCGGGACTGGCTCTTTTGTGACCGCTGCGATATAGAACGGGAGTCTCTCGCCTGTGACCAGCTCGACTACCTTCTGATAGATCGCACCCTGTATGTCATACCCCCAGTACTCAATCCATGACCGGTACCCGAACCCGTCCTGATATATCGGCTTGAAGTCCTTTACGCACTTGAGGTCGACTATACGTTTTCCGGAAATAACCACGTCCGTCTTGATCTTCCACGGGACACCGAAGAGATCCGCAGTGAATATCTTCTGGTACTCGCCCTGAAGGAAGTCCATCATTAACGGCTGGCACTCGACCGTGTTGATTATCTTGTTAGCGTGTTCGTACTTGGCGTAGAGCTCACCGTTCTTCTTGAACATCACATCGGCGTGATTACCCACGAACTCATCGAGGTCCCCGGTGAAGTATGCGTCCACATACGAACCGATGAGAAGCGCATCCGTCTCAGGTCGTTCGTACTGGCCCCTGACCGATGTGAGACCAGCAGCCTCGCACCTGTCAAAAGCCTTGAAGAGTGATACTGACCAGTACTCGCGGTTCGCCTCAGGGCTGTAATAGTTAGAACTCGTCAATGTCATCGTCTTCGAACACCTCCTCATCATCCCAGTCCTCGTCACAGTCCCTATCGAACCAGTGCGAGTCTATCAGCATGATGTTCTCCTGATGGTCGACCTCGTACTGAGTTATGCCGCGTCTACTCATTCTCCCGCCTCCTTCTTTGCCTGAGCACACTCCCAGCAGAGAGCTTGCCCGTATTTCGCCCGGGACATCGTGACGATTTTGTTGACCGAGTAGCTGCCGTGTGGCTCGATGAGTGAACCGCAGTTATCACAGTATGCTTTCGTCTCCTTCGGAGGATAGTTCCTGATGCGGAGTGCGTCTGTAGTGCCACCGAATGCTGTGACCTTAGTCGTATATATGGCGATTCTCTTTCCGGCCCACGTCTCGACCTTAGTTGATCCGCAAGCCTCTGAGATGGCCTTCGAGTTGGTAGCGTTCAGTATCATCGGCTTATAGTCCTCGACGAAGTGGATGGTCAGCTTCCTTTCCGTTCCGCGTTCGTTCTTGACATCATCGCGAGCTGCTTTGTCTATGGTCAGGATGAGATCCTCACCGTCCGGGACGTCCCACGCGCCGAGATAGTTCTTGTCCATGAATTTTCTGTAGTCACCTGTCAGTTCTGCCATTACTCAGTCACCTCCTCGATTTTCTCGACCTCGAATTTGAGCTTCTTGTCACCGAAATCGATAAGAGTCAGAAGCAAATTCTGAAGGTCATCGTAGTTGGTAACCTCGTAGGTCTTTTTAACCTCGACATATCCGTACTCTTCTTTGACGTGTACGAACTCCTTTATAAACTCTGTTAGTTTGAATACCATCACGACACCGCCTTCCTGAACATCGGAGCGATCTGTCTGATCCTCTCTCTGCTGGTCACGAATCCGACAGCCTTTGTCCCGAGCGTCATCCTTGCCACCTCGAGCAGAATAGCCTCCTCGCTGTCTCCGGTCACGTTCACGTAGAACACCTGTCCGAGCTTGTCCTTGATACGGATGTACTCGTCACCCTGAATCGGATCTCTTGCGTACTCGATTGCCTCGAAGTCTCTCAGGGCCCTGAGCGGTGCGTTCAGCGATTCAACGAACGCTCTCTTCTTATCGTAGATATGTTTCATACTGTCACCTCCTCGAGCTTGTAGACTCCATACCTGACATTCTTTCCGTAGACCCACTCGGTCTTGATTGGATACCCCATATTGCGGAGCTCCTCGATTCTCTTCGGCAGACAGTTGATGTTCAGCTCTATCATGGCCTCTCTGACTGTCAGCCCTCCTCTTGTCCTGAGATAGTGCAGAACTCTATCTCTCTGTGTCTGTGTACTTGCCATTTTCTGACCTCCTTCCAATCAGTACCAGTACGAGCCCTATCGCAGCGATCACGTTCGGGACCAGTACAGATCCGCCGCAGAACGCACACGAGAGCAGAATCACCGTCACGCCTATTCCGTAAAGCATAGTTTCACCTTCCCTTCCTTGATCAGTTCATAAAGATGGTCACACGCATCGGAACTGTTAAAGGCTCTGCCGAACTCGTTCCCGTCATACGAGCAGTCCCCTATCTTGCACCTCTTGTCCTCGTTACCCTTTCTCGTCTTAACCGGGAGAAAGTGAGGGCACAGAGCACACGCAAAAGTGACACCCTGAAGCTCGTACTCGTCTCCGAGGCACTCAGGTGTTGAGTGTGTTACCGTGTACTTGATCTGTGCATAGAATGGGATTGACTCCGAGAAATGTACTACTGGATGGTAGTCTCTGAGTCGATAGATCTCTTCGTTCAGCTGCTCATTGAATAACGATGCCGAGTCTGCGTGGACGATGGCGAATTGTTCGTAGCTTGAACGTCTCATAAAAAAACTCACCTCCTATGTTAATTGAGGTGAGTGTATAATTTAGACTGTCCTATATATCAACCTTTAAGGACTGAATACTGTAATTCGCATTATGATTTTAGGAATAGTTGTCTCACCTCGAGTCTTATTATATATATCGCCCTACAAGTTGTAAACCCCCTCTTCCGAATTTCTTAACAATTATGTATAATCTCATCGGAGGTGATGACAATGGCAAAGTGTGTAAGATGTGGTCGTGGTGGTATGGGAATTACCCATCAGGCACTAAAACTGAAAGATAAGAACATGATCTGCTTCAAGTGTTATAAGGAACTTGGTGGTGAACCGTGGAAAGATATGACAACCGCTTCTATCACCTACTCCTATGATGACATCAAGGACGGATTCGAGGCTATGCACAATCGGAGGCTGTCGGATCTCATTACCAGAACGAACGAGGCTGAAGCTGACCAGTTCGGTATCACTTATAAGTTAGTCAATCAATTAAATAAGGCCGGAGCTACTGACCCTGAGAAGAGACTACTCGGTGCAATCTGTGCCGTACTTGCTGACGAAGGTCGTGACATCGATGCTATCGACGCTGCACTCGGTGACAATGGTTCCCTACTGCTTATGGTAGACGGCACCGTGTTTATCGAGTACAAATCCGACGAAGGCGTGAAATGGATCCGATTCGATAACGAGGGACAAGAAAAAGTCAGGATATCGGGCCCAGCTCGTATCAATGCCCTCGCCTCTCGAGTCGTAGCCGCTTATGACTCTGTAACGGTCTAATTCACAAGGATACACAGGTCATCGAATCTTAATAAAATCGCTTATATCGAAAATAAACGCCTCGTTTTTTAAGTCAAAAACGCAAAAGAGCCGGGACTTGTAAAAAAGCCCCGGTTTTCTCTTGCGTATTGTAAAGAAAGGAGGTGAAAACCGCCGCCCACCCCTGAGCGACCTATGCCTCTATGATGACGAGCATTGGTACGAAAGTGTAATAACTTCCCGACCTACCCCTTGCGTAAACGGATAGTTTCTGATTTGCCGTCAGCGACACATTTGACAAGTGGTTGCTCTGACAGTTGTTAGTCCAAGATGTGTTTTCCGTGCCGTAGCCTGAACCGTCAACATAAAGCCTTGTTCCCCAAGTGTAACTTGTTGATGTATTCGTCCTGCCGCCCGACCAATAGACATCATATGTTCCCGTCTTTGATACGGTCAAATCACCGAGCACCTTTGTGAGCGAAGATGAGTTGGCTCTACTTGTACTTTGTAATACCTGCACATTCTTTGATGTGCCACCTCCACCGCTGTTTGTGCCTTGTGTCCTGACACCGGCAGCAGTGTAGAAGTATTTGCCAGTGGCCACGTCCGCAGCTGCCGCAGTCGTATCGGTCACATCGGTAAACGAAGCCGTACCTCCGCCCGTCTTAGGCAGCGTCACAGCCGGGACGTCACTGTATGACGCACCCATTAGAGTGATGTTCTGTGCCATTTAGAACACCTCCCTTTTAGCTGATGCTCAGTATCTTCGTTGTGCTGTCCTGTGATATCGTCGGGAGCGCAAGAGATCCAGCCTGTCCGAGAATAGTCACGCCGCTTTTGATGTTGGACGCGATTATCTTTGACTGCTCGGTGCTGGAGATGGATACCGTACCGCCTGAGGTGTATCCGGCTGGGATCGTAACAGAGCCAGCCTTCGTGCTGATCGTGCCGCCTGTCGCGCCGTTATTCGCCATGCTTCCGCTGATAGATCCAGACGAGTTGAACGCGGACTTGCCGGACAGGATATCGCCGGCAGCTGCATCCGCACCGGCTGTGTCATAGAATTTTGCTGTCCCTCCCCCGCTCTTCGGGATATCGACTTCAGGGACGTTCTGATATGTTACGCCGTTGATTATTACGTTTTGAGCCATGTTGCCCTCCTTACGAAACTGTGAGAGTTGATCCGTTCCATGTGATTAGCCCATAATTGGACGGGACCGGATTGATAATTACGTTGCCATTCATATAGAACGCATCTGTGTTCAAGACCTGTTCGGTGCTGCTCGGTGTCACCTCATACGGGCCGGTATAGGCCGGAGGATTTACGTACTGAGGCACCGTGAGCTGTCCTGTGATTGTTTGAGGCGTCGAGAGTGTGCCGGAGAGAGTCCCGGCTGGTGTCAAAACGCCTGACAGTTCTCCGTATACGTGCATCACTTCGCCTCCCCTACTATGGTAATCTTCCCGCTGATGAAGGTGTCCACGCATCCGTCCGTGTGAGTTAACTCGACATCGTAGTTGTATGTTCTGTACTCGAGTGCTGTCTCGGTGCTGGATGCCGTGAACGTCAGTGTGTCGTGCGGGATCTCTTTTGCGAACTGGAGCTCATACCCCGGCTCGCCCTTGTACCCTTTCGAGACTGCGAAGCGGATCACATCGCCCTCTTCCGGGACATACGGCTCGATAGTCGGCTCGGTTGCCGGAGGGACTGGTTCTACTTCTTGCAGCAGAGTGACTGTCATTGTCAGCGTGTCCCCTCTCGTGAGTGTTATGTTTTGATTTCCGTCTATTTTGAGCATAGTGCCCTCCTATATCTTCTCGAGTCTCGCCTTGATCTCGTCTATCTGTTTCCACTGAGTCTTCTCGTCACGTTCGATGACGGCCACGCGCTCGATCAGGTCGTTGTGCTTGTCCATCTTTTTCTCGAGCTGCTCGATGCGATAGATGGTCTTGCTGTTCTGAGCCATAGCCACCATGATGTTGCTTATGATGGCCAGACCGCCGGTTATGAATGCTACTAAAACTGCGTCTGACATTGTCCGTCACCTACTTTGCATATTTCTTGATCAGTGCCTGAGCCTTTGCTTTGCTCTTGCTCCCGAACTTACCGTCCTGAGTCAGTCCCTGAGCCTTCTGGAACTTCTTGATGGCTGCCACCGTCTTAGATCCCGCCTTGCCGTCGACAGAGAGCTTCGTGCCGAGTGCCCAGTTGAGGAAGGTCTGCAAGGCTTTGACGTCTGCCCCCTTGCTCCCCTTCTTGACGGTCTTGGACGGGAGCTTGCCTGTGTACGGCTTTGTTATCTTGTACGGCTTCGGAGCGTTTATGCGCTCGACAATCCACATCTGATTGACACAGCCCTTCATAGAGTTCTCATAGGAGTAATATCCATGCTTGGCTGAGTCGTGGTCTCTCGGTCCTGAGTCCTTTGTGTAGAAGATGTGTTTGCCCTTGCTGTCCTTCTTGTAGTCCGTGAAGGCTACATAGTGGCCGCCTGAGGTCCACCTGGTCCCGTTTGGAGCCTTGTTCGAGTTGAACAGGATAATGCCGATGCGGTTGCCCTTGTCCAGCTCCGCCCACGCCTTGCTCATCGGCTCGCCCTTCTTTACCCATACCACCCTCGAGTGACCGAGGTACTTGAGCGTATTGGTTATGCCCTGCCATGTGGTGCCGTGACCGGCTACCGCATAGCCCTTCTTGACCATGTAGGGTCTCAGGACCTTCGGTGTCCAGTTCCACTTGCCCGCCTGTTCGATGGCGATGTGGGTACATGCCACAAGACCGCACCCCGCATGACCTACGTTGCAGCTCTTGGTCGGATACGGAAGGCTCCTCCATCTGCTGTCGTGCTGTTTAAAGAGCGTCTTGTTCATCTTCCTCACCCTCCTCGTTCTGATCAAGGAACTCCTCATCGAAGAAGTAGTCCCCGATGTAGCCGTCCTTCGCCTCGTCCTTGAGCTGACGCGTCACGCCTGTACCGATAGCCGCCTCAGGAGTGTAGTCGTTATTGAACCACGTAACACAAGCGACTATTACGAAGTTCAGCACCACGGATATTATCTTGTAAGCGAGGTCGAGCTTCGGATTGTGGAATTGTGCGATGTCCGTTGCCATCAGAGCCGTGTTCAGGCACGTGGCAACAGCGAGTATTGTTCTTATGATTGTTCCTGTGTTCATGTGTTCTCCTTATGACTCTTTCCGATATAGCACGAGGATATCTACGTTGCCGTTCGCCGTTGTGCTTGATGTTCTAAAGATATATAAATAAGCTGTTGTGCTGCTCAGATAACACTGCGATAAAAACCAGTCGACAGTACCAAACTTCCAACCGACAATTCCGATCGGAGTGTAGCCGGTTTTGGACACGTCCTTTGTAACTTGTTTATAACGTTGACTTGAAAAACTAAAAGAAGCGTTGAGCGTATCAACGACTAAATCAGTCTTTTTAAGGTAGGCATTTAAATCACTGCTCCCGCCTCCGAGTCCGTTCGTAATTCCGAGCGCTTCGGATAACGTCGTCGACAGCTCGCCCAGTTCCATCTCGTCGTATCTGTCGCTGAGCACGTCCCAGACGGTCTTGACGATTTTGTACGTTCCGCTCGCGTTGTAGTCAGGGAATATGACCTTGATGGTGTCACAGAGGTTGCACTGCATAAGGCTTCCGAGGTTCTCGTAGCCCATGTCCTGAAGCCTCACGAAATCGACCTTGATGTTCTGTGAAGGATAGAACGTATTGTGTTCGCTCATATACGCGGCAGCCTCAGCCTCGACCTGTGCCTTTGTCGGCTGGCTCTCGAACTTATCTGAGACGTCGAGAGGCACACACTCGCCTCGTCCTGTTATCGTCGCACCACCTGAGTCCACTCTGTCACCGAGTACGGTATCGGTCCCGTCCGTCCAGTAAGGCATAACGCTCGAATAGGTGCCCTGACTGTCATAGTTCTCCTCGTAGTCGAGCATATTCACACCGTACCTGATGGAGAAGTCCCTGAGCTGACCGCGAGCTGAGTGAAGATAGATTTGCCAGTTGTTGAAACTGTACTCGCCTCCGTAAGCGTCCAATATCGAGCCCTCAATACCGCCCATGATCGAGCGGACCGTTTTCGGTATGCCGTCGAACGCAGCGACGAAGCCTGTGCTCGTCTTGTCCGTGTCGAAGCTGAACGGCATAGTCGGTTCCGCACTCTCGAACGCCGTGAACGCGTCTGCGAGTGAGTTGATAGACGATGCTGTTACCGTCATGTAACTCAGCCGATAACTGATGTGGACACAATGAAACGTGACCACGCCCTCTATCGGTCTCGTGTACGATACGATGTCAAAAGGCTCGACGTCACCCGATTCATCGTGTGTCACGCCGATGATACGCCCGACTTGTATGAGGTCGAAGTTCGCACCGTCCATCGGGTACTGGAAGTCGCACTCATACACGCCGTTGCGCTCCTCGGTGACCATACACGATATGCAGTCACGGAGCCTCCCGAGTCCGTTGCTGACGAAGGCGGTCTCTGTTTTTTCGTATAATATCGGTATCATGCTTTTAAACCTTCCACCAACGCGGCGTTATTTTCAAATCAGTAATCGTGTTGTCAAATGTTATCGTATTAGAACCCGGCGCGAGTGTCGGCAATTCCGCCGGAAGTATAACCGCATTATTGACCGACGCGATAACGCCGGAATAATCGCCGTACGCCTCGCCGATGTCCAAGTCGATATAAACCGGAACCGGTAACGTTGAAACCGTCGAGTCGCCCATAATGGCCGGAATAATGGCCTTGCTTGTTTGCGGAAAATAGGAATATGTAGTATAGGTTAGATAAATATCAATATGCTCGTTTCCGTCATAATCCGCGTAATATGTGAATGTTCGTGTATAAGTGAAGCCTTCGCTGTTTGGCCCGTGGGCGCTCATATATGCCTTTATCGTTGACGTCGATGACGTGGCCGGCGTCCCATAATAGAATGTGAAATTATTCGGCGTATAATTAACATATGAGTCGCGTGAACCGAGAGGCCCCTTCACATATGACGCAATATCAACCGTTTCAATTATGTTTAAATTATCAAATTTAACCGTCGGCCAGCTCGACGTAAGCCCTAAATTGTTGTTTACTTGTACACCCGATATAGTTACGGCGTCGCCAACATTCAGCCGCGACATGTCCATATCGAACCATATATGGTTAGGGTTTGTTGATGTCGATGTATAACCTCCATAAACTTGTACCGCTCCCAGCTCAACGGCTTGAATGGTTATATCGTTTCCATTAAATGTTATATTCCCGTCGCCCTCAACCTCAAGCAACGGCGCCGACGCGAATAACGTCGGATTTGTTATCGTGTCGCCACTCGTCGCGATTGTCTGCTTCGTCTCCCCGCTCGTCAGCCATCTCTGTGGTTTGCAGTCGAAGGTGATCTCGAACTCTCCCGCTTTCAGCATAGCCGGCTCTACTTCGAGACCCGACTTGTACACGGCCATCCTGTACTCGTTCGGATTGTACTCGTCCTGTAAGCGGACATAGCCCTTCCGGGAACACAGGAAGTTACGGAACTCAGATATAGCGTCTCTGAAGTCCGCCTCTGTCTCCGCAAAGATACCAGCCGGATATGTGACCGTTATGTTCTCAAAACGGCCGTTGTCCAGAGCGAAAGACCCACTCCGGCCCGGGATCGTTATCATTTCCACATCACGTTCAGGTGCGTTGTAGACCGCCTCACCTGTGATGTATACGCCATAAGTCCGGGACGATACGCCATCGAACTCCAACGCTTTATAAATCGCTCCAGTCGGTGCTACTGCCATGCCAGCCTCCTCTGATTAGTTTCCTTTATGAGCATACGTCTTACTTCGTCCGCTATCTCTCTCGGATCCTTATTAGCTCCATTGATATTGATGACGATATTCGTGCTGCCGGTGCTCATGTTGTCGAGCTTGTCCCAGAACTTGTCCAGAGGCACGACCGCCTCAGCTCCGGCCTCACCTACACCGATGATGGATGCCCTGTCGAAGATACCGCCCTGAGCGTACCAGTCGACGGATATCTTCGGTGCCGTACCTTTGCCTCCGATACCCCACGGAAGTTTACCGCCGGAGATCCTAAAGTGCGGAAGCTTGAACTTAGGCAGTGACAGGTGAGCTCCGTTGATGATCGACTTGATTTTCGCAATCGCGTTCTTGACAGTGTTGATTGCCGTGGTTATCGGCTTTGTAATGGCGTCCTTAATTCCGTTCCAGATCGAGACCACTTTCGCCTTGACCTGATTGAACACATTGATGATGTTATTCTTTAACGCTATCGCCTTTGCCTTGATAGTGTCCCAGTTCTTATAGAGCAGAACACCGGCCGCCACGACCGCTCCGATTATCAGGATGACCGGCCCGAGAGCGGCAACTATACCACCGATTGCCGGACCGATTACCGCTATCAGTTTGACGATCGCGCCTATGCCCATGCTCATCTTACCGATTGCGATAAGGAGCGGAGCTGCCACAGCGAGAACACCAGCTATCGAGGCGATGATGGCCTGAGTTCTCGGTGACAGCTGTGATATCCAGTTAGCTATCCGTCCGACGAGATCCACGACCTTCTCCATAGCCGGTGCCAGATATGCAGCCATCTGTGTGCCGAGTTGCTGGAAGGCAATCAGACCGATGGACTTAATCGAATCTATCGAGTCCTTAAAGGCATTCGCATTGTCGAGCGTCTCCTGATCA
Organism: Bacteroidota bacterium; assembly: GCA_023417815.1. Taxonomy (GTDB): domain Bacteria; phylum Bacteroidota; class Bacteroidia; order Chitinophagales; family Chitinophagaceae; genus Ferruginibacter. The sequence goes on along the minus strand of JAEZEI010000054.1, from coordinate 9,057 downwards.
ATGAACTCGAGCCCGTACTTGTCCAGAGTCTCAGCGAAGTTCTTATAGGTCTCTCCACCGTCCTCGATGAGTGGATTTAACTCCGCTGCCGATTTACCCATTAACTGCATCGCCGCGGCATCTCTCTCGGTCTCGTTCTCCATATTGCCGAGAGCCGCGATGGTCTCTTGCCATACTGTATCTGCATCACGAAGAGATCCGTCAGCATTGAGGATGTTTACGCCCAGTTTCTCGAACGCCTCCGCACTCTTCCCGGTGCCGCCTGATGCCGATGACATCTGCTTTGTCAGTTTCTGATGCGACTTAGCGATAGTCTCGACATCCACGTCTACGAGTTCAGCAGCTGCCGAGTACTTCTGAAGTTCCTTAGTGCTGATACTGTAGACTTTCGACATAGTATTCATGTCATCAGCCCACGAGGCGGATTTGACTGTTATCGCACCGATGGATGCTGCCACAGCTGCCGCCGCAGTCGAGAGTCCGCGCATCTTTTGCCCGGCAGACTCGAGACTTGAGCCGATAGCCTTGAACTTCTCACCCAGTGCCTGAAGTTTCACGTTGCCGATTTTTTTCAGCTGGCCTTCGAAGTTTTTGAGTTTGGACTCGGTCTCGATGATCTCGCGCTGAACACGACGATACGCCTCAGAGTTTTTGTCTACACCCTGAGTGTCCATCTGCTTTTGGATGTCTTTGAGGCTCTCGAGGTTCTTCTTGGTCTCCTCCACCTTCTGCGTTAGGAGCTGCTGCTTCTGCCTCCAGAGATCCACCGATGTCGGATTGAACTTGAGTGCCTTATCGACGTTCTTGAGTTCCTTGTCGATGTCCTTCGTGCTATTCTTTATGTCTCGGAGGGCCTTATCGAGTTTGGTGGTATCACCCCTAAATTCAATACAGATCCCTTTGATGTTTCCAGCCATTTATTCGCCCTCTAACCAAAAAATGCGTTTATATCGTTCTGTGATGCCTTGCGTTTAGTTCCGTGCTTCTCAGCGCGTTTCTGAGCCTTCTCCGCTGCCTTCTGCCTATCGTTGTAAGCTATGCAGAAGTCCACGACCTGCCCTATCTGCATCTTCTTTATATCTGTCAGTGTCAGTCCTCGTTCGAGTCCGGCGAGGATGATTGTGTCGATGTCGATTCCGGCTGAACGACCCTTATCTGCTTTGCGAGGTCTTTCAGCCTCTTCAAGTTTTTTGACGAAGCCAGTCCCTTGAGTGCCAGCGAGAATACCGCCGGGACTACGATGTCGAGCGGGAACGAATCGAATCCCCTCACCCATGTTCTCGGGTCCGGGATATCATCGTCGGCAGCCTTTGCCATCGCCCACGTGATGTAAGCGATATCGACCGCCTCGAAACCGCTCAGATGGATGACCGCATCGAGGAACTTATCTCCGTCGAGTGCCTTGAGCAGCTCCGTCATGTCCACCTTGCCGTCTGCACCCATCTCACCGAGGAGACCCGATGCCACATCGAGAGCAGCTGCCATCATCGGTGTCAGTGTCGAGACGATATCGTGTCCGAACTGGTCTCTATATATCATCGCCCAGCTGAAGTTGTTGCTCAGCCGGACGTCTTGCTTTCCTATCTTGATTGTTTTTTCCATGTTTCCCTCCTATGAAAAAATGGAGCGGGCCGATACACAGCCCGCCCCTTTTACAATTAAGTGGTCGTTGGAGCCGGCGGATTAGTGAACAGTGTGCTGTATCCTGACGATGCCTGACCATAGGACACCATAGAGATGCCCGACGCGTTATCGCCAGCGACTGTAACAGCGATTGTCTCCGTTGCCGGTTCGATGCTGTCCTCTTCAGTTGCATACTCACGAGTTATGCCACCGAGAGAGCAGTTGTACATGATGATTCTGCGAGACTCGGCATCACCCTCAACCTGAAATGCGATATACACTTTAGGCTTTGTTGCGTTCTTTACGACAGCCAGACCGCCGTCGGATGCCTTTGAGATGTATCCGAGGAACTGAGTCTTGAACGTGTCATCGAACTTAGCGACTTCGAGATCTCCCTCGAACGTACCGCCGGTGTAACCGCTCCAGTAAATCACGTTATCAGCATAGAAGTTGTTAGCCTCACTCTGCTCTTCAGGAGAGAAGCTGACAGCTCCGGCCTGATGGTACGGTGTGCCCATTGTTACGGTTCCCGTAGTGCTTACTGAATAAGTTCCGACGTAAAGGTTCGAGATACCAAATTCGACTTTATTTGCCATTATGAATCTCCTTAAACGTAGTAATAAATCACGAAAACGCCTTGATCCTCGATGAAGATGTCCTCGGATTTCTCATATAAATAGCCAGCCGTGAGAAGTGCGTCCTCTATGCTGGCCTCGTTCTGTTCGTTTTTCGTTGTGAAGTAGTACTCTATCTGGTACTGGTTCTTCCTCCAGTAGTGCGTATTGTCCGCATCCATCACGTTCTGGCCGTTGCCGATATACACGATATATGGCGGGTCCTGAGGCGTTTTGAAATGCGAATAAGTACACGGAAGCCCGGTGCCTTGTAGTGTTGCGTATATACTCATGGTATGTCCTCAATAATCCTCCGAGGCAGTTCGTCCACGGCCCATTCTTCGACCGGAGCGATGTGCTTTATCCCGTTCGTTCTGCCGTAGGTGCCCTTCTTGTTCCTGATGACGTGCCCGTTCTCGAGTAGATGTGTCAATTGATAGTCGGTGCGATTGTGTACTACTACATCCATATCGCCCTGCTTCTTGACTCCCCACCCTTTCGCATACGAGCCGGTCTTTCTCGGAGACGTGTTCTTCAGCTTAACGACGGACTCCTTCGCAACGGTCACAATGTTTTCCTTTGCCGACTTCTCGATATCTCTATCGATCTCGTCGAGCAGTTCCTTCATTTGTGCCGCTACGCTCTCGGTCTTAGCCATTGTTGTCTCCCGTTCCCAGTTCGGAGCCCATCTCGGTCGAACTCGATGTCGATGTCGTTACCGGCGGAATCACCGGAGCAACATACTTACCGACACGCTCCTCGCATATAAGCGAAATGTGATCTCTCTGAGCCGTCCAGTCAGTGCGTATTACATTGTATGACTTACCTTCCCACTCAATGAGCTTCTCCCCGTGGTAGTCCGCTTTGTTCGTGAGCACGAACGTTATCGACGGATGAAGGCCAGCCTGAGCCGCATTGTAGAACTCCGCATTATACACGCCACGTGGCATCACATAGACTTGGTTGTCCTGATATGTGATGACCTCGTTGCCGTATTCGTCATAAGTTGTTATCGGTTCGCCCTTTAGCGTTGCAACTGAGTCATACATTTGCATCACCCCAGTTCGTATAGCCTGTAGCGGTTACGAGCTGAGCCTTCTGCTCGTCATAGGACCTCTTGAGCCAGTCAGTTTCTTCCGGGAGCCCGAAGTGCATCTTGCAGTATGTGATTATCGCAGTTGTGCAGATCTCATCCAATGTACTCGGAACAGAGACACCGGCGATTCCGAGATCTTGCTGCGCTGCCGCTATCAGATCCGTAAGTTCGCCATCGAGCGCGGTCGTGCTGATTCTCAGAGCCATTTTAACCTTGTCAAGTGTTGCCATAATTACCTCACAACAGGGACGGGATTGTTAGTCCCGCCCCGTTTTGTTTTTCTCCAGAGTTAACTGATAATTCTTGAAAAATTCCTCCGTGATGACCGTGTGCCCGACGTGTCCGAGTTTGATGGACGGGTCCGCGAGTATCTTGTACCCGCACTGTCTCGCCCTCCAGCAGAACGCGATGTCTTCACCGCAGTTCGCTATCGGAGTGAACATCTGACCGAATTTACTGAATACGGCCACGAAGATCTCCGACTTCATCAGGACACATCCGAAACCACACGCCCCGACCTCGAACGGTTCGGACGGCATCTCTTTGATATCCTCCCAAGTGAACGCCGTGCCCTCTTCGTTCAGCTCCATCGTTGTGAAACCGACCGGCGAGAACGGTGGTGTCCGTCTGTAGTAGATACCAGTAACGAAGTCCGCTCCGTCATCGATGTGTTTAAGCATCCTCTGTAGCGTGTCCGGATTGAATACCATGTCCGAATCGAACCACATAACAAGGTCGGCCTCGTCGAGCAGGGCCTTCTTCGCTATCTGGTCTCGGCTGGTATAAATAAGGGAACCGAGGTTGAACCAGATTGATATCTTAGTGTCCTCGATTCCGTAAGATGTTAACGTTGCCAGCGAGTGCGCGAATTGTGCCGGGAGCTGGTCCATACACGGCACCGCGATCAGAATCTTTCTCATATCAGTCACCTCCTAAACGCTGATACTTGAATTACTTCGTGATCTTAACGAACGCGTTCGGTGCAACAACGCCGACAGCGATGTACTCACGGCCGAGGACTCTCACGAGATCCTTAGTCATGTCTGTCTTGTCATCGAACTTGAACTCGATGCCTTCGCCGTTCGGGAAGTTAGCGAGTGCGCCCTGACCGAGGTCACCTACGATAGCGTAAGTGTTGCCGGTAGCAGCTGCACTGTAAGCCTTGATCGTGTTGTTGAACAGAACTGGGAGACCCTCGAACGGATCATAGCCATAAGAACCGGCAGCCTGAAGAGCCTTGAAGGTGCTCCATGTAGCCTTGTTCATCATGATGACCGGATTCGCAGCCTCGTCGCTCAGCATACCCATAGCAGCCGCAACTGTTCCGAGTGCAGCACTGGCAGCCTGATACTTAGGAACTCCCGGGCATGTCGTGGTCGAAACCGTACCGCAAGCCTCGATGGAGACGATCAGCTGGTCAGCAGCCTTCTTCGCGATTCTGTATGCCAGTTCGTCATAGATGTACTGGAGGAACGCCTCGCCTCTGAGATCCATAACCTCGTCGGAGATGCTTACCCACTTCTTGATGCTCTGAGGAATCAGATTGACGATTCCGAGAACGAGCGTCTCTTCTGCAACAGCGTCGCCGCCCTCAGTGTGGGCAACTGCATCGCTGGAGCTGATTTCGAATCCAACCTTGAGGTTGCCTCTGAGGAAGGACTTCTTAACGAGAGCCATGATGCCCTCTTTCTCCCATGCGTTCTTTACGATGTCGTAAACGAGCTCAGGAACTGGAACTGTGCCGGAAACGTTCTCGCTCAGGAGAGCCCTGCACTCCATGTCCTTGCCGGTCTTGATGTAGTCAGCAAAAGCGTTGACGTACTCAGGTGTGTTTCTTACTTCCATTGTTGTGACTTTCCTTTCGTCTTTGACTTCTTCGATGACTTCACCCTCACCGTGAATAACGGCAGAGAGATCCATCTTCCTCTGTTCGATCTCGAGCCTGATCTGAGCCTTGCGCTCTTCGAGGAGGTCGTTCTCTGCTTTGATAGCATCCATCGCCTCGTCTGTCTCGGCCGTTTCCAGCTCAACCTTGAGCTCAGCCTTGCGCGCTTCGATCTGCTCTGCATCGAGTACCATGATTTCTTCTTTAGTCATTTACTGACCTCCATTTAAATCAATCTCGAGCATTAACTTCTTCTTCTTGAGTTCAAGCCTCTCAGCCTCGAGTCGCTCCGCTCGTATCCTCTCGATCTCTCCGTCGGTCAGACTTCTGACGCTAATCGATGTAGCATCATTGGCCGGAAGTGAGACTGCACTCACGTCGTACAGTTTACGAACCGATGTGATCGTCCTCGTGGTGAGGGTTCTGCCGTCCGCTGCTTTGCTGTCGCGGATCTCTTCGCCGTCTACCGTGAAGCCGAAGCTCATCTTGTTCGTATAGCCTCCGCGGATCTCCTCGTAAAGCTGGCGTCCCAGCTCGGTACCACCGAGGTCCGCTTCTATCAGCAATCCCTTCTCATCCGGGACAACTGTCAGTGTGTTGTTGGACATTCTTGCGAATACCCTGCCTTCGTGGTCGTACTGCATGATGACATCCGACATATCTGTGTTATCGAACGCTCTGTCGCTTACGACCTCGTCAAATCTCCAGTCCTCGTCCTCGTACAGTGTGTACGGTTCATTGAACGTGCTGGCGTATCCCGTGACGATCTTGCGCTCTTCTTCGACCTCTTCAGTCTCGGCCGAGCGTACTTCCATCGTCATATCTCTGTATTCTCTTTCACTCTTCACTGCCATCGCTTATATCCTCCACGTTTGTGATTTTTTCATCCGCTGAGTAGTACTCGCCCCGGATGATACGTGCGTCTCCACCTTCTACTGGTGGGAGGTTCCATACTTCTCTCGCCTCGTTGATACTGAACATCCCTCGATCGAGCAGCTGAGCAGTCACGTTCAGCTTGTCTCCGTTGCTCATGTACTGGAGCCGATTGGCTGTCAGCATCAGCTGAGACCCTTGTGCCCTCTCTCGCTCCGAGAACAGTGCCTTTGTCATCGCCTCGCTGAACTGGATGGCAAACGGTTCGATTGCGCCCTCATAGAAGGCCGACCACGCATCGCCGTATGCCTTGTTCTGTAGGATCTCCTCGTTTACACCGAAGTAGTTGTAGACGTTCTCACGAATCAGCTTCATCTGCTCGTGGTCTACCGTGTACGGCTTCACGTCTATCTGCTTGATGTCCTTATAGGTGTTCGGGAACAGAAGGAACCCACCTGCCTCCGATTCGGTCGCAAGGTTCTCTCTCGTGAATCTCTTGCGTTCGTTGGCGAGGTCTTCCGGTTTAGCGAAGTTCGCGAGCTGAGCCATGAAGCGGAAGGTCGATGTGTTCTTGACTGCCTCTTCGATGCCCTGATTCTGTATGTGTATCAGCTGCATCGTGTCGCCCAGTGCCACGTTACTGTCACCGAAGAAGTCGCTCTGGTACTGGTACCTTGTCAGCACCGCGCACTTCCGGAACTCGACCGCTCCGATGTCTCCTGATGCGAATCTGTAACGGAGCCACAGCTCGCCGTCATACTCCAGCAGTGAACAGCTCGATGGGAGGACCGGAAACACGCCCGTGATTATCATCCGCTCGTCGAACACCGGGACGATGAAGCAGTTGTTATTGATATCCAGTATGGTCGAGACTCGATAGAGGAACTGCGACCACGTCTGCCACTGGTTCGGTCCTTGTCTCAGCTTCGACTGGAGCGATGGATTAGCGGATCCAATCAGCTCTACTTTGAGTTTGCTGATGTGTCTCGCCTTCGCATCGATAGCCGCCCTGATTATTTCGCTTTCATAAATAGCCCCGCCCCATGACGTGAATCTTGGCTGATACGCCGTCAATGTGCGGAACATCGTATAGGCTTCTTCAAGTGCCTTCTTTGACTCCTTCGCCTTGTCGGGTCTGAAGATCTGGTCGAATAGACTCATTTGTGATAACTCCTATTCATTCTTTAACTGTGCTCCTATTTCACCGAACCATTTCTGTCTGACACATAACGCATCGGCTAACGCTGCCGTGCCGTCGATACGTGCTGTTTGGTTTATCTTTACAAGCCGGCCGCGTCCTCGTTCGGTGCTGATCTTGACCGCAGCGTTTATGAGGTGCATCTTCAGGAGGTCGTTGTCTCCGATGTATAGATGCTTGTCTTTTATGAGTCCCTCCATCTCTTGTAGAACAGGCCACAAGTTGTCACCCTGATACACGTCGTCCATCTGGAAGCCAGCGTTCTGCATATCCTGAACGAGATATTGTGCAGAATAGCGGTCATATCCGACCTTTAACGGATACAGCTCGTGCTCACTTAAAAGCGACGTGAACCAGTTATAGCAATCGTGATAGTCAACAAAGTTATCACCGCTAAGAGACAAAAATCCGCGTTTGACATAAGTCCAGTAAGGGACCGCATCCCGTTCAGTCGCTTCGTCTATCTTCTCTGCCGGCATCCAGAAGTGAGCGATTACATTCAGCTGCCCTTCCTTCTCGATGACCGCACACGCACAAGTCAGGTCCGTGGTCTGCGACAAGTCGAGTCCGCAAACGCAATAGGATCCACGCAGCGATTTGATATCTATCGCCGGACCACATATAGCCTGTACCGATGTGGCCGGGAGCCATGCCAGACTCGAGTTCTGTTTGATGTTGCAGTACTTGCACATGAACTCGGCCTTCTTGGAGAGCGAACCCTCCGCGATGGCTATCTCTTCGAGCATATAGTCGACCGAGACCGATACGCCTAAGTTCGGATTCGCCTTCCGCAGCTCGTTGATGTCGTTCCACTTCTCGATGTCATCGATCATGTACAGGAACGGCAGCAGCTTCGACTCTTTCGAGTCACCTAATAAAAAACGAGTCGACCTCTTCATCAACTCGTCGAAAATTCCGTCCGAAATGTAGCCGGCAGTCGTACAACTTAACAGGATGCCTTCAGGTCTTGCACCCATGCCGGACTTCATTACCTCGTATTGTTTAAGACCGGCGTCACCGGCCCATGCAGCAACCTCGTCACAGATAGCGAGACTCGGATTGAAGCCGTCCGACTTCTTTGCCGAGAATGCTATCTTCTTGACGGTGCTGTTTGTCCCGGGAATGGACAGATCTGTCTGACGGTGTCTTGCCAGCATGGAATCGTCCCGGACTTTTCGGTGCTGAGCATCGAGCTCTTTGACTTCCTCTCTCAGCTCTTGCCACTCAGGATCCAGCGTGGTCATCATCCATATATCGTTATAGACGAGATCCGCCTGGTCGAGCTTCGGTGCGATGCAAAACACTCTCGAACCGAACCCGCCTTCGAGCCGGAACGTGTAGTTCGCCAGCGAGGACGCGACCTTTGTCTTGCCGTTCTTCCTACCAACGAGGAGAACGACCTCCCGGAACTGTCTGTGCCCCTCTGCATCGACGAGCCCGTAAATGCACGAGAACATCGCCTTCTGCCATACCTCGAGCTCGATATAGTGAGGTGCCATAGGTCCTTCGGTGTGAAAACAATGGCTCTCAACCCATTCTATGGCGTCGTTTGCCTTCTTCTGGTCGAAAAAGTACCGCTTTTCCTCGAGATCCCTGATTATTCGCTCGTATATCAGCGTGATCCACTTGCCTACGGCATAAGTCCCGTCCTTGATGCCCTGATAGTACGTGTAAATCCAGTTATCTCCGGCCATTATGGTCTCGTTTCTGTCCATCTCTAACCATCTCGACGGTGGTTTGTGTAATTCCGGCGTGTGAACTTTAGAAT
>JAEZEI010000023.1 GCA_023417815.1 Bacteroidota bacterium | reverse complement strand
GAGCCCTTCGCGATGCGGGCGCGGCGCGAGCCGTCGATCATCTTGGGGTTGGCCCGCTCGGCGGGGGTCATCGACTGGATGATCGCCTGGATGCGGTCGATCTCGCGCTCGTCGAAGTTCTCGAGCTGCTCGCGGAACTGCCCCATCCCGGGCAGCATCCCCATGATCTTCGACATCGAGCCGAGCTTGCGGACCTGCTGCATCTGCTGCAGGAAGTCGTCGAGGGTGAAGTCGCCCTTGCCCGAGAGCTTCTCGGCCGCCTTCATCGCCTGCTCGGCGTCGAAGGTCTTCTCCGCCTGCTCGATCAGGGTCATGACGTCGCCCATGTCGAGGATGCGCGAGGCCATGCGGTCGGGGTGGAAGAGGTCGAAGTCGGTCATCTTCTCGCCGTTGGAGGCGAACATGACCGGCTTGCCGGTGAGCGAGCGGATCGAGAGCGCCGCACCACCGCGGGCGTCACCGTCGAGCTTGGTGAGGACCACGCCGTCGTAGCCGACGCCGTCGAGGAAGGCCTGGGCCGTGGTCACGGCGTCCTGGCCGATCATCGCGTCGACGACGAAGAGGATCTCGTCGGGGTTGACCGCGTCGCGGATGTCGGCGGCCTGCTGCATCATCTCGGCGTCGACACCGAGGCGACCCGCGGTGTCGATGATGAGGACGTCGTGCAGCTTGCGCTTGGCCTCCTCCAGCGCCTCACGCGCCACCGCGACCGGGTCGCCGACGCCGTTGCCCGGCTGCGGGGCGAAGACGGGGACGCCGACGCGCTCGCCGTTGACCTGGAGCTGGTTGACGGCGTTGGGACGCTGCAGGTCGCAGGCGGCCAGCATCGGGGTGCGGCCCTGGCCCTTGAGCCACAGCGCGAGCTTGGCGGCCAGCGTCGTCTTGCCGGCACCCTGGAGGCCGGCGAGCATGATGACGGTCGGGCCGGTCTTGGCGTAGCGCAGGCGCCGGGTCTCGCCGCCGAGGATCTCGACGAGCTCCTCGTTGACGATCTTGATGATCTGCTGGGCGGGGTTCAGCGCCTGGCTGACCTCCTCCCCGCGGGCCCGGTCCTTGACGGCGCCGACGAACTCCTTGACGACCGGGAGGGCGACGTCAGCCTCGAGCAGCGCGATGCGGATCTCGCGCGCGGTGGCGTCGATGTCGGCCTCGGAGAGCCGACCCTTCCCCCGGAGGTTCTTGAAGGTGTCGGCGAGGCGGTCGGAGAGAGTGGCGAACACGAAAGGGAGTCCTCGGTCCTGTGGGTGGGTGATCGGGCCAAATCCTAACGGGCGCGTGCCGATCCGCCGCCGCGGCGGGCCTCGCGGGCGCTGTGGGCCGTCAGTGGGTACCCGTCGGCGAGCAGGGTGACGCACCTCGCACCCGGATCGGCACAGGAGGACCCATGGGAACGACGACCCCCACCCCACCCGCGCAGCGACAGGACCCACCGGCACCGCGCGGACGCCCCACACCGCTGTCGATCGCGGTGTGGGTGCTGGTCGCACTGGTGGGCGCGACCTGCTGGACCGTGCTCGCGCTCTCGCGCGGCGAGGAGGTCTCCGCGCTGTGGATCCTCTTCGCCGCGCTCGCGTCGTACGCCATCGCCTACCGCTTCTACTCCCGCTTCATCGCCCGCCGTGTCCTGGAGGTCGACGACACCCGCGCCACGCCGGCGGAGCGGCTCGAGGACGGCGTCGACTTCGAGGTGACCGACCGGCGGGTGCTGTTCGGCCACCACTTCGCCGCGATCGCCGGCGCCGGCCCGCTGGTCGGCCCGGTCCTCGCCGCGCAGATGGGCTACCTGCCCGGCACGATCTGGATCGTCGTCGGCGTGATCCTCGCCGGGGCCGTGCAGGACATGGTCGTGCTGTTCTTCTCGATGCGGCGCAACGGCAAGAGCCTGGGCCAGATGGTCCGTGAGGAGATCGGCGTGGTCGGCGGCATCGCCGCGCTGATCGCGGTCTTCGCGATCATGATCATCATCCTGGCCGTCCTCGCCCTGGTCGTGGTCAACGCGCTGGCGGAGTCGCCGTGGGGCGTGTTCTCGATCGGCCTCACCATCCCGATCGCGCTCTTCATGGGCGTCTACCTGCGCTACCTGCGGCCCGGACGCGCGCTGGAGGTGACCGCGATCGGCGTCGCGCTGCTGCTGGTCGCGATCATCGGCGGCGGCTACGTCGACGGCACCGCGCTCGGTGACGCGCTGACCCTCTCCCCCGAGACCCTCACCCTGTGCCTGGTGGCCTACGGCTTCATCGCCTCGGTGCTGCCGGTGTGGACCCTGTTGACCCCGCGCGACTACCTCTCGACCTTCATGAAGGTCGGCGTCATCGTGCTGCTCGCGCTGGGCATGCTGCTCGCCCGTCCGGTGATCCAGGCCGAGCCGGTGACCAGCTTCGCCCGCGACGGCAACGGCCCGGTCTTCTCCGGGGAGCTGTTCCCGTTCGTCTTCATCACCATCGCCTGCGGCGCACTGTCCGGCTTCCACGCCCTGATCTCCTCGGGCACCACCCCGAAGATGATCGCCAAGGAGAGCCAGGTCCGGATGATCGGCTACGGCGGCATGCTGATGGAGTCCTTCGTCGCGATCAGCGCGCTCATCGCCGCGGTCGTCATCGACCAGGGCATGTACTACGCGATGAACAGCCCCGCCGGCGCCACCGGCGGCACCGTCGCCTCGGCCGCGGAGTACGTCACCGGCCTGGGCTTCTCGATCACCCCCGAGGAGCTGCAGGCGGCCGCCGCCGCGGTCGAGGAGCAGACGCTCGTCTCGCGCACCGGTGGCGCGCCCACGCTGGCGTTCGGCATCTCCCAGATCTTCGAGGAGGCCTTCGGCGGCGGGCTCGCGGCGTTCTGGTACCACTTCGCGATCATGTTCGAGGCGCTGTTCATCCTCACCGCCGTCGACGCCGGCACCCGGGTGGGGCGCTTCATGCTGCAGGACACCGTCGGCAACGTGTGGAAGCGCTTCGGCGACACCACCTGGAAGCCCGCGGCGTGGATCGCCAGCGCGGTCGTCGTCGCGGCCTGGGGCTCGATGCTCTACATCGGCGTCACCGACCCCCTCGGCGGCATCAACCAGCTCTTCCCGCTGTTCGGCATCGCCAACCAGCTGCTCGCCGCGATCGCGCTGACGCTGTGCGTGACGCTGCTGCTCAAGCACGACAAGCTGCGCTGGGTCTGGGTCCCCGGCATCCCGCTGGTGTGGGACCTCGTGGTCACGATGACCGCGAGCTGGCAGAAGGTCTTCTCCGACGACCCGACGATCGGCTACTTCGCGCAGGCCGACCGCTACCGCACCGCGCGTGACGCCGGCGAGGTCCTCGCCCCGGCCGCCGATGCCGGGCAGATGGACCAGATCGTCTTCAACTCCACGCTGAACGGCGTGCTGCAGGCGACCTTCGCGCTGCTGGTGGTCGTGGTGGTGCTCAACGCCGCCGTGGTCTGCGTGCGTGCGGTGCGCCACCACGGCCTGCCGACCACCGAGGTCCCCTACGAGCCGTCCCACATCGTCGCGCCCAGCGACTTCTTCGCCACCGCGGAGGAGAAGGCCGCGGTGCGGGCGTGGGAGCAGGAGCGGCGGGAGGACTCCCGGCACCTCGCCGGTGATCCCCGATGAGCGTGCAGACGGCCGAGGGCCGGCAGGACGCAGCGCTCGGCGGGGGCGGGCTGCGCCGCGTCGTGGCCGGGGTGAGGTGGTACCTCCGCGAGATCAGCGGCGAGGCCCGCTGGGAGGACTACCTCGCCCGGTGCGCCGCGGACGGGCGCCCGCCGATGTCGCGGCGCGCGTACGAGCGCCACCGCGCCGACCTGCGCGAGCACCAGCAGTCCGGGCGCTGCTGCTGACGCCGGCGTCCCGGGGGCGCTACGGTCCGGACATGGG
>JAEZEI010000015.1 GCA_023417815.1 Bacteroidota bacterium | reverse complement strand
TTAAACAGACCAACAAACAATGAATTGATTGTCGGTATTGGTGCTTTCTATTCTGTTACCCGTAAATCAAGATTTGTAGGTTCAGCATTTTGTTTCAACAACGAAGGCATCTTCAAAGGGTTTGACTGTTTCAAGGGTGATGATACAATAAGTCTTGCAGGTTCAATTCGTGAGGCAGTTGGTAAATTTATTGTTACCAATCACAAGGCTTCAAGATTGATCATCCACTTTTACAAAGACATTGGCAAGAAGGAACTGCAGCCAATCATTAGCACCCTGCACACGTTAGGGTTGAACATACCTGTGATAGTTGTTACAATCAATAAAACAGAAAGCAAAGAACTATTAGGCTTCGATGTAGAAGATAAGACTAACCTCATGCCTTATAGTGGCACAATCATAAAAGTTGGACACTCAGAGTACCTACTGTTCAACAATACCAGATACGACCCCCAATCCAGACCGGCTCAAAAGGAATATCACTTCCCGGTGAAAATTAGCTTTTCCTGTACCGTGCCTAAAATGTTGGACAATATGGATCTGATTGAACAGCTAATTGACCAGGTGTACCAGTTCAGCCGCATGTATTGGAAAAGCACCAACCAGCAAAACTTACCCGTTACCATTAAGTATCCGGAAATGGTTGCTGAAATTTATCCCTACTTTGAACACGAGAAGCTGGCGGATTATGGAAAGGAGAGTTTGTGGTTCCTGTAGTAGTTCCATTTGGAACAATTTTTTCTGTTGCTTCTAACAAATAGTAATACATGAGACAGTTTTTCCTGTTTATAAGCCTGGGTTTTGCCGTTGTTGCCTGCAATTCAGGTTCAGATAATGCTGATACCAACGCCGACACTTCCAGCCATGCAACACACAACACTTCCGATAATAATGCTGCTGGCGAAAACCACATGAAAGCCATGCACGATGCTATGGACAATAGTATGCAACAAATACATAGCATGAAACCTACCGGCGATCCCGACCATGATTTTGCCATGATGATGAAGCAGCACCACCAGGGCGCTATTGATATGGCAAAAGCAGAGATTGCAGGCGGTACTGACGAACAGTTAAAGCAAATGGCGCAAAAGCTTATAGACGAGCAACAGAATGAGAATGCCCGTTTTGATCAATTCATGCAAGGCAAACAGCCGACAGGTAATTCAGATTATGGTCAAAAAGCAATGGGAATGATGACCCCCATGAGTGATATAAAAATGGAAAGTGGTTCATTAGATGCCATGTTTGCAAGCATGATGATCCCTCACCACCAGGATGCAGTGAAAATGGCACAGGAGTACCTCAAAGTGGGTAAAAATGCAGATATGAAGCAAGTTGCTCAAAACATTATTAACACCCAGCCAAAAGAAATTCAGGATTTGCAGAACTGGCTTGCAAACCATAAATAGCCATTAAAAACCAATATTTTATAAAGCCTTTCCAAAATTGTGTAACATCTTTCAGTTTTTTAATTTATACCTTTGCCGGTAGGTGTGAAAAAGTTTTTAGCAACCATATTAGCCATCCTGTACTTAGCTACCACTACCGGAGCTACTGTACACATGCATTATTGCATGGATAAGCTGGTTGAATTAAATCTGTGGCATAGCGAAAAAGACCAGTGCAGCAACTGCGGCATGGAAACAAACCAGCAAACCGATAACGGATGCTGCAAAGATGAGCATAAGCAGGTTAAGATTGAAAACGACCATTACAAATCTGGTGTTGCTTTTCAGGCGATGCAGTTAACGGCAATCGCTTTACCTGCCCATTTCAACGAAATTCCACCTATTACATTTTCTTCCGTTACAGAAGAAAACCCCAGGAGCAATGCTCCTCCCCGAAGTTGTGGCTTAGCCATCTACAAACGCAACTGCGTTTTCCGGATTTAAACACTTACACATTTTTGTAGCCGGGCAATCCTTTGCCGGGCTTTAGGCATTTCCGTATGCCTTTTCTCTTTGTTTTTCAATTTATACAATTCAAAATTTCTCTTTATGAAATCAATAAAATTCATGCTCACTGCAGTGTGCCTGTTGTTTGCATCGTCCGTTTTTGCTCAGGAAAAGACAGACACAATAAAAGTAAGTGGTGAATGTGGCATGTGTAAAAGCCGCATTCAAAAAGCATTAAAACTCGAAGGTATTTCCTCAGCAATATGGGATACTGAAACAAAACTCCTTACAGTTACCTATAGTTCCGATAAACTCAGTAACGATGACATTCAAAAAAAAGTAGCTGCTGTAGGACACGATACCGAAAAATACAAAGCTGAAGATGTGGTTTATAACAAACTGCCTGGCTGCTGCAAATACGAAAGAAAAGAAAAGAATTAACCACTCAAACAACTATAATGAAACGTCCTTGTAAACTTTTGAAAAACAGAGTAACGATAACAGGACGTTCCATCTGACAAAACTTTAAAAATAAAAAACTACAGATGAAACAGTTTATAATATCCATGTTCGTTGTCCTTGCTTTTGCAAGCTGTGCTAACGATGGCAAAAACGAACATGCAAATCACGAAACAACAAAAGCTGCCGAAACAACCACCACGGCACCGGAAAACATTAAACAAATAACACCAGTTTTCGCCAATCTTGATGCCTCCGTTTCATCTCATATAAAAGAAGTATTCGACCATTATATCCATGTAAAAACGGCTTTAGTAAACAGTAATCCTGGAGAAGCCAAAAACGGAGCAAATGCAATACTGCAAGTGATTAAGAACTTTGACAAATCGCTGTTACCGGCAGAGCAAAAATCTGCCTACGATAACAGTATAGGCAGCCTTCGTACATCTGCAAGCAACATTGCTGCTACTGGTGACATAGAAAAGCAGCGGGAACATTTTGCTACCTTGTCTAATGACGCATATGAATTGGCAAAATCCTTTGGTGCCGGCAAAACAATTTATCATGAGCATTGCCCAATGGCTTTGAATGATAAGGGAGCCATGTGGCTGAGCGAAAGCAAAGAGGTAAAGAACCCCTATTACGGCGATAAAATGTTAGAGTGCGGAACAGTGGAAGAAATAATAGAAAAGTAAATCACTTTAAATGATTAACTGGTTAATAGATTTCTCGTTGCGCAATCGCTTCATTGTGCTGCTGGTTGCTGCCGGTATTACGGCTTATGGCATTTATGCCGTGAAGACCACGCCTGTTGATGCCATTCCCGACCTGTCGGAAAACCAGGTCATCATTTTTACCGAGTGGATGGGACGAAGCCCGCAACTTGTGGAAGACCAGATTACCTACCCGCTGGTGAGCAACCTGCAGGGCATACCCAAAGTAAAGAACATTAGGGCTAACAGCATGTTCGGGATGAGCTTTGTCTTTGTCATCTTCGATGATGATGTGGACATCTATTGGGCACGTACAAGAGTGCTTGAACGGCTCAACTATGCACAGCGTTTATTGCCTGAAGGCATTGCCCCTACTTTAGGTCCTGATGGTACAGGCTTAGGGCATATCTACTGGTACACACTCGATGCACCGGGCTATGATTTAGGCGAATTAAGAGCCTTGCAGGATTGGTATATTCGGTTTGCCCTGCAAACGGTGGAAGGTGTAAGTGAAGTGGCATCCTTTGGAGGCTTTCAAAAGCAGTATCAGGTCATCATAGATCCTTTAAAACTGCAGTATTACAACATACCTATTATGGATGTTGTAAACAAGATAAAAGCCAATAACAACGATGTGGGCGGTAGCAAATTTGAACAAGCCGACATTGGTTATATCATTCGTGGCTTAGGCTTTATCAAAGACATCCGGCAAATCGAAGAAATCTCTGTTGCTACACTCAACGGGGTGCCTGTACGCATCAAAGACATTGGTTCAGTACAAATGGGTGGCGAGCTTCGCCTGGGCATTATTGAAGAAAACGGAGAAGGTGAAAAAGTGGGCGGCATTGTGGTAATGTGTTATGGCGAAAATGCAAAAGATGTGATTGACCGTGTAAAGGTCAAGATAGCAGATGTGGAAAAGGGCTTACCGCCAGGCGTGAAGTTCAAAGTTGCCTACGACCGTTCCGATCTCATAGAAGCAACAATTGCTACCCTGAAAGATGCAGTAATCGAAGAAATCATAATCGTTGCAATAGTCCTGTTCATATTCCTGTTACACATACGCAGTGCCCTGGTAGTGGTAATTACCATTCCGTTGTCAGTGCTTATTGCTTTCATACTGATGAAAGTGTTTGGTATTACATCCAATATTATGTCGTTGGCAGGCGTAGCACTGGCAGTAGGCGATCTGGTAGATGCAGGAATTGTAATGGTTGAAAACGCAATGAAAACATTAAGCGGTGAAACAGACGACATACATGACTAAACAGGAAAGAGAGCAGAAAATAGAAAGCTCATCGAAGCTGGTTGCAAAGGCAGTGGTCAGTGCTATTCTGATTACGCTGGTTTCCTTCAGCCCCATCCTGTTCCTGGAAGGGCAGGAGAAAAAAATGTTTTCTCCGCTGGTATGGACGAAAACGTTCGCCATGATCGGTTCCATGTTCGTTGCAGTAATTGTGGTGCCGGTGTTAATGGTTTATTTGTTGAAAGGAAAAGTAAAACCCGAAAGCAAGCACCCGGTTTCAAAGTTCTTCATCTTCCTGTACTCGCCAATCATCCGCTGGTGTCTTTACTGGAAGAAAACCACTATTGCAATAGCTTTTGGTTTGGTGTTGCTGAGTATTCCTCTTGTTATGCAGTTAGGCAGGGAGTTCATGCCGCCCCTAGATGAAGGCTCTTTACTCTTTATGCCTGTTACCATGCCCGACGTTTCCAATTCGGAAATAAAACGAATTATGCAGGTGCAGGACAAACTGATGCTTACCGTACCCGAAGTGCAGAATGTTTTAGGAAAAGCCGGAAGGGCAAACACGGCTACTGATAATGCTCCCATCAGTATGATTGAAACAATCGTTTTACTGAAACCACAATCACAATGGCGGGACGGAATTACCAAAAACGACATCATTAATGAGCTGAACAGCAAATTGCAGATACCAGGTGTTATAAATGGCTGGACACAACCCATCATCAATCGTATCAATATGCTTTCCACAGGTATCAGAACAGATGTGGGAGTTAAGATATACGGGCAAAGTCTTGATACGATCAATCGTCTGGCACAGGAGTTCAGGCGAACCTTGCAAGGCACAGAAGGCATTGCTGACTTATACGTTGAGCCGATCACCGGTGGCAGATACGTTGACATCAATATCCGCAGGGAAGAGTTAGGACGGTATGGCTTATCCATTGATGATGTAAACATGTTTATTGAAACAGCCATAGGCGGTGCAGGAATTGTACAAACAGTGGAAGGAAGACGGCGTTTCAGTATTGCCGTCAGGATGGGGCAGGATTTCAGAAGCACCATAGACAAGCTGAAGCAACTGCCCATTATCACCATGAACAGCGGTCCTGTTCCTTTAAGTGCATTGGCAGATATTTCGGTTGCAGAAGGTCCTCCCATGATTACATCAGAGAATGCAATGCTTCGGGGAACCTTGCTTTTTAATGTTCGTGACAGGGACCTGGGAAGCACTGTAGATGAAGCAAAACGGAAACTGGAAGATGCTGTAAAGCGGTTGCCAAAAGGCTACTTTCTTGATTGGAGCGGTCAGTATGAAAATCAGATAAGAGCCGAGAACAGGTTAATGATAATTATGCCTGTTGCATTGCTCATTATTGTAATTATACTCTACTTCACTTTCAGAAACTTTAGGGAAGTACTGATTGTGCTTGCCAGTATTCCGGTAGCATTAGTAGGTGGTGCGTATTCATTATACTTCTTTGACGTGAACTTTTCTGTTGCGGTGGCAGTGGGTTTTATTGCCTTATTTGGCATTGCAGTAGAAACAGGGGTGCTTATGCTGGTATACCTGAATAATTCACTTTACCAAAAAGTGCGAAGAGCTACAGAGGCAGGCAATCCGGTAAACAACAAAGTGGTGGAGGATGCAGTGTATGATGGTGCGGTGTTGCGCCTTCGTCCCAAGTTAATGACGGTAATTGTTGATATACTTGGTTTAATGCCCATTTTATTAGCAACCGGTCCCGGAAGTGATGTGATGAAGCCAATCACCATTCCATTTGTTTTCGGATTGATTACGTCAACGTTATTCGTCCTCATTGTTTTACCGGTGATGTATGCAATGATCAGGGAAAGAGAGTTAAAAAAACATGGTAAACTTCAAATACAGGAGATGGCAAATGATTAAACAATTCAACAATTCCAATAGCCGATACCTGAGGTTTGTGCTAACCACTACGCTGCTTATATGTTCGTTATGGACAACAGCGCAAACAAGGTTGTCAACCATATTAGACAGCATAGAACGATACAACCCGGTAAGCCGGATGTACGAGGCTGACATCCGTTCAATGGACGAAGCGGCGAAGGGTGCAAAGAGCTGGATGCCACCCGAAGTGGGTGCAGGCTTTTTTATGACCCCGTATAATCCGCAGCGTTGGAAGAAAATGAGCGACATGGAGCCGGGCATGGGCAGCTTCGCTATTTCTGCACAGCAAATGATACCCAACCGCAGAAAACAGAACGCAGATGCAGCCTATATGCAAAGCATGTCGGGAGCAGCCAGGGAGCAGCGAAAGGCAGCGCTGAATGAGTTGTATGCACAGGCAAAAAAGGCTTACTACGAGTGGGTGATTATTGAGAAGAAAAAAGCTGTACTTGATGAGAATGAAAAGGTGCTGGACTTTATGATTAAGAACGCTGAAACACGTTATAGAAATGGATTAGACAAGCTAAGTGCATATTACAAAGCAAAAGCAGCATTGGGCAACATAGAGAACATGCGGCTGATGTATGATAACGAAAGCAAGCAACGGCGGATTATTATTAATTCTCTGATGTACAGGAATACCGAAGTTGATTTTACTATAGATACTACCATCCGTCTGAAAGATTACAATGCTTTTGTTTTTGACAGTGCTTTTTTTGTTCAGAACAGGAGTGATTTGCGGGCTTTGGATAGGGAAGTACTAACAAACGAGTTAAGAACAGAAGCAGAACGGCTCAACCTGAAACCACAGTTTGGTATTCGCTTCGAGCACATGTTTGCTTTCGGAGGGCAGCCGCAACAATTTACGTTAATGGGCATGGTAAGACTGCCATTTGTACCCTGGGCTTCACGCATGATAAAAGCAAACATTGAAAGTTACCGTTGGCGAACAGAAGCACTCAATAGCCAGCGCCAGATGATCGTAAATGAAGCTCGTGGTATGGCTTATGGTATGCGTACAGAAGTGGAAACAAAAAAACGTCAGATAAGGCTTTACGAGAACAACATCATTCCGGCACTGCGTAACAATTATAAAACAATGCTACTCGGTTACGAACAAAATACTGAAGAACTGTTTATGTTATTCGATGCCTGGGAAACCCTGAACATGACACAGGTAGAATATCTTGACCAATTGCAACAATTACTGTCTTTACAGGTTGAGTTAGAACGAATACTTGAAATACGGGAATAATGAAAAGGTTCAATCTAAATATTGTTTTTCTGTTGGCACTTTCCCTTCTTATTGGCACTTCATCCTGCAATAATCAGGGCAAGACAGACCATACAGCGCATGACCGACAGCAGGAGGTTTATACCTGCCCCATGCACCCCGAAATTATTCGCAATGCACCAGGCTCTTGTCCTATCTGCGGTATGGACCTTGTAAAAAAAGAAACAGGTTCCGAAGCCATAAATGATGTTCAGTTGGAGGCATTGCTCAAGCCAGTAAATTCCTTTGTTATATCTACTGTTGATGTAACGACCATCGAACAGCGGGATGAGGACATTGAGTTAGATGTAGTAGGTACAGTGGCATACGATACACGGCAGGCAGGTGCCATCTCGTCAAGAGTGAATGGAAGGATTGAAAAACTATATGTTCGTTACAAATACCAGCCGGTACAAAAAGGGCAACGTGTTATGGACATCTACAGTCCCGAGCTAATGACCGCACAGCAAAATCTTCTGTTTCTTTTACGCAATGACCCAAACAACAGTTCTCTTATAGACGCAGCCAAAGACCGGTTAAGACTTATGGGAATGACTGCCGCACAGGTGGCAACAATAATTCGTACAGGAACCGCCATCTATTCAGTTCCCGTTTTCAGTAATTACAGTGGGTTCGTTACCGATATAAACAATACAACGAATGCTGTAACCGCCGGTAACATGCAGCAGGCTCCAACAACAAATCAGGAGTTAGCCATAAAAGAAGGAATGTATGTGCAAAGCGGGCAGGCTGTATTTACCGTTTATGATCAAAGCAGGGCATGGATACTGTTAGACATTTATCCTGAACAACAAACATTGGTGCAGGTGGGCAACCCGGTAAGGATAGTCCCGGAAACAGCACCCGCTGAAAATTTCAGGGCAACAGTTGACTACATAGAACCTGTTTTCAGAACGACTAAAAAAACTGTAGCTGCAAGAGTGTATTTCAACAATGCAACCCGCAGGCTACCGATTGGAAGCAGGGTAACAGCAAACATTTTTGCCAAGCCAAAAACAGCATGGTGGCTGCCAAAAGAAGCTGTCTTGTCATTAGGCAGGGATAAAATCGTTTTCAAAAAAGAAGAAGCAGGTTTTAGAGCAACAAGGATAACGACAGGCATCGGAGTAAACAGGCATGTGCAGGTTTTAACAGGCTTGCAAAAAGAAGATAGTGTGGCTGCAAATGCCCAGTATCTCGTAGATAACGAAGCCTTTATTAAAGCAAATAACAATGAATAGAATACTTTTGATACTTCTTTCACTTGTCCTTCTTGCATCCTGCGGTGGCAAGAAAGTGGCAAAAGACAGCGATGTTTTTTACACCTGCTCAATGGATCCGCAGGTCGTATCAGATAAGCCGGGTAACTGTCCCATTTGCGGTATGCCACTTACGGCTGTAAAGAAGAGTTCAGTAGTAAATGCCGACGATATAGAACTAAGCGACCAGCAAATTCAGTTAGGCAACATCCGCACTGATACTATTGCAAAAAGTAACATAGGAAATACAATTGAGCTAACAGGCACACTAAATATAAATGCAGCACAAACAGCTTCCGTAAATGCAAGAGTAATGGGGCGAATAGAACGACTATATGTAAAAACCACAGGAAACTACATAGCCAAAGGTGCTCCGGTCTATGAAATTTATAGCGAAGAACTAAACAATGCAAAACAGGAATACATATCAGCTTTGCAGCGGAGAAGCCTCTTTGATGAACAGTCAGTAATTGATTTTGACCAACTGATTAAAAGCGCAAGAAACAAGCTGCGTTTATGGGGTATGAATGAAAGCCAGGTTAAGGCATTGGAAACACAAAAGCAGGCACCACTTACCACAACTTACTACAGTACCGAAAGTGGCTATGTTACGTCTGTGAATGTCACCGAAGGTGGTTATGTAATGGAAGGTGGCATTGTACTTCAACTCGCAAACCTTTCAACCTTATGGGCAGAAGCACAGGTTTACACTTCGCAGATGTACCGAATACCACGTGGTGCATTGGCAACGGTAGAAGTGCCGGGAGTAACAGCGCCAATAAGGGGCAACATTGAGTTTGCCAACCCAGAAGTGGCAACTGATACAAGAATAAACCTGCTGCGGATTGTTGTTCCAAATCAGGGCAATAGGCTGAGACCCGGAATGTCTGCGATAGTGAGCGTGCAAACAGCAAGCAGAAATTCGTTTACACTGCCTACAGATGCTATCATCCGCGAAGCTAATGCAGCAATCGTATGGGTGCAAACAGACAAGAACAAGTTTAAAAGCAGAATGGTGACAACAGGCTTGGAAAGTGATGGCTTGACAGAAATACAATCGGGTCTATCAGCGGGTGATATAGTCGTGACAAGTGGCACTTACCTGTTGCATAGCGAATATACTTTTAAACGTGGCTCTGATCCGATGGCAGGCCATAATCATTAATTCAAAAATCACAATTAGAAAAATGAAATATTCTTTAGCTACATTATTGGCTGTTATGCTGTTTGGTTTGTTTGCACAGGCACAGAAGGAAGAGGTTTGCTACAACCCCAACCTTGTAAAAGACACAACCAAAAAGAGTATTAAATCAATGGCAGTAGGTATCATCAATGGCGATAGCCTTAAAGTTACCTATCATTCACCGGGCGTTCGTAAAAGAGTTATCTGGGGTGGGTTAGTTCCTTATGATGAAGTATGGGTTACCGGTGCTCATGATGCTACATTGTTAGAAATAAATACGCCCTTTATTGTAGCAGGTAAAACCATTCCGGCAGGTACGTATGCACTGTTTACTATCCCAGGCAAAAAAGAATGGACGGTTATAATCAATAAACATTGGAAACAGCACCTGGCTTCTGAGTATGATGAAAAAGATGATGTAGTAAGATTAAAAGTGAAACCCGGTAAAGTTCCTCATACAGAGCGTTTGCAGTATTTTGTTGAGGAAGGCAAAAATGGCAAAGGAAGGCTTGCCGTGGCTTGGGAGAAGATTAGAATTGAATTTCCGGTTGAAGTGCTATAAGTTGTCTATTGTGTATCGCAAATAAAACTTCGCTTTAAACTTTGATACTGTAAAATCATTATTATGAACCATTCTCACCACGATCATTCGCATAAGACACAAATGTACACTTGTCCCATGCATCCCGAAGTGACAAAACCGCAAAAGGGTAAATGTCCAAAGTGTGGAATGGACTTGGTTCCTGTTGGTGAAACAGAAGCGGCTAAGGAAGCAAATCATATTCATGATCACGATAAACATCTGCAACAAACTAAGGGTGCAAGTCAAGCACTCCATACAGAACATGCAGGTCATGGCAATCACACCGCACATGATGCACACGCCGGTCACGATAAACATGAAGGTCATCATACACATGATTTTTTAAAACGGTTTTGGATCTGCCTTATCATCACCATCCCGGTGCTTGCATTAAGCCACATGATACAGCAGTGGTTCGGTTTTCACTTTGCTTTTACAGGCGATAAATATGTATTGCTGTTCTTAGGTTCAGTTATTTATTTCTATGGTGGTATGCCATTCTTCAAAGGGATGGTGAGTGAAATAAAACATAGTGCTATGGGCATGATGACATTAGTCGCCATAGCAATTTCTGTCGCATACCTGTATAGTGTAGCAGTTGTGTTTGGTTTGGAAGGAATGGATTTCTTTTGGGAGCTTGCCACATTAATTGATATAATGTTATTAGGGCATTGGATAGAGATGCGATCTACAATGGCAGCTTCCAATGCTTTGCAGTCTCTTGTCGCATTATTGCCTTCTACCGTACACGTTGAAAGAAATGGAATTGTTACAGATGTAGATGTGAAAGAATTAAAGACCGATGATATTGCTGTAATTAAACCGGGTGAAAAAATACCTGCTGATGGAGTTGTTGTTGATGGCAGTTCTTATGTAAATGAAATGGTGTTAACAGGCGAAAGTGTCCCAGTAAAAAAAGAAGTCGAAGCCAAAGTAATTGCAGGAGCCCTTAATGGTGACGGTTCCTTAAAAGTAAAAGTAACCGGCACCGGCGCAGATAGTTATCTGAGCAAAGTAATAAGACTGGTACAATCTGCACAAAGTGCAAAATCAACTACGCAAAACCTTGCAGACAGGGTAGCCAAATGGTTAACCATAATTTCAATTTTTGTAGGCGTGGCAACGTTTATCGTTTGGTACACCAACCATGATTTAGCTTTTGCATTGGAGCGTATGGTAACAGTAATGGTAACCTCTTGTCCTCATGCTTTGGGTGTAGCTATTCCTTTGGTGGTAGCCATATCTACAACAGCATCGGCTACACATGGCTTACTCATAAGAAACAGGACTGCATTTGAAAATGCAAGGAAACTTACAACAATCATCTTCGATAAAACAGGTACACTAACCAAAGGCTCACACGAAGTACAAAAAGTAATAAGTGCAGGTAATTACAGCAGCGATGAGATACTACAATACGTTGCAGCAGTACAGCAACAGTCAGAACATTACATTGCAAGAGGTATCATAAGAACCCTGAAAGAAAAGAACCTTGAATTGTGGAAGGCGACAGATTTCAAATACATGCAGGGCATTGGTGTAGCTGGTATTGTAAACGGTAAGAAGGTAGTTGCCGGTGGTCCAAATTACTTTACACAGGAAAAGAAAGTAATACCTGAATTACCGAAAGAGATAGACCAAAACACAGAGACTGTCACGTATGTTTTAATAGATGATGAACTCGCAGGCTTTATAACATTAGCAGACACTATACGGGAAACAGCAGCAGAAGCAATAGCCCAACTAAAAGCCATGAACATAAAATCTTATTTACTTACAGGTGATAACGATAAAATTGCTTCTTCAGTAGCTGCTAAATTAAAGATGGATGGATATTTTGCCAATGTGCTTCCACACGAAAAGCTCGATAAGATAAAAGAGTTTCAAGCAAAAGGTGAAGTGGTAGCAATGACTGGTGATGGCGTAAACGATGCCCCTGCATTAGCACAGGCAGATGTAGGGATAGCTGTAGGCAGTGGTACAGATGTAGCAGCCGAAACAGCCGATATTATCTTGGTAAACAGCGACCCGAAAGATGTAGTACAAATGATTGAGTTTGGTAGAAAGACATACCGCAAAATGATACAAAACCTTGGATGGGCAGTCGGCTACAACGTCATTGCCATTCCATTGGCAGCAGGTGTACTATATCCGGCTTTCATGCTTAGTCCTGCAATGGGGGCAGTGCTTATGAGCTTGAGTACGGTGGTGGTAGCTATTAATGCAAAGTTGTTGAAACTGAAATAAAACATAGATAAAAACAAACTCAAAACCTGGAAACATTATGATAGGTATAAAATCACCCGGTACATATACAAGTGCAGGACTACTTTCGGCTTTTGCAGCTTCGCTTTGTTGCATTACTCCTGTTATTGCATTGCTTGCCGGCAGTAGCAGTATAGCTGCAAACTTTTCCTGGATAGAACCGGCAAGACCCTACCTGATAGGACTATCCATTGCCGTTCTTGCTTTTGCCTGGTATGCAAAATTGAAACCTGGTAAAACAAGTGATGTGGATTGCAATTGCGAAGAAACAACGAAGACACCATTCCTTCAGTCAAAAACATTCCTTGGCATCGTTACAATATTTGCAATCCTTATGATGACCTTTCCAGTCTATGCAAAAATGTTTTATCCGAAGCCAAAAGTACAAGCAGCTACACTTGCAGTTGTTGATAATAAACAACAGGTAGATTTTACCATACAAGGCATGACTTGTGCAGGTTGCGAAGAGCATGTAAATAATGAGCTTTCCAAAGTGGCTGGTGTATTAGATTTTAAAACTTCTTACCCAACAAAGAGCAGTTTAGTAACTTTTGATAAATCAAAAGTTGATATAAAGACGATTGAAGCCGCCATTAATAAAACAGGATACATAGTAAAAGAGCACAAACTAATAAGTGTAAAAAAATAGTTATGGATAAAACAATAACACTACAATCAACCATCACCTGTCCTGACTGTGGTTTTCAGAAAGAAGAAACAATGCCAACAGATGCTTGTACTTACTTTTATAAATGCACCAATTGCGAAACATTACTAAAGCCAAAACAAGGCGACTGTTGTGTGTTCTGCAGTTATGGTACTGTACCCTGCCCACCAATACAAATGAATAAGTCTTGTTGTGCTTAATATCAATAAACTAAATACTCATTAATGCTGATAGCAAAATCTGTTTTAATTTTTATCCTTGCAGGATTATGTGAAATAGGTGGTGGGTACATGGTTTGGCAATGGTTAAGACAAGGCAAGCCATTATGGTATGGCATATTAGGTGCCGTTATCTTAATAGCATACGGTGTGGTAGCAACATTACAAACAGCAAACTTTGCAAGAACTTACGCCACCTATGGTGGCTTTTTTATTGTTATGTCTCTTATCTGGGCATACAAGTTCGATAACTTCAGACCTGATAAATATGACATCATCGGTGCAGCAATAGCTTTAGTAGGTGTATGCATTATTTTCTATGCTCCACGTACCAGTGTAGGCAGTTAAGGAGAAAAACCTAATAAAACCAAAAACTCAATTATGCACAGCATAATTAAAACAGTCTCTTATATCATTATTCTTTTAGGAGTAGTGCATATAAGTTTTGCCTTTCCCTTGCACATGAATACCGATACACTTTGGTTTGTTGGTGCAGGTATGGCAATCATTTTTTCCGGTTTATTGAACCTTGTTGCCATTGATAGAGGAGGTTCGAAATTCACAAAAGCAATAGCAGTAATTGTAAATGCTTTCAACTGCACACTCTTTTGCTTTGCACTACCAATACTTAACGAACCGCAGGTTTACATAGGCATTACAATCTTTTTGATAACTACAGTTGCTTTTATTATTGACTTAGTAAAACATAAAGCCAGGTTATGAAAATGCAAAAGACCATACCTGCTTTACCCGTTCAAAATATCAAACAATCATGTCAATACTATACAAACAAACTTGGTTTTACAATCAGGCATCAGGAAGAAACATTTGCTATTGCAGTTCGTGACGAAATTGAAATCCACTTATGGCAATCATGTGATAAGTCCTGGAAATGGAGAAGTATTCTTTTATTCTTAAAACCGATTTGGACAGGTGCAGAAACCTTCATTGCTGGTACAGCAAGTTGCAGAATACAAGTACAAGGCATCAACGAACTATACGAAGAATACAAAAAGCAAGGAGTACTACATAGCCCCGATACGAAAGTTGAAGAACAGTACTGGGGACACAAAGAATTTGCGGCTGTTGACCTTAACCGAAACCTGCTTACTTTTTATGAAGTACAAAACATCTAAAAGATTAAAATAATGGAACAATCTAATCAAGAACACTGGGAGAAAGTTTTTAGCACAAAAGCCGAAGATGAAGTAAGCTGGTTCCAGCCTTACCCCAAAACATCAATGGAGTTTGTAGAACTATTCAATCTGCCATTAAATGCAAACATCATCGACATTGGTGGAGGAGACAGTCATTTTGTAGATGCATTGCTTGCCAAAGGTTATCGAAACATTTACGTATTAGATATATCAGTAAATGCGATAGAAAGAGCAAAACAAAGATTGGGTGCTAAAGCTTCAAAAGTACATTGGATTGTATCAGACATTACAGAATTTGAACCACCGGTTCAGTTTGATTTTTGGCATGACCGGGCAGCCTTTCACTTTCTTACCAGCGAGGAAAAGATTTATAAATACGTTTCTATAGCTGAAGATGCGGTAAAGAAAGGCGGTTACCTGGTACTTGGTACATTTTCCGAGAACGGTCCAACAAAGTGCAGTGGTTTAGAAATTAAACAGTATTCCGAGGCCTCAATGTCAGCAAGATTTGAAATCGCTTTTGATAGAATAAAGTGCGTTACTGAAGACCATACTACACCATTCAATACAATTCAAAACTTTCTCTTTTGCAGTTTTAAAAGAAAGTGATGCTTTTCTTATTCTGCTGCTACCTCTGCAACACTGCTACAACTTTTGATTTGATATTTATAAAACATTGCATTTACCTTTGCTCCCTCATGAAATTCTTTGCTTTCATAATGGCTTTCCTGATTTTAGCACTTAGCGTTATGCCGTGTGCTGATGCGAATGCAGTGGATGTTAAGGCAAAGACCGAGTTCTCCAAACATTCTCAACCGCATCCTGAAAACCACCCGGATGCCTGCTCGCCGCTATGCGCCTGCAATTGTTGTTCGGGTGTCGCTTTCTTTAGCGCAATCAAAAAAACAGGTTTAGTAAGCCTGTACGTTTCACCTGTTTACAACAGTGATATAGCTCCCCGCTTATTCAGTATTGCCTTACCCATCTGGCAACCACCGCAGTTAGTATAATCTTCCCGATTTTTTAAAAGCACGTTTTGTCCTGACGGGCATATTGTGTCTATTTTTTCACTTACAGAGAAGATGTCTAATGTTAAATAAGATTATACTGTTCAGTATAAAGAACAAACTCGTCATTGGTGTAATGACACTGGCACTCATTGCATGGGGTATATGGAGTGCTTCAAGACTTCCCATAGATGCGCTGCCCGATATTACCAACAACCAGGTTCAGATCATTACCACCGCTCCTACATTGGCAAGCCAGGAAGTAGAGCAGTTAATTACTTATCCCATTGAGCAAAGCATTGCCAACCTGCCCGACCTGGAAGAAGTGCGTTCCATTTCAAGGTTTGGGCTTTCGGTGATTACCGTAGTGTTCAAAGAAAACGTTGAGACGTATTTTGCGAGACAGCTAATAAATGAACGTTTAAAGGAAGCCGAAGAACAGATACCGGCAGGCTTGGGCAAGCCCGAACTGGCACCTGTCTCTACAGGGTTGGGGCAGATATACGAATACGTAATTCATCCCACTAAAGGCAGCGAAAACAAATACACATCCACCGACCTGCGAACCATGCAGGACTGGATTGTGGCAAGGCAGCTATATGGCACACCCGGCATTGCCGAAGTAAACAGTTTTGGGGGCAAACTAAAACAGTACGAAGTAGCTGTGGATCCTGACCGTCTGAAGGCGCTCAACGTAACCATCCCCGAAATATTTACGGCACTGGAGAAAAACAATCAAAATACCGGTGGAGCCTATATTGAGAAAAATCCAAGTTCATATTTTATCAGGGGCATTGGCGTAGTAACCTCATTGGATGACATTGGAAAAATTGTTGTCAAAAGTCCGAACGGCATCCCGGTGTTAGTGCGGGATGTTGCCGAAGTTCGCTTTGGTCATGCGGTGCGTTATGGCGCTATGACCCGAAACGGAGAGGGTGAAGTGGTAGGTGGCATCGTTATGATGCTGAAAGGTGAAAACAGCGCCGAAGTTGTTTCCCGTGTGAAAGAACGGATGGAACAAATTCAAAAATCGCTTCCGCCCGATGTGGTCATAGAGCCTTACCTTGACAGAACCGATCTTGTAAACAGAGCCATTACAACTGTAGAGACCAACCTGTTAGAAGGAGCTTTAATTGTCATCTTCGTTCTGGTGCTTTTCCTGGGAAATCTTCGGGCTGGATTAATCGTTGCTTCAGCCATTCCCTTATCTCTATTGTTTGCATTAGGCATGATGAACGTCTTTGGCGTTTCTGCCAATTTAATGAGCCTGGGCGCTATTGATTTTGGATTGATAGTGGACGGTGCTGTAATTGTGGTAGAAGCCACTATGCACCATTTGGCAATGCGAAAATCAAAGCAACGGCTAACGCAAAAAGAAATGGATGAAGAAGTTTATCACTCAGCATCAAAAATAAGAACCGCCGCCGCCTTTGGGGAAATCATTATCCTGATTGTTTACATTCCAATATTAACCCTCGTAGGTATCGAAGGCAAGATGTTTGGACCAATGGCGCAAACAGTAGGCTTTGCCATCTTAGGTGCATTAATTCTTTCGCTTACCTACATTCCCATGATGTCTGCTTTGTTCTTATCAAAAAAGATAAGTCACAAGGTTACTTTTTCCGACAGAATGATGAATTTTTTTCAGCGGCTTTACACCCCTGTATTAAATGCTGCTATAAAGATGAAATACATTGTAGTGACAGCCGCAACAGCTTTGACCATTGTAAGTATCATCATCTTTAGCAATATGGGCGGCGAGTTCATCCCCCAGTTGGAAGAAGGCGACTACGCTTTCCACTGCATCCTGCCACAAGGCTCCTCCCTTTCGCAAAGCATTGAAACATCCATGCAGGCATCCCGCATTATCAAGTCGTTTCCCGAAGTAAAAGAAGTAATCGGTAAAACGGGTAGTGCAGAAGTACCGACCGACCCCATGCCGCCGGAGGCTTCCGACTTAATCATTACACTTAAAGACAAAGATGAATGGACAACTACAAAAGACTATAAAGAATTAGCAAACCTGATGCTTGAAAAGTTAGAAGTGATACCAGGAATATTCTTTGAAGCCAATCAACCTATTCAAATGCGGTTTAATGAACTGATGACCGGTGTTAGGCAGGATGTAGCTATTAAAATATTTGGTGAAAATCTCGATACACTGGTTGCCCTGGCTCCACAGATAGCAGGCATTGTTCAGTCGGTAGAAGGCGCAACGGAGCCACAAATAGAAAGAGTAGCCGGTTTGCCGCAAATCACCGTCAGCTATGACCGCAGCCGAATAGCCAGCTATGGATTGAACATAGAAGACATAAACCAGGTGTTAAGCACTGCATTTGCGGGACAGGCAGCCGGAGTGGTATATGAAAACGAACGGAAGTTTGATTTGGTTGTTCGTTTAGACAGCACACATCGTTCATCAATAGAAGATGTAGCCAACCTGTTTATACCAATGGCTAATGGCGCTCAAATACCATTAAGCCAGCTAGCAACTATAGCTTTCAAAGAAGGACCTGCACAAATCAGCCGGGAAGATGCCAAACGCAGAATTGTAATTGGCTTTAATGTAAAAGACAGAGATGTGCAATCGGTGGTAGAGGATATACAGGAAAAGCTAAATGGTTTCAAGTTGCCAGCCGGCTATTATTTTACCTACGGCGGTACGTTTGAAAACCTGCAGGCTGCATCAGCAAGGTTGATGATAGCTGTACCCGCAGCTTTACTGTTAATCTTCATCCTTCTTTATTTTACTTTCCATTCAGCAAAACAGGCAACACTAATCTTTACCGCCATCCCAATGGCAGCCATTGGTGGTGTATTTGCCTTGCTGTTGCGTGGAATGCCATTCAGCATTTCAGCAGGTGTAGGATTTATAGCCCTTTTTGGCGTAGCGGTGTTAAATGGAATTGTACTCATTGGCATGTTCAACCAATTAGCAAAAGAAGGCTGGGACGATGTAGTTGAACGGGTGAAAGAAGGCACAAAAATCCGTTTGCGTCCGGTACTAATGACAGCCGCTGTTGCTTCATTAGGTTTTTTACCTATGGCAACTTCCACCAGTGCGGGGGCTGAAGTGCAGAAGCCTTTGGCTACAGTAGTTATCGGCGGTTTAATTACAGCCACCATACTCACACTTATTGTACTGCCATTGCTATACATCATGTTTACCAAATCAAAAAAGATTGGGAATAACATTATTCCAAAAGTGGTTACAGTGTTAGCGGCAATAATATTTTCACCATCCCTGTTTGCACAGGACATTAATACAGCAACACGTATTTCATTCAATGCGGCTTACGACACGGCATTGCTAAACAACCTGCAACTGCGTGCCAGCGACATTCAAATTCAAAGAAGCAGAACACTACAAGGCACCTGGCTCGATATACCAAAAACCGGCGTATTTGTGGAGAATGAGGACATCAACCCGCAAGACCGCCAAGGCGTTTTGAAAATAGGCTTGTCACAAAGCATTGAATGGTTTGGTGTTTATAAAGCAAGAAGAAACCTGTTGCAGCAGCAAGTGAGGTCAGTTGAAATCTCTAAACAGATCAGGGCATTGGAAATTAAGAGAGATGTGCAAACCACTTACTACACCCTATGGTATTTGCAAAGCAGGCAAATACTCTGGCAGCGATTAGATAGCATTTATACATCATTGGCAAAGGCAGCAGTATTAAGAGTAAAGACCGGCGAAAGCGCAGGGCTTGACAGTATTTCGGCAGTGGCAAGAGCCAATGAAACAACTGTGCAGTTAAATCTTTTAGCAAGAGATATACAGGTGCAGCAGGAAACAATGAAAAGGCTGCTGAATACAACGAACAGCTTTTTACCTGAATTGTCTTTAATGCAAAAAATAGAAATTCAACTGCCGGACACCACTGTAAACAATCACCCCCAATTGCAGTTACAACAGCAAAATATAAGTATTGCACAGGCAGAACTCAATGTACAGAAGCAGAGCCGCAAGCCCGATTTTCAGGGAAGGTTTTTCTCACAACGATTGTATGGAGTATCTAATCCTTTTTCAGGCTTTTCCGTTTCTGTAGGTATCCCCTTGTTTGGCGGCAATGCTTACCGCAATAGGATAAAGGCAGCGCAGTTTGAACAGGACTATCAGCAAAGTGTATTGAATTACGAAAGGGTTGCTTTACTAACACGCTACAATCAATCGTACCAGCAATTATTGAAAGACCAGGAACTATTGAGATACTACGAAAGCAAAGGCTTGTCACAGGCAGAAGCAATCATTACATCTTCAAACCTTGCTTATCGTGGAGGTGAAATTAACTTTGCTGAACTCACCCAATACTTATCCCAGGCAATAGACATTCAGAAGAATTACTTAGACATTTTGCAGCAATACAATCAGTCTGCTATCCAATTAAACTATTATCTAAATCGCTAATACAGATGAGAAAATTTGTTTTTATAATCAGCATACTTGCCGTTTTTACATCTTGCGGTAATAAGAAGACGGAAACAGCCGCAGAAGAAGTACACAAAGAGGAAGAGCAGTCAAACTTTGTTTCCCTAACAGAACTGCAAATGAAAACAGCAGGCATTGAGTTAGGCACAATAGAACTCAAAAACCTGAAAACATCTATTAAGGCAAATGGCATGTTGTCGGTACCCAACCAAAACAAGGCATTTGTTACTTCCGTTAACAGCGGTGTAATAAGAACGCTCTTAATTCAGCCGGGAAACTTTGTTAAGAAAGGTCAAACGATTGCCACCATTGTTAATCCTGATGTAGCTCGAATGCAACAGGAATTGCAAACCACAAATGCGCAAATCAGTCTTGCCGAAATAGAATTAAACAGGCAACAGGAATTAGTGCAGGGTAATGCAGCGCCTTTAAAAAATGTGCAGCGTGTGCAAACCGAATTGGCAACATTACGAGCTACCCGAAATGCTTTGCAAAAGCAACTAACTACAATGGGCATTTCTACAGCCAGCGTAAGCAGGGGAAACATCATCACCACCATTGCTGTAAAAGCACCCATTAGCGGCACAGTAAGTGCAGTGTCAGCACAAATTGGCTCAAACGTTGACCCTTCAACTCCTATTGCCGAAATAGTAAACAACTCCCAGCTTCACCTTGATTTATATGTGTATGAAAAAGATTTACCGAAGCTACATGCCAATCAAACTATACATTTTACATTAACCAATAATGCCGGTAAAGAGTACGATGCGCAGATATATTCTATTGGAACCGCCTTTGCAAATGAAAGCAAAACCATTCCTATACATGCTATTGTAAAAGGAGATAAAACCGGGTTGATAGAAGGCATGAGTATAACCGCCGTTATTAGTATTGGAGAAGTGGTTTTACCTGCGGTTCCCAGTGATGCCATTGTAAGTTACCAGGGGCAGGATTACATTTTTGTTGTCAGCAATCAAAAGCCGCCGGAGCATCACGAAGAAAATGAAAGTGCAGTCGCTGAGGAGGATCATGCACATGAAGAAGCAGGAATGAACTTTGAAAGGGTGCAGGTACTAAAGGGGGTATCAGACGTAGGTTATACAGAAATAACCTTTACCAAAAACATTCTCCCAAATTCAAAAGTCGTTACAAAAGGAGCCTTCTTTATTAACGCTAAAATGACAAACGTAGGAGAACACGGACACTAAACTATTTCTATGCTGCAATACCTAAAATATTATCTGCCACTTTTCTTACTTGTGTACCTTCTTATCACTTTCATTTTACCAAGTGTAAGAGTTTACAAGAAGACAGGTATTAATCCTGTCACCTTCGGTAAAAGTGATAATGCACATGACTACATAGGAACAATAATGAAAGTGTTAACCGGGCTGCTTGTAATAGCAGTCCTGTTTTACTCTTTATCTGCTAACGCATATAAATACTTAAACCCAATATCCTTTTTTAAAACAGATTGGTTGCAATACACAGGCTTATTTATTATTCATGCTTCGCTTATCTGGATAGTAATAGCACAATATCACATGAAGCAATCCTGGAGAATAGGGATAGATGAACAGAACAGAACAGAATTAATAACAACAGGATTGTTCAGCCTGTCACGCAACCCTATTTTTTTAGGGATGATACTTAGTATCATAGGTATCTTTTTAATCATTCCTGATACAGTTACATTTTTTGTAGCTGCTACTTCTTACATCGTCATACAAATTCAAATACGATTGGAAGAAGAGTTCTTGATAACACAACATGGCACAGATTATACCGAATACAAGAGAACAGTAAGAAGACTATTATGATTTCTATAATTACAGGTGCTTTAATAATCAGTTTGCTTCATGCAGTAATACCTAATCATTGGCTGCCTGTAATTGCTATCGGAAGGAAAGAGCATTGGACATCCCAGGAAGTTACCAAAGTAACTTTGATTTGTGCCTTAGCACATGGTCTAAGTACAATTCTTATCGGTGTCCTGTTAAGTGTATTAGGAGCTAAGCTGAATGATAGCGTAACACATTTTACAAACATCATAGCTCCAGTCATACTTATTTCAATCGGAGTAATTTTTATTTACCGGCATCACAAGCACAAACATTTTCATGTAGAAAGTGAATTAAAAAGAAAGAAGTCAAAAAGCGCAATCATAACAGCTTTGGTAATAGCCATGTTCTTTTCTCCATGTATGGAGATAGAAGCATACTTTTTGTTGGCAGGCACACATACCAAATGGCTTGTGTTGTTCATCGCAATCATGTACCTGGTAATTACAACAACAGGTATGGTGCTACTTGTACGCTACGCTTACAAGGGCTTATTAAAATTAAATTGGCATTCTATAGAACACAATGCAGGTATAATAACAGGAGTAACATTAGTTGCTACCGGTATCATTTCATTTTTCATACATTAATTTATGGAACACAATCATAACAACGAACAAGCTAAGGGCTTACAGTTAGACCAGCTTGAAAAGATAACAGACAGTAACAAAGAAAACCAGCATATTGCTGATGATGGTCATAACCACGGTGCAGAAGAAACGGGGTGGAAAGCACATTGGGATTTGCTGCTGGCATTAGTAATTCTTGTCGTATTGCTTGTTTTGGAATATGGTTTCCAGGTAGAGATACCTAAAATTCCATTACTCATCATCAACCTGATTGCTTACTTACTTGCCGGAAGAAAAGTGCTTGACCTTGCTTTCCGCAAATCGAAGCGTGGCGACTTCTTTAATGAATTTGTATTGATGAGTGTAGCAACAATCGGTGCATTTATTATTGGCGAATACGAAGAAGGAGTTGCTGTAATGGTCTTCTACCAGATAGGAGAATGGTTTCAGGATGCAGCAGTAAATAATGCTAAAAGAAACATCAAAGCACTGTTAGATATACGACCGGATGAAGTAACAGTTTTGCGAGATGGAAGTGCCCAAACCATCAATCCCAAAAACGTTTCGTTAGGCGAAACAATACAGGTAAAACCAGGTGAGAAAGTAGCGTTAGATGGCGAACTGTTATCAGAGAACGCCTCATTCAATACAGCAGCACTAACGGGAGAAAGCAAACCCGATACAAAATACAAAGGAGAAGCTGTGTATGCAGGAATGATAAATCTCAATACACTTTCTGAAGTGAAAGTGAATGCACTTTTTAAAGACAGTAAACTGAGCCGCATCTTAGAAATGGTTCAGGATGCAACAGCAAGAAAATCACAAACACAATTATTCATTTCACGATTTGCAAAAGTATATACGCCTATTGTTTTCTTCCTGGCAGTGGCAGTATGTTTTGTTCCTTACTTCATTGTAGATGATTATGTTTTCAATACATGGTTTTATAGGGCATTAGTATTCTTAGTTATCAGTTGTCCATGCGCATTAGTTGTTTCAATACCCTTAGGATACTTTGGAGGAATTGGTTTAGCATCAAGAAATGGAATACTGTTTAAGGGCGGCAACTTCTTAGATGTAATGACTAAGATAAATACCGTTGTAATGGATAAAACCGGAACACTAACCAAAGGTGTTTTTAAAGTGCAGCAGGTAACTCCAAGTAACATCAGCAAAGAGGAACTGCTAAAACTTACATCGGCAATAGAACAACACTCAACACATCCAATTGCCAAGGCAGTTACAGAGTTTGCAGGCAAAGCGAACGACAATGTAAAAGTAGAAGGTGTAGAAGAAATTGCAGGACATGGATTGAAAGGCAACATTGAAGGCAAAGAAGTGCTGGCAGGAAACATAAAGCTGTTGCAAAAGTTTAAGATTGATTACCCAAAAGAATTAGAACAGGTAGTAGATACGATAGTGGTAGTGGCAGTTAATAATACTTATGCGGGTCACATCACCATTGCAGATGAAATTAAGGAAGATGCAAAGCAGGCAATAGATGAAATGCATAAACTGAATATCCAAACAGTAATGCTATCAGGCGACAAACAAAGTGTAGTGGACCAGGTTGCAAAAGTGATTGGTATAGATAAAGCTTATGGCAATTTACTACCGGAAGACAAAGTAGAAAAAGTACAACAGTTAAAGAACGAAGGAAGGCGAATTGCATTTGCAGGTGATGGCGTAAATGATGCGCCGGTAGTAGCTTTAGCAGATGCAGGTATAGCAATGGGCGGTTTAGGAAGTGATGCAACAATTGAAACCGCAGACATAGTAATTCAGAATGACCAGCCAACGAAAATAGTATCAGCAATCAAAATCGGAAAAATTACAAGAAGCATCGTTTGGCAAAATATTATCCTTGCAATGACTGTAAAAATAATCGTATTAATATTGGGTGCAGGCGGCGTAGCAACCTTGTGGGAAGCAGTAATTGCGGATGTAGGAGTAGCGTTGTTAGCGATTTTAAATGCAGTGAGAATACAAAGAATTAAGGTATAGATTTTGTTGCCGGCAGAAATACTACTATCAACATCGTTGTGTCACTCCCTTGTACGTTCTGTAATTCTATTGAGCCGATTGGCTCCAGCCTCCGGTAGCTAAGCCAAAACACCAGGCTTGATATTAGCCACCTTCGGCTTCCCACAGCAATAGCCATTCGTTCCTCATGGCACTTGCTTTCTTCCAACGCTTCTTTTCAGCTTCAGAATAAATCCATGCAACAGGATTTCTCACATCAACTATGCCCACGCTGCAAGGTAAAGCGGTGTTCCTCATGCCTATTCGGCAAGCAGATGCGCCAAACCAATGCAGCAGCAGCAATAAAGCAGTTTATAAACCTTTTATGGTATTGCTGCACCTGCATTGCCCTTCGGGTGCTTCGCAGTTTGTCACATTGCTTGCAGCTCATACGGCATTCGTCACGGCAGCTCTTGTGTCCTTCATGCCACCTCATTCATTTCGTCCTTCGTTCCGCTACATTACACCACGTTCGTACCTTGACCTTTTGCTGCAAGGCATGGCACACTATCCAAAGCACAAAGCAAAGCACAAGTGATGCACATACCTTTTCGCAAGCCCACGCTACAATACTCACTGGGTTCCATTCCGCTCCACTACTTCCTACATTCATTTCGGTCGCATTCAGTCCACCCGCTGCCAATAATTTTGCGTGCCTTGCGGCCTGCCACAGCTGCGGGTTTGTCATGGTTTTTGACCCAGCCCACAATGCCAGAAGACCAAAAACACACGCCAAACCCTTGCGTATTACGTAGCTGCCTACCGCACTGACGTGCTCTGTAGTCACCACTGTGGCAGGCGCACGCCGCCACTTCCATTCGTCCCTCACTCCAGTGGCTTTTGACGGCACGCGGTGCCCCTAAGCTACAGTGCCGGTTACTACCCGGCACAGCTATGCTTCTTTTGGCCGCAGGCGCTTTTACCTTTTTGCTCACGCTTCTTACCGAACTTACCTGCTATGCCCAATCAGTAGGATTTTGTATTTTACTTCTAATGTTGAAGCAAGTAATTGAAAGCCTGTATTACCTGTTTACAGGTGATGATGAAGATGTACAGGATGTGGAAGAGAAAACTACTTACCGACATAAAGTGTTTGGAGTTGTTGCCTTCGCTATTCTAATTGCTTTTTCCTTACTCATGCTCTCCCTTTCTGATCGTTGATGAACAAAAAAAATTCAGCAAGTTAGGCGGCTTCCGCAGTCCATTCCTTTGGCTGCAAAGAAATTCCGCCATAAACACATAGCCCACGCACATAGCCTTCTTTTATTGCGTTGCTTCTTTGCAGCCAGCCACGCCGCCTGGTGATGATGCTTTCTTTTTTTCTCTTTTTTCTTTTAAAAATTAAAATTTTTAAGTCATGAAGAATGCAAATCACTACTTCGGAAGCAACAACGGTTCAGAGAACTTTTACAAACACGGTTTAACTGGCTATCGCTACACCGATGGTGTAAGAGATATGGCTGAAGCATGTAAAGCCTACTGGTTAATAGACCTTATCCTCAGCCATCAATGTGAAGGTAAGGTTAGAAAGGAGCCGTTTCAGGTTTGGGACTTCCATAGAACGGAAGGTTATTCTTTCTCAGTTCTTTGTACAGACGGTAATCACAACAAGGTGACAACACAGTCCATCGAGTACAGCGACTTCCCATACGACCTGGCGACTGTTTGGCTGGTTGATGATTGCCTGCTACTACCTTCAGAGTACTAACCACAAGAGCAGTCAGAAATGGCTGCTTTTCATTTACTGCTCACCACTGGTAAATACATAGCTTTTGCCTGAAAGGTTTTTGATAAGCAAAGGTAGCTACGGCAGCCCACGCACAGACCTGACAAAAAAACCAAAAGACTACGGCATAAACACAAGACCCACCACACAAGGCCATCTTTTATTCCGTTTCCTTTTGGTTTTTTATCTGCCTTCGCTGGAAAGAAGCTTACAAAAATCTTTAGTTATGCAAAAGCAGCTTCGTATCATTACCAGCAGGCATTTAGCAGTTTGCCCTGAAAGCCGCCACCTCTTTACTGTGCCACCCATTCCTCGTATTGCTTTCAGTAGGCACCTACGCAGGCTGTCACGGCCATACCATCCATCTCCGGGTATCTCAGTGTATTATCATCGTAGTACTACCTGGCATATTTGGTGTTATCCTTCAGGTCGCCGTCAGTTCTGTGCATTGCCCTTTTAGGGGCTTTGCATGACAAAAAAAAAGTCCCACCGAATGGCAGGACCTTTATTAACTGAGGAAAGAACAGCTTTTTATACACCGCTAACTTTCACCAGAGCAAGGGCATTGTAAGCACCATTTTTCAAAGGGTACTGCGCTCCGTTTACTTCCTGGTAAAACTCAATTCCTAACACGAGGAACAAAGGATCTGTACTGTTGGCAGTCACATTGTTTGTCAGGTTCAACACTGCAGTTGCAGTTGTATCCCACGGCAGCACAGCAGAGGCGCTGCTATCCATTACGAAAGTTTCATTTTCAAAATCAATTTCAGCACCGGCAGAAACAATTTTAAAATGTGTTGCACCACCGGGAGCAGCGATCATGTTAAGCGGAACGAAAGCAGGAATGCTTACAGACAATGCACCGGTTACACGGTCAATTGTAGCGGCATAAGGAGCATACAATGTGGTGCCCAGCTTGCCGCTGATGTTGAACTCGAAGCCTTGCAATAGTTCAGCCTCTCCATCAATCACATTACGCTGACCTCTTGTGTTGGTTGCATCAGCCTGGATAACTTTTACCATCTCTGTAGTAAGACGGCTAACCATTTTACTGTCGGAAGCGTTTTGCAACATTGCACGGATTGCAGTTCTCAAAAGTTTGCCTGCTTTACCGGCTCTGCCAAATTCAGCACCGTTTTCCCGGGTTCTTTGAAACGCCGGATCGTTAGCAATACGATCAGCGGGGATGCCGCCTTTTTCCCTGGCTAAGTAGCCATCCTGGGACTTGTAAAAAGTGATGTCACCGATAGTGCCATCTAACTTGATTATACCTTTTTGCCTTGCCATTTTCTATAAGTTTTTAATGGGTTAGTGATCTAATTTTTGCTGTTTTTACCAGCTATCAGATTAAAATTACCCACCTATCAAACCCTTCACAAATCCGCATAGTCATCGGTTCCGATTATTCCATATTATTCCAACAAGCACTGTTTTACCGCTTTAAGAAACTGTTTATATTTGCAATAGTTCATCCTACTCAAAGGCATAGATAAAGTATGGATGGTGTATGAAATAGTTAATTGAAAGATGAATAGACTGTGCATTTATCCGAAGGACATTCAGATAATCACAGGTAGAAGCGACAGGTATGGCAGAAACCTTATCAAGAAAATCAAGGACCACTTCAAGAAGCAACAACATCAGGTTGTTACCATTGAAGAATTTTGCCAGTACATGGGCTTGCAACATGAAGTTGTTGCCAGGCAATTAAGATAGGTTATAACCTATCTTCGCTGATACCGATGATAAGGTAAAGCACACTCTGATAAGAACAGAATTTTTTCCTTTGCTTGTTTACCTTTTGCACTTCTTTCAGCGTTCCATGTTGCCTATTTGTTGCCCAATCTTCTGAAACCCTTGATTATACTGCATTCTTCAACTTCTGTATTGGAAAGTAGGGACAGGTCTTTAAGTATCCGGTTGTTTGCGCAACATTTCACCTCATGACAAATTTTGTGAGCCCACACCTCACACTTTTTCTCGACGCTTCGACCTTTGCGCAACACGGCTTTTTTTATTTTTGATCAATGATCGGCGCTGACCAGATTGTTGTTCTACCCCCGGTTTTCTCCAATGTGGCTGTTTTTTGCAACTTTTCTCCAATATGGCCATTTTCAACCTTTTTTGGCCTATTCTGGCCCAAAGTGGCCGGTTACTATAAAATGGTAAGATGTTGGAGGAATGAAAAATTGACAATTCTCCTGACAAACGATCAATTTGTCAATCGCGTTTGACAACCTGACCACTCACCACGAGTTTTCTCAATCGTGTTTGACAATCGGAGCACTCCTCATAAATTTTGTCAAAAGCGGGGGAGAGGGGTAAATCTTCTACATGCTTCTGGTGATTTGATGTAAATTTTGGCGGTTAGTGGCGGTCGATGGCGGTTTTTGTATCATTATTTTCTGTTTTCAAAAAAAGAATACAGTTATCCCAGGTGGAACATTTTCTTTTTAAAACCTGAAATTGTTCCATGAATGGAACTATTAGTCCCGGATTAGCCGGTATTGTTCCTGGACAGGGGTATGCCTTATCCAGGTGAAATTTCATACGGATGAGGTTAATGCCTCGGACAGTTGGGTATACCATATATATATATATATATATAGGATCTGGAAGGGTATATAAGATTATATAGTAGGGTTAACTGCTGAGCCTGGTTTTTGAACAAAAATTCCTGGAACAAAAAATATTGTTCCAAAAGGAATGTTCCAGGTGTTTTTTAAAGCGTGTTGAAAAGATTACTAATCTTAAAATTGGAAATAAATAAACGAATCACTGCTCTTCTGGCTTAGGATAAGCGCTATTGCCAGGAATGCCGAGGCAAGTCCCGCCACCCACCAGCGTGTTTTTTGAAGTACCTGTATT
Organism: Bacteroidota bacterium; assembly: GCA_023417815.1. Taxonomy (GTDB): domain Bacteria; phylum Bacteroidota; class Bacteroidia; order Chitinophagales; family Chitinophagaceae; genus Ferruginibacter. The sequence goes on along the minus strand of JAEZEI010000015.1, from coordinate 23,216 downwards.
ACACCAGTGTTTCGCATCAGCCAGTGTGTTGCCACCATTAATACCGTGATCACCGATACTTTCACGATATTGAGGGTTGGTAATATTGCAGCCCCGTCGTGAACCCTGAACATGGAACCCAACAAACGCCTTGCGGTTGAAAAACTATCTGCGCGGAAGAATACCCACGTTACATTCACCAGGAAAAAAGTAAGCAATGCTGCAAGGAATAAATTCAGTTTACGGTTATGCATGAAAGCCGGTAAGAATGAATTGCGGTGGATGACTGCAGGTACAGCTTCCGTTTCCACAGAAGGATCGGGTTGAACCACCGGCCGCCGCAACATCCTTTCCACGCATAGATAGGTTCCATGCAAAGCTCCCCAAACTACAAAGGTCCACGACGCACCATGCCATAATCCGCCAAGCAACATGGTGACCATAAGGTTCATGTATGTACGCGCAGTGCTGCGCCTGTTGCCACCAAGCCCGATATATAGATAATCGCGCAGCCACGTAGACAAGGTTATATGCCACCTTCGCCAGAAATCTGAGAATCCGATCGCCGCATAAGGATAGCGGAAGTTATCCGGCAGGCTAAATCCCAGGCATGCAGCCACACCTATTGCACAGGTGGAATATCCTGCAAAATCAAAAAATATCTGCCCGGAAAATGCAAGCACTCCCATCCATGCATCAAGCGTAGTAAGTGCCTGGCCTGCACCAAATACCATATCCGCGGAGGCAGCAAGCATGGTATCCGCCATTACCACTTTCATGAAAAGACCGAGGGTTAAAAGAAATAACCCGTTCATGAACTGTGAGGAAGTGGCGGTATGAGGCTTATGGAATTGTGGCAATAATTCTGAAGGACGTACTATCGGGCCTGCCACCAGTTGCGGGAAGAATGTTACGAAGAGACTGAAATTCAGTAACGACTTTTCAGGTTCGATCTTCCTGCGATACATATCCAGCGTATAACATAGGGTCTGGAAAGTATAGAATGAAATTCCGACCGGTAGAACAATATCCGGCGCAGCAGGCGTATAATTAATGCCAACTGCTGAAAGTAGTGCAACAAAATTTTCAAGAAGGAAAGTTCCGTATTTAAAGAAGCCAAGCATTCCCAGGTTTACAATTAGCGAAATCACAAGAAGTATTTTCCGCCTGCCCTTTCTCTCTTCATGGTACAACCTGTTACCCACAATGAAATCTACTATAGTTGAAAGCCACAGCAACAATACAAAAGGAGGATTCCAGACGGCATAAAAAATATAACTGGCGATCAGCAGGTTGATCTTTTTAATTTTCCATGGCAGTTTTATTACGTTATGTAATACAAGAAGAATTAAAAGGAAGAGTATAAATGTAAATGAGTTGAAAAGCATCTTAATTCGTATTTGGAGTGAACCAGCCCATACCTTTTAATGTTGCGATAAGGCTCCTGGTGTAAAGGATCGCATCTGATGGGCTGAGGTGCGACCATTCAGGACAAATGAAATTGGCTGTTGTAGGATCATCTTCATAATGGATCCCGGGTGAACCTGTTTCTTCCAGGATACGCTCCCAGTAAGCATTACGTGGATATCCCTGTTTCGTTCCGGCTTCCATAGGTCCGCTGGCCGGGGTTCTTACGAAAACCACTTTGCCTCCTCTTGACTTTATTTTATCTATTGAAGTCTTTATTTCTTCCAGGTAATTCCTGAGCGTGTCCCCGCTCATAGGTTTCGCCTTAAAAGCCTTTGCAAAGAATGTCCAGATATCTGTTTGTCTTTTTATCTGGGCAGGATCCTTAAGGAAAGCATCAGTCATATAGGTTTGCCTGTTATAATTCGTTACCTCAAATGTCTTAGGGAATACAGGTTCAGAGAAAACACCTTTACGATCCGGTAGCTGTAAGTCGGCGAGCAAAGCATTCACTGCAAACTTGTTCTCTTCAAGAAATACAAATTTGTCTTCCAGAAAATAATTGATGTTGCTGCTGAAACGCTGGGATGGGGTTTGTTTTTTGTAAAGATCTATACCATCATTTGCAGATTCATAATTACCCGGGTTTTGTGAGAAGAATAATGGTTCCGTCACATCGATCACCAGTTTGCCTTTGAAATTTTTATCGTTAGCAAGATCCTGAAGTACGGGAACAGGATTGGTTCCTACAATGGCGAGCTGGACTGCTTTTTCACCAGTAAACTTTTCCCACTCAGGAATGTCGAGATCGAACTTGATGCGCGATGATCCTATGAAGACGGTTGCTTTGTCTGCTGGCTGGTATACCTGCCTGCGACTGTTCACCCAAAGTGAAGCATCATCATTGAATGATATGGGCATTTTTTCGCTCCTCCAGTAATATTCCCATCCTGAAATGAAGAGCATAACAATTACCAATGCGAATATTCCAGCCTTGTACATATTGGCGGGCTGCATAATGTTGATTTATTGTTGAGAAGGGTAGTGTCAACAAGATATATACTGGATAATTCAAATGCAAGCTTTGGGAATGAAATCTGGTTTGAACCAGGAAGTACACTGCGGATAGCTGAAATTTGCATGTACCTTCGTGCTCCGTTGATCAGCTTCCGGATTGCCGGTTAAAAGGAAATATTTCCCGCAGATGACGCTGAACTTTCCACAGAGTGTTTATGTATTGGAGTTTTGCCTTCTTCGTGAAACCTGTCATTACCATTTACTTTTGTATTACTTATGAAACTGTTCATCAAAAACATGGTATGCCCCCGGTGCATCGCTTCTGTTGAGCAAATGCTTCAGGAGAATGGAATGGAAGCCAGGCACGTGCAGCTCGGGGAAGTAGACCTGGATAATGTACCTTCAACCGCGCAGTTAAGCCGGTTCTCCGCAGACCTGGTGGCTGCAGGTTTTGAATTGCTCGACGATCAGAAACGGCAATTGATAGAACAGGTTAAAACCATCCTGATTCAAAAGGTACAGGAGGTTGAGGTAGAGGAACATTTTAGTATAAGCAAGTATTTATCTGATAAGATATTCAGGGATTATTCTTCCATTAGTCGCCTTTTTTCCCAGGTGGAAGGTATTACTATTGAACAGTTCTTTATTCTTCAGAAGATTGAAAAGACTAAAGAATTGCTGATGTATGATGAACAATCCCTCAGCCAGATAGCCTTCAAACTCGGATACAGCAGCACCCAGCATCTTTCCAGCCAGTTTAAAAAAATTACAGGGATGACGCCTTCTGAATTTAAGAAGCTTGGTTCATCCGAACGAAAGCCGATCGATAAGGTAGGGAAGAAGTAAAAAGCCAAAAGTGATCAGGGACTATACCAATCTAATAAACGCTCAATTCCCTGCACCCTTCTCAATTCTAAACCTTACTCCCTAAACCCTGAACTTTAAACATTAGGATATACTTTTTACACAAAAGAGTATAACATATTCCTTCTTATCTCAACCGACCTTTGTCCTGTAAACATTTTATTATGGAAAAGGTTATAAAATCGTATGATATTCCGCTCGCAGGCGTGGAAAGTGAGCATTGCGCACTGATAGTGGATAAAGGTCTCAGCAAAGTGGAAGGGATCAACAGCCACAAGGTTGAGCTGAATAATAACAGGGCAGTGATCACCACAGATGATGAACTGGAAACCATTCCTAAAACGGTAAAGGCGATCCGGGACCTTGGTTATGATGTGGATACGGTCAGGAAAACTTTCCCGGTGTTGAATATGAGCTGTGCATCATGCGCCAGTAGTTCGCAAAGTATCCTGGAGAATACAGCTGGCGTGGTGAATGTTTCTGTGAATTATGCCAATGCTACTGCACAGGTGGAATATATTCCAACCATAACTGATCCGGGAAAGCTAAAGCAGGCCATGCAAGGCATCGGTTATGATCTTATGATCGATGAAAGTGAGGATGCCAAAGATGCGCTTGAAGATCTGCACCGGGAAAAATTTGAATCGCTTAAAAAGCGAACTATTGCATCTATTATTCTTTCAATTCCACTTGTAATGATCGGGATGTTCTTCATGGATATCCCTTACGCGAATTATATTATGTGGGCACTTGCCACCCCCGTCGTTCTTGTATTTGGAAAGCAGTTCTTCATTGGGGCGTGGAAGCAGGCAAGACATCGTTCTGCCAATATGGATACGCTTGTGGCATTAAGTACTGGTGTGGCATATATCTTCAGCGTGTTCAATACGCTTTTCCCCGAATACTGGCATAGCCGCGGACTTCATGCTCATGTTTATTTTGAAGCTTCAGCGGTGGTGATAGCCTTTATACTATTGGGGAAAATGCTGGAGGAAAAGGCCAAGGGAAATACTTCTTCCGCAATTAAAAAGTTGATGGGTCTTCAGCCTAAGACGGTTACGGTAATTCATGAAGGCGGTCATCAAATGGAAGTGTCTATCGCATCCGTTAAGAAAGGAGATGCTTTACTGGTGAAGCCTGGAGAGAAGATAGCGGTGGACGGGAAAGTTATTGACGGGAATTCATTTGTTGATGAAAGTATGATAAGCGGTGAACCTGTTCCTGTTGAAAAACGGAAGGGCGACAAGGTATATGCAGGAACCATTAACCAGAAAGGTAGTTTCACTTTTACCGCAGAAAAAGTTGGAGGCGAAACCGTACTCGCGCAGATCATTAAAATGGTGCAGGAAGCCCAGGGCAGTAAGGCGCCTGTTCAGAAGCTGGTGGATAAGATCTCCGGAATTTTTGTTCCAATCGTAATTCTGATAGCGTTGATGAGTCTTGTTGCGTGGATCGTTTTGGGAGGAGAGAATGGATTTACCCAGGGGCTTCTTGCTTTGGTTACAGTACTTGTGATCGCATGCCCATGTGCACTTGGGCTGGCCACTCCAACTGCTATTATGGCCGGAGTGGGGAAAGGTGCGGAGAATGGAATCCTGATCAAGGATGCAGAAAGCCTGGAACTATCGAGGAATATTGATGCCATCATCCTTGATAAGACCGGAACCATTACAGAAGGAAAGCCAGAAGTTGTAGAGATAGTTTGGAAAGAAGGCGTTGATGAGGATGAATTAAGAAGTATACTTTTCAGTATTGAACAACAGTCTGAGCATCCGCTTGCAGAAGCAGTAGTGCGTTATTTCAGCCAGAAGCATGTGCGGTCTTTAAGGCCGGATCAATTTGAAAGTGTTACGGGGAAAGGTGTGAAGGTTCGTTTTGGAAACACTAATTATTTTTTAGGCAGCGGCTCATTCATGAAATCAGGAAATATACTTTTAGACCCTTCACTGCAGAACACAGCTGAGGGCTGGTTGAACAAGGCATATACAGTAATCTATTTTTCAGATGGTAAAGATGTACTGGCTGCCGTGGCCATCGCCGATAAGATCAAACAAACTTCCATTGAAGCTGTAAAAACGTTACAGTCGAAGGGAATAGAAGTTTATATGCTCACCGGGGATAACAAATTCACAGCAAAAGCAGTTGCTGAACAAACGGGGATCGAACATTTTAAAGCTGAAGTTTTGCCTTCAGATAAGGCAGCATTTGTAAAAGAGCTTCAGCAAAAAGGGAAAACAGTTGCGATGGTTGGTGATGGGATTAATGACAGTAATGCGCTCGCGCAGGCGGATGTTAGTATAGCCATGGGTAAGGGAAGTGATATTGCAATGGACGTGGCAAAGATGACGATTATATCCTCTGATCTGTCCCGTATTCCAAAGGCTATCCTTCTTTCTAAGAAGACCGTAACTACGATCAGGCAGAATCTTTTCTGGGCATTCATTTACAACCTGATCGGTATTCCTATTGCGGCAGGGCTTTTGTATCCTTTTACGGGTTTTTTATTGAATCCTATGATCGCCGGGGCAGCGATGGCTTTAAGCAGTGTAAGCGTGGTTACAAACAGTCTACGGCTTAAGCTTCTTAAAATGTAAAAGTCAATTAAGTATAATTTTCTCGCGTTAGGTTGTAACATACAGGACGTAGAGTCAAACGAAATTTGTAATTAAAAAGATCATGAAACATCAGTTTAAAACAAACATCATGTGCGGAAGCTGTATAGCTAAGATTACTCCATCTCTCAATACAAATGAGGCGATCGAAAAATGGGAAGTGAATACAATGGATCCTTCAAAGATCCTCACAGTGGAAACCGGTCTATCTGCTGAAGAGGTGAAGGGAATTGTGGAGAATGCCGGGTATAAGGCGGAAATTATTGAGAGTTCAGGAGTTGAAAAATAAGAGACAGTGAATTCCTTGACGAAGATTATTATTCGATTAAACTTTAAAAAAATGATATCATTTAAGAATATGTCCAAAATGTCTTTTGTATTGCTGTTAATGGTTTTTTCCTCTTTGAAGGTTTCAGCTCAGTCTTCAGATGTCAGCTTGAATCAACTTTTGCAATCATATTATTCCATAAAAGAAGCACTGGTAGCAGGAAAGACTGATGCCGCAGCACTTGCAGCTACTTCCTTTACCAGGAACCTGAACGGAGTATCCTACCAGTTAATTTCTGAAGGTAATGTTGCAGCATTATTAAAGGATGCATCTTCCATCGCTGATAAGAAAGATATAACTGCCCAACGTAAATACTTCGCAAACCTTTCTTCTAATATGATACTGGTGGCTAAGGCGCTTAAATTAACAGGGGGGCCGGTGTACATCCAGTATTGCCCGATGAAGAAGGCCTATTGGTTAAGCAATGAGAATGAAATAAGGAACCCATACTATGGCAGTTCAATGCTTAGCTGTGGAAGTGTAACAGAAACTTTAAACTAAATCCCAGCCAGGTAATGAAATATCTTCTCCTGATCCTGTTCTTTATCACCCCGGGCATAAGTGCATTTGCACATCAAGATCACCTGCAGCAAAATGGTGGTGGCACCAGGACAATTTATACCTGCCCCATGCATCCCGAAGTACAGAGTAATGTTCCCGGGAAATGCCCGAAATGCGGGATGGCACTGGTAAAAAAGACAATAAGGACTGCAACTCCCAAACCTGCTTCTCCTCCTGCAAAGAAACCTGTTAGGAAGGCACCGGTTAAAAAGACTGTTCCAGTTTCTAAACCTCCAGCACGTCCTGCAGAAAAGGTCCCGGCAAAAACAGATACTGTTTCGCGTGAAGTGGATCATAGTGCTCATGAACCAGCTGTATCAGAGGAGATAGTGATCGAAGGGATGAAAGTGGATATGCAGCCCGGCAGGACTGTTCGTTATGATCTTTATATCACTGATACGGTTGTTAATTATACGGGTAGGTCAAGGCATGCTTACGCGATAAACGGAACGATCCCGGGTCCTGACCTGGTATTCACTGAGGGAGATACAGCGGAAATTTATCTTCATAACCGTTTGAAGAAAGAAGAAACATCCCTGCACTGGCATGGCGTAATTCTCCCAAACTGGTTTGATGGTGTTCCATATCTCACAACTGCACCTGTTCATCCAGGTGATATTCACTTATATAAGTTCAGGGTTGTTCAGAATGGAACATACTGGTATCATTCACACAGCGGGTTGCAGGAACAGGCAGGGATCTACGGAGCACTCATCTTCAAGAAAAGGCCAGGACAGGAAGATGTGGATGGGAAGGATGAAAATATGAACCCACCGGCCGGTCATGAAGAGCATCACATGCATAATGATTCATCACAAATGGAACATCACATGGATAAAACGGCAGTTGATTCTGCAAATAATAATGACCATGCTGCTCATGAAGGACACGATATGAATATGGAGATGCAGGACCAGGATAATAATAACATTCCTGTTGCAGATGGTTCTTATAACCAGGAGTATACCGTGGTGCTTAGTGAATGGACAGATGAAGATCCCGACCAGGTGCAGAGAAGACTGAGGACTGCAAATGACTGGTATGCCATCAAAAAAGGAAGCACCCAGAGTTATTCTGAAGCGATACGACAGGGATATTTTAAAACAAAACTCACGAATGAATGGAAAAGAATGCTTGCGATGGACGTGAGTGATGTGTATTATGACAGGTTCCTTGTGAATGGCAGACCTGAATCAAATGCTCCGGGATTCAGGAAAGGTGACAGGGTGCGGTTGAGGCTTGTGAACGCAGGGGCATCAAGTTATTTCTGGGTTCAGTATGCCGGTGGAAAAATTACGGTTATCGGGAATGACGGTAATGATGTAGTTCCTGTTGAAGTAGACAGGCTGATCATTGGTGTTTCTGAAACATATGATGTAGTAGTTACAATTCCTGAGGATATGAGCTATGAGTTCAGGGCAACACCCGAAGACCGCACAAAAGCAGCATCACTGTGGCTGGGATCTGGAATGAAAATGCCGGCACCAGTTCTTCCTCGCCTGAAATATTTTGAAGGAATGAAGATGATGAATGATATGATGAAGATGAATGGAGATATGAAGGATATGGGAATGAAAATGAGTATGCAGGAAATGGATATGAATTCGGTGATGTACGAAGAATTGAATGCCACAACGCCGGATGCAGATAGTATGGCTGTTGCAATTGACGATGGTGGACATCAGCATCATGGAAATACAACATCTACCGGGGGTATTACAACGCTTAACTATACTATGCTAAGGGCAAATGAGAAAACGTTTCTTCCTGATGTGCCTGTTAAAGAATTATATTTTACGCTGACCGGCAACATGAACCGCTATGTTTGGTCCATCAATAATAAAGTGTTGAAGGAATGGGATAAGATACTGATCGAAAAAGGTCATAATGTCCGCATAATATTATTCAACAACTCCATGATGCGTCACCCGATGCACCTGCATGGTCATGACTTCAGGATCATTAACGGCCAGGGAGAATATGCTCCTTTAAAAAATGTGCTGGATATTATGCCGATGGAAACTGACACTATCGAGTTTGCAGGCAGCCAGGATGGCGACTGGTTCTTTCATTGTCACATCCTTTACCATATGATGGCCGGTATGGGAAATGTATTCAGGTATAATAATTCCTTACCTAATCCCGACTTACCGGATAAAGTGGCTTCGTACAACAAATTTCTTCGCCACGAGCGCATGTTCCATCCTATGGCGGAGATCGGGCTTGAAAGCAATGGCAGCGATGGAATGTTCATGATCTCGGGAGAACGATACGAATTCAGAACAGAATGGAGGGTAGGGCTTAAAGCAATGCACGGGTATGAAGTTGAATCCTACATAGGAAGGTACCTCGGGAATATGCAATGGTGGTTTCCTTTTATTGGTTTCGATTATCATCGAAACACGGAAGAGAATATGCCGGAGAAAAATGCGTTTGGCCAGTTATCAAATCAGAATAACCGCAAAGCTTTTATGGCTGGTGTTGAATATACGTTGCCATTATTGTTCCGTGCCCAGGCAAGGGTGGATACAGATGGAAAGTTCAGGTTCCAGCTCGGGCGTGAAGACATTCCGTTAACCCCAAGGTTAAGACTTAACCTGTTGGGAAATACAGACAAGGAATATATGGCTGGCTTACGCTATATCCTGAAGAAATGGTTTGCCCTGTCTACTCATTACGACAGCGACATGGGATTTGGCGCGGGGGTAACGGTCATTTATTAATTATCAATTGTCCGGGAAATTTATTCATAAAAATCATATAGTCATGATGAAATACAGTAAATTCTTTATTATGATGATCATTTCATTCATCATCATGTACCTTGTTATGTTCCTGAACCTGAGTGATATTTCTCATTATCAGTCAAGTTTGAGCCGGATATATATGTCCCTGTTAATGGTAACACCCATGGCCGTGGTAATGATGTTGATGATGGGTAAAATGTATCCTGACAAGAAGAAAAATATGATGATCATTTCAGGCAGTGTAATACTTTTTTCTCTCGTACTCATTGCCCTCAGAACCCAGACTCCTGTGAAGGATGTACAATATATGAAAGCTATGATCCCGCATCATTCTTCTGCAATAATGACCAGCCGTAATGCCGAATTAAAAGATCCGGAAGTGAAGAAACTCGCAAGTGAAATAATTGCTGCCCAGGAAAAGGAGATCGCTGAAATGAAGCGTCTTATTGATAAATTGAAATGATAATGTAAATTGATTTTTAATTTTCTATGCAAACAATTTTCTCTCCCACCCGCATAACCATTACAGAAAACAATACCGAACTCGGTGAAATGAAGATTTCTATTAAGGATGGTGTGCTGACCGCGCATCATACAGAGGCATTTCCTGCAGGAGAAGGCAAAGGCATCGGTAAAAGGTTGTTTGCAGCAATGAGCGACCATGTATTTGAAAATGGACTTAAATTAAAGCCTTCATGTACGTTCGTGCAGGCTATGGTGAAAAGGGATCCGGAAAAATATAAGAACATACTCGTGTGATCTCGTGATTTCAGATCTCCCGGTATATTCCCAGGCCGATATTCACCATCCTGAAAAAAGGCACTGCGCCGGGGTTACGGATAAGCGTGATCAGTTGCCTGTCGGTCATTCCAGCTTCATAATAGAACCCGGTTTTTTTGTGATGTAGCTGTCCGCCTGCAAAGATCGTTGCGGTAAGTGCGCTCGGGTAATTATAATATCCGTGCGGGTATTTGTCGGGCCAGAAGGTATGGTAACGATCGCCGATAGCATAGTTAAGGTGCAGCCCCCCGGTGATATAGTTCCATTTGATCTCCCCGATATACCGCGACAGCGGCAGCCAGGTAACTTTCGCAGTGAGGGAATGGATGCGTACGCCACCCAGCGACTTCGGCACATAGCCATACATCACATCGGTCTGGAATTTCTCATTCAGTGATTCATACCCGGCACCTACAGAAACAAAACCGATCGCCCCTGCGAACTGCGCTTTTAAATGCTCCGGAGTGATCACTTCCAGGAATTTGCTTTGTGCTATTGAGACGGCCGGGAGAAAAAATAATATATATAGTATTCGTTTCACTAGAATTCGATCTTATTTATGGTGACTGAAGTTCCTTTGACACTTACGAGTGCATAATTCCGGTAGCTCATTGCACCTGCCACTACGTAGCGCACATCATCGTAAGGCTGGGTGATGCTGAAATGGTGATCGTGCCCATGCATCGACAAACGCAAGGTTGGCTCTGTCGAAATGATGTCGTGGTACTGCTGTTCCTTCGCAGGATTAAAATCTGCGGAGAATGGTGCAATGTGCGAAGCCACGAAAGTGTTTGATGTGGAAGCTCCGCCAGTTACGGCCTGTTGAAGCCAGTTAAGGTCTGGTAGTTCTTCCGATCCGGAGCCTTCGCGGAAATTTGAATTGATGATGACGAACCTGTTCAAACCGTAGTTGAAGGTGAAATTCTCCGGGCCGAACATTTCGTTATAGATCATCCGGCCGTTCCCGAGCATATCATGATTGCCTATTACGGAGATGAACGGAATATCCAGTTTTAATAACTGCCTTGCGAGCAGGTTATATTCATAATTACGGCCAAAATCGGTAAGGTCGCCATTAATGATCATGAATTCAATATCATCGCGGGCATTCACATGCTGGATAAAATCCTCCAGTTCTGCATTTGCAAGCTGGGTATCCCCGGTAAGGATGAAATTGAAAGTATCCTTCGGTGAAAGCTGTGACAGTTTCTGTAGATTCCGCAAGTTCAGGTTCTTTTCACTGGGACGTATCTCGTTAGGATGATAAATGAAATTATCCTTGCAGCCGATTAGAAGTAAACAGAAGGGGAGTAATTTTTTCAGATCCATGGTCATACTCTTACAACTTTTGTGCGCGATTCCATTTAAACGCCTGTTCTTCATCATATTTATTTGCTGTTGAATATTTATTTTGCCGCTGTATGAGTGCATTCATGGTATTTCTTGCAGGACTTGCGGTGATCATCCTGGGTGCCGAGATGGTGTTGCGCAGTGCATCCCGGATCGCTTCACTACTTGGTATCCGGCCTATAATGATCGGGCTCACCTTTGTTGCCATAGGCACCAGTGCACCGGAACTTGCAGTTGGTATCACGGCAGTCTCTGAAGGAAAAAGCTCGCTTGCCGTAGGAAATATTGCCGGAACTAACATGTTCAATATTCTTTTTATCCTGGGACTAAGCGCTGCTTTGAAACCGCTAAAGATCCACATGCTTAGCATAAAGCTCGACCTGCCTGTTATGATGGGTGCAGCATTATTGCTGATCATTTTTGCACTTGACGGGGTGATCCGGGCTTATGAAGGCGCTATACTTCTTACAGGTGCTGTAGCTTACACCATCGCACTTATAAAATTCAGCCGGAAACAACCTGCTTCCCTTAAAAAAGAATACGCGGAAGAATTCGGGAAAAGCGTTCTCTTTATGAAACCGGTTTTCAGGAGGTGGCTATGGAATATTTTTGTACTGGTTGCCGGGATCGCGCTCACCATTTACGGGGCTGACCTTCTTGTTTCCGGTGCCGTAAAGATCGCATCAAGCCTGGGTGTTTCGGACGCGGTGATCGGGCTTACTATCGTAGCTATAGGCACGTCGGCTCCCGAACTTGTCACGACCATCATAGCAACACGAAGAGATGACCGCGATGTTGCCATCGGGAATCTCATCGGCAGCAGCATCTCCAATATTCTCGTCATCCTGGGTATTACCTGCCTCGTTTCCGGTACCGGCGTAAATGTTTCAAAGGAAATCCTTTGGTACGACCTTCCTCTTGCAACTCTGATGGCTGTATTATGTTACCCGGTTTTTAAAACCGACAGGAAGGTGAGCAGGAGAGAAGGTATCCTTTTTGTAGCTGCATATATTATTTATATGGGAATGTTGCTCTGGTTCAGAACTTAGGTTATTCTCAAAAAAATGCTGCAGGCATAAATATTACATGTTTCAGCATATTTTTCTGCATCCCTTTGTAACAACAACAAACATCAATATTTATTGATCTATGTTAATGGACCACCCTTCCTCCTGACCTAACTTTGCAATATCAATAACACTTAAAACTATATACCATGATCAAATGGAAGATAGACCCCGCACACTCCGAGATACAATTCAAGGTAAAACACCTTATGATCACTACGGTTACCGGTTATTTCCGCACGTTCGACCTGGAAGTTGAAACCGGGAGTGATGATTTCAACACTGCATCTAAGATCAGGTTCACTGCAGATATAAATTCGATCGACACCAATAATGAACAGCGTGATACCCACCTGAAGTCTGCAGATTTCTTCGACGCAGATAATTCTCCCCAGCTTTTGTTTGAAGGAAAGAAATATTCCGTGCAGGGCGACAGCGGTACCCTCACAGGCGACCTTACCATCCGCGGCATTACAAAACCTGTAACCGTCAACGTGGATTTTGGAGGAACTGTTGTGGATCCTTATGGCCAGCACAAAGCGGGCTTTACCGTAACCGGCAAGATCAGCCGCAAAGAATTTGGACTGACCTGGAATGCTGTTACAGAAGCAGGAAGTGTTGTGGTGAGTGATGAGATCAGGATACTTGCGGAGGTACAGCTGGTAAAACAGGGATAGGGTTGGAGGTTGGAGGTTTGAGGTTGGTTAAGGTTTATTGTTTATTGTTGGGGAAATGTAGAGGGGCATAATTGTGTCTCAAAAAGGTTAAACAGGGAAGGCAGTTGGGAGGTTGGAAGTTGGGATTAATTTTTGCTGTTCAACTCATCAAAATCAATCACATGCTTAAAGAACTATTCGATCTCGTTAGAGGTACGGCCAGCGAAGCGATGCCGCAGGATGATGGCATAGTAAACCAGCAGGATGAAGTGGTTGCCGAAGCCACCAATACTGTTGCATCAGGGTTAAGGAACATTGTAGCCGGTGGAGGGGTGCAAAGCCTCGTCGGTTTATTTGGATCCGGGAACAATAAAAAGAACCTGCTCAACAATCCTATCGTGTCTATGATGATAGGTCATCTCGCGAACAAATTGATGAACAAATTCAGCATGAACAGCAACCAGGCAGGTAACGTGGCTGGCAACCTCATTCCCGGAGTGCTTGGAAACCTCGTAAACCGGGTGAACGACCCTTCCGACAATAATTTTTCTCTCGATAACCTTCTTGGCTCCATCACCGGCGGACAATCAGCCCAGGTTTCCGGCGGCAGGGGCCTCATGGACCTGCTTACCGGCGGTAGTTCCAATGATGATAGTGGTGGGTTAATGGATATTATCGGGCAACTGGCCGGGGGCGCACAGCAACAACAGCAAAGGAATGGAGGTTCGCTGCTTGACCTTATAAAAGGCTTTGCGCGGTAAGGTAAAAGCAATTCTTTTTGCCTTTACCTTTTTCCTTTTTACTTTCAATTCATGTATGAACTGCTGAGGAAAAAGTTTGACGAGATCATCCTTCTCAACGATGAGGAGTTTGATCTCTGTAAAACGCTATTCCAGCCAAAGAAAGTCCGTAAGAAACAATACCTCCTCCAGGAAGGCGAAGTTTGTCGTCATACCATTTTCGTAGAGAGAGGCCTGCTGCGCTCGTTCACGATCGACAACAAAGGGAATGAACATATTCTCCAGTTTGCCATGGAGGGCTGGTGGCTTGGCGATCTTTACAGCTTCTTCACAGGCGAACCAGGCATGTATAATTTTGAAGCCCTGGAAGAGTCGGAGGTATTGATGATAACCCGCCCGAATTGGGATATGCTGCTGGAGCGGGTACCGAAACTGGAGCGTTTCTTCCGCATTCTCATCCAGAATAATCTTATTGCAACCCAGCGACGGCTTATCGGGACTTTCAGTGAAACTGCTGATGTTAAGTATGAAAAACTGATGAAGACCTTCCCGGATTGTTTTCAAAAGGTTCCACAGCATATGATTGCGTCCTACCTGGGCATTACCCGCGAAACCCTCAGCCGGATAAGAAAGCAACTGGCAACTAAAAAGGGTAGTAACAAGAATTTATTACACTGAAAGCACTGAAGTACACTGAAAGCGCAGAAAAATGGATTGAATTTCTGTGCTGTACTTATAATACGAAACGTCGAATATTTGATCTCAGGTTTTTACAATTGAAATTGATCAGGAGGCCTACTGGTTTTTTTGAAAATTTCATATGAGTCAGAACTTGTGCTTCATGCACTTCGTTCAAAGATTCTGTCGATTATAATTCGATGATAACTGTATCCTCAACCATTATATCAATTCTATACCCACAATTAAGTTTAATGTCCTTATAAATTACCGGCACGGGGATCTGATTTTTTACCCTCATGCCATCTTTGGTAAGTTCATGAATTAAACTTGCTTCGTAAGCAGATTCTAATAATCCAGGCCCTAAAAATTTATGTACTTCAATTACACAGCCGATTATACGATGAGTTAATTGGGAGAATCTGTAATGTTCCATGGTTCTAACTTAGAAAATCCATATTGAAATGCGCTATTTATGACCCTATAAAGGTTCGAATGGGTTATACTGGCCAATTCTCCGGGACTTTCTGTGATTTCAGTGTACTTCAGTGCTTTCAGTGAAACCAGGAATTGATCTAGGTCACATTTATTTCTTATCACACATCAATGGAAGCACCCCCACTACGGAGGTAAATTTGCATTATAAATCATGACATCACATACATCCATAACGATCCTGGGAGCCATTACAAAAACCGGCTCTTTCATCCTTGAAAATCTTGCTGCACTTGATATCAACATTCTTCTCATTGCCGCAGGCGATGAAGAACATGCACAGATCAACAGGCTGCTAACCTCTGTCAAACCCAGGGCAAGAACTATGGTGCAGCAATGCGCCAGGGAAGGCTGCTGGGAAGGCGATATTATTCTCATCGCCACGCATCCTTCAAATCTTTCCGGCATCGATCACATAAAGGATGTGGTAACGCAAAAGACCGTTGTGGTCTTTCACGATGACGAAACTATCCAGTCGTTGTTGCCACATTCAAGGATCGTGAAAGCAACAGTTAAGGAAGGAGGCTTTAGCCTGGAAAGTCATCATGAAGAGGCGCTGTCCGACGTGGAAGATCTTTTCCAGTCGGCAGGATTTGGCCTGGACAAAGTATTCACTCACTAAAAAATAGATCAATGAAAAGGTTCAGTTTACTGGTAACAGCAATCATCATCTCGTTCGCCTCCTTTGCACAATGGAAGGTGGATCCCTATCATTCACAACTTGGATTTACAGTGACCCACCTTGGGATCGCTGATGTGCCGGGTCATTTTGGAAAATTTGATGTAATTATCAATGCTGAAAAGGAAGACTTCAGCGATGCGGTTGTTGAAATGACGGCGGAGATCAGTTCTATTGATACCCGCGTTACTCCACGCGATAACCATCTTAAGAGCGCAGATTTTTTTGATGCTGAGAAATTTCCTTCCATGCAGTTCAAAAGCACTTCAATAAAGAAGACCGGGAAGGATAAATATGAATTACAGGGAAATCTTACCCTGCGAGGCGTTACAAAACCCGTAACGGTTGAAATGATCCATCGCGGAACGATTGAAAAACCAAATTCAAAAGGCGCAAAAGTGGCTGGCATCCAGATAACGGGTAAGATAAAGCGTTCGGATTTTGGAGTGGGAGAGAATTTCAAAGCCCCGATGATCAGCGATGAGGTCTGGATAAAAGCTGATGGGGAATTCGGAAAGAAATAATTAAAAAATATTGATCATGGAACTCGGAATAATCACATTCGCGGATATGCGGCCAGATACGGCAGGTGGTGCAACCACAACCCGGCAGCGGTTTAAGGACCTGATGGAAGAGATAAAGCTTGCAGATGAAGCCGGGCTTGATGTGTTCGGGATTGGAGAACACCACAGGGCAGATTATGCGGTGTCTTCTCCTTCAGTGGTGCTTGGGGCTGCAGCGGCTGTTACAAAACAGATCCGTTTGTCGAGCGCTGTGACGGTTCTGAGTTCCGATGATCCTGTTAGAGTGTTCCAGCAATTTGCAACAGTAGACCAGATAAGCGGGGGAAGGGCAGAACTGATGGTAGGTAGGGGTTCATTCATTGAATCATTCCCACTCTTCGGTTATGATCTTTCTAAGTATGATGAGTTGTTCAGTGAAAAACTGGAATTGCTTTTGAAGATAAACAGGAACGAGATCCTGTCGTGGAACGGAAAGCTTACACCGTCCGTTGAAAATCGCGGGGTCTACCCAAGGCCGTTGCAACCTGAAATACCTGTCTGGCTTGCCGTTGGAGGAACACCATCTTCAGCGGTGAGGGCCGGAACTCTTGGACTACCCATGATGATCGCCATTATTGGCGGTGAGCCCGCGAGGTTCAAAGGCTTCACCGACCTGTACAGGGCCTCTGCGGAAAAGGCCGGGCATGATGTAACCAGGCTTCAGCTCGGGCTCAATTTTCATTCATTTATCACTGAGAACAGCCAGGACTTGCGCAGCCAGTTCTATCCCGGTTATATGGAAATGATGAACCGTATCGGGAGAGAAAGAGGCTGGCCCCCGGTTACTGCAGCACACCTCGATGGACTCGCAGCGCCGGAAGGATCTCTCTTTGCCGGTTCACCTCAACAGGTAATTGATAAGATACTTGCCCAACACGAATTATTCGGGAATACAAGGTTCCTTGCACATATGAGTCTCGGCACTGTTCCTCATGCAGCAGTAATGAAGTCGATAGAATTATATGCAACCAGGGTTGTACCCGAGATTAGGAAAACATTAAACACAAAATTATAACGATATGAAAAAGATCCTTTCAGTTACTCCAGGAGAAAAAATGGCTGGCGCCGCCCTTCTGCTTTTACGCGTAGGGCTTGGTTTAATGATGCTGGCACACGGTCTTCCGAAAATGCAAAGTTTGTTTTCTGGCGAACCGATTCAGTTTGCAAGTGTTTTCGGGATGAGTCCTGAGGTTTCTCTTGGCCTTGCAGTCTTTGCTGAAGTAGGTTGTTCCATTCTCCTGATGCTGGGACTTGCAACAAGATTTGCAGTTGTTCCATTGATCGTGACAATGATCATTGCCGTATTTGTCATTCATGCGAACGATCCTTTTGCAAAGTATGAAATGGGTTTGCATTACCTGTTGGGATATATGGTATTGCTCATCACCGGCGCGGGAAGATATTCTCTTGATGCACTGATAACAGACAATGCTAGCTGGAACAGGCATGTGCCTGCAACGGTGAGCATTAAATAAGGAAATATGAAACAACTAATAACAGGGATACATCACATAACAGCGATAGCGGGCGATCCGCAGGCTAACGTGGATATATACACCGGGCTGCTCGGAATGAGGCTGGTAAAGAAGACCGTGAACTTTGATGCACCGGAAGTATACCACTTTTATTATGGAGATGAGAACGGCGCACCGGGAAGCATTTTAACTTTCTTTCCATATGGCGAACTGGTACATGGCCGTGCCGGGAAAGGCATGATAACAACGATAGCTTTCTCCGTTCCATCTGCAGCTAAGCAATACTGGAAGGAGCGGCTCGTGAAATATGATGTTGCCTATACTAATGCTGAAAAACGTTTCGGCGATGATGTAGTATCCTTCGAAGATCATGATGGATTGAAACTCGAACTTATTTTCAACGACAAAGATCCCCGGCCGGGATTTTCCTATGGTCACATACCCGTCGAATTTTCTCTTCGTGGTTTTTATGGAGCAACAATAGAAAGTAATGATGAGGAAAATACCATCAGCCTCCTGGCTGAATTCATGGATCATAGGTTGATCGGTAAGGAAATCAACAGGAAGCGTTATGCCGCCACCGATGCGCCCGGAAATTATATAGATCTTGTTTCAAAAGCCAACGCGCCAAAGGGTTTGCCCGGAAATGGAACGGTGCATCATATAGCCTTTTCCACGCCTTCGGCGGAAAGCCAGGTGGAGATCAGGATGAAGATCGCCCGCGCTATGCTGAATCCGACGGGTGTGCTCGACAGGAATTATTTTACCTCTGTATATTTCCGCGAGCCGGGTGGGGTATTGTTTGAGATCGCAACTTCTGGTCCTGGATTCGCGATTGATGAAGAGCCGGGAAAACTTGGTGAAGACCTGAAACTTCCTTCCCAATTTGAAAAATACAGGGATTCAATCTCCAGGAGTCTTAGACCAATAAACCTTTCCTATGGAAAATATCCATAACGAAATAATATATGCAGGTCCGGAACCGGTAAAGGGTTCCCGTGCTGTGATCATGATCCATGGCCGGGGAGGAAATGCAGAAAGCATTCTATCTCTTGCAGATCATCTCCACATCCGGGATCATGCCCGGGTTGCGCCACAGGCGGAAGGAAATTCATGGTACCCATTCTCTTTTATGGCCCCGGCAGCATATAATGAAGGCCACCTGGCCCATGCATTAGCCCTGGTAGATACCGCGGTGGAATCGCTGCTTTCCAAAGGGGTTGTGCAAGAGGATATCTACCTGCTTGGTTTTTCCCAGGGAGCCTGCCTTGCCGCAGAATATGCTGCACGAAATGCAGGCCGCTATGGAGGGCTGGTATTGTTTACCGGCGGGCTCATAGGCGATCAGATCTATCGTCAGAATTACCAGGGAAATTTTGAAGGTACTCCCGTATTCCTGGGTACTTCTGATCCGGATCCGCATGTTCCGTTGCAGCGCGTAAAGGATTCCGCTGGTATCCTGGCTGAAATGGGCGCTAAGGTTACAATGAAAGTTTATCCCGGTATGCCTCACACCATCAGCATGGAAGAGATTAAAGAAGTGAATGATATAATTTTCTCCTGAGCCACGGCACACCCTTTGCAAGGGTACCGTTATGAAAATACTTCTGAGCACCGTTTTAGTGATGTTCCTGTTCGCCTGCAACTCCAGCAGCCAGGACAATGGTGATGGAAATGGATCACCCAAACCCGAAAGTCAAAAAAAGGTCAGTAAGCGCGACCTCAGTATTACTGCAGCAAATGCCTATAATGATATCTTTCTCGATTCTACGGCTTTACTGAATTATTTTAAGGAAACAAATGCAAACGATACCATCGTTCGCAGGATGACCAGCTTCTATAATGCGAGGAATTACCAGTATGCCTGGTTCTCGAGTGAAGGGTTAACCGAGCAGGCCCGTGGTTTCTGGAACCTGCATAATTATCAAACAGTTCATGTCGGGGATTCCACGCTTGCAGATAAGGAACTGAAGAAATACATGGATAATATCATTACGTCGGGCAGGATGCGTGTTGATGCTTCCAATAAAAAGATAAGGGATACAGAGTTCAAGCTTACAGAGGATTTTATTACCTATATGCTGAACAATGTGGAGGATGGCTATGTAAAGCGTAAGGAAATGGAACGCTTTGTTCCGAGGAAGAAAGAAGACCCCCTTTATCTCGCGGATTCACTCATCACCAAGAAACACAAGGATGATAAGTATTACGAGCAGGTCAATGAATCTTACGGCCGGCTGAAGATCGCACTGAAACACTATTATGATGTGGCAAAGACCGGAGGATGGCCTGAGATCACAGTAAAGGCAAAATCTTTGAAGAAAGGGACTTCTTCACCGGAAATTGCAAAACTAAAAAAGAGGCTCCAGCTTTCAGGCGACCTTGCAGGCAATGATACTTCATCGGTTTTCAATGATACGCTCGTTGCAGGTATAAAGTCATTCCAGGCACGGTTCGGGTATACTGCTGATGGCGTGCTCACTGATGCACAGATCAGGGATCTTAATGTTCCTGCAGTGGAAAGGGTAAAGCAGATACTGGTGAACATGGGCAGGATGACATGGATGATCAACGAGCCGAAGGGAAGGCTCATCATGGTGAACATACCTGAATTTGTATTGCATGTGAAGGATGGTGCTAAGGATGTTTTCACTATGGATGTGGTTGTGGGAAAGGAAGGTAACAATACGATGATGTTTACGGGTAATCTAAACCAGGTAGTGTTCAGTCCATACTGGAATGTTCCTCCAAGCATTGTACGCGAAGAGATCCTGCCCGCCATGAACCGTAACCCTGGCTATCTTTCCAGCCAGAATATGGAAGTCACCAGCAGCGGTGGCGAACTTCCATCTGTTCGCCAGCGCCCCGGTCCAGGGAATGCACTGGGAAAAGTGAAATTCCTGTTCCCCAACAGTTTCAATATTTATTTTCATGATACTCCTGCTAAAAGTCTTTTCAAAAAAGATAAAAGGGCATTCAGCCACGGATGCATAAGGCTTTCCGAACCAAAGAAGATGGCGGAGTATCTTTTATCCGGCCATCCTGAATGGACATCGGAGAGGATACAGGAGGCGATGGATAGCGGCTCAGAAAAGTATGTGAAGCTCAATGATCCTGTTCCGGTGCTGATAACTTATTATACGGCATGGGTGGATGATGGCGGCAAACTTCATTTCAGGGAAGATATTTACGATCACGATAAAAAAGTGATGGCGAAGATGTTTCCTTAACCTGCGGGCAGAATTAGATCAATATAACGAGGGAGGATAGATGCTGAAAGGCCGTTTATCCTCCCTTTGTATTCTCCGTCTACCTGGAAATGTACACTATGGCCTGTGGAAATGGTTACGGATGAAGCTTTTATTACTTCTATCTTTTTCGGGTTGAATGGTTGGGGAAGGAAAAGCATTTTCAAGATCTCGGAGATAGCCAGCTTGCGGACTATTACCACCTCAAATTCACCGTCATCTAATTCCCCGGTAGGATTGATCACTGCACCGGTGCCATATTTACTCGCATTGGCCAGCACTACCATGAATGCTTCGCGCTTTATTTCCTGTTTATTTTTCCGGATCACCACCTGCATCTTACGCTTATTCCATAGGGTCTTTAATAGCACCCTGGCATATCCCCACTGGCCGCGCAACCCGCCTTCATCAAAGTATTTTATAAGCTGTGCATTGAAACCGATATCACTCAGGTGAAGACAAATTTCGCCATTAATGCGTATCGCATCAGATGGACTCACCTGCCCATTCTCAATGATGTCGAGCGCTTCCTGGGGATCAAGAGGGATCTCCAGTTCCTTCGCCATACCGTTTGCTGAACCTGCGGGAATAATTCCCATGGGAAATTTTCCGGCCACCGCCTGCGCTACGAGCGATATCGTTCCATCACCGCCTACTGCTATTACCCTGTCTGGTTTTTCAGCCAGTGCATTCTTAAGCTCTTTCTGTCCTGGGTTAGGTGATAAATAAAAGAATGAAAGCGAATGATCCTTTCCGGTAAAATAATTGCGGATGGTTTCTTCCCAGGGCAGCGAATTCTTTCCCGAGTTGGAGTTTATGACGAACAATAGCTTTAGGGATCCGCGGCTCATTACATTAAATTAGTATTATGAATCCAGAAGGCGGCATAGTTAAACGGAAATCTTTGTTCAGCCGTATCAAGAATTCATTTCTTGAAGCGCTCCGTTTAACAGACAAGCCCCTGGTAAAAGTTTATAGCGGTTTCGGAAATGATACACATTGTTATGTCTTTGGTCATGTGTTCTCTTTCAGTCCTGTGCCCAGGAAAAAGTACCGCCAGAATTTTCTAAGCAATACTCTTGCCTTAATTCGATTGTTCATGGTGAAGCCTGTGAGTGGGGCAAAAGTTCAATTCACCTGGGAAGAAAAGGTATATCATGCAGAAACTGCGAAGGATGGTTTCTTTCGTTTTGATTTCTCACCCTCCGCGCCACTGAAACCGGGATGGCATCCTGTATCGGTAACATTGCTTGGTAATAGGGGATCAATAGCCGTTGGAGAGGCGCATATTTGTATTCCGCATCCCGGCCAGTATACTTTCATTTCTGATATTGATGATACTTTTCTTATTTCGCATTCATCCAATCTTCGGAAACGATTGTATGTATTGCTTACGGAGAATGCACGAAGCCGACAGCCTTTTGAAGGCGTGGTGAACCATTACCAGTTGCTTGCCGATACCGGTACATCCCTGGAGTATGATAATCCATTCTTTTATGTGAGCAGCAGTGAGTGGAACCTTTATGATTATATCCGTGAATTTTCTTCTGTGAACAAATTGCCGGCCGGGGTTTACCTGCTTAACCAGGTAAAGCAGTTAAGGGAAGTGTTGCGCACCGGGCAAAATAATCATGGCACTAAATTCATGCGTATAGCACGTATCATGGAAGCATACCCGCAGCAGGATTTCATTTTACTAGGCGATGATTCACAGGAAGACCCGGTCATCTATGCTTCTATCGTTTCGCATTTCAGGGATAAAGTAAAGGCTGTGTATATCCGGAAAGTAACCGGCAGGCCAAAGGATATTGCACTTGAAAAGATCTCTGAAATGGAAACCGCCGGTGTTAGATGCTGTTATTTTGAACACAGTGCCGAAGCAGTTATTCATTCAAAACAGATCGGGCTGATCATCGTATGATCCAACCTCCAACCTCCAACTTCCAACCTCCAACTTCCAACCTCCAACT
>JAEZEI010000044.1 GCA_023417815.1 Bacteroidota bacterium | reverse complement strand
GCCTGGGCGCGTACCGTGCCGGCCCTGGTGAACCCGGCCGACGTGGTCGCCTGGAACACCGACAAGCGCTACCTGTCCGAGCTGGCCGCCGCCGGGGTGCCCACCGTCGCGACCGAGTGGGTCGAGCCCGGGCAGGCGTGGACGCCACCGGCCGGGGGCGAGTACGTGATCAAGCCGGCCGTCAGCGCGGGCAGCCAGGACACCGGCCGCTACGACCTGACCGATCCGGAGCACCGCGAGCTGGCGGTGGCCCACGTACGGCGGCTCTCCGGCGCCGGACGGGTCACCATGGTCCAGCCGTACCTCGACGCGGTGGACACCGCCGGGGAGACCGCCCTGCTGTTCCTGGCCGGCCCCGACGGCCTGGCGTTCAGCCACGCGATCCGCAAGGGGCCGATGCTGACCGGGCCGGACCTGGGCGAGGCCGCGCTCTACAAGGAGGAGCGGATCGACGCCCGCGCCGCCACGGCGGAGCAGCGCGCCGTGGCCGAGAAGGTGCTGGCGGTGGTGCCCGGCGGCCCGGACCGCCTGCTCTACGCCCGCGTCGACCTGATCCCCGGCCCCGGCGGCGAGCCCGTCCTCGTCGAGCTGGAGCTGACCGAGCCGAGCCTGTTCGTCGGGTACGCCGACGGCGCCCCGGAGCGCCTCGCCGCCGCGGTGCTCACCCACTTGACCCCCCGCGCCTGACCCGTCCCGCCTGGCCGCGGCCGTGGCCGTGGCTGTGGGCCCGGGACCGCGACCCTCCCGGCTGCGGACGCACCTCGCCGACCCACCCAACGCGGTGCACGCAACGCCAGGCTGTCTCAGGGCTCGAGGCACCCACGGTGTTCCACTCGCTGTCTGCCGGGGCCCTGGGTGGAACGGCATGGGTGTCTCAGGTCTGTCCAGGCACCCATGGTGTTCCACTCGCGATCCGTCCGTGCCGTGAGTGGAACGCCATGGGTGGCACGAGGGGGCGCGTTTCCACTCGGGCTGGCGGCGCGTTTGCCGGCCGTCGCCGCCATCGTGGCGTCGGCGGCTTTCGCCGGGGCCCACCGGGCCGCGTCTTCGATACCATCAGCGCGCGCTGCTCGGCCTGCACGTCGCCAGGCTGCTGCACCGCGACGGCGATCTCTGGGTGCTGATCGTCGCGTACGCGGTCAGCAACGGCAGCTTGGTCATGCTGGCTGCCACCACCGACGCCGGCCCGGCTGAACCGGAGCCGCCCGAGCCGCCGGTGCCGCCCGCGCCGCCGGGAGGTCAGTCGCGGTCGCTGTGGTTCCGCGCCCAGCGACCGCCGATCGGCGGCGTGTCCAGCCGCAGCGCGGCCTCGGTGCCGGCCAGGTCGTTGTCCTCGAACGCGCAGGAGACGCAACTGCCCGCCTCGGTGACCCAGATGCCGTACGCCTGGGTGTCGGCGTCCCGGTGCCAGATCCGGTTGCCGCGCACGGTGGCCGAGTCGAACGGCGCGGCGATCGTGATGCCGCCGCACGCCGGCGGAGCATCAGGCAGCTCGTACGCCGTGCCGGGCCCCGGCGTGGCCGCGCTCCAGCCGGTGGAGCCGTCCGGGCGTACCTCGGCCAGGGAGAGCCGGTCGGCGCTGTTGTCGGACACCACGGCGTCGCGGGAGCCGACCCGGACCACCTTTCCCCGGTGACCGCCGGGCGGCCAGTGCGCGTTGCCGTCGGTGACCTCGCGCGGGCCGTAGCGCACCGCGCCGCCGGAGCCGGAGCAGGCCGGCGCGGACCGGCGGCCGTTGTCCCGGATCCGGTTGCCGACGATCGACGTGTCCAGCATCGGCCTGTCGATCCGGATGCCGTCCAGCGCGTTCTCGCGGATGTCGTTGTCCTGGATCACCACGTCGGCCGCCGCGCCCCGGTAGCCGTGGCCCAGGTCGTGCTCGTGGTAGCCGAAGCCGCCGTTGCGGCTGATCCGGTTGCCCTGCACCGCGTACGGGCCGGGGGTGTTGCCCATGCTGATGCCGTCACCGACGTTGGAGTCGATCACGCAGCCGGTGAGCAGGCCACCGCGCCCGGCCACCCCGGCGGTGCCGTTGCCGGACACGTCGAAGCCGGCCTCCAGGTTGTTGGTCATGGTGCAGCCGGAGACGATCAGCCCGTCCGCCCCCCAGTCGGAGATGCCGAACCGGTTGGCCTGGCTGTGGCAGCCGATGATCCGGATGCCACGCGGCGGGGTCCAGTAGTCCTTCTGGAGTTCCAGGAAGATGCCGTTGGTGCCGTTGCCGATGGTGGTGCAGTTGGTGATGGTGAGGCGTTCCACGTCGCCCCAGCCGCCGATGCCGACGCCGATCCCGGCGCCGCCCATCTGGTCCTCGTTGTCCAGCCGGCCGCAGCCCACCGCGATCACCCCGTCGATCAGGCTGTCCTGGAGGAAGTCGCAGCCCAGCCCGGTCGCGCCGGTGTGGTGGATGTAGAGGTTGCGGAACACACCACGTACCACGTACTGCAGGCCCAGTCCCTTCGCCAGATAGTCGTAGGACGCCTGGGCCACGCCGGAGCCGTCGATCTCGAAGTCGGCGAACGTGCAGTCGGCGATGTGCCGGTCCCGGTCCGCGCCGTGCTGCACGGTGGTCCAGAACGCGAGCGGGACCGGCGCGCTGCGGTTGCCCTCGTTGCTGAGCAGGAAGCGGGTCGCCGCCGGTCCGGCGCCGAGCAGCGAGACCCCGCTGCGCCAGACGGTGCCGGCGTTGCGGATCGAGTACAGGCCCGGCGGGCAGTAGATCACCCGCGCGCGGCCGTCGGCGTCGTAGCCGGTGCCGAGGTGGTCCACCAGCGCCGCCAGTGCGGGCTGGTCGTTCGTGACCCCGTCGCCGGTGAGGCCGTACTCGCGGGCGTCGCACCACAGCGGCGTCCCGGCGACCGGGGTCAGCCGCTGCGGGGTGGTGGTGGCGAGGCTCTTGCGCGACACGGGGAGCTCCCCTCGGGCGGGCGGTCGGTGGCCCGGACCGCTTTCCCGCTCCCGCCGCTCGGTAACGCCCGCACTCAGGCGGCGGCGCCCACCCGTTCGGTGACCGCCTCGGCCGGGGCCTCGGCGTCCGGGGTGGCCGGCAGCCGCTCGCGGGTCGACCAGAGCACGCCCAGCGTGGCCAGCAGCACCAGGCAGGAGCCGAGCATGTGCGCGCCGACCAGCACGGCGGGCAGGTGGGTGAAGTACTGGACGAAGCCGATCACGCCCTGGCCCAACTCGACCGCGATCAGCACCGCGGCGGCCCGCGCCGCCCGCGCCGCGCCGACCGCCCGGAACGCGAAGTACAGCGCCACCGACAGGCCGATCAGCAGGAAGACGCTGTCGGCGTGCACCTGGGAGATCGCCGCCGGGTCCAGGCCGTTGCGAGCCGCGCCGTGGTCTCCGGCGTGCGGTCCGCTGCCTGTCACCCACGTGCCGACCACCAGCACCGAGGCGCTGACCACGGTGGTGATCCAGGCGAGGGTACGCAGCGGCGCCGGCACGGTCGGTGCCACCGGCCCGTCCGGCTCCTTGATCCGCCGCCAGAGCGCGTACGCGGCGGCGATCACCGCCATCGAGGCGAGGAAGTGCAGCCCGACCACCCACGGGTTGAGGTTGGTGAGCACCGTGATGCCGCCGATGACCGCCTGGGCCGGGATGCCGAACAGCACGCCCAGCGCGAGCGGGAGCAGCCCGCGGCGGCGGGGGCGGTGGGCCAGCACGGCCAGCACCACGGCGAGCGCGATGATGCCCACCGCGAACGTGAGCAGCCGGTTGCCGAACTCGATCACCCCGTACACGCCCATCTCGGGCGTGGTGACGTACGAGTCCTCGGTGCACCGTGGCCAGGTGGGGCAGCCGAGGCCGGACGCGGTGAGCCGGACGGCCCCGCCGGTGACCACGATCGCGACGTTCGCGATGATCGAGGCGAGCGCGAGGCGGCGCAACAGCGTGGCGGAGACCGGAAACCGGACGGATCGCTTCACGTAGCGAATCCTACGCACCGTAGTTGATCCCGATCGGGTGACTCCGGCACCCCGGTGGTCGGAATCACCGGACCCCGGGTTTGCGGGCCCTCGGCGAATTACGTAACGTTGCCGTTGTGAAAAACGCGGCGGCGCTCTCCCGAACGCCGGTGACCGGTCCGGTCGCCGGTGGTTCGCGCGCACGTCGCGGCGTACGGCCCGGCGAGCGGGAGACCGTTCCGGCCGACCTGTCGACCCGCGACCGGGTCACCCAGTTGCTGCTGGAGCGTGGTCCCACCACCGCCGCGCAGCTCGGCACGGCGCTCGGTCTGAGCCCGGCCGCGATCCGCCGCCACCTCGACGCGATGCTCGCCGACGGTGACGTGGTCGCCCGCGACCAGACCGTCCGCGGCAGTCGCGGGCGCGGTCGCCCGGCCAAGGTCTTCGCGCTCACCGAGGCGGGCCGCGGTCGCTGCGGCACCCACCACTACGACAACATGGCCACCGCCGCGCTGCGGTGGATCGCCCGCACCGGCGGCACCGAGGCGGTCGCGGCGTTCGCGGCCGAGCAGGTCTCCGCGCTGGAGACCCGCTGCCGGGCGGCCATGGAGGACGCCGGAGACGCCCCGCTCGCGCGGGCGGAGGCACTCGCCGGCGCGCTGACCGCCGAGGGTTACGCTGCCAACGCGTCCACGATCGCCTCCGGCGGCCAGCTCTGCCAGCACCACTGCCCGGTGGCGCACGTGGCCGCCGAGTTCCCTCAGCTGTGCGAGGCCGAGACCGAAGTGATCTCCCGTCTGGTCGGCACTCACGTACAGCGCCTGGCCACCATCGCGCACGGCGACGGCGTGTGCACCACGCACATTCCCGCCCAGTCCGGTTCCACCGTCACCACTGTGAGGACAGATAGATGACCGAGCAGATCGTCCAGCCCCTGACCCAGGAGGAGCAGCTCGCGGCCCTCGGTCGTTACGAGTACGGCTGGGCCGACCCCGACGTCGCCGGGGCGTCCGCCCAGCGTGGCCTCAGCGAGGCGGTGGTGCGCGACATCTCGGCCAAGAAGAACGAGCCGGCCTGGATGCTCGACCTGCGGCTCAAGGGCCTGCGGCTGTTCGGCCGCAAGCCGATGCCGAACTGGGGCGCCGACCTCACCGGGATCGACTTCGACAACATCAAGTACTTCGTGCGGTCCACCGAGAAGCAGGCCACCTCCTGGGAGGACCTGCCCGAGGACATCAAGAACACCTACGACAAGCTCGGCATCCCGGAGGCGGAGAAGCAGCGCCTGGTCGCCGGTGTCGCGGCGCAGTACGAGTCCGAGGTGGTCTACCACCAGATCCGTGAGGACCTGGAGGAGCAGGGCGTCGTCTTCCTGGACACGGACACCGCGCTCAAGGAGCACGAGGACCTGTTCAAGGAGTACTTCGGCACGGTCATCCCGGTCGGCGACAACAAGTTCGCCGCGCTGAACACCTCCGTCTGGTCCGGTGGCTCGTTCATCTACGTGCCGAAGGGCGTGCACGTGGACATCCCGCTGCAGGCCTACTTCCGGATCAACACGGAGAACATGGGCCAGTTCGAGCGGACGCTGATCATCGTCGACGAGGGTGCGTACGTGCACTACGTCGAGGGTTGCACCGCGCCCATCTACTCCTCCGACTCGCTGCACAGCGCCGTCGTGGAGATCATCGTCAAGAAGAACGCCCGGTGCCGGTACACGACCATCCAGAACTGGTCGAACAACGTCTACAACCTGGTCACCAAGCGCGCCGTGTGCCACGAGGGCGCGACCATGGAGTGGGTCGACGGCAACATCGGCTCCAAGGTCACCATGAAGTACCCGGCGATCTACCTCATGGGTGAGCACGCGCGCGGCGAGACGCTGTCGATCGCGTTCGCGGGCGAGGGCCAGCACCAGGACGCCGGCTCGAAGATGGTGCACGCCGCACCGCACACGTCGAGCTCGATCGTCTCGAAGTCGGTCGCGCGTGGCGGTGGCCGCACGTCGTACCGCGGTCTCGTGCAGATCCTCGAGGGCGCCTCGCACTCGGCGTCCAACGTGCTGTGCGACGCCCTGCTCGTCGACCAGATCTCCCGCTCGGACACCTACCCGTACGTCGACGTCCGCGAGGACGACGTGTCGATGGGCCACGAGGCCACGGTCTCGCGGGTGAGCGAGGACCAGCTGTTCTACCTGATGTCCCGAGGCATGCCGGAGACGGAGGCCATGGCGATGATCGTGCGCGGGTTCGTCGAGCCCATCGCACGCGAGCTGCCCATGGAGTACGCCCTCGAGCTCAACCGCCTCATCGAGCTGCAGATGGAAGGGGCCGTCGGCTGATGACGACCACCACGAACGAGTCGGGCCTGACGACCGACCACTCCCGCGCGGTCGCCGACGGCGCGCACACCCACGGCGTGGGCGGTGTCCCCGAGGCGAGCCGCGCCGAGCGTCTGACGTCCTTCGACGTCGCCGACTTCGCGGTCCCGACGGGCCGCGAGGAGGAGTGGCGCTTCGCACCCGTCGCCCGCCTCGCGCCGTTGTTCGCCGCGGAGTCCGGCGGCGTGCTCGACGGCCACGGCGTGCTGACCACGGTCGTCGAGTCGCCCGAGGTGGGTGTCGAGATCGTGGACCGCGGCGACGCGCGTCTCGGCGTCGCGGGCAAGCCCGGCGACCGGGCCGCCGCCGTCGCGTGGGCCTCGGCGCCGCGTGCGACGCTGGTGACGATCCCGCGCGAGGCCGTGGCCTCCAAGGTCACCTCGGTCCGGATCGAGGGGGTCGAGGGCGCGGGCACGCACGACGCCCCGCTCGAGCCGAGCGCCGCGCACCTCGTCGTGCGTGCGGAGGCGATGTCGCAGGGCACCGTCGTCATCGACCACGTCGGCCACGCGGCGCTCACCGAGACCGTCGAGATCGTCGCCGAGGACGGTGCGCACCTCACCGTCGTCTCGGTGCACGACTGGGCCGACGGCTCGGTGCACGCCGCCTCGCACCGGCTCAAGGTCGGTCGTGACGCCACGGTCAAGCACATCGTCGTCACGCTCGGCGGTGACGTCGTGCGCGTGACGCCCGACGCCGAGTTCACCGGCGAGGGCGGCTCGGTCACGATGCTCGGGCTGTACTTCGCGGACGCGACGCAGCACCAGGAGCACCGCCTGTTCGTCGACCACGCGGTCCCGAGCTGCATCAGCCGCGTGACGTACAAGGGCGCGCTGCAGGGTGCGGGCGCGCACACGGTCTGGGTCGGCGACGTGCTGATCCGCAAGGAGGCCGAGGGCACCGACACCTACGAGCTCAACCGCAACCTCGTCCTGACGGACGGCGCGCGTGCCGACTCGGTGCCGAACCTCGAGATCGAGACCGGGTTGATCGAGGGCGCGGGCCACGCGTCGGCGACCGGCCGGTTCGACGACGAGCAGCTGTTCTACCTGCGTGCCCGCGGCATCCCCGAGCCCGACGCCCGCCGACTCGTCGTGCGCGGCTTCTTCGCCGAGCTCGTGCACGAGATCGGCGTGCCGGAGGTCGAGGAGCGCCTCATCGAGGCGATCGAGGCCGAGCTCGAGGAGTCCATGTCCGTGCTCGACCAGGTCGCCGTCGAGGGGTCGCAGGCCGGCGCCGTCGTGGAGCAGGCATGAGCGCACAGCTCGCCTGCTACGCGTCGGACGTGCCCACGGGCGGCACGTTGCGCGTCGAGCTCGAGGGCGAGACCGGCACCGTCGAGGTCGCGCTCGTGCGCGACGACGACGGCGAGCTGCACGCGATCAGCGACATCTGCTCGCACGGAGCCGTCTCGCTCTCCGACGGCGAGGTCGACGGCTGCACGGTCGAGTGCTGGCTGCACGGCTCGCGGTTCGACCTGCGCACCGGCAAGCCGCTCGGCCCGCCCGCCGTCACCCCCGTCCCCGTCTACCCGGTCACGCTGGACGGCGAGCGCGTGCTCGTCGACGTCGACCGGACCCTCTGAGACCTTCCCTGACTGAGGAGCCATCCCGCATGACCACCCTGGAGATCCGCGACCTGCACGTCAGCGTCGAGACCAAGGAGGGCGCCAAGCCCATCCTGCGCGGTGTCGACCTGACCGTGAACAGCGGTGAGACGCACGCGATCATGGGCCCCAACGGCTCGGGCAAGTCGACGCTGGCGTACTCGCTCGCCGGGCACCCGAAGTACGAGATCACGAGCGGCACGGTCCTGCTCGACGGCGAGGACGTCCTGGCGATGTCCGTCGACGAGCGCGCCCGCGCCGGCATGTTCCTCGCGATGCAGTACCCGGTCGAGGTGCCGGGCGTCTCGGTGTCGAACTTCCTGCGCACCGCCAAGACCGCGATCGACGGCGAGGCCCCCGCGCTGCGCACGTGGGTCAAGGACGTCAAGGCGGCGATGGAGAACCTGCGCATGGACTCGACGTTCGCGGAGCGCTCCGTGAACGAGGGCTTCTCCGGCGGCGAGAAGAAGCGCCACGAGATCCTGCAGATGGAGCTCCTCAAGCCGCGCATCGCGATCCTGGACGAGACCGACTCGGGTCTCGACGTCGACGCGCTGCGCGTCGTGTCCGAGGGCGTCAACCGCGTCCGGGAGAACTCGGACGTGGGCGTCCTGCTCATCACGCACTACACGCGGATCCTGCGGTACATCCAGCCGGACTTCGTGCACGTGTTCGTCGACGGCCGGATCGCCGAGGAGGGCGGCCCCGAGCTCGCCGAGCGTCTCGAGGCCGAGGGCTACGACCGCTTCCTCACCGCGAGCCAGGCCTGATGCTCACGGCGGCCGAGCTGGCGGCGGTCCGCGCCGACTTCCCGCTGCTCCAGCGCACCGTGCGCGGGGGCCGGCCGCTGGTGTACCTGGACTCGGGGGCGACGTCGCAGAAGCCCGACGTCGTGCTCGACGCCGAGCAGGACTTCTACCTCCAGCGGAACGCGGCCGTGCACCGCGGTGCGCACCAGCTGGCGGAGGAGGCCACGGACGCGTTCGAGGCGGCCCGGGCCGAGGTCGCGGGCCTCGTCGGGGTCGACGTCGGCGAGCTCGTGT
>JAEZEI010000010.1 GCA_023417815.1 Bacteroidota bacterium | reverse complement strand
GGTTGGAGGTTGGAGCATCATATAAAATCAAGATAGGGGAAATTCCCGTTAAGGATCTTTTTATCATCTGCATCGAGCCACTTATTCAGGACAGTGGCGTAAACGCTTTTAAAATCGATCTTAAATTTAATGTCGCCATTTTCGAGATCAGAAAGGTCCGGCAGGTCATTTAGCAGGCCATTCCTTTTTAACCCTCCGCTTACCAGGAACATATTATTTGCAGCGCCATGGTCTGTACCGTTGCTTGCATTCTGTGACACCCTTCTACCAAATTCAGAAAAGGTCATGAGCAACACATCCTCAAAACGGCCGTTCCTTTTCATATCATCGGTAAAGGCTTTTACAGCTGCATTAAGCTGGCCAAATAATCTTGACTGTAAGGCCGGCTGGTTAATGTGGGAATCAAAACTGCCAAGCGATAGATAATAAACCCTGGTGTTCACTTCAGATAGGATGAGGGATGAGATCACCTTCAGGCTTTTCCCGAGTTCCGTATCCGGGTAATTTTCCAGTGAGAAATTCTGCCTGCTTCGGTCGTAAATATATTCTGCGCTGCTTTGCGTATCTGCAAGTGTCTTATAGAGATAAGAAGTAAGTTCGTGTTCATGATCATACTCTTTGTTTACCTCGCGCAGAAATGCGCTTCTGCTTGAATTGTAAAGACGTTTTGGATCCTTGAACGCCATTCCTTTATTCAATTCACCTTTCAACGCCAGGCTTAATACATCATCGATCTCAAGTGCCTGGGTAGGTCGGTCACATCCATTACATTTTGCATCAAGGAATCGACCGATCCACCCGGTGGAAATATAATCATGGCTGTGGCTGGCACTTTGCCAAATGTCCATACTCCTGAAATGCGACCGGTCGGGATTTGGATAACCCACACTATTCAGTATTCCTACATGCCCATCCCCATATAAATCCTGGAAGGCTGTAAGAGATGGATGCAAACCTGCATTACTTCCTATAAGCAATGCTTTTTCCTTTGAAACAGAAATGCCGGGCCTGCCACGATAATAAATATCATCTTCAACCGGAATGATGGTATTAAGTCCATCGTTACCTCCACTAAGTTGCAAAACAACTACAACTTTGTATCCAGGAGGTACAGGTTTCTTTTTCATGGCCTGCAAAAACTCGGGAACCATCAAAGATGCAGCCACGAGTGAACCTGTCTTTATAAAATCCCGTCGTTTTATCAGCATAAGATTAATTTATTAACACAACTGGTAGCCAGGCAAGCTCATTGTTCTGAGAATGACCGATTTTATAAAAGCTTCCCGTGATGATTCGTCAGCATATTTTTTAATCAACCTTTCATCAGGAAGGGAATTTGTTTGAAGGAAGGTATTCATGATCTTCTCCACCAGATCTTCGCGCTTCACATTTTTGAATCCATTTAGAATTGGGCCCCAGTTAATCTCTGCTGAAGCTTGGAAACCTTCTAATGTATTAGAGCGTCCCATATTTAAATCGTCGTCTGCTTTTGGTTCCACCTGAATTAATTCCTTTCCTGCAATTATCATGGGTAGCTGTAACCTTATCATAAGGGAACTGCTATCGATCCATGATTTGC
Organism: Bacteroidota bacterium; assembly: GCA_023417815.1. Lineage (GTDB taxonomy): Bacteria > Bacteroidota > Bacteroidia > Chitinophagales > Chitinophagaceae > Ferruginibacter. Next base: position 13,357 of record JAEZEI010000010.1, on the reverse strand, counting down.
CACCGGCCCAGCCTGCAACATTCGGAGGAAAGAATAATACCTGGCCAAGAACCTTCTGGATCAAAAGTTGAACTTCTTCCCTTATTTCCATAGGCAGAATGCGCCTGATACCTACCAACAAAACAACCGGAGATTTAACCTGCGATCCTATATTGCGTTCACTATAAAACCAATTACTGGTGAATATGTCGTTGAGTAATGGCAGGATCTCGTAATTATTCTCATAGAATTTTTGGCTCAGGTCATTTATGAGATCTTCAGGTGCATCTTCATTGACAAAAAAGCTGAAGATCTTTTCGGTGATGAACTTCGCTGTTTGCCTCTGGCTTAACAGGATATCGAGAACATCATCGCCGTCAAAATTTCCACTTTTTCCAAGAAAGGTTTTTGATCCGTTGTCGTGCTGGAATGGCCTTGTAACAAATTCTCCCTTCGTATTGAAACCCCACCCTGTGAAGGCGCGCGCAGCTTCAGAAATATCTTTCTCGGAATAGTGCCCCCTACCCATGGTGAACAATTCCATCACCTCTCTTGCAAAATTTTCATTTGGACTCTTGCGCCTGTTTTGCTGGTTGTTGAGGAATTGAAGCATTGCCGGAGACTTGCTTACAGTCCTGAGAAGGTCACCAAAGTTCCCTAAAGCATTCTCACGAATCACATGAAGCAATTCCTGCTGGAAAAAGCTGTTTATGACCCTGCAGGCAAAATGACCGTGCCAGAACAATGTCATCTTCTCCCTGAGCTGGGCTTTAGATGCAACCATTTCATTCAGCCAGAAAAGATTTAGAGAACGGATTTCTTCACGGTTATCCTTACGGCGTTGCTGTTTATTCTCCATCCTGCCGAGTTCACCAATGCCATTTATCAACCCATCCGCGAGATTATCAGCAACATGCAATTTTGCCGGGGGGGTCATTGAACTTTTGATCAGTTGTCGCCAGACATCAATTGTAGGAGTATTATCCAAAAATGAAAAAGTTTCTGCCATTGGGCCGAATCCTGCCCGCCATAATAAATGTTGATTCTTCTGCCGTTGAGAAACAGCCATATAAGGAGTATATGGGTTATGACCATTTTAGGTTGAACAGGTTTAAAGACGAGGATGTATAATTCCAGCCTTGCAGGAGGGTGCAAAGCTGGTTTGCTCGCTCTGTTTTAACGGGCTTATTAATAAATAAAAGAGGGGGCTTAAAATTATTAAGCGAAGAAACTTGGATAAGTGATTTCCCGAATTCGGGGAATTGTCTGGTATTCAAATAATTCCGAACTTGATCTCGGGGAGGAGGATGGTGGTCCCCTGCCGGGGATTGTGGGGAAGTCAGTGCGCTGCAATCGACACTCATCGGAAATAAAAAAAGGAGCAGTAACCTGCTCCTTTTAAAATATAAATGATCTTCTTATTCCTCCTCGTCGAAGCTCATAGCTTCTTTGGTCGTCATCAGCAATTCATATTCTTCCTTGCTACCAACGATCATGTTCTCAAACTCGCGAAGACCGGTACCTGCAGGGATATGATGCCCTGTGATAACGTTCTCCTTCAATCCAAGCATAAGATCGGTCTTACCCTGGATAGCTGCGGAGCTGAGTACTTTGGTCGTTTCCTGGAATGATGCAGCAGATATCCAGCTATGCGTTCCAAGTGAAGCTTTAGTGATACCCAGCAACAACGGAGAAGAAGTTGCAGGTTTAGCATCCCGGAATTCAACAAGCTTTTTATCAGCACGACGAAGAATTGAATTCTCTTCACGCACTTCGCGGAGAGTAACGATCTGACCTGGTTTGAGCTTGGTGCTTTCACCATTGTCTGTTACTACCTTCTTATCAAAGATATAATCGTTCTCTGTGTTGAAGTCCATGCGGTCCTCCGTATCTCCTTCAAGGAATTTGGTATCACCTGCATCCTCGATGGTTACTTTACGCATCATCTGCCTTACGATAACCTCAATATGCTTGTCGTTGATCTTTACACCCTGCAAACGATAAACTTCCTGGATCTCATTCACAACATATTCCTGAACTGCGAATGGCCCTTTGATAGCAAGAATATCTGCCGGGGCAATCTGGCCGTCACTCAATGCAGCTCCTGCTTTTACAAAGTCACCATCCTGAACCAGGATCTGGCGGCTAAGCGGAACAAGATACTTACGAACAACACCATCTTTTGCTTCCACAATGATCTCCCTGTTACCGCGCTTGATAGAACCGAAGGTTACAACACCATCGATCTCACAAACCACAGCCGGGTTGCTTGGATTCCTCGCTTCGAATAATTCTGTTACGCGTGGAAGACCACCCGTGATATCTTTCAGCTTGCTGAGGATACGTGGGATCTTTACAAGAACTTGTCCGCTCTTCACTTCATCACCCTCTTCAACAACAATGTGTGAACCTACAGGAAGGTTATATGTTTTCTTCTCCTTACCGTCAACAATGATCGACGGAAGTTTGGTCTTGTCCTTTGTATCAATAACCACCTTCTCACGGTGACCTGTTTGTTCGTCAGCCTCTTCACGGTAGGTAATACCTTCCAAAACACTTTCGAACTTGATGGTACCGTTTACTTCTGCGATTATAACGTTGTTGAATGGATCCCATGTGCAGATCAGGTCGCCTTTTGAAACCTTCTGGCCATCCTTTACATGAAGCACAGAACCATAAGGTATGTGCATGGTGTTAAGAAGCCTGTCGGATTTCACATCGATGTTCCTCATTTCACCGGTACGACCGATTACAACCTGTTTTTTGCCATCGTTCGTTTCGGTAGTAACTGTACGAAGTCCATCGAACTGTAGGTTACCGTCAAACTTCGCATAAAGTGAAGATTCAACTGAAGCAGATCCTGCCACACCACCCACGTGGAACGTACGGAGTGTAAGCTGGGTTCCCGGTTCTCCGATCGATTGAGCTGCAATGATACCAACAGCATCACCACGCTGGGCAAGCATCCCTGAAGCCAGGTTTTTACCATAGCATTTTACACACACACCGCGCTTGCTTTCGCAGGTAAGCACCGAACGGATCTCAACAGTCTCGATTCCGGCTTCTTCTATTTTCTTAGCATCATCTGAGCTGATCTCAGAACCCGCAGAAATTATTAATTCATCTGATACCGGGTTAAAAATATCGTGAAGAGATGTTCTTCCTTCTATTCGATCACCCAATGGTTCAATGATGTCTTCATTGTCTTTCAAAGCCTGGGTTGCGATACCACGAAGTGTTCCGCAATCCTCTTCATTGATCACCACATCCTGGGCAACGTCTACAAGTCTCCTGGTAAGGTAACCTGCATCCGCTGTCTTAAGGGCGGTATCGGCAAGACCTTTACGAGCACCGTGGGTTGAAATGAAGTATTCCAATACGCTCAACCCGTCTTTGAAGTTTGCAAGGATCGGGTTTTCGATGATCTCGCTGCCAGATGAACCTGATTTACGCGGCTTGGCCATCAGTCCCCTTAAACCTGCAAGCTGTTTGATCTGCTGCTTACTACCACGCGCACCGGAATCAAGCATCATATAAACAGAGTTGAATCCCTGCTTATCTGTTGCCAGCTCCCTGATAAGGGTTTCTGTAACTTTTGTATCAACACGACTCCAGATATCAATGATCTGGTTGTATCGTTCGTTATTCGTGATCAGCCCCATGTTGTAGCTGTCCCAAACTTCGGAAACTTCGCCCTGGGCGTTTTCAACAAGCTCCTGCTTAATGGCAGGAATGATAAGGTCGTTAATGTTGAACGATAGACCGCCACGGAAGGCCATACGGTATCCAAGGGTCTTGATATCATCCAGGAATTTTGCTGTAGCCGGAACACTGGTCCACTTAATAATATCACCAATGATCTCCCTAAGGTTCTTCTTGGTAAGAAGTGCGTTAATAAATCCTACTTCTTTTGGAACGAACTGGTTAAAGATCACACGGCCTACAGTAGTTTCAAGCAATTTAGGAGCAAGAGTGCCATCATTCTTTCTTACATCAACCTTTACGCGGATGTTTGCATGAAGATCGATCTGCTTTTCATTATAAGCAATGATTACTTCCTCTGCAGAATAGAAAGCCTTGCCTTCTCCTTTTACTTTTTCAGTTTCTGTACTCTTCCTGCCCTTTGTAATATAATACAGACCGAGTACCATGTCCTGTGATGGAAGAGTGATCGGTGTACCATTCTGTGGGTTAAGGATATTGTGTGATGAAAGCATCAGAAGCTGTGCTTCCAGGATCGCGGCATTACTCAATGGAACGTGAACCGCCATCTGGTCACCATCAAAGTCGGCGTTGAACGCGGTTGTCACCAATGGGTGAAGCTGGATAGCCTTACCTTCTATAAGTTTTGGCTGGAAAGCCTGGATAGACAAACGGTGAAGCGTTGGCGCCCTGTTCAGAAGAACCGGGTGGCCTTTCAGGATATTCTCAAGGATATCCCATATGATCGCTTCTTTCTTATCTACAAGCTTACGGGCACTTTTTACAGTTTTAACGATGCCTCTTTCGATCAGCTTCCTGATAATAAATGGCTTGAACAGTTCCGCAGCCATATCTTTAGGAAGACCGCACTCATGCATCTTCAATTCAGGACCTACAACGATAACCGAACGACCAGAATAGTCAACACGTTTACCAAGAAGGTTCTGACGGAAACGTCCCTGTTTTCCTTTCAGCACATCACTAAGTGATTTCAATGCACGTCCACCTTCGGCTTTAACCGCGTTTGATTTACGGCTGTTATCAAAAAGTGAATCGATCGCTTCCTGCAGCATCCTTTTTTCATTTCTAAGGATCACCTCAGGCGCTTTAATTTCAAGGAGACGCTTAAGACGGTTATTCCTGATGATCACACGACGGTAAAGGTCATTCAGATCAGAAGACGCAAAACGTCCGCCATCAAGTGGAACAAGCGGGCGAAGTTCCGGTGGAATTACAGGAATGTATTGCATTACCATCCATTCAGGACGGTTATTGATCCTTTGATTTGCATCACGGAAGCTTTCAACCACGCTCAAACGCTTAAGGGCGTCTGCCTTACGTTGCTGGGAAGTTTCATTTGCGGCAGCATTACGAAGGTCGAAGCTAAGCTGGTCGAGATCCAGACGCTCAAGCATTGCATGAACCGCCTCAGCTCCCATTTTAGCGATGAACTTTTCCGGATCTTCATCAGGAAGATGCTGGTTATCTTTTGGAAGGCTGTCCAGGATATCAAGGTATTCTTCTTCAGTAAGAAGATCTCCATAATTCTGGCCTTTATCTGCACGTACTCCAGACTGTATAACCACGAAACGCTCGTAGTATACGATGGTCTCAAGTTTCTTCGAGCTCATGCCCAGAAGGTAACCGATCTTATTAGGAAGCGATTTGAAATACCAGATATGTACAACCGGTACAACCAGTTTAATGTGACCCATTCTTTCGCGACGAACTTTCTTCTCTGTCACTTCAACACCGCAACGGTCGCAAACGATGCCTTTATAGCGGATACGCTTATACTTTCCGCACGCACATTCATAATCCTTTACCGGCCCGAATATCCTTTCGCAGAACAAACCATCTCTTTCTGGCTTGTAAGTACGATAGTTGATTGTTTCAGGCTTTAACACCTCGCCGTAACTTCTTTCCAGGATAGTATCCGGAGAAGCAAGACCGATGGTGATCTGAGAAAACGTAGCTCTTGGACGATTTTCTTTTTTGAATGCCATGTTAAAATTAAATTGATTTGTATTGGTATTTTATTAATATAGAAACCCTCTATTTTACTCTATAACAAAAATTTACATTCGCCGAAGGATAATAATATCCTTAATAATTTTTGAGCCAAAAAAGGACCTTTCTTCATTAGTAAAATGAAAGTCATTTCTATTCTCATAATATTTTACATCGGTTGTTGAAATTGAATCTTGCCATTTAATAATCATGATAATAACATTCTTACCATATCTATCTTCCTTTCCACAAAAGAAAAATCTGGTAGTTGTTTGAATTTGTCTATTATGAAATGGGCCGCTGCTAGAAATATTATTCGGCTGAATCTCAGTCATTGCATTTAATAATGTTGAGAATGGCTGACCGATATAAGTTGATTTTTGTAGTTCAAAATTTTTCAAATAATAAAAAGTGTCCAATTGAGCTTTCGCTGAACTTGATATAAATGCTAAAAATAGAATAAACAGATATTGGGAAACGGTTCTCATAAATCGGAAATTATTATTTCGTTGCAAATTATCGTTTGAATGAAAATCTTCTTATTTGGGTTTGATGGATCGGGAGTTTCTCTCACGAAAAAGGGTTTAAAATCTCCATTACTATCTTGTTTAGCTATAGAGATTCCCATATCCCATTTCTCCATAACATATGCCATCGCTAACTCCACAGCTTCATCTTCTGATTTACCAATATCTACAAAATAAGTCTTAACGTTTTCATAAGATTCCCTCAATAGAGTTCCATTTTTCCAATTACCTTCTTCCATATCAAAATAATTATTGTATGGGAAGTTCTGTGCGAATAAAGTGAAACTGCTAGGTTTAGTTATTGTAAATACATAATTATTATTATTCTGAGAAAAGGTAAACAAGAAATTAAACTCACTATTTATTGAGTTGTTTTGCATAAATAAATATATATCACCAGCACTGGGGGCATTGTAACCAATGGGAGTATGTGTATGAGCACCACCAAACACTGTCATTCCAGGCCATGTCGGTGGGATACCGACAGCGCCGGCGTTGTCTGGCCCAGTAATAATTGGAGATGCTGTAAAAGCAATATCATTTGAATTTACCTTCCCGAAAAGAAACATTTTTTCAGATGTAGCAGTTTCTATATTCGTGGTCATAGTTACCTTATGGGACTGAATTAATTGTTGCCGCAATATCAAACTTGCTTGTTTTGCCCCTTCTATTGCTTTCTGGCAGGGGGTTAAAGATGGTAAAGGTGTCCAACCAGGGCCATTTTCACAAGGTTGTACACGAAGTACATACGGATCTAAAGGGATAATATCACATTCAGGAGGAGTTCCTCCGCCACCTGAACCTCCGCCTCCACTGGTTCCGCCTGACCCATTACCACCACCCCCATCACCGATCCAAATATATTCACCCCAACAATATGTATAATGATTTGAACTCACGCATTGAGAACACCAATCACAACCATTACGACATTGATCAGAATCAGGGAATTGGCAATACTGAACAAAAACAACAACGTCCTGGCAAGATTCAGTCCATTCGTAATAGGCATCACCAATGGTATTATTTGCTGATTCTAGTGAAATAATTTTTGAAGGTCCATTCTCGCCTCGAAACAGAGATGTATCTGATATTCGAAATTTTTCAGTACCAAATACTGCTTTATCTAGAGACATAAAAAATATTGCGAAATGTTCAGCTGAATCCATCACATTATAGGAATTATTGTGTTGTTGCTTATACTGCCAATCACATTTATACCCAAATGTTGTATCATTGGAAGATACCTCAATTACCATAGCTGCATTTACATAGTTTTCATTATCTCTCACGAATGGAATATAATAATGTGTTGATGAATCTAAGTCGTTTCTATTCGTAGGATTATCAAATGATCGACGGGTTTTAATTGCTTTGCTCCAGTAAGGATACCCTATTATCTTAACTGTCTTTTCTACAAAATTCAATTTGTGATTTTCTCTCTTTATATAATCTACTAAAGCAGCTTCTTCAGAACTAGAACTTCGATTATTTAAGAAAAACCCAGAAGTTAATCCCTCTAAGTATTCATCATGATGCGCATAATCAACTTTCTTGCATCCTCCTATTACGAGAAAAAAGCATACAAAAATCCCTACATTTAGTACCTGTTTATAAGTCATCTGCATAAACTGAAATATCATCTAATTAATCAAACTTCAGGTCAAGACCCAGGCCTCTTAATTCATGAACCAATACATTGAAGGATTCAGGGATACCGGCCCTCGGAATGTTATCACCTTTTACGATCGCTTCGTATGTCTTAGCCCTTCCGATGATATCATCCGACTTCAGCGTCAGGAGTTCCTGCAGGATGTTTGAAGCACCATATGCTTCAAGTGCCCACACCTCCATTTCACCGAAACGCTGACCACCAAATTGTGCTTTACCACCAAGCGGCTGCTGAGTAATAAGACTGTATGGACCGATCGAGCGTGCGTGCATCTTATCGTCAACCATGTGGTGAAGCTTAATGATATAGATAACACCTACGGTAGCCTTCTGATCAAACCTTTCACCGGTTTCACCATCGTACAGGTATGTATGTCCGAACTTAGGAAGGCCTGCTTTCTCGATCTCGGAAGCGATCTCATCTACTGATGCACCGTCGAAGATCGGTGTTGCATAACGCACACCATTCTTTTCACCAGCCCATCCAAGTGCAGTCTCATAGATCTGTCCCAGGTTCATACGACTAGGTACACCAAGTGGATTCAATACGATATCAACCGGAGTTCCGTCTTCCAGGAATGGCATATCTTCAGCACGAACGATCTTGGCCACGATACCTTTGTTACCGTGACGTCCCGCCATCTTATCACCAACCTTCAGCTTACGCTTAACGGCCATGTAAACCTTTGCAAGTTTTAATACACCTGCAGGAAGTTCATCACCGATAGAAATATTGAATTTCTCACGTTTGTAACGGCCAAGTTCTTCGTTGAATTTGATATTATAATTGTGAAGAAGGGTATTGATCTGGTCGTCGGTCTTGGCATCACCGCTCCATCCTAGTGGGTTCACATTCACGTAGTCGATGTTTGCAAGATTCTTCGCATTGAATTTTGCACCCTTGCCAATCAGCACTTCGCCAAAGTTGTTGCTCACACCCTGGCTGGTCTTATCCTTAAGGAGCACCTGCAGTTTCTGCTGCAGCATATTCATCAGGTCTTCTTCATTCTTCTCGTGGGTCTTTTCGATCTTCTCCAGCTGCGCTTTTTCACGAACCTTGGCATTCTTATCTTTCTTGGCACGCTGGAAGAGTTTCTTATCGATCACCACCCCTTCAGTTCCGCTTGGAGCTTTAAGTGAAGCATCTTTTGCATCCCCGGCCTTATCGCCGAAGATCGCACGAAGAAGCTTTTCTTCAGGAGTAGGATCGCTTTCACCCTTTGGAGTGATCTTACCGATAATGATATCACCCTCCTTAATGGCAGCGCCAATACGGATGATACCATTCTGATCCAGGTCCTTGGTCGCTTCTTCAGAAACGTTAGGAATATCCGGGGTAAGTTCTTCCTCACCAAGTTTCGTATCACGAACTTCGGTTTCAAATTCACTGATATGAATAGAGGTGAAGAGATCTTCTTTCACCACTTTTTCGCTGATAACGATCGCATCCTCGAAGTTGTATCCCTTCCATGGCATGAACGCCACTTTCAGGTTACGACCAAGAGCAAGTTCACCGCCTTTTGTTGCATAACCTTCAGTCAGGAAATCTCCTTCGGTGATCTTCTGACCTTTTACAACCGCAGGGCGCAGGTTAATACATGTTTCCTGGTTCGTACGAACGAATTTGGTCAGTTTATATATTTTAAGGTCATCTTCGAAAGATACAAGCTGCTGCATTTCGCTGCGCTTGTAGCGAACATGGATTTCATTGGCGTCAACATATTCCACCACACCATCACCTTCTGCATGGATCTGGATCCTCGCATCACGTGCAGCTTTCGCTTCCAAACCTGTACCCACGATAGGAACTTCTGGCTTGATTAACGGTACCGCCTGGCGTTGCATGTTCGATCCCATAAGGGCCCTGTTGGCATCATCATGCTCCAGGAAGGGGATAAGGGAGGCGCTCAAACCAACGATCTGGTTTGGTGCAACATCCATGAATTCAACTTCTGATTTATCGAGGATCGGGAAGTCACCGGTCTGGCGGCTCTTGATCCTGTCCTCCACGAAGTTTCCTTTTTCGTCTATATCCACATTCGCCTGGGCGATCTTGGCAGTATCTTCTTCTTCCGCACTCAGGAAGGTGATCTTCTTCATATCCACCTTTCCTTCTTCTACCTTACGGTATGGGGTTTCAATGAATCCCATATCGTTGATCTTCGCATGTACACATAACGTGGAGATCAGACCAATGTTCGGTCCTTCCGGCGTTTCAATCGTACATAGCCTTCCATAGTGTGAATAGTGTACGTCACGCACCTCGAAACCTGCCCTTTCACGACTAAGACCACCGGGTCCGAGAGCGGAGATACGACGCTTATGCGTGATCTCACTCAGCGGGTTTGTCTGATCCAGGAACTGGGAAAGCTGTGATGTTCCAAAGAAAGAGTTTATCACGGAAGAAAGCGTACGTGCATTAATAAGGTCTACCGGGGTAAATACCTCGTTGTCCCTAACGTTCATACGTTCGCGGATGGTACGTGCCATACGGGCAAGACCAACACCGAACTGTGCATAAAGCTGCTCACCCACCGTACGAACACGACGGTTGCTCAGGTGATCGATATCATCCACCTCGCTCTTACCATTGGTAAGAAGAACCAGGTATTTAATGATAGCGATGATATCTTCTTTGGTTAGAACTTTCTTATCCAGTGGATAGTTCAGTCCCAAACGACGGTTGATCTTGTAACGGCCAACTTCGCCAAGGTCGTAACGCTTGTCGGAGAAGAACAGTTTATCAATGATACCCCGGGCGGTCTCATCATCCGGAGCATCTGCACCACGCAGTTGCTTATAGATATGCTGAACCGCTTCAAGTTCACTGTTCGAAGTATCCTTATTCAGTGTATTATAGATGATCGCATAATCACCGCTTACTTCTTCTTTCTGAATGAAAACACTTTTCGTTTCCATTTCGATGATCAGGGAAATATTGGTCTCATCCAGAACGGTATCCCTTTCCAGGATAACTTCATTCCTTTCAATGGAAACCACTTCACCCGTATCCTCATCCACGAAATCTTCTACCCATGTACGAAGTACGCGGGCTGCGAGGCGTTTACCAACGTGCTTTTCCAGGGTCTTCTTATCAGCTTTAACTTCATCAGCCATTCCAAACAGTTCAAGGATATCCTTATCTGTTTCATAACCGATAGAACGAAGAAGTGTCGTAACCGGGAATTTCTTCTTACGGTCGATATAGGCGAACATCACGTTGTTGATGTCGGTAGCAAATTCCATCCATGCACCTTTGAAAGGAATTACACGGGCAGAATATATTTTAGTTCCGTTTGGATGGATGGATTGACCGAAGAATACACCGGGTGAACGGTGAAGCTGGCTAACCACTACCCTCTCAGCGCCATTAATAACGAAGGTTCCCCTTGGGGTCATGTATGGGATGTTTCCAAGGAAAACATCCTGAACGATCGTCTGGAAATCCACATGTTCCTCATCATTACAGCTCAGCCTCAGTTTCGCCTTCAATGGAACAGCATAAGTCAGACCCCTTTCAATACACTCATCGATAGTATAGCGTGGAGGGTCTACATAATAATCAAGGAACTCAAGCACGAAGATGTTGCGGGTATCGGTGATCGGGAAATTCTCCTTGAACACGCGGAACAGACCTTCATTATTCCTCTTGTCAGGCGTTGTTTCTAACTGGAAGAAATCTTTAAAGGACTGGATCTGAATACCAAGCAAATCGGGTTGCTCTGCCAGCAGTTCAACTTTTCCGAAATTGTAACGCTGTGCAGGTTGTGATTTTGTTGCAGACATATTGTAATTAAAACGTTTTAAATGCGAAGGCTTTAATACGGATCAGGTTGATAAACAGGCAAGTGACACTAACCCGAAATTAAAGGACGGCAAAGGTAGGGAATATAAACTAATTAATGATGTACCAAACTTTTTTTTTGGTCATTTTGGTAGGATTTTTGCTCATCTGTGACAATTCACAAAAAAAGCTGGTCATCATCTTGATAACCAGCTTTTTGTATTAATGTTGAACACGTCAGAACCTTAATGAAGCGGCGAATCCGCCCTGGCCATTCCCGTAATAAGGGGCGAATGAGAGGCGTGATGCGAGTTCCGGCTTCATTTTATGGAAATGAGGTATAAGGATGCCGTTCAGGGCGCCAATCGGAACACCCACGATTACATCAGAAATAAAGTGTTGGCCAGCTTTGATCCTTAAAACCCCTGTTGCAAGTGATGCTGCGCTTGCCGCCGTATACAAAATCCACTTATTCCTCATTTCAGGATGGTAATCACTATAGGTTTTGGCAGTGAAAAAGGTGGCTGTTGCTACCAGGGCCGGGTGACCGGCAAAGAATGAATTCTTCACCCCGCCTGAAGTTCTTCTGCCCATTTCCACCTCAGGGTTGTATGCATACGGCCTGTACCTGTTCGCGATCATGGCCGACGAAGTATAAAGCACACCAGTGGCTGCCATAGCCTGCACATATAAAAGTCCCAGTTTTCCTGCATCCGACCTCATCTCCCTGTCGAGCAATAAAATAAGCGGAAGAGGCATACTTCCATAAAATAACATGTCACTCGCATCTTTGGCCTTCAGATCATAATACCCAGTTACTTTACGATCAAGATTGTTGACATCATTGGCATCCAGTCCCAGGATCACTGATTCAGGAACCTTATCACGGCCATAAATTTTGCTGAATCCCCACAATGTATAACCCGCGCCAGCAGCAGTAAGAGGAATATCCACCCAATTGTTTACTTTATATACTTCGGTAACTACTTCATTGGCCTGGGGTATTTGCTGAATTCCAGGAACAGTTTCGGGTAGAACAGGGGTGGTTGTTATCGCAATAGTGGTGTCTGTTTGCCCATATCCTGCAGACAACAAGCACAACAATAAGATAGTATTGAATGTTTTCATACGGTGTTTTACACCTCAAAAACAATTCCCATACCATTACTGTCCTGCCTTAGGCTGTTCGCAATCACACCCTAATTCTGACTTATCGCTTATGGAGTTATGACGATCTTTCTGACCACCGTTTCATTTCCCTTTTTAAGCCTAAGCAGGTATGTGCCGGGAGATAATTGTGCTGGTAAATTGAAGGAAAAATTCTGGGCAGCAGGATTGAGTTTATGCCTGGCTATAACCCTTCCCGGAAGATCTATAAGCTCTCCTTCTGAAAAACCTGAACCTGAGATTTGCAAGGCCTCACCAGCCTTAACAGGATTTGGATATATAACAAGTTCGTTTCCGCTTTGATTATCAAGCCTTACAATATTGCTGTATGTGAACCTTCCTCCGATATCATTTATCCTTAACCTGTACCAATACCTTTGAGTGGCAGCTCCCACCCTGTCGATGAATTCATAATTGCTAATGATGCCTGCACCTCCTGTACCGTTAATGGTGGCGATGGAAGAAAAATCTGTTCCGTTAGTGCTTCTTTCAAGAATAAAATGATCCAGGTTTATCT
>JAEZEI010000008.1 GCA_023417815.1 Bacteroidota bacterium | reverse complement strand
GGTTGGAGGTTGGAGGGTGAAGGTTGGAGGGTGGTGGTTGGCGGTTGGAGGTTGGAGGTTGTTTAAGGTTTATTGTTTAGGGTTTATTTGTAATAGTTAGTAGTTGATCTGACAGTTGAGGATTAATGTTTTGGTTTTCAAAAGGGATACAGATTAAAAGAATTATGCTGCTGGATCAATTTGGTTCAGCAGTTTTTGTTTAGCCAAGTTAAGCGATTCTGTAAAAGTTTCCATCGGGGTTTTGCCGAAGCAATAGCGACCACTATGAGTTCGCTCCTGATTGTAGTGATCCATCCATTGATCAAGGTCTAGTTGGAGGCTTTCAAGATCCGGATAAAGCTTTGTACGGAAGCAAACTGCATAAAACTCATCTTGCATCGTGCGGTGCAATCGTTCACAGATTCCATTGCTTTGCGGGTGGCGAACCTTCGTCTTGCTGTGGTCGATATTTTCAAGCTGTAAATACAATTCGTATTCGTGGTTCTCTGGCCTGCCATTGAACTCGGTTCCCCGGTCAGTAAGCATTCTTAAAACAGGTATTTCATGCTGCTCAAAGAAGGGAAGCACTTTATCATTAAGCACGTCGGCGGAAGTGATGGCATGCTTACTGGTATACAGTTTAGCAAAAGCTATGCGGCTATAAGTATCGATTACCGTTTGCTGATAAATACGGCCCACGCCTTTGATAGTTCCGACGTAGTAAGTGTCCTGCGCTACCAGATAGCCGGGATGTTCGGTTTCGATCTCGCCAAAGGCTTCCTGTTTTTCTTTTTTCCGTTCCATAGCGATGACCTGGGCTTCTGTAAGGATCAGCCCGTCCTGGGCAACACGCTCTTCAAGAGCTTTTAATCGCTTCTCAAAAATCTCAAGGTTATGACGTTGCCAGACACAACGAACACCGGCTGCGGAGATAAAAATCCCTTTCTTTCTGAGTTCATTGCAGGCACGGGACTGACCATAAGCAGGGAAGTCAAAAGCCATTTTTACAACAGCTTCTTCTACCTCGGGCTCCACACGGTTTTTGGGGATAGGCTTGCGGCGGCTGATCTCTCTGAGAGCTTCTTCTCCACCAGTGTTGTAAAGCTCTTTTAACCGGTAAAAACTATCCCGGCTAGTGCCCATCAGCTTACAGGCACGGGTGACATTGCTTAATTGTTCTGCTAATTTCAATAAGCCAACTCTGGATTTGATTAACTTAGTTTCTGAGTTCATGATCTGACATTTTGGGGTTATTAAATTGAAGTGTCGTTACTTAAATTTAATCCCAATTGTCAGATCAACTCTTAACTTCTACAGTTTATTGTTGGTAATGTAGAGACGCATATTTGGTTCCTAACCTCCAACTTCAAACCTCAAACTTCAAACTAATCCCTTGTTACACTGAAAACACAGACCTGCCTTCGGCAGGCACAGAGATGCACAGAAGGTTCCTTAACGTCCAACTTCAAACTTCAAACCTCAAACTGATCTGCCTTCGGCAGGCACGGAGGTGCACAGAAGGAGAATTAACCTTCATATTTAATTTCTATTCAAAAAACATTTCGACAACTTTCTGTGTCGCTCTGTGTATTCTCGGTGATTTCTGCTTCACAAAGAATGTTTATTAGAATTCACATGCCAGTTTTTGTTCCAAATGCAATCTGCGGGCATCTGCGGGAACCATTATTGGAACCATTATTTTGTCGAAGCCCTACTTCCAACCTCCAACCTCAAACCTCCAACTGAATTTTACGCTTTTCTAACACTTTCCTGCATTTCAAACTGTCCATACCCTCACAAACTCATCCTATGAAATCACTTTTACTGCTCGTAGTGGCGGCGGGAATGATGCATTCTGCCCGGGCCGGCGCTGCTCCTTCAAAGAATTTAAAGATGACCCATCCCGTTTCGGGGAAATCGAACGTCGGATCTTTCTGGGGCGACCCGCGTGATGGCGGCAAACGAAAGCATGAGGGGGTCGACATCTTCGCCAACAAGGGCACACCGGTGGTGGCCATCATGGATGGCAGGATCATATCGGTTGATAACAGCGGCATCGGCGGCAAGACCGTTTACCTGCAGCCCGATGGCGAAGACTGGTACGCCTATTATGCGCACCTCGACCGCCAGGATGTGGTTTACGGGCAACGCGTAAAGAAAGGACAGCAACTGGGTACCGTTGGCAATACAGGCAATGCAGCCACAACCCCGCCTCACCTTCATTTCGGGATCTACACCAGCAATGGCGCGATCGACCCGTTACCCTATGTGCAGAATGCGACAAAAGTTTCCTCACCTGTAAAGGCTGACAAGGATCCAGTGATCGAAACGGCCCGCACCACGAAGAAATCTACGCGCAAAACGCGCAACCAGGGCAGCGCCGCGGGGCGCCAGGCAAAGGAAATGATCATTAACAGCGCGGTGAATATAATATTGGGGAAAATCAAGCGCGGATAGACAGGCTGTATTTACTTACGCTGTTCAAAGCGTGTATTCACATCAATGGTGTTGAAGATGCAATCAAGAATTTCCTGTAAGGGACGGGAATCAGTGATCTCATTGAGCGGGCCACTGGTAAAATTGAAAGTGATCTTACCGTCGGGCAGTATATGGTGCAGGCTCTCATCAGGTACATAAACTTTTACATAATCGCCCGCCTGCGAGATGACAGCTATATATATTTTGCGCTGGTAAGTGAACCGTGTGGTGAAGATCCTGGCCATGATCAGCGTGTTTATTGATGGATCATTATTAACCAGCCAGGCGTAATGAGCTATGACTGGGAATGTAAAGTTGAAAACCATTTTCATTGCCAGTTTTATATCATTCTATTCTATCAGAATAAGATTCACAGGTTAACTATGTTTTTCCTGTAAAGGCCTCCACACATACCTGCCCGCCTGGCATCGTTTCCTGAACTCGGCCGGGGTAATGCCCGACACCTTCTTAAATTGCTGGCATAAATGTGATACACTGCTGTAACGGAGTTCTACGATTATGTCGGAAAGTTGCATATTCTCATAAACGATCAGTTCCTTTACTCTTTCCACCCGCTGTTTAATGAAATACCGCTCAAGAGTTATGCCCTCCAGGTCGGAAAAAGTATTGGCGATATAATTGTAATTATATCCCAGCTTATCGGACAGGTGTGCTGAAAGTTTAAGGCAGATCATCGATGGATCATTTAGCAGCGCGGTTATCTCGTTCTTCACCTTTTCCACCAGCACATGCTGCCGGTCGAACATCACCTCAAGTTCCAAAGGCCGGAGCTGCCGGTCAAGATCATGCTGGAGTTCCATTGAAGCTTCATCTTCCAGTTCAGCAAAGCCCAGTTCAATACGTTTATATTTTACATTATTTTTTTCGAGTATGTCCTGTACTGCAAGAATGCAACGTTTGCAGACCATGTATTTTATATATATCGTTTTATTCAAGTCATAACTATAGTGTATGCATCCATCTACCGGAAATAGCCTGTTGCAAACCTATGGGAGAAATGCCGGGAGGGGTCCAGTTCTCCTTTTTCCATGCCCGGTTCAACGCCGGGTTTCGTGCGATAATGATCATAATGTGATGCTTCCTTTATTTCATTTTGCTAATAAGTTTTGATCTGCGCTGTGCCGCATTGCAGCGCCAGGGCGAAAACTAAACAGTTTGCAGGAATTAATTTGGCAACAGGCTCGCTGTTGCTTTTAAGAGAAGTGATGAAGAAGAGACTGTAGGAAATGTCCCGGTTTGCCGGGAAATAACCCAGTTAAGGTATGCTTAATAAACGGTATTTCATGATTTATTTGTGGTACTGTGTTTTCTTCGCCTGCGCAAGAGTTTGATGAAACGCGAGGTTTTGCTCTATTATAGAAGCATATTCTTTAACTCGCCGGCATTAAACCCGGCATGGCCGCCGATGTCGTTATCGAAATAAACATATACATCCCTCCCCTCCTTCATCCACTTTTTGCATTTCCTTGCCCAGGCAGCCAGGACCTGTTTTGAATAATCGCCGGAATATTTTTCACCGGGACCGTGCAGCCTTATGTAAACAAAATCGGCGGTGATGACCTCCGGCGATCGATGCCCCGCCAGTTCGTAAATGCAGAAGGCGATGTTGAATTCTTTTAAGATGGAATAAACCTCTTCATGGTACCACGACTGATCCCTGAATTCAAATGTATACCGGTAACCTTCCGGGAGGTTGGAAAGAAAATACCGCAGGCGCTCCGTATTCATCTTCCATTTCGGTGGAAGCTGGAACAGGATGACACCAAGCTTTTCACCGAGATGGCTCACCCGGTCGAAGAACAGGTGCATCTCCTCTTTTGATACGTTCAGCTTTTTGTTATGGGTGAAGAATCGGCTGGCTTTTACCGAAAAAATGAAGTCCTCTTTTGATGCCGCTGCCCAGTTCCCAAAAGTTTCTGCTTCCGGGAGCCGATAAAATGTATTGTTGACCTCTACCGTGCCAAGCCGTTCCTGGTAAACACTGAACTGATCCGCAGCTTTGATGTCGGCCGGGTAATACGTTCCCTTCCAGTGTTTATAATGCCAGCCCGAAGTTCCTATGTATGCACACGGCATAAATGTTTTAATGGGATAGGGCAAGATGGGTGCCGATACCTTTAACAAACATAATCAGAATAAATGCCATATTTTGGATTTAATGGTTTATCTTGTTACAGTTATATTTAAACACTGTATTTGGCAGTGCTGAGATATCTCCCAAAGTCACTTTTTAATTACAAACTTTCTCCATAAATGCGGCAATTACTGCTGCAGGATTAAGATTCGATACATACTGCTCTTGATCGATCACAGGCCAAATACCTGGAGGAAGTATCTCAATACGTTTCTGGTCAACCGCAATCCGTCTGGAAATAAATGCGCGTACCATGTTGAAGCTTCCTGATCAGGCAAAACAAACAAACAATTATTGGACGCTGAACAAATCCATTCATGTGTCCGCAAAAGAATTTTATGTCCAGGATCTTCACAAAGAAATTTCACTATAAAGGCACTGCCTATACTGCGGTGCTCGCACAAACAGACAGGCAGGTAAGGCTTTTCCTTCCCGATGAGCAGCTTCATAATATCCTCCCCGGGGGAAAAATAACCATCGACTGGTCGCCCGGGACGGGCCAGAACATGCATGTTTCCACCCGCCAGAAAGAGCTGCTGCTATGCATCTTCGATGATGCGGAGATACGTCGGAAGCTGGATTCGTTTCTGAATAACGGGCAAGTGGGGGTATAGGTTTAGTACATTCCGGTTCAAATGGTTTCCCGCAGAGACGCGCAGATTTTCTATTACCCTTATGATTTCTTATAAAGTATAAGGCGCAGATGAACGGTGATTTTATTTTATCTATTCTGTGGGAATCTGCGAAACAATCCCCGAGAATCTGCGGGAACTATTCATAATCGCACAGCCGTTTTACGTAATTCCCCCTCAAAAATGCCGGAGTTACACCCTCTTCAATAAAAACCTATATTAGAAATTTGTATCATTAAACACACGATATGAATCAACAAAAAATCACGCCCTGCCTTTGGGTAGAAAAAGATGCTAAGGAAGCTGCAAACTATTACCTGTCTATTTTCAAAGACGGTAAATTAAAAGACTACCACCAGTTTACCAATCCACCTGAGATGGGCGGAAGTTCTTTTGATACTGCTGTCGTGGAAATTGCCGGAATGGAATTCAGCATCCTGGCAGCCGGGCCCATGTTTAAATTCAATGAAGCCGTTTCTTTTGTAATAAACACAAAAGACCAGGCTGAAACGGATTATTACTGGGAGGCCCTTACTTCAAACGGCGGTGAAGAAGGTCCCTGCGGCTGGTGCAAGGATAAGTATGGGCTGTCGTGGCAGGTAGTGCCTGTGGAATACTTCGATCTTATTCATGGCGAAGATGCGAAGGTGAGGGAGAAGGCATTGACTAATACCTTTAAGATGAAGAAGCTGGTGCTAGCGGAGTTGAAATAAGCATCGGTAAAATTCTCTTTTATAATTACATCCGGAATAAAAATAGTTCCCGCAGATAAACGCTGATCCTTTCGCAGATTGAACGCAGATCAGTGAAGATCCGCGGTGCAATTGCGAATATCTACGCAGGATGCATACACAAAAAGGGGACAACAAAATGTTGCGTTTTTGCAATCTTTTGAATTAGGCTCCGTTAGATGCATGTTAATGCAGCTCTACCGATTTTTTCTTGGTGATGAATGCCATCATTCCATGCCATCGCGAATAAGGGGGTGAATAAATTCACCCCCTAAGATTATCATCCGTTGCCTGGCATGCAGAATGAATTCCGCATGCTAAAAGCTCCGTAGGAGCGACATGTTAATAGTGAACCGAAAATCATGTATAAACAAAGCCCCATAGGGGCGGCATAATAGGCAACCCCGCGCTTTAGCATGGACTAGGTTTGTTACTTTCTTTTGCCCAAAAGAAAGTAAGCAAAGAAAAAGCTTCCGCCTACGCAAGCATTTGGCTAAAATTTACTGCACTGCGCTGCAGAAAAAAAGGCTCCCACTTCAAACTTTGCAGTCCTTTTATGTTTATCGCTGCTTTTTCTGCTCCCGCTCCGTTCCGTAAATTTCTTAACGCCATGCTTGCTGTGGCGGGGATCTGGAAGCTAATGACAGTCTATCTGTAACCTTCTAATTCCAACTTCCAACTTCAAACTTCAAACTTCCAACCTCCAACTTCAAACTTCAAACTTCAAACTTCCAACCTCCAACGCTTGTCCGCCTCCGGCGGATCAAACCTGCAACCTCACTGATTTTATTTATATTTACATAAATGTTACCGGATGATACCCGAGGCAAAATTGAAAATATCACTGAAGGAGTTATCCTTAAAGGGCAAGAGGATAATTGCACAGCGCTCCGGAATTTCCTTTGCAGACGCTTCACGTCAGGTGGCCCGGTTAAAAAGAACTTCGAAGGTAATGCCCTCATTAAAAAAGAGCAGGAAATCCTTATAGAAAGTTTCTGCAATGATCATCACCTGGCAATAACCGAATTGCCTTCCCATTATAAATATTTAACACACGGTGGTGAAGCGAAAATCTATTATAGTGAAGAGGAAGTATGTGTGATCAAATTGAATGATGGAGTTTATTATGCTACCTGGCTGGAATTTCTCAACAGTGTCTTACTTCACAATTTATTTTTTGAAAATACATCCTATCAATTATTAGGATTCAAAAGGGAAGGTGATCATCTCTATGCCCTATTGAAACAACCCTTCATTCCTTCAGACAAACTTGCAGAATTAGATGATATCCGGAAGTTTCTTGAATTTAATGGATTCATTCATGTAATTCGCCAGGATTACCGCCATCCAGAATTCGGATTAATCCTGGAAGATATGCATGATGAAAATGTTCTTGTAAATTCCGACACACTATTCTTTATAGATACCGTTTTTTATATTAATAAATAGAAACGACTGGTTTCTTCAATAGAAAAATGCAAGATAGCCACCCAAGTCGGACACGTTGCGTCTCTACCTGGCCCCGTAGGGGTGACATCATAATAAACCCCGCACTTTAGTGTGGGGTTCGAGATCGCCTTACCTAAAAAAGGGGCTTTAGCCCTACGATGCATCTGGATTGAGACGCAAGATCTTGCGTCTCTACAACTGGTTTCTTATTGGACTGATGAGACGCATGATGATGCGTCTCTACCGATAAATTTTGCGGTGATGATGAAATATTATTGTGGCATCGCGAATGGAGGTGAATAAATTCACCGCCTATGCTTATCATCCGTAGGGACGCATGCAGAATAAATTCCGCATGCGATAAGCCCGCCGTGGCGGGCGATAACATAATAATAAAACCCAAGTAAAATAAAAAAGGATAGCCCCGTAGGGGCGACATCATATTCAACCCCGCGCTTTAGTGTGGGTTACGTCCGTCCCTCAATCATCGAGCTTTAGCTCTTTAAGTTAATTGCCACGACCTTCAGGTTGTGAATTCATAATGTGTTTTTCAAACAGGGGCTTTAGTCCCGGGAATGAGACGCAAAATATTGCGTTTCTACATGTTCGATCAATATTTCCAACTGAGACGCATGATGATGCGTCTCTACCGAATTCAAAATGCCAATGGATATAGAGAGTGGTTGGATAATAATGCAAAGCCCCAAAGGGGCGAAATCTCCCAGCCGCCAGTGCAACTGGCGGATAGAATGACCATCATCAAAGGTAGAGCCCTGCAGGGGCGGCAATAATTATTATCATGAATGCAAGAATAGGATCAATCCACACTAAATAAATCCGTATTTATACGGTTGTTTGGCAGCCTGTTCATTCGTTAATTCGTTATTTTAGAAATAATGCGGATAATAACACTCGTGTTCCTGCTGGGCATATTGGGATCATGCAATAAAAGACTGAATGTTGCCATGGATCGTATCCAGGAGAGTAAGGCTTCAAATCACCAGGATAGTATGGCCACTACCTTATTAAACAGGTTTGACCTGGTAGTCGGTATTTACAGGATTCCAAGGAATATCAGGTCACAGGATAATTATTACGTCGCATTTAGCAAAAAATCTGCTACAGCCTATCATTTAAAGCTCCCGGTTTTTATATCAACAGGAAATAATTCCGCGATTGCATTGGATAGCGTGCCATTAACCAGGCAAACCTATAATGAAGTTCTTGATGTATTTGATAATGCCGAAAACTGGAATGTTGATTATGATGATACTAAAGATGAAGTAGCCATGGAAGATTGTACTACACGGTTCCCAGGTAAACAATGTATAGTTATTGATGGCCCTTCATATTTATTAACCTTCAACACAAGAAGGAAAAACAGCCATTCCCAGTTTTATGCTCCCGGAAGGTTTGAAGAATGTTGCCCGGGAAATCCAAATCGTAAAAAATTTATGTACCTCAAACGACAGTTTGAACAGATTTTTAATCTTGATAAGCCTCTCTAGATTTATTCATCTAATGGCTTTGTTATTCTACACCAAATTGCGTTTAGGGCGTGTAGTTATGCAGTGGCGGCAATATCAATAAAACGTAAGGTATCAGTCAGCCCCTACCCGTTAGCCCCGAAGGGGCGAAATCTCCCAGCCGCCAGTGCAACTGGCGGTACAAGAAAGAATATAATTCGCAAAGCGCCGAAGGTGCGGGATACCAACTATTATTTTGATTGATGCAAAAGATATTTCGCCCCTCCAGGGCTTTCGCTGGTTATGACTGTTGCATTTCGATGGGTCTACCCCTACGGGGATTCACCCATCGCTGACATATTTCACCCCTATGGACTAGCTTTGTTACTTTCTTTTGCCCAAAAGAAAGTAACCAAAGAAAAAGTTTCCGCCTACGCAAGCATTTGGCTAAAATTTACTGCACTGCGCTGCAGAAAAAAAGGCTCACAGTTCAAACTTTGCAATCCTTATATGTTTGTCGCTGCTTTTTCTGCTCCCGCCTGCGGCGGGCACGCTCCGTTCCGTAAATTTCTTAACGCCATGCTTGCTGTGGCGGGAATCTGGATGCTTAAATGGCAATCTATCTGTAACCTTCTACCTCCAACTTCCAACTTCAAACTTCCAACCATGCTTTTTCTGAGGCGGGGAATCCGGGTTCTATTGAAAATCATTTTTTTTGCCTAAAGCATGATGGTATTATTATTCAATCTGCATAATATTTTCTCTGTAAAACCAAATGCTGAATCTCATAACCCCGCACTTTAGTGTGGGGTTAGAGATCGCCTTTCCTAAAGAAGGGGCTTTAGGTGACGGCCCGCATGTTCGTCCCGCCCCACTCGCGTGTGATGTCGCAGGCTGCACCAGCGTTCCATGATTAAAATCCAGACTCGTTGAAAAGATGATAAACCCTATATTGTGATTGCCGTTTCCATCGGTTCCCTACCCAAAACCATGGCATCATCAATCTTAAACAATAAAATGAAACTCCTTCTTCTACTCCCTTTTATACTCCTCGCACAAATCGCACCTGCGCAAACCGGTAAGCATATAAAAGTGCCGGGCACAAAATGTTCCCTGGTTCCGCCAGCGGGCTTTGTGGCGGCTACAACCTTCAGTGGTTTTCAAAATGAGGAAACGGGAGCGTCTATCATGGTAAACGAATTGCCGGCCCCCTACCCGGAGCTGGCGGATGGTTTTACGGCTGAAGCCTTGGCGTCACGGGGAATGATGATGCTTAACAAAGAGACCATTGATTTTAATGGCACAAAAGCCACGTTCATCAGTCTTTCCCAACCCGCTAACGGCACAACTTACCTGAAACAGATGCTGATCTTCGGCGACGATAAGCATACCGTGATGATCAACGGCATTTACCCGGAAGCCTCTAAGAACCTCGAAGCCGGGATCAGGGCGGCGCTGCTGTCGACGGTCTATAATAACGCACAAAAGGAAGATCCTCTGGAGGCGGCTGCGTTTACGGTCGATACCAGGGACACCGATTTCAAACTCATAAAGTATATGGCTGGCAGCCTGCTTTATTCCACCGATGGAAAAATGCCCACGGATAAACCGACTTTAATCGTCGGCAATTCGGTTGCAAAAGTCTCCGCCACGGACCTAAAGAAATATGCCGAAGAACGCTTTAAAAAGCTCCCGGGAGGTGAGCATGCCGTCATTAAAACGACCAACGAAATAACAGTTGATGATCTGAAAGGCTACGAAATTGTCGCCGACAGCAAAACCAAAGCCGGAGTACCTCAACTTGCTTACCAGGTGATGCTGTTTACTGAAAGTGGCGGCTATTATATCATCATCGGCCATGCTGCGGAGGATCTTGATAAATACCTGGACAGCTACAAGAAGATCGCTAGGACGTTTAGGAGGAAGTAGGGAAAGGCCTTTGAAGCAACACTTATCCCGTATTTATACGGTGTTGCATAAGTGGGAGGGAGATCTTATTTTGGGGCGATTGGCTGCTTAAATTTTATCCTGGTTCATGGTATTTGCGCTGCGCAAAGGGAGTATCAATATTTGTTTTGCGTAAGCGGGTATTATTCGGGTTGCTTTTATTCTTGAGTTGCCTGCAATGCGAAGTCAATCTAAACTATGCAAATAACATATACCAGTCACAACTTTCCACCACATTATGGACCTTCATTTCAAAGGACCAATACTCTAACGATAACTTCCCAAGAATTACTATGGGCAGCAATAACTGTAGGAAGAGCAAATTTCATTGATGTAATAAGTCATGGGGTGTATTCTCAATACGAAATATTGTATAGAGCTTCAATGGTAGTAGCAAACGTTGCTCAAAACGGTCTGAATTTGGTTAAATCTTCTGCTTACCAAAGTTTAGACCCTTCTGAAAAGAGTGCTGTTTCTTACTTTTTAGGACTTGCTTGCAGTAAGTTGATTGCTCATCGCTTATTGAACGTTCCTTGGCTTTTGCATATCGACGTATATAGAAATCACTTTAGAGCGACGGGACAAGCTTTTCGTTTTGGCTCAAGCAGAAGTAGACCAGACCTAGTCGGGTTGGACACAAGTCGTAGGTGGATTGTAATGGAAAGTAAAGGAAGAACCCACGGCTTGGCACCAAACCTGTTAAACGACGCAAAAAACCAAACCCGAAACCTAAGACAAATCGGAGCATCTTATCCTCATCTTAGAGTTGGAGCAGTAACACATTTCGCAAATCAATTGCTTAACTTTGATTGGATTGACCCTGAAGGACACAACGAAACATTTTTCGATTTGGACACCGACATTGAAGAATATCTTACTTATTACTACAAGCTTTTTGTCAATATACTTAATAACAACGAAACAACTGAAATAGGTGGATATACCATGCATACATTTTCAAACGTCAACCTAACTATTGGACTGAACACCAATATCCTTAACGCATACACGACCAAAGACTTGAAAGGGATAGGTGTCCAACAAGTAGTAATGACCCAAAAATTTTTGGAGTTTCCAGAACAAGACTTTTATGTAGGTTCTGATGGAGTTGTAATTGGCTTAGGAGAAAATTGGAAGCAATTAATAAAGACCAACGACAAATTTAGCGTCTAAAAAAGGCAGCACTGCAGGCAACATGCGTATTTGTGCAAGTGCGGCTTGATGTTGACAGGTTCGGCCGCAGTTCATTATTCTGCTGCTGTTTCGTCGGAAGAATATCATTGTTCGGGCTTGAGGTTCCTTGAATACCACACCTGCACAAATACGTCCAACGTTATGCGCTACTTTTCAAAATTATCTACATTCTATAGTTTTCCACATACTGTTTATAAATTAAAATGATTATTTTTATTAACTGTGGGAAATATGTAATAATATTGCATTACAAGTTCTTTGAACGGTGTTTTGATGCATGTAGCTAAAAGGAGTTCAACTAATAGTCTTTTCTGACAGCCCGCAAGGGATTTATCGGGGAGTGCATATGTCATGTCATGGCAGCAATGCTGCACTGATGCTGGATTCTGTCCTGCTCGATTTTGCTTCACGATTTTCTTTTGGAGCAAGGCTAATTAAGGAGTGCAATGAGAATATCGC
Organism: Bacteroidota bacterium; assembly: GCA_023417815.1. Classification (GTDB taxonomy): domain Bacteria; phylum Bacteroidota; class Bacteroidia; order Chitinophagales; family Chitinophagaceae; genus Ferruginibacter. Next base: position 51,584 of record JAEZEI010000008.1, on the reverse strand, counting down.
ATACGCTTTTAGTTACAGGCGGATCGGCAATTGGAGCAAGGACGATTTTGTCCTAATTAAAACAAGCGCTATGCTGAAAAACAATCAAAACATTGATAGTTTGATACAAGGTATTATAACTATCACTAAGAACCGGTGTTCTCTATTAGATGAAGATGTCATTCTCTTGAACGAGGCGATTCTTCAGCTAGAGAAATTAAAACATAAGCAAGGTCAAAACGAATTAACCAACTTGTTATTAGTTGCTAAGATTGTTGAAACTTTTGTAAAAGTTTTTTCTAGCTGAAAACCGAATATGAACAAGAATGTTGACAAAGTAATCTAACACTCCTTAATTTTTGCTTTTAATGAACTTAGGATTAACTATTAAAAATATTCGCAAGCAGAAATCTATCAATCAGATAGATTTTGCGTTAAAAAGTGGCATTACTCAAACTTATTTGTCTCAAATTGAGAATAATCAAAAAGAACCTAATCTGTCTACCTTAAAATCGATTAGCAAAGCTTTGAATGTTCCACTTCCTATAATATTTTTTCTTGCAATGGATGACGAAGATGTTCCTGAAAATAAACGTGATGCCTTTAAAATTGTAAGTCCTTCGGTAAAATCCTTAATAAATGAATTCTTTACAATTTGAAAAACGGCAATTAAAATATTTAGCCTCTTTAATAAAATCATCACCTAAGGAAATTCTTTATATCTGCGACAATATCGAGACCTATTACTCAAAACGAGTCGAAATTAAATTAAATAAAGTTACAGGTCAGGTCAAAGCATATTCAGACGGCACACCAAAAACTCGTACTATACGGCCTAGTTATCGAAGGTTGAAGGAATTACAAAGAAATATTAAAAAGGAAATTTTGGAGCGAGTACCACTTACTCCACATATTTTTGGGGGTGTAAAAGGGAAGAATAATATTTTAAATGCAGTTAAACATAGAGGACATAAATTTGTACTCACAACTGACTTGCAAGATTTTTATCCGACCATTTCCCATAAAGATATTTATAATCTTTTTCTAAGATTAGGTTTCTCAAACCACATCGCACATTGGTTAACAAAACTGACATCTATTGAGTTTGAGCTACCACAAGGAACTAGAACTAGTACTCATATCGCGAACTTAATTTTCTCAAATATTGATAGCGATTTAATCAAATTTTGTGATCAAAACGATATCACCTACACTAGATTTGTCGACGATCTGACTTTCTCTTCTCAAAATGATTTTCAGAGTTTAATTCCTACACTTTTATCAATTATATTAAAATCCAAATTTAAAATCAGCTGGAGAAAGACCATATACCGTGGAAATCAGAATATAACTGGTGTAGACGTTTTTGCTAATTATGTTGATGCGCCCTTGAAAATTAAACAAAAGTTGAAAAGAGATAGTAAGGGAAAAGTTATTGAAGATCCAGTAAGCAGATATGTCGAAAACATAAGAAAAAAAAATCCAAAAGCATTGACGAAGGAAAAGCAGCGCATAACAAAAGTATTGGTGTAATGCCGGCTAACTACCTAAAACTGGACTTTTTGTAATATTTATAACAAAAATTACAGCAGCCAACAGCAATGTGTAGTAACATCCCCTCATTATATCCTCGCCCATATATCTCCATTCCTAAAATAATCCCTAATAAATTCTCTTTCCACCCATCCTCTCATTTTTTTAATCCTCTTACTATCTGCCTTTATAAATTCCCATAATAAAAAATCCAGGAATAGGTATGAAAGCATACTGTATTGCTGTTGCCGGGTGCGAATTTTTCCTCCAACCACAACTTCTTCTTCCAGGTCATCCTGGCCGTCAGGAAGCCTGGTATTCTGAAGGCTGATTGAGCGCTGGTTTTCAGGTGTGATCTCTGGCATAGCTTTATCTAAGGCTACCAATACGGGCATATCGATTTCCTCAAAATCCGGCCGCCCACCTGAAGCAGCATAATAATTCAAAATGATCTCATAATCCGACTTGCGGCCTTCGGGGTAAATGGTTTTTTGATTACAAAGCGTTTTCCTCATTTGTTTTATGTAATCTATTGCCTCCATAATTTCTGGTTTTAGTTTACCAGGTGCTTTTCATGGGTTAATTATTAATTACCCTGGCTCGGGAAGATTATCCTTTTAAGTTTAAAAAAGCTTTGGAACAGTTTCTCCCCTATTTTCCACATTGTTCCAACCAAAATGAAAAACGATTGGAACAATTTCAGATTTAATTTGAATATAGTTCCTTAACCCGATGCGAAGGTTTATAAAATGTTCTCAAATTTTCCCGTGTTTCAAGACCTTCGTAACGGTTGATTGCTCTACTTTCTTTCAAGATCCTCCGGGATAACAATTCATCAAGGTACAAGGATACGGCAAGGCCGTATTGCTCTTTTTTTGACAATTTATACTCATTGGAAAGTTCAAATTCATTTAATAAACGATTTACGTCTGTACTGTCCAGGTATCCTTCTTTGGCAATCAGTTTTATTTCATCATCCGGGATGGAGGGAAATACAAAAGACATTGACTTAATTAGTGGAAAATCCATGCTGGCGCAAAATTCTTCCATTTTATAACCTTCAGCCGCAGCATAATGTAGAAAGATATCCCAATCCGTTTTTCTTCCCTTAGGACGAATTGTTTTCTGGTTCATCAACGTCTCGCGCATCTGGTTGACATAAAAATTTGCTTTCATAATTAAAATTTAAATTTTATCAATGATGTATCCATAGGTTAGCAACATCAGTCTTCATTATCGGGCGGACCGAGGAAACGGAAGATGAATTCTACTTCGGCGGATTTGTAAATACGCTTGCGCTTTGATCTTTTGCGGATGATGGGCTTTACCCAGCGAGTTAGGGTGCGCGGGCTTACGTGGTACATAATGGCGAGTTCTTTATGTGTGTAGGGCCGGATGGGCATAAATTACTTTTCGGTTCTAAAGAGTTCCCGCGGATTTGCGCAGATTTTCCCGCGGATTATCGCTGATTTGTTTTTACTTTTTACTTTTCACTTCTTAGAAAGCTTGTACGAGTCGCAGCGATGGGCTGGCGCTTTTGAAGAATCCGTCAACATAAATCCCCGGTTCGATCTTCGTGGTTTTGTTGCCGAGGAAGAAACGGCCGACACCGAAACGGAATGTCTGATCCTCACGATAAACTTTTCCTTTATTCTTCGGAGAGAAACTTAACGAGATGTAGGGGAATAAACGGTTTGGTGCAAAACCAGATTCGGTTGAGACCCCGCGGCCGTAATACACGGTGACGAACGGGTTAATATATGTCCTGGAATTTGCATCCAGATCTTTTGCGAAACGGAAATGGATCTCGCTGCTGATGCCGTATTCGGTGTAAACATTTTTATGGTTTCGCGCGATGGTCAGACCCAGGCTGATGGACGGAATAAACTTGTCCTGGTAATTCTGGATATCTATAGACGGGCGAATCAACATCATCATTCTATTGGACGGCTTTCCCTGCGGTGCCGGCGCCCAGATGTGGACATTATTCTGTAGGAAATAATGCTTCTTTGAATCAGTCCATTTTGTATTCATGTTTTCGCGCAGCGTGTTGAGCTCTCTATTCAGTTTGCCATTACTGTATTTATCAACGCTGGCTAAAAAATTCAGGTAAAAAGTATAGCGGTAAAGCTTCGATGGGCTGCCCGTCCAGCCGTCGATCACGACCGTATCCTGCACATCCTTGAAGCGGTTGGGTTCGCCATTCACAATAATAAATTGCCTGAACGGCGATGGCCACCGTTTTACACGCACCACCCTTTCTGCAGAATCTCCAACAATAAAATAAACATGCGATGCATCTATGTCCAGGTCGAGGGAATCACCGAGTTTGATTATATCTGCGGAAAGTAATTTGATCAGCGAATCCGGGTTGGGAAGCTCGTTAAGTTGTTCGGGCGATGTGAGCTCGATCTTCATCTCCTCCCCTTCGTCGAGAAGGATAGAAAATGTACGGCTGAACTGCGGATCGTAGTTGAACGTCTGCTGCGCGGAGGCACAAAAGATTCCCAGGGCGCCGGTCAGCGCCAGTAAAAACAATTGTTTCATTTGTTCTATTTAAATGTCAGGATGTGTTCGGGGTTGTCGGGATTAGTTTTGGCTGCGACCTTCTGGTCGTCTTTATTCACCACCTTCTCTATATATATGGCAACACTCGCCGGGGTTACAGGATGTTTCTTCATCGAGCCACTATGGAATATCGGCATTTTTTGTGGATCGGCTGCGATGGGCTGCTCAATTCTTCCCGGATTTTCATTCGAAGCCAGGTTTTCATTTGGCTGGGGATCCTGGACCTGTGGCTCCTGATCATTTACCGGGGAATTATTGTCAATTTTATCGGGCGTTGTTTCCATGGCCACCAGGCGTGGTGGCCTTACGACTTGGGTGGTTTCCGTGGCCGGATCATTTTCTACACCGGATGGTTTTACATCTTCCTTCGCCAGTTGATCATTCCTTTCTATTATTATAGGTACCGGCTTTTCAGTTGCGGGCTTTAGTTTCTTCTCCCCGATCAGGTCGTGCTTTTCGGGCGCTTTGGAGAAGATCATCACGGCAAGTAATAATATTATAGAAGCGGCGGCGGAATACCAGAACATGGTAACCCTGCGCGTGCGGCGCTTTTCTTTTTCCGCTTTTTTATCCTCCTCCAGCATTACTTCAAGTCTTTTCCAAAGGGCAGCTTTGTCTGCCTTAGGGTAACCCGGAAGTTCTTTAGCGGCCCGGAGCTTTTCACCCCAGGATGCAAATGGATCTTCTTCATTTCTTCTTATCTCTTGCATGGCTCAAACCGTTTTTTATTATTAATTCTTTTAAAAATACCCGCGCCCTTTTAAGTTGTGTAGCGGACGCATCTTCCGAAATTCCCAGGGCTTTTGCAATCTCGGCGTGCGACATCCCGTCTACAGAATACATATTAAACACCGTTCGATACTTGACCGGGAGCTGGTTAATCAACTTTATGATCTCTTCCAGGTCAAGTTTCTCATATACATCAGGGGAATATGAAACTTCTGTCGCATTTTCCACAGGGATCAATTTCACTTCGAGGTACTTCTCCCTGGCTATGTCCACGCATGCATTCCGCATCACCATATATATATATGCTCTTACATCACTGTCCGTTTGAAACTTGTATTGCTTTATTTTTTTGAAGAAATTGAAAAACCCCTTCACAAATGCGTCTTCCGCATCATTTTGATCCTTCAAGTAGCGGTTACAAACAGCCTGCATATCATCTGCCAGGTAATAAAAGAACTGTGACTCAGCACTCTTGTCATCATTAGCAGCAGTCTGGAGCAGTTTTATAAGTTTCATACCACTTTCGGGGGACCCGTTATCTATATACACGGATTTTTTGCAGAAAAACTGACAAGAAAATAGAAATCTTTTTGATTTTATTTTAATGGTTTCAAAAAATCAGTGAGAATCCGCGTAAACATCTGCGCGCATCTGCGGGAAACCATTAGTATCGAAATGTTAGTTCCCGCAGATAAACGCTGATTTTTTTACGCAGATAAACGCGGATCTCCATCCGTCGTTGGGTGAAACTCCTTCAAAAAACAAGACAAAACAAGACAATTCAAGACAAAACACGACAAAACAAGACACGCAAAATTTTTCCGCCGCGATGTTTGATTCCATGCCAGGATAAAACTTAAAGACATGGAACTAATATTACGCAGAACATATTTTCCCGGCGGAACGAACGGCGAGCTTCGCCTGGCCGCCACACATAATATTATATGCTACACCATAGAACTCCCCTGGAAGAAGAATTTAAAGTCAGTCTCATGTATCCCTGAAGGCAGGTATCCCGTGAAAATGCGCTTCAGCCGCAAGTTCGGCCTGCATTTCATTCTCACGGAGGTGAAGGACAGGAACCTTATCCTGATTCATCCGGCTAATGACGCAGTGAAAGAACTGCGCGGCTGCATAGCACCGGTGACCACGATCACCGGGGAAGGCAGGGGCATCTATTCTGTGAAAGCGTTCACCAGGCTCCGGAACCTGGTGATGTCCTCCATAGAACGGGTGCCCGTTTTTATAACCATTAAACAGAAAGATCATGACGATTAAACAAAGGGTACAATCACCCACCCCGGCTTTCTTCAGAAAGCTTCGCAATACAGGCGTTGCACTTGCTGCCATCAGCGCGTCCATCCTTGGAGCGCCGGTAGCCCTGCCCGCCATCCTCGTAAAGATCGCTGGCTACCTGGCTGTTGCGGGAACCGTAGCGGCAACGGTAAGCCAGACCGCAACGGAATCCAATCTTCCCTTCCCGGAAGACGACAACGAAACCGGCGAACATGAAGAGGAAAAACCAGGGCGAAGAACAAAAAGCCCGGGTAAATAAAAAAAGGGCTGTCTCGAAAGAGGCAGCCTTTATTAAGTTCTTTGAAATATAGAAAATCTGCGTCATCGGCGGATAAATCACCGTAGATCTGCGGGAACCCACACTTCGGTTCTTAATGTTTCCCGCTGATTTTCGCAGATCGTGTCGCTGATCTTCGCTGATTTACTTTTCGAGCAGTTCCCGGATCTTTTCCTCACTAAGCAAAGTGTATTCGCAGAACACCTCCACCGGCACATTTCCCCATTTCCGGATGCCGTACTTCTTTTTTATTTTGGTGAACAGCCTGCACACCGACCTGGAATGCAGGCCGGTTATCCGTTCCACCTCGTTGGGATAGATGAATAAGCGTTTCTCTTTCATGACTGGAAAGTTTTGGTGGAGAATTTTGCAGCATAGAGAATGAAAAGCCGCAATTCCGGGCGGGCGTTGCGTTCGCGGAACCAGTTTTCCCAGTAGGCGATCATTTCTTCGGAATTATTCTCCGTGACCTCCAGCACCGCTTCGCACAGTCCTTTTTGCACGTGCATGAAAAGCGGCTCCCCCAGCCTGCGCTGCTGCACCGACCTGAAAAATAATTTCGAAGTGGTGAGCCCGCTGCCGGTGATCCACTGGCACGGTGATGGAATGGAAACCCGGCCACGGGAAGAGATCGAATAATAGCGGAACAGCAAAACCTGCTGGCAGAATTCCAGGTAGGCGTTGAACCGGTCCGCAGAATTCGCGATCATCTGCCGGATCCTGAAACGGGTGATCTTTATTTCGATCTCTGAAAATTGTCGCGCGGGCCAAAGGCAGGTAACAGCGAACTGCCACGCCGCCTGGTATAATAAAGTGTCATTGTTCATAATTGAAATTTTTATGAACAAATCTTACCTCCGGCGGTTTTGACGCTGTCCCTTAAATGCGCTTAGTGTCCCTTAATTGCCGTTAAAGTCCCTTAAAAGATTTTAAGTGGAACAAAAAGTTTCAAAATTTTCAAAATGTTCCAGTGGTGGAACCATTTTCCAATTAATTCCTTCCTTGTTCCAACTAAACATTAAAAACAAAAAAATCCGCGGTAATCTGCGAAGCAATCTGCGCGCATCTGTGGGAACCCTTATTACCGAGATGATAGTTCCCGCTGATCTTCGCTGATTTTTCTCCGCAGATTCACGCGGATCTGCTTTGCGTCATGGTGGAACAATTTTCCAATTAATTCTTGACCTGTTCCAATTAAAGCTTAAAAACAATAAAAATCCCCGAAAATCTGCGACGCAATCTGCGCGCATCTGCGGGAACCCTTATTACCGAGATGATAGTTCCCGCTGATCTTCGCTGATTTTTCTCCGCAGATTCACACGGATCTACTTTGCGTCGCTGTGGAAAGTAAGAGAAAAACAAGACAATTCAAGACAAAACACGACAAAACACGACAAAACAAGACACGCAGAATTTTTCCGGCCCGGGGTATGCCAAATAATTTTTGAAATGAAATTGAAATGAAACCGGACGCAGTAAAGAAAATAAGAGAGAAACTCGGACTAACACATGATACCATGGCGCAGCTCCTCGGGATCTCCCGGGTGAACCTGACCCGAACCGAGACAGGCAAGCGCAAGCTGCCGACCAGGGCTTTTGAACCACTGGCGAAAATTATAAAGAAGATCGACCGTGTTGAACGAAAGGATTTTTATACCCCCATCCCCTGCGCATGTAACCAGGAGCATAAAAAACATTTCGAATCGAAATTGATAGAAACGAAATTTCAAATTAAGGAGAGGCAACGCCAGCTTTCCGGGATGGAAAGAACCTATAAGCAGAACCAGGTGTTGGGAAATGTGCTCGAGCAGATGAAAAGTGATGAATGTGATAAGGATTTGCTGAAAGTGATGAAGAACGGAATGTTCAGGAAACTTTCCAAATGTTCATCCGACGCCCGGAAGATCCTGGCAGACGAGATCGCGTTGCTGGAGATGAATGAAAGATTTTATTCCACTATCCTGGGCAAACCCGCCCGACCTATGAAGCATTTTTAATTAACAATCAAAAACAACAAACATGGATTATTCAATAGAACAAATAACAACTTTGGCCGACTGCGATATGCTGCTCGCCAAAGCCAACGACAGGAAAGACGACCTCGCTTACAAACTTCATGGCGAGAACAGGCAGTTCCAGACCATCCTGGAAGGATCGGCGAGCATTGAAGCCGACCTCGCCGGGGTTTCCGCCGAGATCTCGGCCATCGAATCGGTACTCCCCTCCCTGTCCGGCGAAAACCTGGAGGAATATGAAAGCAAGCTGCAGAAGCTGCGTCACAAAAAGTTCCTCCTGGAAGAACGCCGCGAGCGTTACGGTGTCATTGGCCTCCTGGAGCAGCAATTCGAAGTGAACAGCGTTCAACGCCAGCAGGCCGAGATCGATCTCTACATCGATGCACTCAATCACCGGAGAGGTGAGCTAGGCTAGCACCCGGATTAAGAATTCATCTTTTAATATTTCACCCCATTCGAAAGGATGGGGTTTTTTGTTTACCGTATTTCTACGGTTGCAGGAGAAAATTCTTCTGATTATATTGTGGGTAGCAACTAACTGTGAGGCGCACTACGCTGTGTAAATAATACATACAATTTAATCAGAACGGGAAGAATAAAATAATTCGCACATATAAGCGCCTATTAGCTGCAATATTTTAATGAGCAAATCGAATTTAATAAAACCAGACTTTACAGAAGATATTGTTAGTCTTATGATTCAAACAATGCTAACAATTACCCGATTTCCAAAAGCACCTTTTGCCCTTGTACCACTTTCAAATAGAGACGAGGTGATCTATGGGGCGGATGCATACATTGATACAATAAGTCCACTCTATATCCAATTCAAAAGGTCTTTTGCATATCCAGACACAAGTCCCTCGAGTATAATTAAGGATCGAAGAAAACTCAAGGCAAACTGCTCTCCCAGGGTATTATTTTTTGAACTTCGAAACAAACAGTCGACTCATAATGACTATCAGCACAATGTACTATTTGACTTAAAAACCAAACTGGCTGCTTCAGGAAAAGGCAATGCATTTTACACAGCTCCGCTATTCTTAAATCGGACTGCATATTTGTTGGCAGTCCATATGTCTTCGTTGTGGAGTTGGAGTCCCTGTGTAAGTGTCCCTAAAAATCAGACGGTTTAAAATTAGAGTTATAAGCTTAATTTTAAACACGTCAACATGAAAAAAACACGATTTACGGAGACGCAGATTGTCTCTATTCTCAAGCAACAGGAAGCTGGCCGCAACGTAAAAGATATCTGCCGGGAACATGGTATTTCTGATGCCACGTTTTATAATTGGAAGAGCAAGTACGGAGGCATGGAAGCTTCGGATGTAAAACGGATGAAGGATCTTGAAGAAGAAAATGCGAGGCTAAAGCGCATGTATGCGAACCTTGCAATGGATAACGAGATTCTAAGAGACTTATTCACAAAAAAAGGTTGGGCCCTGCCACCAAAAGGCAATTAACGGAGGAGATCGTTTTAGAGAAGAAGATTCCCGTGAGCAGGGCCTGCAAGTTATTATCCTTACCAAGATCGCAGTTTTATTACCGGTCCACCAGGGATGATCAGGAAGTGATTGATGCATTGCAGGACCTTGCTTTCAAGCACCCTTCTTATGGCTTCAGGAAGCTTTTTGCTTACATCCGCAGGTCAGGTAAGAACTGGAACCACAAAAAGGTTTACAGGGTTTATAAGCTGCTTAAACTGAACAAAAAACGGAAAGGCAAGCGCAGATTGCCTGCAAGAGTAAAGCAACCACTGACCCAACAACCAGAAGTGAACAACACCTGGAGCATGGATTTTATGAGTGATTCAATGGTAGGTAACAGGAAGTTCAGGACGCTGAACGTTATGGATGATTGTTCCAGGGAAGCACTTGCCATTGAAGTGGACACTTCGCTTTCTTCAAAGCGTGTGATAAGAACACTAGACAGGATAATCGAACAAAGAGGTAAACCAACCGCTATACGAACAGACAATGGCCCAGAGTTTACCTCAAAGGAGTTGGAACTCTGGGCCATTGAAAAAGACATAACCATACAATTCATACAACCTGGTAAACCAATGCAGAATGGATACATCGAACGCTTCAACCGGCTTTATCGGGAAGCTGTTCTGGATGCGTACCTGTTCTTTGATCTATACCAGGTGAAACAACTAACTGAAGAATGGATGATCGAATACAATGAAAGAAGGCCTCATGAAGCACTAAACAATCTAACGCCTGAAGAATGGCACAAACAAGTATTAAAAAACAAAAAGACTCTAATTAATGCTGTCTGAAAAACGGGGTACTTACACCTGGCATTGGTTTAAACACGACCCATTTTATTTACAAGCACAAAATATTTTTACATCGACGGGCAATATAAGATTTCAAAATATCCCGATATTGAAAGAGCATATTGTAATTCCGCCACACACAAAAGTGACAACGCATAGACATAAGTATAGCTATTTAGAGTCAGGGAAAGAGATTTGTTTTCATGATCCGACTAACATTGACTATTATGCAACACTTGGACAGGCTATTTATGATTTTCTGAAATTTAGTGACGGGCAACCAACAACTGGAATGATAAATTTAATTGAATCCAATTCCTTGTTGAGCCGTTTACGAGAAGGAATATTAGGGGAAACTTCATTATATCAAGACCCGAATATCATAGGCAGGTGGATAGAGTTTGGAGAGAGATTAAGAACTGATTTCGATATTTATCAATTTATGTTATTAAGGCTCAAAAAGGAGTAAGATGTGGAGTACAAGCGGATGGTTGATATAATATTAGCGCAATACTTAAACACCGATAACTATAACTCATGGCTCTTGAGAAAAGAAAACAGCAGGCAATTATAGAAACTCTAAATGCCGGAAACTTTTACATTGAATGTTCTGAATGTAATGAGGAAGTTCAACTACGGCATGCATCATTATTTGACAATAATAACTTTAGTGATGAAGCATTGCAAGTTTACAATGAACAACTAGAATATGTTAGACAAAGAAAGGCTGATCTTAAAGTTTTAAAAGACCGTGGAACAATCAAATCTGAAATAGGAGCGTTATCCACAAATTTTGGCTTTATCATGGAACGAATTGCCCCGACTTTGCCAACATTTCGTTTTAAGCATAACGATTGTCGTTCATTATTTGACCCTATTGATTACGTAATATTTGATGGGTTAACACAAACAGGAATAGTTGAAAAAATTTATTTTGTTGACATCAAAACTGGTGCAGCTAGGCTAAGTAAAAAGCAGAAAGAAATAAAAAATGTCATCAATGACAAGAGAATAAAATTTAAAAAATTCTAGACATGCAGAAAGAGATTCTGGATTTTTATTCTTCTTTGAGACACATTTTTGGCGTATGCCCTTGCTGCGGTGAAATATTTAGATTAAGTGACTGCAAACTTTACCAGAAAAAGAAACCTGAAAATGATTGGAAGGAAGAACTTGACAAAGAAATTGATAGGCTTGATAATTTAGAAGAAAAAATTCTTGCGAAAATTGAATCCTCAAAAGAAGCTGCGAGAACATTAGGTAGAAAAAATGCTGACAAACTTGTTAGAAAAATTGATAAGATTTTCCTTCCCTTAAATCTTAACTGCAATGATTGCAAAGTTATTTTTCATCCTGTTGATTTCATTGTCTTTAACGGAATGAACAACAATAATGGAGATTGTTTAATCAAAGAAATTATGTTTCTTGATAAAGACAATAAATCAGGACAATATCTAAAACTGCAAAAAGGCATTGAAAGCACTGTAAAGAATAAAAGGTTTGATTGGTTGACATTGAGAGTAGAAACTAATGGACAAATTGTCGAAGACTAGCGATCTTGAGGCACTGTCTTTTGAAGCAGCAATTTAAAGGGAAAGATGATGGTTAAATATGTTGAAATCCAAGCTTTCATTTCTGTCTTGGGATGTTCTAGATTGTATATTCAGGTTAAATTGATAGAGGATTTTAGTCTGTTGATTTTAAATAGGATTAGTAATTCAGAAATATTTATATAGCTTATGTCAGATAAAACGGTCTATATTTTAGGGGCTGGATTCTCCATGAACGCGGGAGCACCATCACAGGCAGAATTAATAGCTGAAATGTACAATCTAAAAAAACCGTACAAAAAAGCATCTCATGCAAAAGTTCAAAATTGGGTAGATAGGTTTGACGATTTTTTGAAGAATACGCTTGAAGTAAGCGAAGTTGAAAAAATGCATTATACTCTTGAAGACATATTTACGCCTATTGATAGAAGCATTTCTGAAAATATATCTTTTCGAAAACATACACCTAAAGAACTGATAGAACTAAGAGATATTTTTAATAGGTTAATTATTCTTGCAGTAAGAAGTGCAATTGAAAATAGTTCGGCAAGTCAAGAATCAATAGAAATATTTGCAAAGCACCTAATTTCACTAAGCCGGCAACGTTTGATCGATGAAAAGGTAGATAGAGTTTCGATTATTACCACAAATTGGGATATTATGTTGGATAATGCCGTCCATAATTTAATGGCTAATGAAAGTAAGCCAAAAGGCTTAAGTTTTTCAGGAGTCGTGGATTACTGTTGCTATATTAGTTCACTAGATAAAGATGATCATAGTATAAAGCCTGGACTTTACGCAATTGGAAAAGGTAGATATAATACTAAAATATTGAAGTTGCATGGCTCTTTGAATTGGATGCAATGTCCCAGATGCCAAAGGTTATATGTAAAGTTTTATAAAAGGTGGAATGGAGGATATGTATTCGATGCTAAATATTGCCGGCATTGTAATTCAAATTTTGGATCAAATGAAGAACAGGCAAATCTTTTAGCACCTAATCTAATAATGCCGACCTTCCTTAAAAATTTAAACAACGTTCAGCACAAATTAATCTGGCAAAACGCAGGCCTTGAACTCTCGGAGGCGTCTAAAGTTGTCTTTCTAGGCTATTCGATTCCTCAAGCAGATTTTGAATTTAAGCAGCTTCTTAGTAGAATGATTCGCAGAGATGCTAAAATAGAAGCTGTCCTTGTCGCAAAGGATAATCCAGATATATTTGAAAAGGATAATTCAGCAAGATATCAGACTGCAGGTTATAGGTTTAAAAATTTCTTTAGTGGAAGAGATATTAATATTTTTTATGAAGGGGTCAGCGAATATATAGCGAAAAACTGCCACTAAGTATCATTGGATTATTTTATCCGATTAGTTGCAGTCAATCTGAATACTGCCTTTAAGATATTCCACAGGTTCATTGACTTTTTTAGAACTATTCCAGGACGAATCAACGGCTTGATTGTCATGCATATGTTCTACTACTTGTGATAGATCACGGCAATCAAAATATTCAAAACATTCTATGCATTTGGCATAATGATGCCTTTCATGCTCGGGAACCTTGTCTAATGTATACACTTTAGTCATCCTGAAGCATGTTTCAAGAACTAAGCCAACTAGTAATTAGCTGAGCTTGCTAAAGGGGTAACCCCCCTTTTTTATGTTTTGGTCAAAAAATTGGCCCTTACTACCAGCGGACATTAAAGCTTCATGTACATCAGATGGTACACCTGAGTAATCATAAATTCCGCCATTTAAAAATTCAATACGAAGTGTTGCAGAATCATGATCATATCCTACAGCAGCAAGATTACTTGAACTTACGCTAATCATTTCCATAATTATGGTTTTTGAATTTTTTGTTTTCTCCAATTATTAATTGATACATCAAATTTAGGGTTTTCCGGTTCAAGAATTTTCCATTGCTTGGCTGGCTCCGGATCCCCGCTATCTGGTCTTGGCTCTATAAGTGGTAATCTAATTCTACTGGGTATTTTAACTGATTCCCCCACTATTATAGCTTCACCTGTTCTGAGAGATGGTAACAAATCTGATAAACTTCCGAGATTGTCAGGCATTGCAGCTCCAACCATCCCCTGGTCCTGGCTGTTAGAAAGTCTTAGGGTAATAAAGGTGCCGCATTGGGATAAAATTGTTTCATCGAGGTCAGAGGGTCGCTGGCTTACAATGAGGGCACCTAAACCATATTTTCGACCCTCCTTACAAATCCTTCTTACGGCTTTGCTTGCATAGCCCGTAACATTTTGATTACTTCCTCCTTTTGGTAGGTAAGAGTGGGCTTCCTCAAAAACCATTAGTACCGGACGTTGCCTACCAAACCCATCTATATACCTTCCCCAAAACATGCTCTCGAAAAGAATTCTTGATATTAGACCCACAACCAAATCCATAATCTCGAATGGAACTCCACCAAGATCTAAAACGGTAATTGGTTTATCGTGGTTAAGCCAAGCGCTAAGTATATCACTCAGGTCTTTTTTTTTGCCATCATATTCATCCACATCGAATAGAAATGATAATTTATTATCCCTGAGTTTTCCACCGAGTTGATTAATATACCCTGAAAGTATTTTAGGATCTTTAAATTTAAAGGGAGGAGAACTACCCTGTCCAGGAGGCTCAAATTCAGGTGGAATTACTTTTTTCTCATCACCCATTCTCGGCTGACCGCTAGCATCTTTTTTATAAGCAATAGTTGTCAGGTCTGATTTATTAGTAACTGTCGCAAATTCTTCTATAAATAATGAATACCATAGCTTCTTAATATTAAATGGTATAGGAGAATCTACGGTTACTTCGTGTTGTTCTAGCTTACCCGTTTTAAGAGAACTAATAACTTCCTTTTTAAAATCGAAAATGCGTTCTTTCAATGCAGTATCCGCCATAGAATCTGCAGCCTGCTTTTTATCAAATAAAATCAATGCTAGTTCATTATATGACAAGCCCCAGAATGGGATTTTTAGTGAATTAGTGGAATCATCCAATGAAAACACCTGGGCATATTCTTTAAGTGCAGAATGGTATTCACTGTGAGGGTCAATCAAAATGACCTTCGCTTTTGGAAAAGTGCCTATAGTAATCGCCTTAAGTATTGCTGAAACAGTATTTGATTTTCCAGCACCTGTGGAACCTAAAATAGCTGCATGTCGAGTAAGGAGTTTGTCAATATCCAAAAATGCAGAAAGACCTTCGGATGAAGCCAATGATCCTACCTTTATTGCACTTGGGTTAGAAGTTGCATAGATAACACTTAAATCATCATCAGTAACAATATGTACTTCATCTTCAATAGTAGGATACACACTAATGCCCCGTTGGAATTCACCGCTTCCAAAAGATTCACCAATTAATTGAATTTCTAACCATCTATTACCATATGGAAATTCTACTTCACTATCATTGGAAGCATCTTTGTACGGATTAGCACCTACCATTGTTACAATTGCAAAGACACTAATTGTCCCCATAGGAATCTTTACGAATGAACCAACTTGTCCGATTTTATATATTTTTCCATTTATAATCGGAGTTGAGGAGGGTAGATCTTCGCTTAATTCAACGAAAACTTTGGAACCAATGACCCTGACTACAGAACCCAGATAAGATACTTCTGTTCTCATAAGTTTTTAGTTGATTTAGAATTGCTGTTTTAAGTATTCAGAGAATAAAGTAAAGTTTCCCAATTCAAATACTTTAGCCGTATCATTCCAAAAAATATCTTCAGGCTTGTGCATACCTTCATAAACCCAATCGGAAATTATGCCACCGATACAAGCCTTGTCGGGCCCCAGCATTGTAAGGTTTGGATGTTCTACGCCATAATTTAGGATAGTAGAACTGCTAATTCTTTTACCTCCACTTATATCTCCAAACATTAAAGCAGTAACAGCTAAGCGTTTGTTCGCTCTTAATGCCTGAAAAATGATCTCATTGATGTGATCATCATTAAAACTGTATCCACAAATTATCAGGAGTACTTCGCCATGTGATAAAAACTTCCTCAAACGATCCTGAAATAATAAAAATGGGAGTCTTCTTGATTCATCGTATTTCTGCCGAGATGGAAAAATCATTAATTCATCTCCTGATGAGGTTATTCTATTTGAATTCCTTGTAATTCGATTCTTTGAAGCTGAGTCTTTATATAAATACCAATTAATGGAACCGTGAATTTTCCATAACCTCAACCAGCTTAGCGGAATATACACATGCGAATACTGTTTGTTGTTCTCTGCTTCGATACATTCAGGCACTATAAAAGGGTTAATGGCACCAACAAAACCATCGAAATATGGAATTTTTCTATCTTCGAAAGCTTCTTCTAATAAGAGATCATAATTGGTGGTAAATAATTCTACTGGGTTATGCCTATTGCTTTGGTATTTAAACAACCAATTAGCAAAATTGAGTTGAGGCTCTATTGTTGTCGCTGAGGCTTTACTTACAAGCTTGGCAATGGCAATACATATTTGGAGATCCAGCTCCTGTGCAAAAGTTTTACCTTTAATTCCATGATAATCTAATTTTTCGCTGTCACCAATCAAATCCCGAATAATTCTTAATTTATTTAAAATAACTTCGATATTATCTGAGTTGACTTCCTTTTTAAAGTCAGTATAGGTTTTTTTAAATTTCGAGTCAATAACCTTTTCAATTTTAGTTGTTAGATCGATAACACCAGGTAGACCTACGGCCATTGAAGTTCCTGAACCAAATAAAAAACTTAGCTTTCTTTTTTCTGATGAAAGTTGATCTTTTAACTGAGCCATTGCCTGATTAGCTGAATGGGGTTTGGACATAAACAGTTTATTAATGGTAATGAGTTAAATTATTATTATTTCCATTTCAAATATAAGGTGGGCGATTTCAGCTAATTATTTCCCTACCCCACCATCTCCGCCGCTATCATCTCCGCCTGCTTCAGTACCGTCTCAGTGGCCAGCATCTGCATATCCGGGGGATAGCCGTACTTGCGAAGGATCCTTTTGACGGCTACCTTCAGCCTGGCTTTTACGCTTTCTTTGATGGTCCAGTCGATAGTTGCATTTTCGCGGATCGTTTCGGTTAGGACTACTGCTAATTCACGCAGCTTGTCTTTTTGCATTAGTTCCTGGGCGCTTTCGTTATTGGCGACGGCTGTATAGAAAGCATATTCGAAATCGGTCAGGCCCATGGATTTAGCTTCGCTGTCCATTTCAACGATATCCTTGCTCAGTTTAATGAGCTCGTCGATCACTTCCGCGGCACTCAATATTTTGTTGTGGTATTTCCTGATGGAATTTTCCAGCATTTCGAGGAATGAACGGCTTTGAACCAGGTTCTTCTTTGCCCTGGATTTTATTTCATTGTTCAGAAGTTTCTTTAACACTTCAAGGGCGACATTCTTATGCTCCATCCCTTTTAATTCCAGGAGAAATTCCTCGGATAATATGGAGATATCTGGTTTCTTTATTCCTGCTGCATCAAAGACATCTATTACCTTTTCGGATACCAATGCCTGGTCAATGACCTGGCGGATGGTTGTTTCAATCTCTTCATCAGTTCTTCCTGAGCCTGTGCCGTCAAACTTCGCAAGCCTTGCCTTGACTGCCTGGAAGAATGATATTTCCTCCTTGGCATCCATCGCCTGGTCATGCGGAATGGCTATGGCAAAGGCCTTCGATAATGCAGTTACTTCGTCTATATACCTTTTCTTCCCATCTTCCAGCCCAAGTATATGTTCTTCAGCAGCAAGTATCAATGAAAGCTTTTGAGAGGTATTGGCTTCAAAGAATTGTTCGTACTTAAACCCATGAAACATCTGGGAGACTACTTCAAGTTTTTCGAGCATCAATTGTACTGCCTGTTCCTGCAATATAGTAGGATCACCCTTTCCACCTGCATCAGAATAAAAAGACAGTGCTTTTTTCAGATCAGAGGCTATTCCTAAATAATCAACGATCAATCCGCCTGGTTTGTCTTTATACACCCTGTTCACCCGCGCAATGGCCTGCATCAGGTTATGTCCTTTCATGGGCTTGTCGATATACAATGTATGCATGCTGGGTGCATCGAAGCCGGTAAGCCACATATCCCTTACGATAACAAGTTTCAATTCATCCTCGGGATTCTTCATCCTGTCCGCGAGTGCTCTTCTCTGTTCCTTGGTAGTGTGGTGTCTTGAAATTTCAGAGCCATCCGACGATGCGGATGTCATCACTACTTTTATAACACCCTTGTTAAGGTCATCCGAATGCCATTCGGGTTTGATTGCGATGATCGCCTTATACAATTCCGCAGCGATCCGGCGACTCATTGAAACGATCATGGCTTTTCCTTCAAACACTTCCTGCCGTTGTTCAAAGTGGGTGACAATATCCTTAGCGATATTAGTTATTCGCTTCTGGCTTCCTACCAGGGCCTCAAGCTGGGTCCATTTTGCTTTTGCCTTTTGGGTGGAAGTTAGATCTTCCTGGTCGAGTTCTTCGTCGAGATCTTCAACCAGCTTTTTTCCTTCTTCGCCTAGGCTTACTTTAGCAAGGCGACTTTCATAATATATTCTCACTGTAGCACCGTCTTCTACAGCCTGTGCTATATCGTATATATCAACGTAATTGCCAAAGACTGCCGGCGTATTCACATCTGTACCTTCTATAGGAGTTCCCGTAAAGCCCAGGTATGTTGCATTAGGCAGTGCATCACGCATGTACTTTGCAAATCCGTACACCACTTTCTTGCCTACTACATTCTTATTCTCGTCTTTCTCATCGATCATCTTTCCCTTAAAGCCATACTGGGTGCGATGTGCTTCGTCGGCTATCACTACAATGTTCTTCCGGCCTGATAATAATTCATATACATTTCCTTCCTCCGGCTGGAATTTCTGGATGGTTGTGAACACCACCCCACCTGAATTCACCTTCAGCAAGTCCTTAAGCTGTTCCCTCGTTTCAGCCTGTACAGGTTCCTGCCTTAATAATTGTTTAGATGCTGCAAATGTGTCGAACAACTGGTCATCCAGGTCGTTGCGATCGGTTATGATCAGTACGGTTGGGTTATCAAGGGCAAGCACAATTTTACCCGTATAAAATACCATGGAAAGCGATTTGCCGCTCCCCTGCGTATGCCACACTACCCCACCTTTCCTGTCACCTACCGGTTGACGGCTCACCCCTGGTAAGCCATAATCTTCCGGCGATTCCATGGGAATTGTTTCTCCTTCCGTTATAAAATCCCTTTGGGAATTTTTTACATATCCAGCGGCACGAAGGGTTGATTCAACAGCACGGTTTACAGCATAATACTGGTGGTAAGCAGCGATCTTCTTAACAGTTGAAATTGTTGTGATGCCAGTTGAAGCATCCACCTTCTTCATTTTCTCAAAAACAATAAAATGCCGGATGAAATCTAATAGTGTTTTCTTCTCCAGCATCCCGTAGATCAGGGTCTCAAGCTGGCCTGTAAGATGGGAGGCTTCTGTTTTTCCGTCGGATGTTTTCCAGGCCATATAGCGGCTAAAGCTGGCAGAAATAGATCCCGCCTTAGCTTCAAAACCGTCGGAAATAATATTGAAAGCATTAAATGTAAACAGGCCGGGAATAGCATCCTTATAGGTGTCCAGCTGTTTAAAGGCAGATCTTATAGTGGTTTTCTCATCCGCAGCGTTCTTCAGTTCCATCAACACCAGTGGAATCCCATTGATAAAAAGTAAAACATCAGGCCGCTTATTACGGTTCTTTTCAATAATGGTGTACTGGTTTATGGCAAGGAATTCATTATTCTGTGGTTTGTTGAAATCTATAAGCCATACCCTGTCGCCCCTGTCGTTTCCGTCAATCCTTTTCGTAACGGGTATTCCCTCTGTGAGCAGCCTGTGAAACTGTTCATTGTTTACAAGTATTTCAGGTGATGCAATTCTTTGAATTTCCTTAATCGCTTCTTCCTGTGCTGATGCGGGAATACCCGGATTAATTCTTTTTACTGCCTGGCGCAGCCTTGCCAATAATAAGACCTGTTCAAAATTATCCCGCTCCGGTGTTTCGCTGTCGCAGGCAATGTCCGGGCCATACACATAATTATACCCCAGCTTTTCCAGGCACTCTATTGCGAGCAATTCGATATGATTTTCGGAGATGCGGGTCATGCGTAGGCTTGGTTGAGAATTGCCGGTTCTGATAAATTTCTGGTTATTCCAATTCTCTCTATTATTTCCGCGCCCAAAGTAGGCTTCAACATACCATTCTCCAATATCAGGATCTTTTCTACTCCACATTGACCTTTGAAATTGCCGGGGACATTGAAACAATGATAATCCCCTGAACCTGACTCGGACTTATTTGCCGGATACAACAGGTAACTTTTATCGCAAGCCCAAAACAGGTTGTAAATAAACATTTGTTTGAGATCACTATCTGAGGGAATCATTTCCGGAAGCATTTTCCATTTAGTATCTAATATAATAGTGGTATTGGGTTTTTTTATAACCAGGTCGGGCCTGATCGTTTTACTCTTCTCCTTTACAGGTTTCCAAAAATCAGAGGGCTGTTGTTTACTGACATTTATTCCAAATGCTCCTTCCTCTCGCTTTAATCTTCTATAAATAAATTCTTCCCAAAGCCTGTTCATATTGAACATAATTGCCACCACATTTTCTGTTCCGCCACTAATGTCAGGGCGGAAATTCAATAGAAGCATCTTACTTATAAGCATTGCTTCCTTATAAGATTCTGTTTTCCTGTCGTATGAAAGCTTTGCAAAAGTGGCTTCCGAAACTTTACAACCTGGTATTTCTGGGAAATTCAGGATAAGCCTGTTTACCCTGTCGGCAAAATGGGGATTGCTGCTGATCTTTGGAATTATCCGAATGGCTTCAAGTAATATATTATTAAATATGTTATCAAAGCTATACCTGGTGTAATGTGTATAGAACCGCTCTTTATGCGTTAGATTCTTTGCAATGTTCTTTGAAAAATCCAGTCGCCCTTTTAGTGCCAGAATATTTCCTTCACATTTGGTGTATTTCTTAACCAGTCCATTCCGGATCAACCATTCAACCTCGCTAAGAAATAATTCCAGGTAGACATCCAGAATTGAATTCGATTTGAGTTTCAGGTTAGCTTTATCAACATGTTCTACTTTAAGATATTTACACTCTCTAAGCATAGTCAACAGAACCCCACGCCACGTTTCTTTTGAATCATCATGGTTGCTTTGCTCTGCATCAGGCTTTGGAAGAACCTCAATAGTCAGGTCACCAGCCTGTATAACTCCAACATAATGCTTAAACTTAACACCATTTCTTACCAGGCTGAAATATTCGATCTTGGACTGGCTGTGAAATTTTTCAAGCGCTAGCAAATGCCTCTTTTCAAAGATGGGGTTCTCTGTTGTGAGCGTGTTGTGTTCAAATAATGATATTTTCCCTTTATTGCTCAAACGCCTTTATTTTACCTGGTAAATTTCCTTTACAGCAGTTAGGAATGAATCGTAATCAATATTGCCTCCATCTCTAAAATCGTGTATTTGGTATAGCTTTCTTTCATTCAGCAGCTCTTTATCCTCATAAGCAAAATCAGCAAACAGTGTCTTATTATTCTTTGCAACAACGAATGCCTTTCCTAGTACAAGCCCTATCTTGCCAAAATCTCCATAGAAATATTCCTGTAACTGCGGGATTAGTTTTTCATTGATGACCTGGTACAGATGTTCAACAGACATGGTATTTATGAAAAATGCATGACCAATTTGCTGGTCAGCAGATAAAAGCTTTTCAATTCTTTCATTTATCCTGGTTAATAGCAGATCAAGCCTGATTCCATTATCAAATGAGTTATCATCAATGTGTTTTAAATCATCTTCCGTCCATAAAATATCTTCATCTCCTTCCCCACGGTCTGGAACAGTTTCTTCATCCTTCCTGTCGAATCCTATCAACTCATAGAACATATCCGTGACAGATTTATATGGTTCCTCCATCCATTCCTTATGCCTCACATTGATGTATCTTTCATCATTCCAGAAATTGAGAATTAGCTCCTTTGGATGTAACAAGGATGGATTGGGCATCATGTTTTCGAAAACAAACCGACGTCTCAGCGCAGTATCAAGTGCCTCCACACTCCTGTCTGCCGTATTCATGGTACCTATCAAGTACAAATTATCCGGTACAGCGAATTCCTTCTTACTATAAGGAAGCTGAATAGTTAATCCTTCTTTCTTCCCAAACCGTTTATCTTCTTCAAGAAGTGTGATCAGTTCACCAAAGACTTGGCTTACATTACCGCGATTGATTTCATCGATGATCAGCACATATGGTCTGCCCTTTTTAAAATCAATTTTCTTTTGCTTAAGAACTCTCAACGGGCCGAGGTATGCTGCGAATTCGTCATCTCCTGTGGCTGCACCCTCTTCCGAAGTAATATTAAAGCTTTCACCTAATTGCGCTTTGGCATAGGATAAAAATGATTTATAAACAGCAAAATGGGGAGATAGATGATAGTTTATAACGGGTTTTAGTCGCTCAGTCAGATTTGCAATGTCTTCGGGTATTTTCTCATCCACCATCCATTTGATCTTATCACCCTTGATGGGGAATGGTGTCTTACCAGGTTCTGTTTTGGTTGAAGAATTACTCCAGCGATAATAGGCAATTAATCTCCCGTTTTCCAATTCAGCCTTATCAGGTCTCAGTTCTGAACCTTCCTTTGTTACAAATGGATATTTTCCATCCTGGTAAGTTTCGTTGAGGTGGTTTATAAATCCACTCCATAAAACGTCAAAAGATTTTTCCTGTCGGGTTTCTGCATTGGCCTGGCTTGTGGATCTCAATGCAGCTAGTGCAACTTTTTTAAAAATTCCTGGCTGAATGGAATAAGTTACTTTCCCTGCTTTATTTGGATCAGGCTTTATTCCTTCAACAAAATCTTCGTAAGACATTGATTGATGGAAGGTGCAAAATTGGATGACCCCCTCCTCAACTAAACGGTCATACTCCCTATGAATCTCTGCACGCGTTGCAGTATCTATTTCAAAGCGGGGATTTGCTATTTCTACGGCTTTGTTAATGGTATTAAAGGTCTTTCCCGTACCAGGAGGTCCATATAATATCTGATTTAATGGAATGGTTTCTTCTTTACCCTCAATCTCTGTTTGTTCTTTTATTACATCAGCCTTGACATTATTTGCATTGGCAATAATATTCTCCTTGCTATATTTTCTTTGGCGTTCCTGCATCCTTGAAACCATCTTGTCAAAGGCCTGGATCGAATACCTTCCACCTTTAAATTCCGGGTTTGCCCCTTTGATTATTGCAATTTGCTGGTCAACAATGGGCATGATTATGTTAAGGTCCCTGTCAACATCTGCCAGCAAATCATCTACCGATGTATATTTTGGCTTCACCCCCTCCACATAGAAGTAAAACATTTTATTTTCCGGCGCATTCTCATGGACACGATCCACTTCTGTTTTAATTTTTGGTTTTAACGCTTCAACCAATTGAAGCGCAAGCCTGTTCTGGTCGTCTTCAGGATTTCGCGTTTGTTGAAATTCGATGGTATATCGGTATCCATTTTCAACAATAAAGAACATTAGGTTGATCAGGTCCGTTGAAGAGCCGGGGAAATAGACAGGGACATGCCAGAAAGTTGTGCCGAAGTATTTCGACCTTTCCGTTCCAATAAAGTAGTCACGTTCGGACCCTTTATTTGCTTTCTGCCTGATGGAAAAAGTAAATTCAGGGTTGGCCTGATGTTTTGCCATCAGCCAGTTGAACACTTTTTCTTCGAATTCTTTATATCTGCTCATCTTGATATTTTAATGCGCACACTTAGTTAAATTAAATTGAATACAGTATAAGCATCTATTCCGTTCACAATTCGGTCATTTGCACTCCCGGTAGACATCGTTTTAGGAACTAAATGGTGGGAAGGATAATTAGTAACTGCATTTAGTATTGCTGGCTTAGACTGGCATCCGCAAATCGATATATTACAACCTTGGCTTTCTAGGTTTAAAAGTAAATTTTTCAGACTACCGCCTCCTCTTTGGTAATCACCCATACCACAAATACCAACCCTAATACCAGTTTTTTCAAGAATGTCGTAAACATCCTCGAATTTGGGATTACCTAAAATTTGGAAATATCCTGGTACTTGGGCAAATCCGTCCCTTAATAATAATTGATAGGCAATATTAATTGTATGAGATTTTCCTGAGTTAGCAGGACCACATAAGGCTATTACTTTCATTAGGTATCATTAATTTTCAATTCCCCACTCATCAACTTGGGGAGTAAAGCATCTCTCATCTTTGCAAGGGAATTTTTCTGTTTTAGGTTTAGCTTGATTTTATGGAATATTGGAATAATTAGTTCTTGGAATCGAACTCGCAATTCAACAGGTGGTAATTGTAATTCTAATAATTTAAATGCAGATTTTGAAATTTCCATGAAAGTGGATCCATTGGAATAGCTTTGAACATAGTCCATATTAGTTTTGAGCCATAGATAAATAAACTCTTTTGAAAAACCTTTGTTATCGATAATTGCTATATAACCTTGATTTATAGCTAAGGAAACTTCAGCAAAACCCAGGACTCCTACTGGAGCTCTGGATGTCATGAGCAAAGTGCCAGCTGGCAATAGTCCAGAACTAATTTTTCTTAAACCTGCATCAGTTATCTTTCTTTCAGTATTGAATAAATATATTCCATCAAGATTGGTAAGATCCTTAGGTGAGGTCCAATAAATATCGCCATCCCAAAACCCTTTTATAGAAGTACTTGGAGTTGACCCACCTTTGACTGACAAAATATCATCTAACGTACCAGCCTCCCATTCCTCCTTCGCCTCCACCACAAACCACTGCCTGAACAGCGTTTCAGCCATTTTTTCTAAGGTTTCCTTTTGGCGTTGGAGGAGGTCGATTTTGTCGTCAAGGCTGCTAAGAATCGAAGCGATTACGGTTTGTTCCGGAAGTGGCGGTAATGTAAGAAAAAGATTATCAAAAGCTTGTTTTGGTACTCTTTGTCTACCTGATGTACCATCGAAATTCATTTCTGCATGATCTCTCACATCACGCCATCTGGACAAATAGAAAACAAAATTAGAGTCTGAAACTTTTTCCCTGCCTCTGAAAACATGGAACTCAGTTGAACCAAAACCAATATTCTTATCAAGTTTTGCGACTTGGCAGATTTTTCCATTTTCAAGGCACGGAGTGATTCGTGCAAAAAGCGTATCCCCATTTTCGAATCTGCTTCCTCCAGACAAGAGACGTTTCTGAGACGGATAACAATATCTGTAACCATCCTCCAAATCTTTCATTTCCACAAATGATATCTTTTCCCCTTTTGGGATTTTTACAAATGGGTTCACAATTGCGAAATCTGAAAATTTATATTGTTTCCACTCACTCATTTCATTTCTTCCTTTGAAGGTTGTGTACTTATCCAATGTATCTGTATCCCGGTACCATCATCAACCACCTTAAAGCCCAGGCTTTTCCTTTTTAGAACATCACTCCCTTTAAAGCGATAGCTTTTAAGAAAAGGAGCTGATTCATGATTGATGTTGACCACAAGCGTATCTCCAGTGTTAATGCCATTAATATGCACACGGTAGTTCACGGAACTTTTCTTCCGTGTGGATGGTCGTATGGTTCGCCGCCTTATTATATCTGGCATAATTTATTGAGCATTTAATTGATTAAATATTTGGATAACCTCATCGTCGTAGTCATTCATATTCTTCCTGCTTCCTTTATTATTAAACACGTAATCTTCACCAAATGATACTTTGCACTTTTCAATTAATCCACTTTCTATTTTTTCAGCTATTGTCCTATTATTTCCATGATCCTCTTTTGAAATGTTCTTCATAAAATCTTTTATTAACCATGCGTAGTAGGTAAAATTCATTTCGCAAAGGATATTCGAATCTTCTTTTACATTGAATTTTAGTTTGCTCTCAATTCCCTTTATTATTTGATTCTGTGTGCTTTTTCCTAACATGAAGTGACCTCCCATCCTATAAAATGGCGAACGTGCAGTGATATGTTTCCTATCCCCAGTCATACCTATGTAATAATATTTTCGACCCTTGAATCTTATTAAAACAACATAAACGTAATAACCCATTTTAAACCACTCAGGCTCTAATCGCATTATAACCGGATTACTGAGGCTTATTTTAGTATCAATCATTAATCTTTATTTTTTTCAGATTGGACAAAATCATCTCATTCAATTTTGATTCTTCTTTAAGCTGCTCTTCCAGTTCCCTTTTTAAAGTAGAAAATCTCTCTTTAAAATCAAACTCATCCTCATCATCTGGCAATCCGACAAAACGCCCTGGAGTCAGAACATAATCCAGTTCTTTTATTTTGCTAATTGGAGCGGACATACAAAATCCTGCCACGTCTTCATAATTACCATCAGTATTTCTCCAGTTATGGTAAGTGCCGGAGATTTTCATGATATCATCCTGTGACAACTCCCTGGTGCGGCGGTTTATCAAATGGCCAAGGTTGCGCGCATCAATAAAAAGTATTTCGTTGCTGCGGTCGCGGAATTTTCCATTCTTCCGGTTGCGGCTCATAAACCATAAAGCCGCAGGGATCTGGGTGTTCAGGAATAATTTAGCAGGCAGGTTAACGATACAGTCAATCAGGCCGTTTTCAACCAACGCCTTCCTGATCTCACCTTCACCGCTTGTTTTGGAGGTAAGCGCACCTTTGGCCAACACCACCCCAGCCTGTCCGGATGGTGCAAGATGGTAAATGAAATGCTGCAGCCAGGCAAAGTTTGCATTGCCTACAGGCGGCACACCGTATTGCCACCTGCCATCCGTCCGCATTAAGTCACCACCCCAGTCGCTTACATTAAACGGGGGATTGGCAATTATAAAATCCGCTTTCAGGTCTTTATGCGCATCATTCAGAAACGAACCTTCATTATTCCATTTCACCTGGGAGCTGTCTATGCCCCTGATGGCAAGGTTCATTTTTGCCAGTCGCCAGGTAGTCTGGTTACTTTCCTGTCCATAGATAGAGATATCATTAACCCTGCCCTGGTGATCGGTCACGAATTTTTCAGACTGTACAAACATTCCCCCGGAACCGCAGCATGGATCAAACACCCTGCCCTTATATGGTTCCAGCATTTCCACCAGCAATTCAACGACGCTTCTTGGCGTATAGAACTGTCCGCCCTTCTTCCCTTCCGCCAGTGCAAATTCACCGAGGAAATATTCAAACACATGCCCGAGGATATCAGCACTTCTTGCCTTTGCAGTTCCCAGTGCTATATTACCTACCAGGTCTATGAGCTCGCCTAAACTTGTAGGATCCAGGTTCTGCCGGGCAAACACCTTTGGCAAAACACCTTTAAGCGATGCGTTCTCCTTCTCGATCGCATCCATGGCATCATCTACAAACTTGCCGATCTCTGGTAGTTTGGCCTTAGACTGGAGATAATTCCATCGCGCATCCTGCGGTACAAAAAACACATTCTCCGCTTTATATTCATCCTTATCCTCCGGGTCAGCGCCATTTTTCTTATCAGCCTCCAGCCTGCCATACAATTCTTCAAATGCATCCGAGATATATTTGAGAAAGATCAGTCCGAGAACGATATGCTTATATTCCGCAGCGTCAATATTCTTACGTAATTTATCCGCAGCCTTCCATAACTGCTTTTCAAGCGGCTCACTGGCCACTTCTTTCTTTGCTTTCGCCATAATACTAAGAGAAATTAAAACCGGCTAACCTGTAGGGTGAGCAGCTAATTTTTGGTAAGACAATATAGGGATTTTGGGGGATAGTTTTATCGTAGAAATACGGGGGAATTAAAAAATAGAGGATTTATTTATGCTATTCCGCTCTCATGCAGCAACTAACCATTGATCATTTTTACGTCAGAAAATGTCGCACTTTTTAATATGAAGAGATATTCAATCTTTGGCACAACGAAATAAAATCAATCATCTTTCAAATATCTGGATTTAAGGTATGGATGGTAGAAATAATGTTCAACAACTTTACCGGGCCCAATAGCCCTTTCTTCCATTTGTTTTAAACTGGATATATAGGTTTTAAGATTTTTAATAGCTTCTGCAACGATATTTCTAACTCGGTTCTTGAATATAGAATCAATTTTTATACTATCCCTATTATTTACTTCACCATTATCCTTAAACACATTAAAGCCGGCTTCTAAGCGGATGAAAAAATAATTGGTTATCAGGTAACGGTTATGTTCTGAATCTGCTTTAATATTCTTAGATTCTTCATATTTCACCAAGCTAAAATTCTTTACAGAACCAACTATTGGTTTGATGTGTTCAGAAATAATAGAAAAGTCATCCTTGATCCAGAGATCCTGGATATCACGTTGTTTTTTTGGGTTTAGAGGAAGCTGCCTGGTAATTATGGTAAGATCAACAATACTATTATGCCTGATTAATTCTAATAAACAAGGTAAAATATTTTTATCGATCCTTTGGTCCTTTTTATTAGTTAAGGCATATAAATCAAAAAGCAAAATATTATTTGCCACATGTTTAAATAAACTTAAATCTTTCCATCCCTTGAATACACCAGTTTCATCCTTGCGTGGATTAGATTTTATTAGCATCTCATTCTCTTCCCTATCGGTAAACACTTTCCACTTATCAATCAGGGAATTGTTTGATATAAAAAAGTGTCCATATTTTTTTTGCAATTCGTCTTCTTCAGGTCTTTCAACAAAAAATATTTTCGTTATAGGTCCTGATTTATAAAAATCAATGGAATTGATACATTCATTATATTTAATTAGTTTAAGTTGGCCTATCTCGGATATAATCCAATAGAATTCATTTTCCTGGGTCTTATTCTGTAATTCTTCAACCGTATTTAAATCAACATAAACTTTTACACCGCGTATTTTTTTAATAAAATGATTTAAGAAATCATAAATAACAGGGTTATCATGATCATTCCGTTGTTGAAATCTTTCAATGAATTGTCGATCAAAATATATGGCAACCATTAATTATTCTGCGAATTATTCAGTTTTAATAATTCAAATTTCCAGTTTGTGGCCTCATCAAAAAATCCTTCTCCAAAATTGTCGGAAAGGCTTCCATCGCGGTTGATTTTAATCTTCTTTACCTGGCATTCTCCTTTTGGCACATCATCTGGATGATATACGTAATGTATAATAGTACTTTCTGGTTTGATTTTGCCTTTGGCTGTTAAATATTGCAGCTTTCTTATCAGGTATTCACTGTGGGTTTCAAGAATAAGTTGGACATTAAAAAGATTTACAGCCTCAATAAACATATCGGCAAGTTTCGACTGTAATGCGGGGTGCAAACTATTTTCTGGTTCTTCTATGCAAACCACTTTTACTAAATATTCCTCAGTAGAATTAAATATAATCTCCGCAGGATTAAGATGAGGCACGGTGGATAATACTAATGGCAGGATTTGTGAAACTCCAAATCCATAATCTGCCAACAAAATTTTCTTGCCTTTATTTATGAGAAAGATCTCAACAATATCAGAATGAGGGTTCTTCTCAAATTCAATTGTGTCGGCTATTTCAAATTCAACAACCCATTTTTTAATAAAATTCATGCTTTCCCCGAATTGTTTTGAATTAAGCCTAAAAAGGTTATAAATCTGGGAGGAAATTAAGTCCTGGGTATTTATTGAATAAGTTCTTTTCGGAATCAATCTCATTGCGTCGACGAAAAAAACCTTTTTCACATTTGAAATCTGGTTTGTCAGTTCTTTTAATAGATTTAAAATAAATGTGCCATGAAAAAACTGATCTAAGAAGGTTAATTCCAGTTCACTATCCCAATGATCATTTCTGTTATAAATCCTTTCTAAAAGGTCTCTAAAAAAATCCTTAATCGCCATATTGTTTGAAGAAATTAGACCTGATACATCAAAACTTTCAGTAATTTCTTCATGTAGATGCTCCTGGCTATTGATTGGGATACCCACCAAATAACGTTCAATGTAACGATTTAAATTAAACGGCAAAGTTTCGGAAAAATTCAAATCGTAATCGATATGCCATTCTAATTCAGATAATACTTTATTTAGTGAATGTCGAAGGGAACCTGGACGATTATCACCGTCAAGACTTAAACCCTTTAATTTGGTATCGTGACTTTCTTCATTTGAACGTTGATCGTGGAAATGATCCAAGTACCAATGTAGGTTATAGCATGTTTCTCCATTTTTTAAATCTTCTACAAGAGCTTCCAGTTCGTTTTCATTTATAAAAACTATTTCTTGCTTCATGCTTGATGGATACAATGCAATTCCATCTCCTAACCATGAAAATAGCCCTTTGTAATTTGTGTCTAATTGATTTCTTATATGGTCTTTTTCTTTTAAATCGACGGATTTTTTATATCTCTCGACTAAAGAATTAAATGTATATGAAAAATTAATGGATGAAATCAGGTGATCATAAATAGTATTAAGGTCGATTTTTACTTTATAAACTGGTTTTCCTGAACCATAATATTTTGATTTTGATTCGCAACATTCCAATATTGTTTTCTTTCTTACTAGATCCCGTATTTCTATCTTATTCAGTTTGCCTGATTTTAAAATATTATCTTCAACAGCAACATGAAAAATGTATTCAAATTCCGAGAGAAATAATTCAGGTATTGTTTTAAAACTGAATGAAAATACCTTTTCTTTAGAATTAAAATTCACGAATTGTTCCAGGCTCCCATAACGTTCCGCAATTCGTTTTACGTCAAATGAATTTGAAAAAATGGACCATATATTCGAAAAATTGTGAGAATTACCCTGCTTAGGTTCTAAGTCAATAAAATTTTCAGACAATAATTTGAGCCCATTAATTATTGTACTTTTTCCACTACTATTTTTACCTGTCAGGATGGTAATTGGAGCAAATTCAAAATATTGCGCAGTCGAAAAGACTTTAAAATTATTATATCCGATACCTTTTAGTTGTGCCATGAAAGTTGATATACTGGTTTATATGGTTTTAAAGATAGAATACAATACTAAACAACTCTATCCTACGATATATAAATAAAAATCGCAGGATGATTATAAGTTCAAAGTAAGCATTAGACTGGTTTTATTGTTATAGCTTTCTAAGAATAAAGCAGTGAGTCTAACTTTTCATTTGGGAATCAATGAAAAATTGTCAACTGATAAGACTGGCAAAAAATTCTTCTATTATTTCTTCCCCATCCTCAGCTCCGGCAGCACCACCCTCACCTCTTCCACCGCATCCTCGCCCTTCCAGTAAACCACGAAATTCACTTTTGCTTCCAGGGGCTTGTAGGATAAATTATACTTTTCCAGTTGCTGGGTAAATGATTTTGAATATTTCAGGATCTGCTTACCATCAGCAGTTTCAAGGCCTCCATCAATGAACTTCAATTTATCGCCAGACCGGATTCCGTTCAGACGATCCTGGACATATTCAAAATACCCCAGGTACACTTGCTTGTGGGATAGCATAAAAGATAACTGGGATGGTGGTGGATACTGGTCCGGGTCTCTCCTGTAGGTAAGATCATTACAATTGATCCCGGCAAAATAATTCCCGTTGTAATGGATATGAAGCCTGTATTTCGCCCGGGTAAGGGCCACGTATACCTGGCGTTTTTTGTCTTCTTCCCGCACATTCATATTATTCAACAGCAGGAAGACATTATCAAATTCCTTCCCTTTTGCTTTGTGAATGGTAGATACATAGATGGTTTCGCTGCTGATGTTGATGGCATCCTCGAACTTAGACTGGATCAAAAAGTCTTTAAGGTCACTCCTGTACTTCCTCTCCGGGTAGATGGCTTCAAAGTTTTTAAGCAATGCCAGGCACCAGTCCAGTTTATTGCTTGCCCGGAATTCTTCCTGCAGTTGCCGCAGCGCCAGTTCCCAGTCTTCTTCACTGATAATAGCGAGTTGGGTTAGTTCATCCACCTTGTCGTAGAACCAACGCAACTCCTGGAGATTGAATAGCACAAAGCCATCACTGGATTGAATCAACCGGGCATTGTAACCGCGGTTATTCAACAGTCCGCATATACTGGCAGCCTCGTCGTTGGTATTGGTAAGCACACAGGTTGTACCGGCCAGGTCTGTATTGCATATAGATTCAACCAGCGGCACCACCAGGTTTGGCTGGTTATGTTCAATTACGGTGATCAAACCATCAGAGCCATCCACCGGGTGAATCGGCGTTTCTTTTATCCTGTTCGACAGCCTTTCCACCCATTGGTTGCTGAAGGATACCAGGTTTGCCCTGCTGCGGTAGTTGTCAACCAGCTCATACGTTCTTGAATTTTCCAGGGAGGTGATCCCGGCCATATATGCTGAATCTGCACCCCGGAACTGGAAAATGTTCTGGTCATCGTCCCCGACTATGATCACCCGCATTTCTTCATTCTGGTTCATTAAAGCTTCCACCAGGCCAAATTCATCCTGGTTCATGTCCTGGGCTTCGTCAATTACCAGAACTGTTTTTGTGATCCGGCTGGTCTCGACCTCTTTCTTCCGGATGCTTTCCGTTGCACGACTAACAATTTTATCTGTATCGTCCAGGTTGCCCTTCCTGTCCAGCAGGTCGAAGCAATAGGAATGGAAGGTTTTGATCTCCACGAAATGTGCTGCTTTCCCGATAAGATCAAGCAACCGCTTCTTGAATTCTGATGCAGCAGCCCGTGAAAAAGTAAGCATCAGCAATTGCTCATACTTAATATCCTCGGTGAGGATAAGGGAGGCAAGCTTATGTACCAGCACCCGGGTCTTGCCGCTACCGGGACCTGCAGCCACAAGGATAAACTGGCTTGCTGAATCGCGGATGATCTCCAGTTGCGGCGGCGATAATTTTCCAAAGAGCTGCCGGAATTTCGCCGGGGTCATATTGCGCTTGATGTCGTCCTGCCTGCTGCCCCGGAAATATTTTTGAAGAAAGGAAGTGTAATTCAGTTTAAAATAATCATCAACGAACTGGAGTGCATCTTTATAATTCTCCACCATCTTCTTTGCATACTCCCCCACGATATGGATCTGCTGCACCTTGTTCTGGTAGAATTCTTTCAACTTTTTATAATCTTCTTCCTTATACCGGATCAAATTATTCTTTTCAATGCGGTTAATCGTAAGCCGGTTATAGACCACCATGAACCCGCCTTCTATTTTTATGGCTTCGATACGCGACAGGTAGAAGAGGCTGTCCTCAATATCCTCCGCTTTTGCCTTTATGCTAAACATTCCTCCTGCATTAGCAACATGATCCATTAACTCCTGCACCGAGAATTCCACCAGCACTTCTTCCGCCTGTGAATTTTCCTCCGATGCTCTTTTGAAAAGGTATTCGGTAATGATCCTGGCCACCTGCTGCCGCAGCTCCATCTTCTCCTTCATTTCTTTGGCAGGGACCTTAAGTACAATTCGTACGTGATGCTTTGATCCGTCCAGGTTGCGACGGTCAATCCATGCCTTGATCTTCCAGAAGTTAAGCAGGGTATTGATGGTCTGGAGGCTCACCTTTTCGCATCCTGCTTCCGTAGCCTGTTCACACAGGTCCTTGATGTTGTAATCTTTCTCTTCCTCTGTAAGGATGGACAGGAAAAAATCCTCCAATTGTTTATACCGGGAAACAAGCGCAATGGAATTCTTTACGTTCTCCGCCCTTTTGATAAATGCAGTGAGGTCTTTTGCATCAGCGAGAATTCTTTCTTCCCGGAGCTTTTGAATGATCTCGATTGCTTCATGTTTGCGCAGGCTAAGTTGTTCGGCAAGATAATCCACACGGGCCTCTGCTTCATCATCCTTTAACCTGCTCCTGCTCCGGCTGGAAATCAGTTTTTGAATGACTCTCTTTGCATTCTGTTTAAGATCTTTGGGAATTATAGTCGAAGCATCAATTTTATCGAATGCATCCTGGGCTGTCTTGGACAAAATACTGTCTGCAAATATGCGGGGCATATTATGTCCCCGTTCTATATAGCCTGCATCTTCCAAAGCTGCAATGGCGGTTTTTACCCGGGTTTCTATTTCCTTTACATTCTCATCCCACCCTGCTATACGCGCGATCTCCAAAGCCGAATTAGAAACCGTTTCCCGTGTTTTGGTTAATTCCTTTATTGCCCGCCACACCTGGTTGATCTCTTTTATATCCAGCTTGGTCTGGTTCAGCAGGATGAAATGTTTGTTCAGGTCTTCTTCGTTGAACAGGACATAACAATCTGCTTTAAGGTCTTCTCTTCTCCCGGCTCTACCCGCTTCCTGCACATAATTTTCAAGCGAGTCTGAAATATCATAATGGATCACCATTCCCACGTTATCCTTGTCCACCCCCATCCCGAATGCCGATGTGGCCACTATAATGTTTACATCCCCCCTGATGAAATCATCCTGGTTCCTGACCTTTTCCTCGTTTTCCATTTTTCCATGGAATGCCCTGGCAGGATAACCATCTTCTGTCAGTTTCCCCGCAAGCTTGATGGCGCGCTGCGTACGGGATACATATATAATAGTAGGAACCTGCTTCTGTTCTACCAGTTCTCTCATTCTTTCATACTTCTGGTCTTCATCTTCCTGTTCAAACACCTGGTAATGCAGGTTTGTGCGGGAAGCATCAGAGCGGAATACTTTAAGATCGAGCCCTAGTTTATCCTGGAAATACTGGCGGATATCTTCAATCACCTTCTGCTTCGCGGTAGCGGTAAAACAGGAGACCGGGATCTTTTCATCCAGTCCCTTTGTTTCCTGTAGCTTTCTTATAAAATCGCCGATGTATAAATAATCCACCCGGAAGTCTTGTCCCCACGATGAGAAACAATGCGCTTCATCAATCACAAACCGCGAGATCTTTCTTCCCAGTAATAACCGCTCGATAGAAATTGACCGCAATGATTCAGGCGAGATATATAAGAGATGCGCCCGACCATCCTGCACCCTTTCAATAGCTTCAGCCCGGGTTATGGGATCGAGCATCCCGTTTATGGTAACTGCCTCCACTATTCCCCTATTATTCAGGTTATCCACCTGGTCTTTCATCAGGGACTGCAGCGGGGAAATGATTACCGTCAGTGATTTTGTATTCTCCCCATCCATTAGTGCAGGCAACTGGAAGGTGATGGACTTTCCTCCACCCGTTGGAAAGATGGCCAGGAGGGATTCACCGTGGATAGCAGCCCTGACGGCATCTTCCTGTAAAGGTTCATTATCATACTTCCGGAATTCAGAAAATCCGAAATGATGTTGCAGCCCGGCATGCGGATCAAGCGCTTTGTTGCAATAGCCGCAACCTTCAATGCAGGGTTTCCCTCTCAGTTTTCTTAAGACAACATCAACATCCTTAAAGTTCCTGCGCACCCATGGTGGTGTGATGGAATATTTATCGGTAGCGTTGATGAGGGCCAGCGCATAGGCTAATGAAACCGGGGAATTTTTAATAAGCGTATCAATATCGCAATGGCTGCAGATCCTTTCATTGAAGGATTGCCGAATCAATTGCGCAAGAGGAGCAGCCGGTAATTCGTTTCGATAATCCAGGTATTCAAAGAAGCAGGTGAATTCCTTTTGCGAGTGCAACAGGTTGAAGTAAACCTGTTTTAGATTCTCCGGTAATTTCAAAAAGGCGCTCCCTTCTTCGTTGAACAATTCCAGTGCTTTCTTTGAATCCGTCACGGGGTTATTCAATTCATCCACCTGGAGCTTTTCATCTTTCAACAACCGGTGATACGGCCGGGAAGGAAACAGCAAGGGAGAAAGCAGGAGGGTATCTATGGTATTATGAATTCCGAATGAAGGATCACCCAGTTTTTTCTGTAAATGAGGCAGGTCGTGCTTGAACAAGTTATGTCCGACCATGAAGTCTGCGGTGCTGCTGAAATTTTTAAAATCGTGCACCGACTTTCCCCTGAAGAATTTGCCGTTATCGTACACCGCGCCGATATCCTGGATCATATTTGAACCAGGTTCAACTTCCAGGTCATAACTGCAAACACTTCGCATATAAGGCGGATCGTCCGGCTGGACGGGGTTTTGGTGGTTTTAAATATAAGCATTTAGGGGTATATGTGCAATAAATGGCTGGGACTCGAACCCAGGGCCTTCAGGTTATAAGAGCATTTCGTGGATAATGGTTTCCCGCAGATGTTCGCCGATTGATTCGTAGATGGGCGCGGATATACTTTTTCAGATTTGATTGTGGAACTGCAGGGAATCGAACCCTGGTCCAACTATCTAGGTAAAATTCTGACTGGTCCTTGCATTGCCATCCTCTTTTCCAATGCATCTTCAGCCTCCCGGATCTTCCTTTGTTCTTCAATAGGTAGCAATGCAATTTCTTTCAGTCTTTTTGCCCTTGCCCAGGCAAAGCATTCTGTCTCGAATCCTTCTCTAGGGCTGCCATCTTCATTTATGTAAGGATTCAGTTCCATTGGCGCATCCGGCTGGACGTGGTTTGATGGTTTTAAAAATAAGGATTAAGGGGGATGCGTGCAAGTTTCGAACAACCTGGCAGAGTACGAATGTCGCCCCTACGGGGCTCAAGAATGTATAGGGAGCTTCATTTCTATTAGGATGTCGCTCCTACGGAGCTTCAGTTTGCGTGCGGGAATTTTTTCGGCATGCGTCGCACAATACTAAACGGCAGAGGGGATTTTATTCAACACGAAATCCGGCAAAGACGCAATATTTACCCCTTCGGGGGGTCTTGCGTCTCACGAAATGCCTTTTAGTTTGACGAAATCTATTACGCCCCTTCAGGGCTTTGCTTTCATTATTGATTCTTAATCGGAAGTTGCATTGCCGGCTGGGAGATTCCGCCCTTCCAGGGCTGTTCGGGAGAGACGCAACCTGCCCGCCTTGGGCGGATACTTGCATCCCAATAAGAACTGGTATCATAAATTATTTGATCCTGATCTGCCTTGATTCCGAAACTCCGCGCTTGAGATCTATGATCTTAATTATGTACAAACCCTGGGCAGTTTCCTTTACCCTGATTTTAATTTGTTTGGAGCTCTTGTGCACCGGGATAATTTCTCTCTGGATCAATGCGCCTGTTAAAGAATAGATTTCAATAGCCTGGTCTGCCTTAACAGACTTTGAAAACTGGATTGTGAGTAACTCGTTTGGATGAACAGGATTTGGATAGATCCTGATGGAGTCGTCAGGTACAGGTTTAAGTGGTTTGGGTTTTGATCTTTTTGCAATTACTGTCATTCCAACAGTAATTACAACAGGTGGATTCTTTCCAAGGTTACAGGATACATCCACCTCACCCATTGTTGCAATTTGGCGAAGGACAATGGAAATATCCCCCGGGCCTTTTACTGCATATTGCAAAGTGTAGTAACCAACAGATGAAATTTCCAATACCCTGTGCGCTGGCATGAGCCTGATCTTGAAACGCCCCAATTCATCTGCAGCAACACCAATATTAGTCCCGGGAATGATCACGCTTGCAAACGGAACAGGTATTCCTGAAAAGTTAGTGACAGAGCCCGTTACTGTTATCGGTAATTCTTCGGCATTGTCCTTATTATCGGCACCAGGCTGCACCATTTCTATTCGCGGTTTAATCACTTCCTGCGCCGCTGCCTTCGCCATAAATAAGAACGCAGGGATGGTGATCTTAAAGAAATAGGTCAGCCACGGGATCTTTCTTACGGGTACGGGTATGGGGTTCTTCAACTGGTGGTCATAAAACCTTCCACAGACATCTTTCTTGTTTTCCTTAAAAAAATCAAGGAGCTGCTCATCGGTCATCGATGAAAAGTCGATGACGGTCTTCTGGCAGGAATTGCAGTACCTGCCACGTTCTGCGTGGGTCATACTGTCCCAGTTCTCATGGCATGGTGCGGGAATTGATATCTGGAGATATTTGGGCATCCTGAAATGATGACACCATCAATAATAATAGTGCTGCATCGAGAGCGAACGAGCGAGAATGGACGAAACGCTCCGGAGGAGAGCCTAATCCAGTTGGAGGTTTGATGAGGCGGTAATGTAGAGACGCATACTTGCGTCTCACAAAAAAAGGGTTACACAGAGTTGCACTGAGAAAGCACAGAGCGACACAGAAAGCTGCCGAAATAATTCTTGAATAGTTTTTAGAACCGAATAGTCCGGCCTCAGAAAAATTGCACAACAATTGGAGGTTTGAAGTTGGAGATTCCAGGAGGCGGTAATGTAGAGACGCATACTTGCGTCTCAAACTTAAAAGCATCTGTCTTTGATAATGGTTTCCCGCAGATGTTCGCCGATTGATTCGCAGATGCTCGTGGATCTGCGTTTTGGTAGAGACGCAAGATTTTGCGTCTCAAAAATGTTACACAGAGCTGCACAGAAAATGCACAGAGATACACAGAAAGCTTTTCCAGTTGGAGGTTGGAGGTTGGAGGTTTTTTAGGGTTTATAGTTGGGATAATGTAGAGACGCATATTTGCGTCTCAAAAAAAAATTGGATTTCCGCTGTGCATCTCCGCGTAACAATAAAGCCATTCACACGATGATGTGACTCCCCTCCGTAAGGAATTTCCTTATCTTTCCTTAAACACATTCTTTTGAAAATATTCCTTACCCTTCTCTTCTTCCCTATAACTGCTTTATTTGCGCAGCAAGACCATAAGTGCCCGTGTTCGAAGATCGGGCTAGACGATAAGTGGGCCGACAGCACCGGGGTGGAATGCTTCCTGGTGCCGGTACCGCGCGGTGGAAAAGGGACAGGCGTGTTCAGTCTTGCAGTGGTGAAAGCCCCGGCGACGGGAAAGGCCGGCAAAGAACCCCTGCTCTACCTGCATGGTGGCCCGGGTATCGCCACGATCAGCAATGTGCCGCGGTATCTTAATTCTGCTGCCTGGAAATTGTTGCGGCAAGAGCGGCCATTACTATTTTTTGATTACAGGGGAACCGGGAATTCTGAGCCTGAGTTGTGTGCAGACCTGCAGGATTCGCTCAACAGCGCCAGGGCACAACAACTTTCTCCTGGTGAAAGGGAGAAATATAAACTGGAGCTGATCGGGAAGTGCAGGGAAAAATTATTTTCACAGGGGATCGATGTAGGTTCATTCAGCTCCATGCAGTCGGCCGCCGACGCGGAAGCAATAAGAAAGGCGCTTCGCATTGATAAGTGGAATGTGTACGGGGTTTCGCACGGCACCACGGTGGCGCTTAACCTCCTTCGTGACCATGCTGCAGGAATCCATTCAATGATCCTGGATTCACCCTATCCTCCCAATGCGCCGTGGCCGGATTTCGTGAGGCCATTTGCAGAAAGCTTTGAAGTGCTGGAGCGGAACCTTGCGGTTGACAAGACCATGGCATCCCGGTTTCCTTCTGTCAGAAAGAATTTCGTGCAGGCGGTGAATGATCTTAATAAGGAACCTTATAAAGTAAAGATCAATGAGGCCGGGGACGTGTATCCCGTTACCGGGAATGATTTTGCCTGGAGCATATGGAGTGCCTTGCTGAATCCCGCTGCGATCCCTTTCGTGCCCCTGGCCATCGAAGAGGCGTCGAAGGGCAGGTATGATTTCCTGGCGAAGTGGGGACAGGTGTTCAGCAACCCTGATCGCTTCGGGAAGTTTTCCGAGATGCAGAGCAAGGCTATCTTATGTTATGAAGGTCACCCGAAGAATGGATCAGACACAAAAGCGTCCCTTGAAAAGAACTTTCCTGATTTCACTGCATTCAACATCGATTTCGAAGGCGACCTGTGTGCAGTATGGCAGCCGGTAAGTGCTCCGCAAGAGGCATTCGCGGCAGTGGAAAGCCTGGTCCCTGTTCTGATCCTGTCGGGCGAATACGATCCGGTATCCCCGCCATTGTTTGGTGAACTTACCGCGCGGTCGTTGCCGAATTCAACCTTCATAAATGTGCCGGCGGCGTCGCATGCGGCGATCCATGAGGATGATTGTATACGCAATATTGCGGTAGGTTTTATTGCATCTCCGGGGAAAAAGATCGATGTGGAATGTGTGGGTAAGCGGGAGAAGATCAAATTTATTACCGGAGGGTTGGAGAAGGGGCTGGAGGGGTTGATCAAATAGATTGGTGGGAGGATGTTTATTGTTTATTGTTGGGGTAATGTAGAGACGCATACTTGCGTCTCAAAAATGTTACACAGAGATCGCTCCGGAGGAGCGCCCTAACAATAGAAAAAAGCATACCATCCAAACATCTCGCTCCGGAGGAGCGTCCTAATAAAAAAGGGTTCCCGCAGATGCTCGCGGATTGTTTCGCAGATGTTCGCGGATTGCATTTGGAACAATAAACATTCTTTGTTACACAGAACTCACTGAGAATACACAGAGATACACAGAAAGCTGTCGAAATGTTTTTTGAATAGAAATTAAATTTGAAGGTTAATTCTCTTTCAGTGATTTCTGTGCCTGCCGCAGGCAGGTCTGTGATCTCTGTGTAACAAAAAGGCGAAGCCAATGCCAATTAATGCGCCTTACGGATTATATCCGCTATCTCGTCGATATAGGCATCCGGGGCGCCGCCTGCGAGGTTGGTGAGCACGATGATGGCCATGTTTTCCCGGGGGTAGACGAAGAGCGCGGAGCGGCCACCACCGACGGGAGCCACTGCGGGATGGTTGTCGCGGGTTATGACTGGCCAGCCGGCCGCATAGCCGTTGAGAAGTTTGTTGAAGCCGCCGGTTTCGCCGTTGTTGAGGCGGGCGGGCTTCCAGAGCGTTTCGAGCGTGGACGACTGGCGGAAGAATTTCATCTGCTGCAGGGCGATGATCCAGGCGGCCATTTCCCTGGCGGTGGAACTCATGCCCGCGGCGGTTTGCAGCACCGGCGGAAAGGAGAAGAACATGTTCTGCAATTTCCCGCGCTGGAAATGATATCCTGCTGCGGCATGCGGAACCACAT
The DNA here is from genome assembly GCA_023417815.1 of Bacteroidota bacterium. Taxonomy (GTDB): domain Bacteria; phylum Bacteroidota; class Bacteroidia; order Chitinophagales; family Chitinophagaceae; genus Ferruginibacter. The sequence continues at coordinate 10,471 of JAEZEI010000008.1, read as the reverse complement.
CCTTCGATGCGCCGAAGCCTGCACGGATTGTATAGGGCATTCCTGCCCTTTCGAGCTGCTCCTTAATAATATATTCCTGGAACGACATCCCGCTTAGCTTGTCGATGATCCTTCCAATCAATAAATAATTGGCCTGGTTGTACTGGAATCGTTCGCCGGGCGCGAACAGCATGGGCATGGCGATCACCTTCGCCCAGGCATCATCGAAGCCGTCGCCGATCATCATCGAGGTTTCTTCATCCACGATATCGGGCAGGCCGGATGAATGCGACAATAACTGCTGCACCGTTACCGGCTTCCATGCTTCGGGAAGGTCTGCGAGGTGCTTCGATACAGGATCTTCGAGCTTCAGCCTGCCTGCTTCTACGAGTTGCATCACGGCTACCCCGGTGAAGGCCTTGGTGATGGAGTTAACCGGGAAGACGGTCTTGTCGCTTACCGGTATGGAGTCCTGCACATTGGCAAGGCCGTAATTGCCCGAGCGGATGATCATGCCGTCCTTTACGATGGCGAGCTGCAGCCCGGGTATCCGGCGTTTCTCCATGGTCTGCTTTATGAAGCGGTCGAGGGTATCTGTTTGGGCGTGGAGGGATGTGCTGCACAGCAGCAACAGGGATAATCCTGCTTTAATAATGGATGGCATTGCAGTTATGTTATGGTTTGGGATGCTTACAGGCTGGCGATGCAAATTTAAAAAACTAAACGGATGAAACGCTCCGGAGGAGCGTCCTAATAAAAAAGGGTTCCCGCAGATGCTCGCGGATTGTTTCGCAGATGTTCGCGGATCTGCGTTTTGGTAGAGACGCAAGATTTTTCGTCTCAAAAATGTTACACAGAGATCACTGAAGAAGGCACAGAGATACACAGAAGGCTGTCGAAATAATTTTTGAATAGTTTTTAAAACCGAATAGTCCGGCCTCAGAAAAATTGCAAGAATTGGAGGTTTGAAGTTGGAGTTTCCAGGAGGCAGTAATGTAGAGACGCATATTTGCGTCTCAAAAGAAATGGTTACACAGAGATCACTGAAGAAGGCACAGAGGGCACAGAAAGCTGCCGAAATTTTTTTTGAATAGAAATTAAATTTGATGGTTAATTCTCTTTCTGTGATTTCTGTGCCTGCCGCAGGCAGGTCTGTGATCTCTGTGTAACAAGCGGGAACAATTCCTTTCCGGACTGTTTTAACAAACCTGGCACATATCCACCATATGATCCACGATCATATTCATGCGCGCGAATTCATCCGGTTTGGTGATGAACTCGATGCCGAGTGAATTGAACAGCGACCTGTCTTCCGGGTTCTGGCTGGAGGTGAAGATGATGACCGGCACGGAGCAGTTCAGCTCGTTGCGGATCTTTGAAAAGGTTTCCCTGCCGTCGAGCATGGGCATGTTGAGGTCCAGAACGATAAGGCATGGACGCGGTTGAGAAGGCGAGTTGTCGCGGAGGTATTCGATGGCCTTGATGCCATTCTCGGCGAAAACGGCATTAACGCCTGCATTACGATTCTTTAATACATCTGCAAGGAGGTCCCTGTCGTCGGCATCGTCGTCTACAAAGAGGATGGTCTTGTTCATTGCTTTCCTGTTCCGTGGTTTAATTGATGTGCGGCACTGGAAAGGCTCCCGGGGACATTAATACATGGTAAATATACAGTTACTGTGGTTCCGCCGTTGAGGGTACTGTCTATCAAAATCGTGCCGCTATGCCTTTCTGTTATCTTTTTGCAGATCGCCAGGCCGGTACCGCGACCGCTCCCTGGGTGTAAACGCCGGAACAGGGCGAATAACTTGTTCTTATACACTGGGTCAAATCCTATTCCTGAATCTGTTACGGTGATCATAATGTGATCAATATATTTATATCTTCCTTCGAGGTGCTGGAACTGGTTGCGCTGCACTTTGTGGAGGGTTATGCTCACTTCGGCCTTTTCGCCCCGCCTGAACCGCACCGCGTTGGATAATATGTGATAAAAAAGCAATTCGACCTGCTCCCTGTCGCCGCTGATCTTCTCATCACATTCCACATCAATTTCCAGGAAAACATCCGGGTTTTCTTCTTCCACCCTTTTCACCACCACGGAAAGAATATCATACAGGTCGAGGTCCTCCACCAGCATCTTTGCATCATTCAGCCAAACGTATTGCTGCAGTCCCGACATGATCTGCCGCATCTGCTCCAGCACTCCACGCATGCGTTCCACCAGTTTGTGCTGCTCCTGTTCGTCCTGCACTTCCATGAAATAACTTGAGAAGAGCGCAAGCTTGCGAAGGGGCTCCTGCATGTCGTGGGTCACTACCCTGCTGAATTGATGCAGTTCATCATTCTGTTTCTGCGCCAGCGCCACCTGCCGGTCGAGTTCTTCCATGTGAACCTGCAGTTGGTACTTTGCTTCGGTGAGTACGGTGTTCTCATTCAGTGCATCCTCAGCATTCCTTCGCGCGGCAATGAGTTCATCTTCGAACTTCTTGCGGTTCTGCACAATGATGCCCGCATACAGGTTCAGGGTCTTTCCGTCAACCTCCTTCCGTTCTGCATTCACCAGCACGGGGATGTGCTCACCGTCCTTTCGTTGCAGGGTGATATATATCTCGTATGCATTACCCTGTATCTTCAGCAAGGGATAAAAATGTGTCTGGTGAAAGATCTTCGTGGCGATGGTAAAGAGCATCTCCACCTTCTTTCCGGCCAGCTCTTCGCGATCATATTGCAGCATAGTGCACAGTCGCTCATTCACATCGACAATAGTACCGTCTTCTGCCGTGGCAAAGTAAAGACATGGGGCCTTGTCGAATATGTGCTGCATCAGGCTGCGTTAAGGTATTCTTTGATGAGGGAAATTGTTTCTTCCGGCTCGCTCATGTGCGGGCAATGCCCTGTGGCCTTCATCACTTTCAGGGTGCTGTTCGCCAGTTTCCGGTGCAGGTAGTCGCCCACTTCCAGTGGGGCGATGATGTCTTCGGAACACTGGAGGATAAGCGAAGGCACTTTTGTTTTGTGGAGGTCGTCGCGGTTATCTGAGAAGAATGTCGCCTTTGCGAACTGCCGTGCAATGAGCGGGTCGGTGGAGCAGAAGCTGTCCTTCAGTTCTTCACCAAGTTCGGGACGGTCCTTGTTTCCCATGATATTCGGCGCGAGGAAATTCGCCCAGCCGATATAGTTCTTCTCCATGGTTTCAAGAAGCCCTTCGATGTCCTTGCGTTCGAAGCCGCCTTTATAGTCGCCGTCGTTGATGTAGCAGGGAGAAGGTCCCACCATGATCAACTCCGCGAAATACCCGGGGTGTTCCACCGCGGCCAGCAGTCCTATCATGGAGCTGACGGAATGTCCCACGAAGATGGTATCGCGCAACTGCAGTTCCTCGCAGATGTCGAGCACATCCTGCGCATAGCCCTGGAGGGAGGAATAGCGTTCTTTATTGTATGCAGAAATATCCGATTTTCCGGCGCCCACATAATCGAACAGCACGATCTTGTAATCATTTTCGAAGGAAGGAGTAAGGAAGCGCCACATGTTCTGGTCGCATCCGAATCCATGCGCGAACATCATGGGCTGGGTGCCTTTTCCGAAAACACGAACGTTATTTCTTTGGATAACTGATGCGGACATATAGATGTTTAAAGGGGTGCAAAATGTGTAAGGTAAGGCATAATGGTGAGGAAAGAAGAATCTATATATTAAAGGTTTGCATCTTGGTTGGAGGTTGGAGGTTGGAGGTTGGAGGTTGGAAGTTGGAGGTTGGTGGTTGGAGGTTTGATGAGGCGGTAATGTAGAGACGCATATTTGCGTCTCACAAAAAAAGGGTTACACAGAGTTGCACTGAAAATGCACAGAGATACACAGAAAGCTGTCGAAATGTTTTTTGAATAGTTTTTAAAAACCGAATAGTCCGGCCTCAGAAAAATTGCACAGCAATTGGAAGTTGTAGGTTGGAGGTTAACTAAAATGAATGAAACGCACCGGAGGAGCGCCCTGTCAATAGAAAAAAGCATACCATCCAAACATCCCGCTCCGGAGGAGCGTCCTAATAAAAAAGGTTTCCCGCAGATACTCGGGGATTGTTTCGCTGATGTTCGCGGATTGCATTTGGAACAATAACTGGCATGTGAATACTAATGAACATTCTTTGTTACACAGAGCTGCACAGAGAATACACAGAGCGGCACAGAAAGCAGGATTGTTTGGAGGTGGAGGTTTGATGAGGCGGTAATGTAGAGACGCATATTTGCGTCTCAAACTTAAAAGCATCTGTCTTTGATAAGGGTTCCCGCAGATGCGCGCAGATTGTTTCGCAGATCAACGCAAATTAGCTTATTACAAAACAAAAACCCCTGGCAAGCCAGGGGCAATTTGTTTTCGTTCTGCGGAGAGAGAGGGATTGCCTGCGGCGAACCCGGAGGTCCGGCTATAACAAAACAAATTGCCGCACTGCGTGCTCCTATTTTTTCATCCGTCTTTGCCTGCAAGCAAGCTTGCGTCACCGCCGGCCAAAAAAATACCCCTGGCAAGCCAGGGGCAATTTGTTTTCGTTCTGCGGAGAGAGAGGGATTCGAACCCCCGGACCTGTGACAGTCAACGGTTTTCAAGACCGCCGCATTCGACCGCTCTGCCATCTCTCCGCGGCAAAAGTAAGTGATGGAATGTATTGAAGCAAAAAAATCATAAGGGCGCTGAAAACATGATGATTTTGAATAATCCGGTGCCGCATCATTGTGCCATCTCATGTATGCCGCCCCTACGGAGCTGCGCCTATCTGCGCTTTAGAATTTAGAAAAATTGTAAGGGTAATGGCAGATCTGCGTCTATCTGCGGGAAACCATTATGATCCAGATGATCTTGTAGGTTAGAGACGCAAAATTGTGCGTCTCATTTATGGGGCTAAAGCCCATTTATTACGGGCGCGTTCTACCCCACGCTAAAGCGCGGGGTTATGAATTATATGCGGCCCCTGCGGGAACCAAGGTTCACAGAAATCACAGAATTCCACTGAGATCACTGAAGGCTACCGGAAAAATTGAAGACTTTCTGTGTTTTCAGTGCCTTTTTCTGTGTTTTCAGTGATATTTTTTTAGACGCAAAATCTTGCCTCTACACAATTATTTCTCCCGTACAACAGTAAGATCCGCTAACGCCACGGTGATCGGTATCACCCCTACCTGCAGGATCGCTTTCTTCCCACGGATCTCCTTCACCGTTCCTACCTGCCGGTTCTGCTTCATCTTTACCAGGTCGCCGACCTGCACGGGCCTGGCGATTTCCTCGAACTTTTCGAGCTGTTTGCGTTCTTTCTTTGAAGGAGTGAGCTTGTCTTTCTGCCCGAAGAGCAGGGCCTGCATCATCTTCATCACCTTTGTCTTATCTTCTTCGCGCTTCCACTCCATGATCATCGCCTTCAGCTTGCGCTCCATGTCTTTCAGGTAGGTGAATTTTTCTTCGGCCACCTTGTTCTGAAGCTTCAAACGCTCCACCTCCTGCTTATGCGATTCCTTTTCGATAACCTTCGACATCTCCTTTTTCAGTTGCTCATTCTCTTTCAGCAGTTGCTGAAGTTTTCCTTTTTCCCTGTCAATGCGCTGCAAGTCCTGCTCGGTGCGGTTGAGGAGCTTGTCGAGGCGGAACTGGTCTTCATCGGCGAGCTTGCGCGCGCGTTCGATCAGGTTCTTGTCGAGCCCGATCCGTTCGGCGATGCTGAAGGTATAGGAGCTACCGGGTTTGCCTACCTGCAGTTTGTATAACGGCAGTAATCTTTTTTCATCGAACTGCATGGCGCCATTAATGATCCCCTTTACTTTGTTGGCCATCACCTTCAGGTTGAGGTAATGGGTGGTCACGATCCCCATGGCATGACGGAAAGCAAGTTCTTCCATGATCACTTCCGCGAAGGCGCCACCGAGGTTGGGATCGGAGCCGCTGCCCAGTTCGTCGATGAAGAACATGGTGCGGCCATTCGCATTCTCCATGAAGTGCTTCATGTTCTTCAGCTGGCTGCTGTAGGTGCTTAACTCGAATTCGAGGCTCTGCGTATCGCCGATATGGATCATCAGTTGCTTGAAGATGCCCATCTCGCTGTCCGGACTGCACGGCACCAGCAGCCCGCTCTGCAGCATCACCTGGAGTAAACCAACCGTTTTCAACGTAACTGTTTTTCCACCGGCATTGGGACCGCTGATCACGAGGATCCTTTGCTGGTCGTTCAATTCGAGGTTCACGGGGATGGTAGGCTTTCCCGCCTTGCGGTTGAACAATAATAACAAGGGGTGCACGGCATTCACCAGCCTCACCAGCGACTTATCGCTAAGCTTCGGCATGGTGGAATTCGTTTCCAGCGCCAGCTTTGCGCGGGCCTGGATGAAATCGTATTCGCCGGAAATTTCAAACCAGGATGTAAGCAGGGTTGCATACATGCTGAGGTTGGACGTAAGTTGTTTCAGAATGCGCTGCACTTCCCTGCCCTCTTCGTGCTCAAGGGAGAAGATGGTATTATTGAGTTCGGTGGTCTCTTCGGGTTCTATGAAGGATGTTCTGCGGCTGTCGCTTTCGCCATGGATCACGCCTTTCACCATCCGCTTTTGTTCAGCGAGTACTGCGAGCACCCTCCTGCCGTTCATGAAGCTTTCCTCTATATCGGCGAGGTAGCCATTCTTATTTAAACGCGAAACGATCCTGTCGAACAGCCTGCGCAATTCATTTCTTTTCCGGTAAAGGTTCATTCGTATGCTGGCCAGTTCTTCGCTTGCGCTGTCCTTCACCACCCCTGCATCGTCGAGGGTAGCCTCGATCATTTCCTTTATTGCCGGTTCATAATAATTATCGCGGATCACTTCGCTCATGGCGGGATATGCCTCGCGCCTGTCGTTCGTGAACCAGCGGAAGATCGCGGAAGTATTCTCTGCAAGCCGGCGCAGGAGCATGAACTGTTCGCCACTAAGCGTAGCGCCGGGAATGGACAACAGCTTCAGGTCGCGGCTAAGGTCCACCACCAGGTCGTTCGGGAAATGTCCGCCGCCGGAAAGCAGGGAGGCGTATTCGGAAACTTTTTTCAGTTCCGGTTCTATGATGTCTTTCCTGGTATGTATGCGGATGTTCTCAGCCTTTGCGCGGGCGTAATTGGTGCGTGCAAAGCCGGCCAGCAGGGTCTTCACCTTGTCGAATTCGAGTTGTTGCAATGTAGAGGCCGGGTACAGTTTCATGGGGGAGCAAAGTAACAATAAAGCATCCGTATAAATAATAGTTCCCGCAGATTCCCGCTGATCCATACGCAGATTCCCGCAGAATTTAGCGACATAATTTGCGAAAATCAGCAAACAATTTGCGAACATCTGCGGGAAACATTTCTTACGAGAGGACGCTTAGAAATTAACAAAGCCATTTTAGTAATAGCCTCTAAATTGCATTTATGCTCCGCCTGTTATTTCTTGGCATTCTTTTCTATTCATGTACACAAAAATCACACATGAACGATCATAACGTAACTGCCAACCCCTCCAAAGTACCCTCCGATACTTCAGCCACAGCCACCCTCGGCAATGGTTGCTTCTGGTGTACCGAGGCCATCTTCAAAGACCTGCAGGGTGTGAAGAGCGTAACCAGCGGCTACAGCGGCGGCGAAATGGCCAACCCGGACTACAAGACCGTTTGCACCGGGGTTACCGGCCATGCCGAATGCCTCGAGATCGAATATGATCCGCGGGTGATAAGCTTTGAGAAATTACTGGATGTTTTCTTCGATACCCACGACCCTACCACCCTCAACCGCCAGGGCAATGATGTGGGCTCGCAATACCGGAGCGTAATCTTCTACCACGACCAGGAGCAGCGCGACATCGCGGAAAAGAAGATCGATGAGCTGAACCGGCAAAAGGTGTTTGATGACCCGATCGTCACTTCTCTTGAAATATATTCCAAGTTCTATCCTGCGGAGAATTATCACCAGGATTATTATGAAAAGAACGGCGCCCAGCCGTACTGCAGCATGGTGATAAAGCCGAAGGTGCAAAAGTTCCGGAAGAAATATGATGGGCTACTGAAACAAGAATAGTTCCCGCAGATTTTCACTGATTAGCCGCTAATTTTCGCAGAAAATTTTCAGCGTGAATCTGCGCCTAAATCTGCGTGCATCTGCGGGAACCATTATTTCCCTAAAGCCATTTTGGTTCTTTTTTTGCATCAACCCCATCATGATCACCGAAATGCACAACTTCCCGCCAGGGGTGCTGGGCTTCCGTATAAGCGGGACTGTTACGGCCGACGATTTCAAACTCGCGAAGCAGCGCGTTGAACAAACCCTGGAGGTACACGACAAGCTCAACTTTTTACTGGTAATAGATACGAATATCTCCAACCTTACACCCGGCGCGTGGATACAGGACAGCATCATGGGCTTTTCGCATTTATTCCAATGGGAGAAGGTGGCGATGGTGAGCGACCAGGAGGGTGTGCGCACCTTCATTGATATGTTCAGCATGCTGGTGCCGGGAGAATACCGGGGCTTCGCGATGAGCGAACTGCCGGAGGCGGTTGCATGGGTGGAGGAAGGAAGAATTGATAAACCATCTGGGTTATAAATAGTTCCCGCAGATTTTCGCCGATCCTGACGCAGATAAACGCTGATCTGCGATAATCCGCGAAACGATCTGCGAAAATCTGCGGGAACCATTATTTATCGAAATGTCAATTAATTAATATAAAAGTAAATCATGGGAGAATATAAAGACCTCTACAGCCAGGAAGCCGTAGAAAAACTGAAAGAAGTTTGCGAGAAGATACGCGTATGCATGTTCTGCACCGACCTGCACAAGATACCGATGAACACCCGGCCGATGGCGGTGCAGGAAGTGGATGAGGAAGGCAACGTATGGTTCATCAGCTCGCTCACCAGCAATAAGAATATCGAGATCGGGGAGTTCAACCGGGTGCACCTCATCTTCTCTGATGCGGGCGATTCGAAATTCATTTCGTTGTATGGTGAGGCCACTGTTTACACCGACCGCGCCACCATTGAAGACAAATGGAGTCCTATGGCAAAGGCATGGTTCGAAGATGGAAAGGATGATCCGGATGTTACCATCATCAGGGTAACGCCGGTGAATGCATATTACTGGGATACGCAGGATGGAAAGATGATCTCGTTGATCAAAGTGGCGGCATCTGCTATCACCGGTAAGACGCACATGGATGGGTCGGTTGAAGGAAACATAAATGTGTAAGGAAGTTACACAGAGCGGCGCAGAGTAGGCACAGAAAATACAGAGAGCTGTCGGAATTATTGCACCCTTTCTGTGCATCTCGGTGGATTTCTGTGCTTTCTATGTAAAAAATCGTTTTTATGAAATGGATCTTAATAACGGCGCTCTTACTGGGCTGCGCCGCCCCCGAAGAGAAAGACTCTGCAACCGATACCACGGCAACTCCCCTGGAAACACCCACGCCGATTGCTGAAGAGGAATGCTTCCTGCGCGTAACGGGCCGCGACTCATTAAGGTTATCCTATACAGCGGATGGAGACAACATCTCCGGCCGGATGATGTATGATAATTACCAGAAGGATGGTAGCTGGGGAACGGTGAAGGGAATGCTGGAAGGAGGTCTCCTAAAGGTGTGGTACGACTTCGAAGCGGAGGGGATGCGTTCGGTGAGAAGGATCATCTTCCGGGTGGAGAAGGATCACCTGTTGCCGGCCACGGGCGAGCTTGTGGTGCGCGGCGATTCATCGCTTTACGTGGATGAGGGAAAACTTGAATTTGAAAAGGAAGGCGCGCTGCAGCGGGTTGAGTGCGGGGTGCTGCGGTTTACATTCTAAGAAACGTCCAGGAACAAATTGTTCCCGCAGATCAGCGCTGATCTATACGCGGATTCACGCGGATGAAACATTCAGCGAAAATCAGCGTTACAATCTGTGAAAATCTGCGGGAACTATTATTAAGAATTTGGGTTTTGAGACGCAAATATGCGTCTCTACAATACCGCAACACTAAACTATAAACATTAAACAATAAACCCTAAACAACCTCCAACCTTAAACCTCCAAACAATCCTGCTTTCTGTGCCGCTCTGTGTATTCTCTGTGCAGCTCTGTGTAACAAAGAATGTTTATTAGAATTCACATGCGAGTTATTGTTCCAAATGCAATCCGCGAACATCTGCGAAACAATCCCCGAGAATCTGCGGGGAACCTTTTTTATTAGGACGCTCCTCCGGAGCGGGATGTTTGGATGGTATGCTTTTTTCTATTGACAGGGCGCTCCTCCGGAGCGTTTCATTCATTTTAGTTAACCTCCAACTTCCAACCTCCAACCTCAAACCTCCAACTGATAAAGCTTTCAGTGCAGCTCTGTGCTTTTTCAGTGATCTCTGTGTTACATTTTTGAGACGCAAATATGCGTCTCTACATTACCGCAACACTAAACAATAAACATTAAACAATAAACCCTAAACAACCTCCAACCTTAAACCTCCAAACAATCCTGCTTTCTGT
>JAEZEI010000071.1 GCA_023417815.1 Bacteroidota bacterium | reverse complement strand
GTAGAAGATGTCGTAGAGCCACCAGCCGATGACCGGGAAGACCACACCGGCGAATCGGACGTCGGCGTACATGGTCATGTTGAACACGTACAGGCACCAGATGAGCACACCCATCCAGCAGGTGATGATCATCCACTGGTGTCCCCAGCGCTGCATCTGCAGGAACCCGATGGCCGCGGCGCACCGCATCGCGAACACCGTGACGATCATCCCGAACACCATGGACTTCTCGCCGGGTCCGGCAGCGCCCCCGACCCAGAATTCGTTGTAGTGCCAGAAGTATCCGGCGTCGAACATCGCACCCCAGCCGACCATCAGCACGCGGTTGATCAACGTGTGGTTGGCGACGAGGTCCAGCGCCCAGCCCAGGCTGTTGAGCATCCCGTCGATCAGCACGAGGTAACCGATCAAGGTCACGATCATCGGGCGCATCGACAGACCGGCGCGCGCCGCCTGGCGCTGTAGCCATACTCCGCGCAGGAAGATGGGCAGCCCGAAGATCCCCGGTGCCCACATGCCCATCAGGCCTGCGCCGACGATCATCCACTTGTCGGCCCGGCGTTGTGCCAGCCGTGATTCCTCGTCGTGCTCCTCGAGGCTTACCGTGCCGCCCGACCGAACGTCCAGGCTCACAACTCCCACCACCCACGGGCGAAGGACATGTAGAGCTGGATCCCGAACATCGTCAGCAGATAGCCGTAGATGACGATCTGCAGGATGATCAGTGCCTTCTTGCGCTTGCGTTCCTTCTGGTCAACCATGTCAGTTGACTCCTTCCATGAGGCTGGCTGCCGCTACTTCGCGTAAACCTTCTGAGATGGCCCCGTCGCTCGACAGCGGCGCGAGGATGCAGGCCTCGGCCGCTTCCAATTCGGTTGCCCCCGCGGCAATCAGCTGCGCGGCGGTGACCAGCACACGGGTGGACGGGGGCTCGAAGTGGAACGCTTCGTCCGCGGTCCTGATCGCCGTCGCGCATTGCACGAGCCGCTGAGCCGACCCGATTTCGATGCCCGCCTCGGCGACGATCACCTCCGCCTCACGGTCGGGTGGGAGATAGCGCATCGGCAATGTGACGAAGCGCTGGCGGAACGACGGCTTGAGCTCCTTCAACGAACTGCGGTACGCGGGGTTGTACGAACACACCAGCATGAACGTCTCGGGTGCTTGCACGACCTCGCCCGCCCGGTCCAGGTAGAGCGCGCGACGATGATCGGTCAGCGAGTGCAGGATCGCGAGCGAATCGTGGCGGGCCTCCACGACTTCGTCCAGATAGCAGATGGCTCCGGCCTTTACGGCTCTGGTGAGCGGACCGTCCGTCCAGACCACGTCGCCGCCGGTCACCATGAAGCGTCCGACCAGATCCGAGCTCGTCAGGTCGTCGTGGCAGCTGATCGTGACGACGGGCCGCCGCAGGAGCAGGCCCATGTGCTCGACCAGTCGTGTCTTACCGCACCCGGTCGGGCCGGTGAGCATCACCGGCAGGCTGCGCCGGTGGGCCGGGTGGAACAGGCTGACCTCCGCGCCGCCGGCGAAGTAGGTGTCCGACGTCATCCGTCCCCCCAATCGTTCAGGCGCTCACCAGTTCGCGATGGACATGGGCCAGCACCCGCGGCAGTTCCTCGACCCGCCGAATCCGTTGTGAGCGGAGGGATCCGAACACCTCCGGCAGCGGGTCCACCCGGGCCGGGCCGACGCCGACGTAGTAGACCGAGACCCCCGCCGCGTTGGCCTCCTCCACGGCGTGCGCGGTGTCGGCCCACGCGTAGCGGCCCTCATAGCCCTCGGCGGAGATCATGCCGTCACCGATCACGATGATCAGCCGACGCTCCGACCGCTGGCCCAGCAGTCGGCTGGTCAGGTGCCGGATCGGAGCGCCGAGTCTGGTGTAGCCGCCGGTGGACAGCCCCAGCCCGCTCGGCGGCACGAACCTGGGATCGCCGAAGTCCTTGAGACAGTGGACCTCCACTCGATGCCGGGTGTTGCCGGTGAACACGAACACGCCGTGCCGCTCGCGGGCTCTGGTCATGGCCTGCGACAGCGCGTCGGCGCACGCCAACTCCAACCGGAACACCCGTCCGCCGTGCACACCCAGCGACGAACTGCCGTCGAGCAGCAGCGCGGTGCTCACATCGCGGCATGCGGGCAGCAGGTCCCGGAACACCCGGGGTTCGCCCGCCGCGCCGGTGCGCAGGTCGATGTGGTGCCGCACGTACTGGTCGACATCCAGATCGCAGCCGTCCTCGAGTCGACCGGTCATCGCCCGGTGGGTGTGCTCCTCGAACCACTTCCGCAGGTCCGCGGGCCTGGTCTGGGCTTCGCCGACACCGCGGTCGCGCCTCAGTTCCAGCACCGCGACGTGGTCCGGCAGGAACCGCCCGGTCCAGGCGTTCCATTCCGGATACGGGATGCCGGGCGGATGTTCGGGGGTGATGTCGTCGTCGTTGTCCCGCGGCCGACTCGGCGGCGGGAGGTTCGGGTTGCGCACTCCCCCGTCGCCTCCCACCGGCACCGTGTGCGGTCCGGGCACCCGCTTCTGGGTGCTGGTCCAGGGCATCCGGCCGAACTGTCGCCGCAACCGGTCGGTCAGGGTGGCCGGCGCGGTGTGGACGACGGGCAGGCGGCCGAGCAGCGGATGCAGCGGTGTGCAGCGCCCGGAGGCCGCCCACTCGACGGCCCGGTTGAGCATCTCGACGCCGTCCATCTCGGCGTCGAGTGGCTCCAGATCGGGCAGCAGGCGGGCGAACTCGTGGTGCAGACCCGGCCAGCGCCGACCCACCCAGCCGAGCGCGACACCGGCTTCGACCAGGGTCAGGGCGGCCAGTTCGCGCCCACTCAGCTCACCCAGCCGAAAGCCGACGATGCGGTCCTTGGAGGGTGAACACTGCAGCGCCACAGCACATGTCACGTCACGTCGGGTCCACGTCGACTGCGGCGGATACGGGACGTGCACGACGGTCAGCGCCGCGTTGAGCCCGAAGGCCCGGTTCGCACCGCTGACCAGGCGGGCCCCGTCGCGGCGGGTCCCGCTCAACGCCACCGCGGTCAGCGCACAGGCCCGTTCCAGCTCGGACGGGTGCACCGAGGCGAGGTCGGACATCGGGTCAGAAG
>JAEZEI010000062.1 GCA_023417815.1 Bacteroidota bacterium | reverse complement strand
CCGGACGAGTACAAGTGGGTCGGCTCCAAGACTGCGATCGCACGGCAGATCGGGAACGCCGTCCCGCTCGAGCTGGGTGAGGCGATCGGGAAGGCGGTGCTCTCGGCCGCCTGACCCCACATCGGGGGACGCATGGTCGACATGAAGCTCTCGTTCGATCCGATGACGATCGAGCACCTCGGCTTCAAGATGTACTCACACCTGCCCAACGCGGTGGCGGAACTCGTCGCGAACGCGTACGACGCCGACGCGACCGACGTCCGCGTGATCCTCCGCGACGGGTTGCACGGACAGTCCGTCGAGGTGGTCGACGACGGCCACGGCATGTCCGAGCTGGACCTCGCGGACAAGTACCTGAGGATCGGGCGCAACCGACGCGTCGACGACGGAACCGGCATGTCCGAATCGGGCAGGCGTCGCGTTGCGGGCCGCAAGGGCCTCGGCAAGCTCGCGCTCTTCGGGATCGGCGACCGCGTCTCCGTACGGACGAAACGCGCCGGCACCGGAGCCTGGACCCGCGTGTCGATGGACTGGAACGATCTCAAGGCGTCGACCGGCGGGGAATACCACCCTCGGACAGACCATACGCCCGGCGCAAGCCCCGTCCACGGTACGTCGATCCGGGTCGAGGCGCTCCGGCGCCGGACCAAGGTCGATGCGGCCGCGCTCGCCCGGAGCCTCGCTCGGCTTTTCCAGTACGTCGACACCGGGTTCAGCCTCACGGTGGTCGACGTCGACGGTAGTGAGTCCGCGGTGACGCGGGCTCTCCGCTACGAGTCCGTCGAGGTAGAGACGACGTGGCGGATCCCGGACGACATCGATGCCGGGCGGGAGTTCGCCCGCGCTCACGGGATCCGCGGGGAGGTGTATGCGACCGTCAAGCCTCTTCCGCCTGAGATGCGCGGCATCACCCTGTACGTCCACGGACGGCTCGCACACGAGCCCGAGTACTTCGGGGTGTCGGAGTCGAGCTACGCCTTCTCGTACATCACGGGATACGTCGAGGTCGACTACGTCGACGAGCAGGCCGAGGACATCATCGCCACCGACCGCCGATCCCTGAGCTGGGAGTCCGCGGTGGGCGACGAGCTGCGCGCGTACCTCGTCGGCCTGCTGCGCGAAGTCGCGGACCGCAGACGCGAGACGCGCTCGACGGCAAAGAAGACCCGTCTGCGTAAGGAGCTCGGGGTCGACGCCGAGGAGTGGGTCCGAACGATCAACGGGCCCGAGTCACGTTCTGTCCGCGATGTCCTCGACGTTCTGACATCTCCGGAGTCGGAGATCGGCGAGGACGATCGAATGAACCTCGTCGTCGGCATGTCGGAGCTGGCACCCCCGTACGCGGACATGCACTGGCGGCATCTGCACGGGCGGATCGGGGAGGTCGCCAGAACTTACTACGAGAGCGAGCAGTACATGCCGGCCGTGCTCGAGGCGGCGAAGCGGTACGTCAGCGACGTCCGTGCGGCATTGGCGAGCACTGAGGATCTCAGTGACACCAACCTCCTCAACAAGGCGTTCGCCGGCGGCGGGTTGAACGTCTTCGCCAAGTGGGCTGACGCCGGCTTCACCGCCAGTACCCGAGAGAACGTCTGCAGGGCGCAGCACCACCTCTCGCTCGGTGTGCAGGGCGGCTTCCGAAACCCGATGGCGCACGAGGAGCTGGCCCGGCTGAGCACCGAAGGCGTCTTCACCTACCAGGACTGCCTGGACGCGCTCAGCCTGATCTCTCACCTGAGGCGACGTCTGGACGACGCGACCCCCGGTCCCTGACGCCCGTGACGGGTCGTGGGTACGGGCCAGGGTGTCGGTGCCCGCGTCTATGTTTCCCTTCGACACCGGCCCCCGAGGAGTGGTTTCGCGATGCTGGGATACCGCACGATCTTCGACGTACCCGGGCGGCGTGACGACGTCGAGGTCGTCGCGCTGTCGCAGCTCAGATCGTGGCTGAAGTCGAAGAGGCTCGACGTCGACGCGCTCTCCTGGGGTCGGCGTGTGCCACTGTCCGACAACGCCACGGGCTTCCTCCAGGAGCTCGACGGCGGTGACGATGCGCGGTCCGTGCGCGCACGTGTCGTGGAGACCGGCACGGGGAGCCGGTGGACGTCGACTCTGACTCTCCACGTCCCGGGAGACTCGCGGCGCGACCCGTGGGTCTGGCTCGACATCGACGGACCCGTCGGCCAGACCGCCGGTATCCCCCGACTCGCCCGGAACCTCCTGGAGGTCTTCAGCGACGCCCGCGCGGATATCGCCGCGATGCGCCCGGTGCCCGAGATCGTCACCGATGGCGGTGTGCATGACCTCGCGGACCTGCTGCTCGACGACGCCCGGCGCCGCCTCGTCTTCGTCGCGGGTTCCGACCCGCTGATGCCGATGAGCAGGTGGCAGGGGCTGCTCAGCGACATCCTCAAGGACACGGTCGGTCTGGCAGCGGCCTACGTGCTCGACGCCGACGCCACCGTCGCTCTCAACGAGAGGCTCGGCGCCACCCACGGGGTGTCGCCCGGAACGGTCCGGACGTTCCTCGACCACGTCTCCCCCGGCGACCCGCTCGATGCCCAACGGCACAGGGTGCTCACGACCCAGCGCATCCTGCGCGGCGACGCTCGCACCGTCGCGCGGGTGCTCGGCCATCGCGCGCGATCAGTGGCGCTCCAGCAACCGCTGCCCCGCGCGGCGATCCGCATCGACCGGCTTCTCGAACGCCAAGTGGACGTCCTCGTCCTCGAGGATC
>JAEZEI010000057.1 GCA_023417815.1 Bacteroidota bacterium | reverse complement strand
CCGTCATGCCCCGCGAGGCAGCGTGCATGCGACGCGCGGACCCCGTCCACGTCGCCGAGGGGTGATGGCCGACGCTCGGAGCCCGCAGCGGATCGGCGCTTCGCGACCGAGGCGGCTCGTGGCCATGAGCACCGTCGCCTGCATCGTTGCAGGGGCCACGCGTGCGAACGCCGACGAGGCGCCAAAGCCCGTCCATCTTCGCTTCGAGGTCGAAGAGGCGCTCGCAGGGCAGTGCCCCGATCAAGAGCGTTTCATGCAGCTCCTCCGAGCCGAGCAGCCGAAGCTGACGCTGGCGCCCGAAGGCGTCCGCGCGCGCACGTTCCACGTGCGGATCCGTCGCGCCCAAGGAGCCCTCGCCGGCGAGGTCGTCGTCTCCGCGAGCAGCGGCGCCTCGTACACGCGAAGCGTCGAGGCGCATGACTGCGGGACGCTGACGCGCGCCCTTGCCGTCGTTGCGGCCCTCGCGAGCAACGTCGTCCCCTTCGATGAACCTCCGGAGGGCGACCACGCTCCGGTCGTCCCCGAAGCGCGCACGAGCGACGACGGATCGGAAGCGGACGCCCCGGCGCCCCCGCCCCCGCAGCGAAGAGCGAGCACGGAGCTCCGCGGAGAGCTTCTGGCCGCGCAGCCCCGACCACCCCCGACGTGGCTCGGCGGCGCTGGGATCGGGACCGAGCTCGCGCTCGGAACGCTGCCACGCCCTGCGATGGGCTACCGGGCCCACATCGACGCGCGGCGCACCGTGGGCGCCAACGCGGTCGGGGCGCGGGCATCGTTCGCCTACGCCGCCGCGGCCCTGCCGGGACCTTCGTCCCTGAACGTCCTCGTCCGGACATGGACGGCTCGCGTCGAAGGCTGTGTTTCGCGCACGGCCTCCGTCGTCTCGATCGAAGGCTGCCTCGGCGCGACCACCGGGGTCTTCGAGGCATCGAGCCGGGGGCTGGGCGTCGATGTCACCGACGTCAATCCGTGGCTCGCGTTCGGTCTCGGTGTGCGGGGACGGTGGCACATCGCCCGCTCCTTGTACTCGGAGCTCTTCAGTAACGTGAGCGTCCCGACGACCACGTTCGACACCGTGTCGCGGGGCGGCCCGCTCGTGGTCCGCTACTCGGTTTCGCCGGTCGTCGGGGAGGTCGGTCTCGGTCTCGGGATTTCTTTCAGCGGTCCGTGATCAGATCGAAGGATGCCGACATTTTATCAAAGGTGACCTCGATCGTGTCACCGTCCAGCCTCACCGTCCCGGACCTGTCCGCCATCGAGCGGGCTCGTCTCAAGAATGCGACGGTGGCGCACTATGACTTCGTCTGGCGCGGCCTCCGCCGTCTGGGCGTCGCGCCCAACGAGCTGACGGACGCGACGCAGGAGGTCTTCGTCGTCCTGGCGTCCAAGATCGGCAACGTGGCGGAGGGTGCGGAGAAGGCGTTCCTCTTCCAGACCGTCACGCGCGTAGCCGCAAACTCCAGGCGCCGCCGCACGCGTCGCTCGGCCGAGAGCGGGGTCGAGGACCTCGACCTGCATCCGGACCCCAATCCCACGCCCGAGTCGCTCGCCGACATGAGCGGCCAGCTCCAACTCCTCGACACGCTCCTCGCCGCATTGCCCGCCGAGCTCAGGGAGGTCGTCATCCTCTGCGAGCTCGAGAGCATGACGCTCTCGGAGACTGCTGCCGTCCTGGACATCCCTCAGGGGACGGTGGCTTCGCGCCTTCGGCGAGCGCGCGCCGCACTCTCGTCGGCCATCTCGAACAACAGGGGGATCAGCGAACCATGAGCCGCCACGACGACGTTGATCTCGATGACCTGTTCCGCCGGGCACGCGCCGAACGCCCGCCGCAGCGCTGGCGCGAGCAGCGCGATCTGTTCCGCCTCCTCCGCCTGGGTGGCCCGACCACGCTGCTTGCGACCCGCATCGCGCATGCGCTCGCGGCGCTGCCTCCGCGAGCGATCGTCGGCACCGCGAGCGTCGCGCTCGTCGCCACGGTCGCGGCGGGAGCCACGTACCTCGCGCCCGGCGACGGGTGGTCGTCTGGTCGCGCCGGTGCTCCTCCCTCGAGCGAGGTCGTAAGCGATGAGCGCGTGCTCGGCGGTGAGGGCGCTCCGGCTCCGATTGCCGCTCCGGCGAGCGACCATCCCCTGCCCAGCAACCCTCATGTCGCCAGCGACCCTCACGTGGCAACCTCCGAGCCGGCGATCGCGACGACGTCCATCGATGCGCTGCCCTCGGCGCCGCGACCGGTCCCGCGCGTGCGAAACACGACGGCGGCCTCCGCGAGCGCATCGCCAGGAGACGAGCTCGCGAGGGAGCTCGCGAGCATCTCCAGGATCCGCGCGAAGGTCGCGGCCCACGATTATGCGAGCGCGCGCGACGGCGTCCGGATCCACCGCGCCTCGTTCCCGCACAGCGTCCTCGCCCAGGAGATTTCCGTGCTGGAAATCGAGGCTTCGCGAGGGCTCGGCGACCATGCTGCCACCTGCTCGATCGGACGAGCGTTCCTCGACGCTCACCCCACGTCGGCACACCGAGAGTCCGTCCTCGGCTTCATGCGCGATTGCGCTTCGTCACCCTCTGGAGCTCCTTGAGATGAGCCGAATCCTCTGCCCTCGTCACCTCGTCGCCGCCAGTCTCCTCACCGCGATCTCCGCAGCCCTTCCGTCGACCGGATGCACCTCGGACCGCGTGACCTTCGTCGACGCGCCGACCGAGTTCAAAACCGGCGATGCAGGCCCCGCGGACGAGTGCCGCCTGCAGTGCTCGCTCGACCGCCGCTCGGTCATCGACACGTGCACCGGCGCGACCGTCGAGACGTGCCGGACCGAGCAGGCTTGCGGCGCCGGCGCTTGCCAGGCGCCCTGCGCGGCGGCCGCGGCCGACAGCAGCTCGAACGGATGCGATTTCTACCTTCATCCGCCGGCCTTCCGCATCGAGCAGGCGTGTTTCGCCGCGTACGTCGTCAACACGTCGGCGATCCCCGCCGAGGTGACGCTCGAGCTCAAGGGCGAGAAGCTCGACATCTCGAAATCCATGTACCAGGCAGATCCGGCCAACCCCGGGGCGGTCATCCCGCACACCGGGCCGGTTCCAGCGGGTGACACGGTCATCCTCTATCTCTCCGATCAAGACCGATCGACCCAGGATGGTGCTTCATCGATCGCAGCGCCATGTCCGGAGGGCGTGATTCCGGCGACCTTCGTCGAGGCGATTCCCTCGTACGGGACGGGCCGAGGCGCGTCCTTTCATCTGACCTCGAACGTGCCGGTCGGCCTGACGTCGATCTACCCCGCTGCCGGGGGCAAGAGCTTCGTCACCACGGCCACGCTCCTCCTGCCCGTCCCGCTCTGGGGCAAGGAGAACATGATGGTGGACGCGTGGACGAACATCACGCGGGAGACGGGGTTCACGGGGAGGGGACCGACCGAGCAGATCGTCGCGTCGGAGGACGACACCGAGGTGACCGTGCACCCGTCGAACGCCATTCAGGACGGCACCGACGTCGTCGGAACCGCACAAGACTATCCGGTGACGTATCGGCTTCAGCGCGGCGAAGTCATCCAGTTCCACCAGTTCGAGGCGCTGACCGGCAGCGTGGTCGTCTCGAACAAGCCCGTCTCCGTCTTCGGCGGCCATGAGTGCCCGTTCATCCCATCCAACGAGGCAGCGTGCGACTACGCTCAGCAGCAGCTGCCGTCCCTCGCGCAATGGGGCTCCGAATATGCCGCAGTCGGTTATCGATCGCGCAAGGGCGGGACCGAAGCCGGGAACGAAACCGAGCCCATGGCGTATCGAATCGTCGCCGCGCGCGACGGGACGAAGCTCGATTACGATCCGCCGATCCCCCCGTCGGGCGCGCCCCTCGAGCTTGCTGCCGGCCAGGTCGCGACGTTCTCCATTGGTGTCGGACAAGCGTTCGTCGTCCGAACGCAGGACGCGGATCACCCGATCTACGTCGCCGCGCACATGACCGGCGCCGTGGCGGCCGGTCTCCTGGTGTACGGCAAAATGGGCGACCCCGAGTTCGTCAACGTCGTACCCGCCCAGCAATACCAGAGCGCGTACAGCTTCTACGCCGACCCGACGTATGCGGAGACCTCGCTGGCGATCATCCGGCGAAAGACGAACGGCGCGTTCAGAGACGTCTGGCTCGAGTGCGCCGGCGTACTCACCGACTGGAAGCCGATCGGCGTGCGCGGTGAATACGAGTGGCGGCGCGTGGACTTGGCACGCCGCGGCGGGACCGGCGACACCTTCGACGGAGGGACTTGCTCGCTCGGGCTCCAGCGCATGCGGAGCGACGGCGAGTTCACCGCGACGCTCTGGGGCTGGGATTCCTACGTCAGTTACGCCTATCCCGGCGGCATGGCGCTGCGAAAGACCAGCTCGGGATCGTTTGCGCCCGTCCACTGATCGCGAGACTCCTCTCGCGGTCCCGTCGCCGAACGCAAA
The DNA here is from genome assembly GCA_023417815.1 of Bacteroidota bacterium. GTDB lineage: Bacteria > Bacteroidota > Bacteroidia > Chitinophagales > Chitinophagaceae > Ferruginibacter. The sequence continues at coordinate 761 of JAEZEI010000057.1, read as the reverse complement.
CCATCTCCAAACCTGATTCCAATTCGTAATTCACCACTTCGGACGCCGACATGAAGAAACGGATCCTGGCCACGGCGCTCTCTGCCGTCGCGCTTACGACGCCCTTCGCCTGCTCGCACCGAACGATCGAGTTCGTGCGTCCGCCCGACGCCTCGGTGGAGGGAACGACCTTCTCTGGGGCAGACGCGTCCGTGGACGCCACTGACGGGCTCATCAACTATTGTCCGAGCACTCGGTGTACGAACAACACCGCCACGTGTCCGGGCTCGGTCTACCCGTGCGATGTCGATCTCATGACCGACATCAATAACTGCGGCGCATGCGGAGCAAGTTGCGGCCTCGGCGCGTCGTGGAGTGGGTCGATCCTATGCTCCAACGGGCAGTGCGTGCTCGGGTGTGCCGCCGGCGCGGCCGACTGCAACGGGAGCATCGAGGACGGCTGCGAGACGGCCCTGAATACCGACGACAACTGCAATGCCTGCGGTGCGAAGTGCACGGACCCAGCGCGCCCGTGCGTTCCACTCGAGGACGGCACTTTCCAGTGCGGTTGCCCTGACGGCTTGGTCGCTTGCTTCGGCAGCTGTCGGGATCACACCTCCAACGACAAGCACTGTGGAGCGTGCGGCAACGAATGCGATGAAACTGGTGGAGGCGCGCCTTCGCATCCGCACATGTACTACGGCTGCCTCGACAGCACGTGCGATAAGCCGAAGTGCGAATATGGTTGGGGCGATTGCAACGGCGATATCGAGAAGGATGGA